>NZ_ANAH02000007.1 GCF_000335475.2 Cystobacter fuscus DSM 2262 | reverse complement strand
CTGAGAGCGGGGCACGCAGACAAGAGGGTCCTCCAGGAACCTGGGAGGTGCTGACGACTCCACGTCGAAGTGGCCGGAGGGCAACCGGAAGAAAGCCCAGGCCCGAGGGAGATGGGCGCCCGACTCCCGCGGGAGCGAAGGACGGGTGGCGGTGGTAGCGCGCTGGCGAAGGAAACGAAGCCGGGCGTGAAGGTCGTCAGGAAGTCGGAGTGCCTCGTAGTACCGCTGAAGCAGGGGAACGCACCCGGGCGGACCCTGTGGAGGGAAGGGGGCACCGGAACATGGAACCGAGGGAGGGAAAGATGGCGGGGACACCGAGCCCTACAACCGTCTCAACGAAACTCCAACGGATAGCGACGCTGGCGAGCAGCTCATCCAGCGCAGGGTGCGAGAAGGGGTGTCACCGACTCGCAGCGAAACCATGAGCCGAGGAGCCGGATGCGGGAATTCTGCACGTCCGGATCTGTGGGGGGCCGGGGTGGGCAACTGCCCCGGTCTACCCGACAGGAACGACTCGGAGAGCGAGAGGTGTCGGAACGAGTTCTTTGACACCTTCTCTGGAAGGTGGGCGAGCTCGCCGCACGCACCGGCGTCTCCATCCGTGCCCTCCACTACTACGAGGAGATTGGCCTGTTGGCGCCCTCGCTCCGCACCGACTCGGGGCATCGGCTCTGCGCGAGCAGCTCCAGTATCCCACCCCCGAGCAACCGAGAAGAGCGGGGGCGATCCGGCGCTCGAGCGCGGCATGAAGACCATGATCGAGCAGGAGTCCACCGTCCTGGGCAAGGACACGGGACCCATGCGCGAGATGATGAACTACATCACCCGCGCGCTCATGGCATCGCGTTCTCCATGACCGCTTCTTCCCAGGCGGCCCGCTGACGCCTCGAGGGATGCCGGGGAGGATGTCACGCACCTGCCCGAAAGGCCCGCACGTGACCGACACGGACTGGGACTTCGAGGTCGCGGACTGGAATGGCGACGGCGCGCAGGACCTCTTCGCCATCAAGCACCATGGCCTGAGCAACCACACCGAGGTGCACGTGCTGGACGGAGCCACCTCGCTCTCCACCTACCTCGGGCACTACACAACGGTGTTCGGCCAGACCGACGCGAACTGGGAGTTCGACGTGGGGGATTGCAACCACGATGGCACGCCGGACCTGCTCGGCGTCCGCCGCGCGGGTGGCACCAGCGGCAACGTCGAGGTGGACATCCTGAACGGGGCCGACGACTTCAGCACCGTCCTGCAGCATTCGGTCACCGCGATCTCCCAGACGGAGACCCAGCTCGACTTCAACCTGGTGGACTGGAACCGGGACAGCACCCTGGACCTCGTGGTCACCAAGCGCAACGGCACTTCCAACTCGACCGAGGTGCACGTGCTCAGCGGCGCCACGGGCTTCAGCGAGTTCCTCCTCCATGCAGGCACCGCGCTGCACCAGGCGGATGGCACGTGGGTCTTCAAGCTGGCCCGGCGCGACGAGACCTTCCTGGAGCGCCTCCTCGACGGCGGCAACGGCTTCGACCTGGTGGGCATCAAGCGCTCGGGCACGGCGAATGGACCCCTCCCCGCGCGGAAAACAAACCGAAAAATCCCCAGGTAAGGATCTTCCCGGATCCCGTCCTTTCAACAACGCGGCGGCCAGGCCAGCCGGTGGAACGAACCACCGGTACGGGTGGCCGCCGCGGGTGCAGTGCTTTCACTCGAAAAGGACAATCCTCATGAAGAAGCAAGTGGCGTTCCTGTTGACCTCCCTGTCGTTGCTCACCTCTGCTTGCGGCGTCGAGCAGCCCGCGGACAACGAAGCCAACCAGTTGTTGGATCAGGCCTCCGCGGACGAGAGCTTCCGCGCCACGGTCTCCTGGCTGGCGAAGGCCAAGGACATCCAGGTGGACCTCGGCCAGGGCGTCGTGGAGCACAAGGAAGGCGCGACCCGCCTCACCTTCGCGCTGCCGAGCGAGGAGGTCTCCGGGCTCTCCTTCGAGGTCCGCCCGGATGGCTCGACGCGTGTGTACACCAATGAGCGCCTGAACGAGGAGCCCGAGGACCGCTCGGCGCAGGCGGCCTGCGGCCGGTACGTGAGCTCGGACTCGTGCACGACCGGGCCCTACAGCACGGGCGAGTACTGCGCCAACAACGCGCCGCTGTACGCCTACACCGACTATACGCGCGAGACCTACCAGTACGGCCGCAAGGTCTTCCACAAGCAGAGCTGGAAGAGCTGCCAGTGGACGGCGCAGTCCACCACCTGTACGAACACCTGCAGCTGATTCCCGGGCGGCGGGCTCACCGCGGCGGCATCGGCATGCGCGCCGCGGTGGTACCCGCTCGAGCAGGGCCCATGAATCCACGCACATCCCGCCTGGCACGCGTTCCGTCAGCCGGCGGGAACGAGCCCGAGCAGTGCTCCCGGCCGGTAGAGAGGCCGCGCAGCCCCTTGGGGTACACGCCGACCCTGGCCGCCCTCCCGCATGCAGGTGCGTATGAGCGTGCAGGGAGAATCCCTCCAGGAACGCCGGGCGCGAAGGTGCCCACACGATTCGTCAGGGGCGGAGCGTGCGCTTCAGTGCTAGGCCATGCCGCCATGTCCGGCGACTCACCCCTCCCCACCCCCGGCGGCTTGCCCACCCTGCACTTCCCCCCCGAGCTCCCCATCTCGAGCCGGGTGGAGGACATCACCGCGGCCATCACCGCCCATCAGGTCGTCATCGTCGCGGGGGCCACCGGCTCGGGGAAGACGACGCAGCTGCCGAAAGTCCTGCTCTCCATGGGGCGCGGCCGCCCGCTCCCCCAAGCCGGAGCGGAGGAGAGGAGCGTGACGCCCCAGGCAGCGGCCAGCACGGAGCCGATGAAGGAGAAGACGCCGCGAGGAGACTGGGCCGAGTTGCTCAGGAGGACGTTGGCGCTGGACGTGTTCGCCTGCGCCCGCTGTGGAGGCAGGCGAAAGGTGCTGGCGGACGTGAAGGGAGGGGGTGGAGTGCGAGCGATGCTGGAGCACCTGGGCCTGGCCCCGGCAGGTGCGAGGCTGGCCCCGGCGCGAGGCCCCCCCCAGAGCGCGTGGTGTTGAGGCTCGAGCGGCCCCAGCCAGGAGAGCCAATCGCCTGCCGCGCACCTCCTGGGAAGGCGGCCTGGGCCGACGTGTGTATCCCAAGGGGCTGCGCGGCTTCTCCACCCGCCTGGCGTACTGCTCGGGCGGCCCCGTCAGCGGCCCTCCTCGGCTCCTGCGCTCCAGCCCTCATCCTCTACATGGCCTCTATCCCGCCTATACGCTTGATGCAGGCCTTTACCTCAGGGGGATAAGTAAAAGGCGTCATGGCGACACATGGGCGGGGAGCGCGCGGCACCTGAGGGACTTCGAGCGGCACTGGTACACGCTCAGCGACGAGGAAACCGTGCAAACGCGACGCTGCGGTTCATCCGACGTCCCCGATGTAGAACGACTTCACCGTCAACGCGATGGCGTGGGATCCGGTGGGCCAGGACTTCGTGGATCCGTTCGGCGGACAGGAGGACCTGGAGCGGCGGCTCATCCGCTGCGTGGGCTCGGCCACGGCGCGCTTCTCCGAGGACGGCTTGCGCCCCCTGCGCGCGGTGCGCTTCGCCGCGGTGCTCGACTTCTCGCTCGATCCGGACACCCAGGCGGCGATTCGTCCCACGCTGCCCATCTTCCAGAAGGTGGCCCTGGAGCGCGTGCGGGACGAGTTCGTGAAGCTGCTCCTGTCGCGCAAGGCCGTGTTCGGGCTCGAGCTGCTCGCGGACACGGGGCTGCTCGGGGTGTTCCTGCCCGAGGTCGCCGAGGCCGAGCCCGAGGCCGCCCGCCGGGCTCGGGAGGCCGCCGCCGCCGCGCCCGCCGAGGTGGAGCTTCGGTTGGCCGCGCTGCTCGCGGACCTCGTCGAGCCCGCGCGCGCCGAGGAGATCGGCACCCGGCTCAAGTTCCCCGCCAAGGTCATCGAGCGCATCCGCCTGCTGGTGACCCACGCGGCCGTGGAGTCCCTGGTGGGCGCGCCGGATCAAGCGCTGCGCCGCCTGCTGTCCAAGGTGGGGCTCGCCCAACTGGAGGCATTGCTCTCGGTGGCCCGGGCCCGGCTCGGGGTGCGCGAGCCCGCGCGGATGCCCGGGTTCGAGGCGCTCTTCGACCGGCTGCGTGCGCTTGCCGCCACGAAGCCGCCGCTGACGGCGAAGGACCTGGCGCTCAACGGCGGAGCAATCATGTCGGCGCTCGGCGTGGGGCCCTCGCCGATGGTGGGGGAGGCGACGCGCTTCCTCGTGGAACAGGTGCTGGACGAGCCCGCGCGCAACACGCCGGAGACCCTCCGGGAGTTGCTGACGGGTTGGCGGAGTTCGCGGAGTGCTTGATCAGCTCCGCCGTGGGCGGCCCAGGCCCACGAGGAGCCCCAGGCCGCACCACGCACCGAGGATGGGACTGGCCCCCATGCCCACGAGGGGAACGGGGAAGGCCCCGAGTCCGGGCGCCAGCGCCGAGAGCGCGAGGTAGACGGCGAGGCCCATCGCCGCGGCGGGCAAGGGGCCTTTGACGGCGGCCAGGGGCGACAGGACGGCTCCCGCGAGGGTGAGCACGGCCAGCAGCGCCAGGAGCGGAGAGGTGTCCCGGGCGAGGCCGAGGATGCCCTCGACCTCGGGCACGGGCAGCAGGGGATCCGGCCGGAAGAGTGCGATCAGGGCCGCCGCCGTGGAGACCGCCACGCCCACCCACCCGAGCGCCCCTGGTGGACGTTGAGCAAGCTGGATCGCGAGGACGGCGCCCGCCAGTGCCACGGCTTGCGAGGCATCCGGCTGGAGCGCCAGGACGAGCCCGATCCCGGGCACGGTGAGCGCGAACGGGAACCGTCGGGGGGCGAGGCTCGACCAGGCGACGAGGCCCACGGGCAGGAGCAGCTCGGCGGCGTTGAGCCGCACGGGGCCCAGGCGGATCCAGCGGTGGACGCCCGAGAGCCCCCCATCGAGAAAGGTGGCCGCGATGGCGGCCGGGACCAGGAGCAGGCAGACGCGTGCCATGCGCGGCGTGGCGGTCCGAGCGAGCACGGTGGCCAGGAGCGCCCCGAGGATCCAGGCGCCGGCGTTGCGCGCCCAGAGGGCAGGGGGGACGGCGTGCGCGGCGGCCACTCCGCAGCCAATGAGGACCGCGCCGCCCGAGCAGAGGGTGAATAGGACGGCCGCGCGCCGTGACGGCATGCTCGGCAGGCTGCTTGGGGGTGGCGCGTTCGAGGGGGCATCCATGTGGGCGGGGCGCGAACCTAGCAGTCAGGCGGAGGGGGCGGCCGTGAAGAGAAGGGCACCAGGGGGTCGCACGCGGCCGGGCGGCCGTGTTCACGCCAAGGACAGGCAGGGGCTGGAGCGGCTGTGCCGCTATGGAGCACGCGGAGCGTTGGCGCTGGAGCGTTTGTCACGAGCGGAGGACGGCCGCATCGCTTATCGGATGAAGCGCCCGCTGCCGGACGGCACCACGCACCTGCTCTTCACCGGGTTGGAGTTGCTGCGTCGCCTGGCATCCCTGGTGCCTCCGCCTCGGGCAAACCTCACGAGGTTCCACGGCGTCTTCGCTCCAGGCGCGAAACTGCGGCCATTTCTGGTCCCCCAAGCAGGTGAGGAGGGGGCGAGCGAGGCACCTGAGGCAGCGCGCAGCAAGGAGCCGAAGAAGAAGAGGACGCCGCGAGTGGACCAGGCGCAACTGCTGAGGAGGACGTTCGGCGTGGACGTCTTCACCTGTGCCGGGTATGGAGGCAAGCGCCGGGTATTGGCATACCTGACGGCACCCAACGCCGTGCGCGCCATTGTGGAGCACCTGTCACTGCCCACGCGGCCTGCTTGCGCTGGCCGCAGCGCGGGGGCCACCCCAGCACACGTGGTGTTGAGCCTCGAGCCGTCACGCTGCCCAAGACGCCCACACCCCTGTGGCCGCCCCCTGGAGGAGCCCTCGGGGCCGGCGTGTGCCCCATGGGGCTGCACCGCGTCTCCTCTGGCCCGGCACACAGCCCGCATGACACCCGTCCGCAGCTCTCCTCGCCCCCTCGGCTCCAGCCCTCTCCCTCCACACGGCCCCCATTCCGCCTATACGCTACGCACGCTACGTGCCAGCATCAACTACACGGATTGGTGGGGTAATACGTATTGGGCGTACAGGAGCAGAACACCTGGGAACCGAGGACCCAACCACACTCGGAGCCATTGCCGGAAGCACTACAATCGACCTTCATCACGCTTGTTCCAGCCGACAGGCAATAGTAGCCGCCGCAACCACCATAACGAGCTGTACAAGCGCACAAGCTGCCACACGCCTCACCGAGAGCGCTCTCGACTTGAGACTCAGTCTCCATCTGGGGGTCGGTCACACCACAACCCACCAGTGAAGCCGACGCAAACAGCGCAAAGATCATCTTCTTCATATTCCCTCCAACGAACAACAGCGCGAGACGCAGCCACGGTACTGCTTTGACACAAAACACACTTTCAATCCGTGCGTCAATGAGGAGTTCCCCCCGGGCCTTGGTGTTCAAGGAATGCAGCCGCAATACGAGACGCGGCGAAAGTACGAACTCCGCTGCTTGCTTTCGGGATGCGGCGAATCGTGAGGCGTTCAAAAGGCTCGCTCCCTCCTCTCCTGCTTGGGGGAACATTGCCCCCATTCCTCTCATGCGCGCCGACCTGCTCATGCGCGTCTTCCGCCTGGACGTTCTTCGGTGCGACCAGTGCGGAGGACGGATGAAAGTCCTCGCGGCGATACTGGACCCCCGAGCGGCGGCGGCGATCCTGGAGCACGTGGGACTCGGGGGCGAGGCGCCCGTGGTGGCGCCACTGCGGGGACCGCCCGAGAGGGAAGAGGGCGTTGGGGAGTGGGTCCAGTGAACGTGAGCTGCCGGAGCAAGGGTGAGCGAAGCTCGCAGGGCACCGGTGTGCCCGGTTCGTGGAGAACGGACTCGGGTCCTTGTTTTCCCCCGGGCGCCGCGGCGTCCGGGGGGCGAGGGTCGAGGCTCATGGTCGAGTTGGTCCGGGCCCGTACCGCTCGAAGTCCGGCTGGCCCGTCGACATCCTTTCAGCTCGGAAGATGTTTCCGGTACAGGCTGACGTTCGTGGGGCGCGACCCGTCGGGAAGCTTCACCTGCTGGACGACGCGCATCATCGTGCCGCCGTCGTCGAGCTGTCGCTCGGCGAACATCAGCGCCTGGCCGCCCCTGAACGCCACCGAATCGAGGCGACGTGCGGAAGGCACCGAGACGGCGAGCGCGTCGGCCAGTTCGCCGCCCGCGAAACGAGCGGGCTCGCCGTCGGGAATGCCGGAGAAGGTGACCTGGTGGCTCGCACCAGCGGCGTCTACCCAGTCGATCGTGAAAGTCAGGCGCCCCTCGGCCTCGGAGATGACGTACCGGCCCGCGCGCGGGGGCAGCCCCTGCTCGTAGTTGCAGGATTCGGGAATCAGAACCCAGGTGCCCAGGAAGCCGGCCCAAGGGCGTTGCGAGGATGACGAACTCATGGCGCGCCTGGAGGAGTCTACCAGGCCGGGGCCGGCGGTCACCTGGCGGCGTGCCGTCCCGCGCGCAGGACGGCCGGCCGCTTCGTACCGTCGAACACGACCGACACGCCCGGGAGGGTCCGGCCGAGCTCGCGCGCGAGCGTGGTCTTGCCCGCGCCCGCCTTGCCGCAGATGAAGTGGAGCGTCGCCATCGGGGGCGTCCTCTTTCCGTGGGTCTGAACGTACTGCTCTACTTTGCATCGACCCGGCGGTGATGCAGCGCCATCGCGCCGGATGCGAGGCGCTTCGTCGAGAGGAGCTTGAGGCGCCGCGAGTGCTCGAGGCCCTGAAACAAGGTCGGGCCATGGCCGGCGAGAACCGGGTGGACGACGAAGCGATACTCATCGATGAGCCCCAGCCGCTCGAGCTCGGCCGCGAGCATGGGGCTGCCCACGAGGACGCCGCGCGGGGTCTTCTCCTTGAGCTGCGTCACGGCCTCGTGCAAATCCCCCGCGATGCGGAAGGTGTTGTTCCACGGAAAGTCGTGTCGCGAGGCCGAGACGACATACTTCGGCTTGGCATCCAGCTTCTGCGCCCACTCCCGCATCGCTCGGAGGGCCTTCTCATCGCGCGCCACCGCCGGCCAGTAGCTCTCCATCATCTCGTAGGTGGTGCGCCCCCACAGCATCGCCCCGACCGCGTCCATGAGCTGCGTGAAGTAGTCGTGCAGTTCGTCGTCCGCGATCCCCTCCCGATGGTCGTAGCACCCGTCCAAGGTCACGTTGAGCGCGAAGGTCAAGACCCCCATGGGATTCCTCCAGTCGTGATTGCAAACCGCAACCAGTTGCAACGTACTATCGGTAGACCTGTCGAGCAAGCCGGCACGGCTCCACCCAGAGTGCACCGGCATGGCTCACAGCTCGTGGGCTCCCCTCAGCGGCCTTCCTCTGCCTCTCTGCTCCCCCCGCTGCCCTCGACATTGCCCCCATTCCTCTTATGCGCCATTGGCAGTGTAGGACCATAAATCCTCGGCCACGGGTTCCTCGATCGTCGTCAACTGCGGGCGCCAGTCTTGGGAACTCATGTGCCGATGGTAGCTGCGTGCAATCATTGTGGCCAGTAATTCGGGACTGGGGAACATCCAGTCCATGGCTGCGAGGATGTCGGGGCCTGAAACGAGGCTTCGCTCGCCTCTACCACGAAGAGTATCTTCGCCAGTCCGACGGAGGCAGTGATGACTCGTGTGGAGGTGGAAGAGTTCCGTGCCCGATGCGCCGCCACTCAGCCGGGTCCCTGGTCGCCTACAAAGCCAAGGGCCAGTGAACAACCAATTCCGGGCCGTAAGCCACAAAAATGGCCGCGTCTCCGTCCTGGGAGACAATGACAGAGAGTCCTTGGTCATGTGCCTTGGCAAAGCCTGCCGCTGCTCGATGACGAGTGCCTCGCATGCTCAATAGAAATGGCTTGTCTGGGCGCCTATCGAGGCCAATGGTTTTGACTTCGACGCCGTCCATGTCTTGAGACGGAAGTTTGACGCCAAAGGCAAGGACATCCAATTGCTGATTCAGGACCACGGCCCCATCGACAGTAGTGAAGTTGGTGATTTGTTCGACCATTCGCGACACAACGCTAGCCGCGAATTGCACGTCTTCATCCGCGCGCTCTTGCCAGTTCGGCTGATTGTATCCCTCTGCTGCGTGGTAGTCGAAAGTTTTTGTGAGAACGTTGAAGTTTCTCTCGCTAACAGCCCGTTGAAACGAGAGAGCCTCATTCATGTTCCGGAGCGCCTCTCCAAACTTCAACGGCTCAGCCAATCGCATGGGGCTGTCAAAGATGCCTCTCAGATTATCGTCAGGTCCGAGCACAACGATGAGTCCGCCGTGCTTCCGCCTGACCATGCCTTTAAGTATGAACGCAAGTTCAGAGAATACGCTTGATGCATAGGCAGGCTCAGCATCATTCCCGATGACTGCTCGCTGAATGGTATTGAGTTGTTTGATGTGGTGCTTTGTGAGTTCCGTCGGGTCGTCCACGCTCGGCCAGTTCTGAAGAACACGCCCACGCCGATAACGTACAATTTCCTCGACACCACGCCTGACGGAAACGTCTCCAGGATTCAACGCAATGACTTGAATAAATTCAATGAACGCCAAGAAGCTGGGAGCCGGTGGGGTCGCGATGCCAACTATTTTGAGTTGTTGGTTGTCTGCAACTACTGCAAAGAGAGCGTCGGTTGCGCCACACGCCGAGGCATACTTGGTGATGTGGTTCACGTCGAAATCTAGAGGGGAGCAAAAACGGACGAGCGTCCACCTGCTGTTTCGAAATGAATCGAGGTCATCGATAAAGACGATGCCTACACGGCTGAAGTGACCTTCTTCCGTTGCCTGAGATGCGAAAAACATCGTTTCGATTAGTTGTTTGATTTTGACTTTGGTGGGGCTCTTGGGTTCATTCTTGAAAGATTTGCCGAAAATGGGATGCATCTTCAGGCGATGCCAGGTGGCTTCCTCGCGGCGAATGAATTCGGCTGCGACATCACTGGGATAGGCAATACGCGGTGGAGTCATTGGTTCTCAGTCTATTGCAAGTAGACGACTTGAGCCAATGGCTCACGTTGAGCGCGAAGGTCAAGACCCCCATGGGATTCCTCCAGTCGTGATTGCAAAACCGCAACCAGTTGCAACGTACTATCGGTAGACCTGTCGAGCAAGCCGGCACGGCTCCACCCAGAGTGCACCGGCATGGCTCACAGCTCGTGGGCTCCCCTCAGCGGCCTTCCTCTGCCTCTCTGCTCCCCCCGCTGCCCTCGACATTGCCCCCATTCCTCTTATGCGCTCGCCTCCAGATTTGGTCCGAATCTGGTCCGACAAGAATCGATTTGGTCCCCCAAGGCGAGCCGCGCATCCTCTTTGGGAGTAGGCTGGCCGCCCCTTGGAGGGGCCCTCGGGGCCGGCGTGTGCCCCATGGGGCTGCACCGCGTCTCCTCTGGCCCGGCACGCAACCCGCCTCGGCCCGCGCCTTGGCCTGCGCACCGTGCAGAGCCCGGTGCCGCCGCTCACCCTCACCATCAACCTGTGGTGGCACGAGCGCACCCACACCGACCCGGCGATGAGCGCCTTCCGCGACCTCACCCGGCGCGCCGGTGCCCGCGGCGGTGCCAGCGCGACTTGACCGCTCACGGCCTGGTGAGGCCCAGCACGATAAGCAAGGCCAGGAACGCCGTGATTCCGGCCAACGGCAGGCATAACCCTTGCCCCGCGATGAGCAGGGTCAGCATCCCCAGGCAGAAGAGCGTGAACCCCACGCTCCTGGCGTTCGCCGACCTTCCGCGTCCATTCCTCGGGCCGGTGGCTATCACCGAACGACGAGGCGAGCACCCGGTCCGTGGGAAGGTGAGCTAAGGCGGCGGGCAACTTCTAGTGGAGGCGGCGGGAATCGAACCCGCGCCGGGCGGTGCGAAATTCCCAGCAGAATCGCGCCCTTACCTCGCAACCGCCCGGAATGTTGGTCACGCCCTTCCCGCCCCCTCCTCAACCAAGCCTGGGCGGTGAACGGTTCCCAAGTTCACTCCAGGATTCGAGCCTCCTCCGCCGACTCGTCCGTGGGGGGACGGAAGCAGACGCGCCCCTCTCCGCAGGCATGCGGATGGACCAGGTCGTCATCGGGCCCCACGCACTCTCCCGTCGAGACGCACCAGAACGTCGCGGTCGACACGAAGCCCGTCTCCCACTCCACCGCCGCGTCGTAGCGCACGCCCGGCGTTCCCTTCGAGCGCACCCGCCTGCAGACGCGCGGGGGTTTCTGCTCGGTGTTCGAGTCCATGGGCTCCCTCAGGCCTTCGACGCGGCGACCACCGTCCTTCGGATCACCGCTTCGAGGATCGGCACCTTGTAGGCGTTCTTCGACAGGGGCGTCGCGCCGCTCACGGCCGCCTTCGCCGCCTGCCGCGCGAGTTCCTCATCGAGCTTCTTCCCCACGAGGAGCTTCTCCGCTTCCGCCGCCCGTCGGGGCGTGGGCGCGACCCAGCCCAGGGCGATGGCCGCCTGCCGGACGACCTGACCATCCATCTGGAGCACCACCGCGACGTCGCAGATCGGCCAGTCGTAGCTCTCCCGCTCGCCCTGCTTGTGGTACGCCGCCTTCGTTCCCGCGCCCGGCACCGGGATGCGCACGCGCGTCAACACCTCGTCCGGCGCGATGACCGTATCGCGTGGCCGCTTCATGTCCGGTGGCAGCAGGAAGTCGGACACGGGGACCACGCGCGTCTTGCCGCCGGGTCCGCTCAACTCGACCGACGCGCCATAGGCCACCAGGGCCGTGGCCGGGGTGGAGGCGTGCACCATCGCCGTGCGCTGGTTGTCGAAGATGGCGTGGTACTGGTTCTCTCCCGCGCGGACCCGCTCGAGTTCGTTGCCTCCCACCTGGTGGAAGTACTCGTTGCGGAAGTACCAGCAGCGGGGCCGCTGGAGCAGGTTGCCGCCCAGCGTGGCGGCATTGCGGACCTGGGGCGTCGCGGCGTGCTCCGCCGCGTCCGCGAGCGCCACGAAGCGACGGCGCACCTCGGGCTCCCGAGACACCCGGGCCAGCGTCACCAGGGCGCCGAGCTCCAGGCCCTGTTTCGCTTCGAAGCGCACCCCGTCCAGTCCCTTGATGGTCTTGAGGTTGACCACCCGGCGCGGGGACACGACGCCTGTCTTCATCAAATCCAGCAGATCCATCCCGCCGGCCTTCGCCACGACCGGCGTGCGCTCGTTGCCTTCACCCAGCAGCGACACGGCCTGCTCCACGGATTCAGCATCCACCCACTCGAAGCTCTGCATGCGTCCTCCGGTCCGGTTCAGCCGCGCAGCGCCGCGAGCACGTTCGCGGGTGTCATCGGGAGCGTGCGGATGCGCTTGCCCGTCGCGTTGTAGAAGGCATTGGCCACCGCCGCCGCCGTGGCCACGTTGGCGGGCTCGGCGACTCCACGCGCGTCCGTCGAGGACTGTGCCCCGAGCTGCTCGAGCAGGATGACCTCGATGTTCGGCACCTCGCGCGAGCCGACGATCTTGTATTGATCGACGTTGGCGTTGAGCTGGTGGCCGCTCGCAGCGTCCAGGTGCCGCTCCTCGTAGAGCGCGTAGCTCACGCCTTGAATCACCCCTCCGAAGATCTGGCTCTCGGTCAGCTTGGGATTGATGGGACGCCCACAGTCGTGCACCGCGACCATCCGCACCACCTTGACGATGCCCGTCTCGGTATCGACCTCGACCTCGGCGAACTGGACGCCCCCAATGCCATGCCGGCTGATGCTCATGTCCGGGGTCACGGCCATGTACCCTTCGTAGTCGTCCCGTCGCTCGGCCCGGTGGGAGATCTCCTGGAAGCGGGCCTTCTTGACCGCCTCCCGGAACGGCATCGCCGTCGAGGCCTTGCCCTTCACCATCACCTTGCCCCCCGCGAAGACGATGTCGTCCGCGTTCGCGTCGAGAACGGGGGCGAGGCGTGTGGCGAGCTCACGGGCACAGCGCCAGGCGGCGTTGCGGGCGGCGGGAGTCAGGGAACTGGTGACCCGGCTCCCTCCGGAGGCGGGCCCACCTGGATAGCGGGAGTCGCCGATATGGGAACCCACCTCCTCGGGGCGCAGGCCGAACTCCTCCGCCACCACCTGGGCCAGGATGGTGCGCGTCCCCGTGCCGATGTCCTGCGTGCCGCTGAAGGCCTCGACGGAACCATCGCCCATCACCCGCACCTCGCACGCGGCGTTGCGGTGGACGAGGTAGAGCCACTGGGATTGGGCGACTCCCATGCCCCGCTTGATGGCTCCCTTGTCCGAGCCCGCGGGCCGCCGCTTGCTCCAGCCGAACCGTTCGGCGCCCACGCGGCGCTCATGGGCTCGGGCCAGGCAATCATCCGTCCCGGAGATGTCGATCTTCTCCCGGAGCGTGAGCGGGTCCATCCCGAGCTTCTCCGCCAGCTCGTCCACGGCTTGCTCCAGGCCGAACATGCCCTGGACCTGACCGGGCGCCCGGAAGGCGGCGCAGGGCCCCGTGTTGGTGAAGACGTCGTACTGCTCCACGTGCACGTTCGGGCAGTCATAGAGGGTGGAGTGGGCGAAGCCGACCCCCGCGCCTCCGGCCACGCCTCCGCTGCCATACGCCTGGAGCTGGAGCGCCACGAGGGTGCCGTCACGCTTCGCGCCGAGCTTGAGCCGTTGGATGCTGTTGGGGCGATGGCCACCCGAGACATGCTCGTCCCGGCGATCCAGGATCATCCGCACCGGCGCCCGGGCCTTGCGCGACAGGTGGATGGCGAGCAGTCCGAAGTTGCCAATCCCATACTTCGCGCCGAAGCCGCCGCCGGTGAAGTCGCTGATCACCCGGACCTTGCTCTTCGGCAGATCGAAGTGCTCGGCCGCCTCGTCCCGGACGCTGCCAAGGTATTGGGTGGACGCGTAGAGGGTGAGCCCCTCGTCCCGCCAATCGGCGACGATTCCGTGCGGCTCCATGGGCACGTGGGTCTGCACCTGCGTGCGGTATTCCGCTTCGACCACCACCTCGGACTCGCGAAACCCCTGGGCGACGTCCCCGCGCGGGCCCACTCCTCGAGGCTTCGTGTCGGGACCTCGTACGTTGCCTTTCTGGGGCAGACCCGGAGGCGCCCCGCCACCTCCCGCCGTCGCCGGCTGCTCGGTGGGCCCGGGGAAGACGCGAGGCGCGTTCTCCTTCATCGCCTCCTCGATCCCGGTGACGTGGGCCTGGGGCTCGTACTCCACCTTGATCAGCCGCGCCGCGGCTTCGGCGGCACGGGGGTTGTCGGCCGCGATCGCCGCGATGGGCTGGCCCGCGTAGCGGACCGTGGGATAGCGATTGCCCTTTTCCGCCTTGGGGTCGCGCAATTGCGCGGTCGAGAGCACTCGCTCCAGCACGTGAACGGCCCGGACCCCCGGGGCGCGCTCGGCCGCCGAGGTGTCGATGGACTTGATGCGCGCATGGGGCAGCGGCGAGGTGACCCACTTGCCCCAGAGCATTCCGGGGAGCTGGACATCGAAGGTGTAGCGGGCCCTGCCAGTGACCTTCTCGATTCCATCCAGACGGGAGACGGGCTTGCCAATGGACTTGAGCTTGGCGTTCTCGGGGAGGGGAGGGGGTTCATCCGCGGGGACGCGCCGGGTGACTTCCTTCAATCCCTGGCCGACAATCCCATATGGGAGTGCCTGCTGCCTCGAGGGCCCTGGGTTCGGTGGTGGCGGCGGCTGGGGACCCGCCTTCGGGCCTTTCTGTCCGTCGGTGGAGGGGCCAGCGCCCTGGGTACCCGTGGTATCCTTGACGTCTTGCATCAGCTGTTCCCCTTTGTCTTTCCACCCGCCTGGGCCGCCGCGAGGGTTGCCTTGAAGACGTTGGGATAGGTGCCGCACCGGCACAGATGACCGCTGACCGCCTGCTTCACATCCTCGAGCGTGCACTTCGGATTGCGCTCGACCAGCGCGGCGCAGCTCATCACCATGCCGGGCGTGCAGAACCCGCACTGAAGAGCATCGTTCTCCACGAAGGCGCGCTGGACCGGGTGGAGCTCGTCACCCCGGGCAAGCCCCTCGATGGTGGTGACCTTCCGGCCCCGGGCATCCAGGGCAAGCGTCATGCAGCTCGCGGCGACCTCGCCATCGAGCCAGACCGTGCAGGCCGAGCAGGCGCCGCGATCACAGCCAATCTTCGTTCCCGTCATGCCGAGGTGGTTGCGCAGCACCTCGGCCAGCGTCGTGGCGGGGTCGGCCTGGACGGTCACGGCGCGGCCATTGACGGACAGGGAGAGCGCGGCGGGCTCGGGGCCCAGGACCGGCGGAGCGGACGCGGCCGCCTGCGCGGTGGACTGAGCCAGCGTGGCGGTCAGCGCGGACGCGCCCGCGCCGGTGAAGAAATCCCGCCGGCTGAGCCTGGGCAGGACGGGCTTGGGGTCGGAGTCATCATCGGATGGGGCCAATGTCGAACACTCCTCTCGCGGATGAAGCTACAGGAGTCCTTCAAGCGCGGCCCAGCGCGAATCACCACTTGGGATGAAGGACGTCATGTTAAGGACAGTCACATGCGACGTCTCTCCTTCCCCTCCAAACGACTCATGCTCCAGAGCCGTCGGAGCGGTGCTCGTTTCACGCCCGTGCTGCTGTTTGTGTTGGGTGCTTGTCAGGAGAACTCCACGGCGGCCCCTCGGCCTCCCGTCGAGGCTCCACCCGTGGTCGAGGCCGCCGCCTCCGACGCGGGTGCTCCCAGTGCCCCGGCCGTCACGCCCGACGCGGGTACTCCCGGTGCCACGGCCAGCCCCCGGCCCGAGGAGCCCGCAGCGGCGAGCCGCACCTTCTCGCGCCTGAAGGGCTCGCCGCGTCCCGCCTGGTTTCTCTGTGATGGGACGAACCGGCCCCGGATCGCCGTCGTCGAGCGCGACGAGGGGGGCTCCACCGCCACGCTCACCTGGGTGGAGAAGCGCAAGGGTGCTCCGTCCACCCAGCAGACCTACGCACTGGGAGAGGTGTCTCCCGGAGCTGGCCAGCGCTTCTACCCGCTGCTCCAGGGTGGCAAGGAGGTGGGCAATCTGCACGCGGTCAATCCTGGCATGTTGCCCGAGCCCGACCGGGCGCTGATTCCTCCCTTCGTGAGCCTCCAGGCGGGTGGGGTGGACCTGTCCTGCCGTTGGATGCTGGGCGTGCGGGTGATGGGCTTCGATGGCACCCGCAGCGTGCTCGTCACCCAGGAGGGCAGTGGGTTCACCTACCAGTCCTTCGACTTCGCCGCCGCCGCCAAGGCGAAGCAGACGCGGATCGAGGGTTATGGCCAGACGACTCCGGCCTCGCGGACGGTCCAGGGCGGGACCGAGGAGCGCACCTCGGACGGCTCCACCTTCACCTTCCGCAATGAGGGCTACACCTATGTCCTCCGGGCGGGTGGGGAGGCGTCATTGGAGGTCTTGAAGGACGGGCGCTCCGTGCAGCGCTCCGACCTGCTCGCCTGGACCTACGCTCCCCCTCCTCCCTGAAAACAGGAGATCCTCATGGCAAGACACGTTTGTCACCTGGTGTACGCGCTGACGTTCGCGGGAGCGCTGGCGTGTGGTGAGCCCGAAACGCGCACGCCCCTCGACCTGTCCCAGCCTGGCGACACCCTGCTCGGCTTCGTGAAGACGCGCGGCTCGCTCGATCCCGAGCAGGAGGTGGTCTTCTACTGGACCGGCTTCATCTACTCGTCCGTCCAGGAGAGCAGTCTCCCCGTCACGAGGAGCAACAAGGTGCTCTTCAAGTTCGAGGGCTACAACATCACCCGCTTCCAGAAGACGGCGGAGGGCTACCAGCAGCTCAGCCGTGAGGCCTCCTTCTATGAAGACCCCACCACGGGGGAGATCCTCGAGTGCTGGAACAACCCGCTCAACGGCAGGTCCGTGTCCGTCGTCCACGTGTGGAACGACCCCGTCAACAACCGCTTCGGTGAGAAGGACGCTCCCCTGCTGGCGCACACCGAGGATGGGGATCGCGTCGTCTACAGCACCGACATCCTCCTGGCCTACCCCTCGCCGCTGCCCGTGGCGACGTACCCGGACTACTCCGGCGGCAACCTCTACCAGGCCGCCGAGCTCTTCAACTTCTACGTCTCGCGCGCCGCGCTGGAGGACTCGAGGCTCGACACCGTACCCGCGGACATCTCCTGGACGCGCGTGGGCCCCTATCTTCCCTGGATGCAGATGGGCTCCCAACCGGGCCAGCTCATCTACCAGACACATGGCCGCAAGCTGATGGGCGGCTGGGCCGAGCTGCCCCAGCACCTCCGGGATTACGTCACCCGCTCCTTCCCCGAGTACCAACACGCCCCCACCGAGTGGCCCGCGGGCCAGGGCAACGCCACGAGCTGGCGCTACTTCAAGCAGCTCGTGGACAGCGGGCAGTACAAGCCCTCCTGTCCGTGAATCCCAATGGGGGCCGCACGGAGCCATGACGAAACGGTGACGAACGCATGGACGGGCGTCGGCCAATGCCCGCTGGTGCCCACGTACGGTGGATTCGCTGTCTCCCCCCTCTCAGGAGCGCGAACCCTCAATGTGAATCTCAGGCGGATTTGCTTTCACTTCCGCCAGATGGGCCTCGAGCGAGGCGGCCCGCGAGCGACACCACGCCCCACCACACAGCCGCCCAGAAGGTGGCAACCAGGATCCACCCCAGCGGGGATGGCCCTGGCCATCCCCCGGACTCCGCCCTTCCGAAAACGGGGAGGCCCACTGCTCTCAAGGCCATGAGGGGCAGGTAGACCGAACCGGCCACCGCGGGCGCGATGGCCTCGGGAGGAAAGGCCGTCGCGAGGACTTGCAGCGTCAGCAGCGAACCCCACAGCACCAGGCGCAGTCGCATCGGTTCACTGCCTCGACGTTCGGGTGGCTGGCGACCTTGTCGCGCTACCTCGGGGACACTGATCGATGCCCGGTGGGATTGTCAATTCTCCTCGCTGGGATGGCCGCCTTCGCCGAGGGGCAGCTCGAGCGTGGCCGTGGCGCCCTTGCCAAGGCCGTCACTCTCCAGCGTGAGGTACCCGCCCAGCATCTTCGCCGCCAGCGCGCTCGAGTGCAGGCCGAAGCCATGGCCATTCTTGCGGGTGGTGAAGCCGTGCGTGAAGAGCCGCTCGCGCGCCTCGGGAGCGATGCCCATGCCGTTGTCCACCACCTCGATGCGGGCCTTGTTCCCCTGGGCGGTGAGCCGCACGTGCAGCCGCCGCTGGCTTTCGGGGAGCACGTCCAGCGCGTGCTTGGCGTTGCTGATGAGGTTGATGAGGATCTGCAACACCTTGTGCTTGTCCACCTGGACCTTGGGCAGCACGGGCAGCTCGCGGGTGATGGTGATGCCGTGGCGCTTGAGCGAGGCCATCTGGATGCGCAGGGCATCGACGACGAGCTGGGCGAGGTCGCACTCCACCGCCAGGACGGCGGTCTTCGCGTAGGTCTGTTGCACCTGGACGATGGCGCGGATGTGCTCGATGTTCCGGCCCATCTCCTCCACGTCTCCCAGCAGCTTCTCCTGCTCGCGCAGCAGCTCCTCGGACAGCTCGGCGAGGTAGTCGGGAATCTGCCGGCCTCGCGAGTCGCCCGTGAAGAAGTCCGCGAGGTCCTCGCGGTGCTCGAGGATCATCGCGGAGATCTGCTTCACCCGGCTCACGCGCGAGTCGCCCACGGCCCGGCGCAGCATCTCCACGTTGATGACGGCGCTGGTGAGCACGTTGCCCACGTTGTGCAGCACGTTGGAGGCCACCTCGCTCATGCCCACCTCGCGCGCCGTGTCCACCAGCTGGGCCTGGGCTTCCTTCAACGCGCGCGTGCGCTCCTCCACCCGCTGCTCGAGCGCGTCGTTGGCCAGGCGCAGGGCCGCCTCGCCCCGCTTCACATGCTCGTACAGCCGCGCGTTCTCGATGGAGATCGCCGCCTGAGAGGCGAGGTGGCTCAACAGGACGAGCCGCTTCGGGTTGAAGGCGTTGGTGGCCAGGTTGTTCTCCAGATACAGCGCTCCGCAGAACACCTCCTGGCGCATCAACGGCAGGCACAGCACCGAGCGGGTCTCGTGGCCGCGCAGGTACTCGTCGGACGAGAACGGATGGGGTTGGGCGGCGTCGTCGATGTGGACGTGCTCGTGGGTGCGCTTGACGTAGCCGATGAGCGTCCAGGGCAGCTTCGGGGAAGCGTCTTGCACCCCGACCCGCACGGCGCTCTCCTCCGGCGGGCCGCCGGAGATGGCGGCCACCGAGAGCGTGTCCCCGCTGGGCAACAACAGGGCGCCGCGTTGGGCTCCGGCGTTCTCGATGGCCACGTGCAGCAGGGTCGCCGCCAGCCGCTCCAGGACGATCTCCCGGGAGATGGCCTGCTGCGCCTTGACCACCGTGAGCGCGTCGACCTGGGTGGAGTCCGTGGTGGCGGTGGTGGCGTCCTCGACGTCGGTCCGGGAGGGCTCGAGGCCGGGCCATCGGGACTCCAGGTGACGCACCTTGCCCAGGGCTCCCCATTGTTGGTAGGCCGCCCGGGCATCGCGCGCGAAGGTGAGGGCCGTGGTCGTCGCCCGCCGCGCGCGCCAGAAGTTCGCCGCGAGTTCGGCCGCGATGCCGGTGTTCTGGGTGAAGCCGTTGTCGCGCGCCGAGCGGATGGCGTCCTCATAGGCGATGATCGCGTCATCCAGCCGCCCCGTGAGCCGGCACAACTCCGCGAACACCATGCGCTCGGGGGCGCGGAAGGTCTCGGGGCAGTTGTCTGCCCAGGCCGCGAGCTGCTCGTGGTGCCGCTGGATGGCCTCGAGGGTCTTCTCCCGCGCCGCCGTCGCCTCGCCCTGGCAGGTCGCGGCCAGCGTGAGGGCGCGGTAGAGGTGGAAGTCCAGGATGTTGATGCTCCCCCTCATGACCCAGATGTACCCGGCCACCTGGTTGGCGGCCTCGAGCGCCTCCTCGTAGGCGCCACACATGAAGCGGGACTTCATCTTGACGAGCCAATAGGTGCTGCGCGGGCCGTTCTGTCGCGAGGACTTCAGTGACGCCTCGAACGCCTGCTCGTCGAAGTCCTCTCCGCTCAGCGTGTCGAACGAGAGCGAGTGCCCGCGCAGCTGTTGCACGTAGCTTTGATGGAGCAGGAGCATGCCTCGCGCATCGCTGACCCCCGCCCTGTGCGAGAAGTCGCCCCGCACGAGCGCTTCCTGGTAGACGTCATCCAGGTGGTTCCCCATGGCGAGGCGGTTCAGGGTGATGGAGTTGCCGCAGTAGGCGGCCACCTGGAATTCTCCCTGCTGGACGGCGTGCTGAAAGCCCTCGAGGACGAGTTGCTGGGTCACGGTGAGGGGCTGGGCCCAATAACTGATGAATTGCAGGCTGAAGAGCACCTTGGCCCGCTGTGAGGACAGCTCGTGGTGCTCGAGGTGCTGCTGGGCGAGCAATCCCAGCGCATAGCCCTCCCGGTAGTGGTTGAAGTGGGCGCCGGCCATCACCCCCAGCCAGCTGAACCCGGACAGGGCGGCTTCCGTGAAGCCGTGCCGGAGCGTCAGGGTGACCATCTGGCTCAGGTCGATGATGAGCAGGTGGGGATCGGTGAAGAAGGACGAGGAGAAGAGGGACAGGAGGGCGCTCATCGCCAGCCGCATGTCCGGATCCGTCATGCGTGGAAGCGCGTCGAGGCTCCGGATGGGGTGCTCCCTGAGCAGTGCCCGTACCTCCTCGTAGGCGGCCATTGCTTCCTGGGCGGAGGGGGCCGCGGGGATCGACATGCCCAGCAGGGCCAGACACTCCAGGATGCAGGCGCTGGCCTCCTTCATCCGGGCGGTGCCCACGTAGAGGTCATTCAGCAGCAGGTAGGTGGCCACCTTGTCCTCGCGGGTGGGCGCCCGGGCGAGGAGTCCCTCCAGCAGCCGGCCCGTCTCGGCGGGATTGCCGCTCATGAGCTCGCACTGGGCCCACGCGAGCCGTACCTGGAAGGCCAGCGCGGCGTCCGTCTCCCACGGGTCCCCGGGAATGAGCGAGAAGGCCTTGGTGAAATAGGAGATGGCGGGGCGATGCGCGATGGAGGCCTTGGCCTTCATGCCCGCCTCGGCGTTCAGCCGCGCGAGGCGGTGGCGCTCCGCGGGCTCGTGGATGAGCTCCATCGCGTCGTTGAGCTGGCTCACCACGTCGAAGAGCTTCTGGTGCAGATCCTCCGGCTGGAGGCTCGCGAGCAGTGTCCGGCCGATGCGCAGGTGGATGGCCTTGCGCTCCTCCGCGGAGATGAGGGCATGGGCCGCCTGGTGGATGCGGTCATGCAGGAAGCGCAACTGCTCCGGGCCGTCGCGCATCAACAGGCCTTCCTGCAGCGCGGGGGCGAGTCCCTGCTCCACCTCGTCTTCCCCTCGTTGCCCGGACAGGGTGTTCAGCATCGCGAGGGAGAAGACATTGCCCACGCACGCGGCCAGGCTCAGCAGGCGTTGGTCCCACGCGGGGAGTTGGCGCAGCTTGGCCACCATGAAGTCGACCACGTTGTCCGAATAGCCCTTGGCCTGGACGCGCTCGGCGTCCCACTCCCAGGTGTCCTGGGGCGTGCGGGTGAGCAGGCCATCCTGGTCGAGCGCCAGCAGGAGCTGGTTGATGAAGAACGGGTTGCCGCCCGTCTTCTCGCGCACCAGCGCCGACAGGGGCAGCACGAGCTCCGGACCCGCTCCGGGCAGCGCGTCCGTGACGAGCTGCTGGACCTGCTCCACGCTCAGTGGCTCGAGCCGGAGGTCCGTCACCCGGGCGCCTGACTTGCGCGCCGTGTCCACCGTCAGCATCAGCGGATGCGCGGGCGTGACTTCGTTGTCCCGGTAGGCCCCGAGCAGCAGCAGGGGCGGTGTCTCCGGATGGGTGAGCAGGTGCTGGAGGAGCTGGAGGCTGGCCAGGTCCGCCCACTGCAAGTCATCCAGGAAGAGGACGAGGGGGTGCTCCGGCGTGGCGAAGACGCCGAGGAACTGGCGGAACACCCGCCTGAAGCGGTTCTGCGCCTCGGCGAGCGTCAGCTCCTGGACCGAGGGCTGCCGGCCCACGATGCGCTCCAACTGGGGAACGAGCTCCACCAGCACCTGGCCATTCTCCGCCCAGGCCGCCTGGAGGCGCTCACGCCAGCGGGCCAGCTCCTCGTCGCTGCCCGCCATCAACTGCTGCACGAGCCCGCGGATGGCCTGCGCCAGCATCGCGTAGGGGATGTCGCGCTGGAACTGCTCGAACTTGCCGCTCAGGAAGAACCCACGCCGTTGCACCACCGGCTTGTGCAGCTCCCGCACCAGCGAGGACTTGCCGATGCCGGAGTAGCCGTGCACCAGCATGAGCTCCGCGGCTCCTCCCCGCGCGACGCGCTCGAAGCCCCGCAGCAGCGTGACGACGTGCGTCTCGCGCCCATAGAGCCGCTGCGGCAACTGGAAGCGTTGGGGGCTGTCCGCGGTGCCCAGGGGGAACGCCTCGAGCGCCCCGTCGCGGCACTTCTCCAGATCGCGCAGCAGTCCCTCGGCGCTCTGGTAGCGCTCCTCGGCCGTCTTGGCCAACAGCTTGAGTACGACGGCCGAGACGGCGGGAGGCACGGCGGGGACGAGCTCGTGGGGAGGCTTCGGACGTTGGGCGATGTGGGCGTGGAACCACTCGAGCGCGTCTCGTCCGTGGAAGGGGCGGATCCCGGTGAGCAGCTCGTAGAACGTGACCCCGAGCGAGTAGAAGTCCGTGCGGTAGTCCACCTGGCGATTCATCCGCCCGGTCTGCTCGGGCGACATGTACGCGAGTGTCCCCTCGATGAGGGAGGCGGGCGCCGCCTCCTGGTGCTCCACCCGTTGGAGCGTGGCCACCCCGAAGTCGATGAGGCGGGCGCCGCCCTCGGGCTCGGCGATGATGTTGCCGGGCTTGATGTCCTTGTGGATGACGCCGTGGCGGTGCACCTGCGCGAGGGTGGAGGCCAGCGAGAGGGCCAGCTCCAGGAACCGGGGCACCTCCATGGGTTTGCCCACGACCTCGGCCAGGGGCTCGCCCCGCAGCCGCTCCATGAGGATCACCGGACGGCCGAGCAGATCCTCCTGCGAAAAGGCGCGGACCACGCCGCCCACCTCCCGCAGCCGCCGCAGGATGTCGAACTCCCGGCGATAGCGCTCGCGCTCACGCGGGCTCGGGGCTTGGACGGCGGGGGTCTTGATGATGACCGGCAGGCCATCCGACTCACGCACCGCGTGGAAGAGCACGCTCGCACTGGTCGTGCGCAGCGTACCGAGGAGCTTGTACCCTGGGATGTCGAGCATCATGCGTCGCGTCGGCCGGGGCGCTGACACGCTTGGGCGCAACAGTATGGGGTGTAACAGGGTCGGAGGGACTCCGTCATGCGCATCCATTCCGCTGGCTCGTCTCCCCCTCGCGGAACCCGGACTGATGGCATCTCCGGGGACAGACCCCGAGTTCAACCCCTATGGTGTGGCCGTGACGGCGATACGCGCGGAAGGACAGCGGTGGAGCGGGACCCGAGGGCTTTCCCTGGGAGGGCCCGCGCTCGGACTCGGAATCTGGAGCGCCTTGCTGGCCGCGAGGTGGGCCACGGGCAGCTTCCACGAGTTCCTCCTCGCCGAGACGCTCTTCCTGCTGGCGCCCCTCGTCCTCGTCCCGCTGGCCCTGCCGCTCACCGCCGTGCCCGCGCGCTCCGGACGTCCCTCCCGGCTGTTCACCCTGCTGGGGGCCCTCCTTCCGCCAGGCGCCCTGGCCCTCGTGCCGGCGTTCGCCCTGGAGCTGCCCTGGCAGGCCCGGGTCGCGCTGGGACTGCCCTATCTGCTCTTCACGCTCTGTGCCGCGCTGCACGGGCTGGTGCGGCTGGCCGGGCGCAGCGCGTTCCTCGTGGAGGAGCTGGTCATCGACGTGGCCCTGCTGTGCCCACTCGGGGGCGCGGTGTGGATGATGACCTGGTTGGGGGACTTCTCGCTCCTGGGCTTCCAGGGGCTGTGGGTGCTGCTCACCGCCGTCCACTTCCACTTCGCCGGCTTCGGCTGCCTGCTCATCGCGGGGTTGCTCGGCCGGCTTCTATCGTCGCGGTGGATGACGGGGCGGATGGGCGCGAGCGCGTGCGCGGGTGGATCCGCACCTATGTGCGCGATGGGAGCCCCATCTACGTGGCCGCCTACTCCAGCCACATGGCCGGCGCGACACGAGATGTGGTTCTTCGGAAGGAAGTACCTGGAGCTGCACTACTTCATCGAGCGGCTCGCCGAGGCTGGTCCGGAGTAGGGCGGCTCAGAAGTCGAAGGTCGCGAGCGCCTGCGCCACCACGCCGGTGGGGGCGGAGCCGCGCGGCGAACTCCAGCCCACCAGGCCCTGTAACTGGAAGCCCTTCCACACGTAGGACGCGGTCGGGCCGACCACCAGGCCGAAGGGCCGCCCCATGTCCTCGGGCGTCTTGAACTCGTCGACGAGCTCGAAGTGGACGCGCCCCTCGATGCCCGCGCGGAAGGAGGGGGTGAGCCGGTACGACGCGAGCGAAGCCGCCTCGAAGTCCACGTCGCCCCGGTGGCCCAGGCCCTTGCCGACGAGCACGTTTCCCGTCAGTCCCACGCGTCCGAGGGTCCTCCCGAACGCCAGCTTGGCATCCAATTCGGAGCCCGTTGATTCCATGCCCACCGCCCTGAAGCGCACGAGGGCCGTCAGGTTCACGGGCGCGACGGCCTCGGAGAGCAACTGCCAGCGCACGGAGGCCGTGGGCGTGAACGAGCCTCCCTGCCACTGGGAGGAGACGCCCAGCGCGAGGTTCGTCACGGGGGACCACAGCAGGGACGCGCCCAGGCTCGTGACGGAGGAATCCGCGCCATCGTCCGACTGATTGAGTCCGCCCCCGGCACTGACCCGAACGGTGCCCGCGCCGGGTACCGCGGCGGCCTCGGTGAGCAGCGTATCCCGCACGTTCCAGTCGTCCTCGGCGGCGCGAGCGAGCACGGGGAGACCCAGCACCAATGTCACAAACGTCCGCGAGATCGTCTGCATTCGGTATGAAAGCGCTCATTGCTCCGTGGCGGACAAGAAGGGTGGAACCACGCACGCAAGGACTGTTCATTCGCGAGCACCTCGTCGAACCCGGCGGGTATCCCAGGCCGTCGAAACGAATGGGGCTCCAGGCAGGCGAGCACGGCTGTCTCCGGGGTGCACTTGGCGCAAGGCTTGACGCAGCCCACCCTTGCCTCCCAGGCAGCGGAGGGGTGGAGCATGGCGATGTGGCGTGAAGGAATGGGGTTGTTCCTCCTGGCTTTTGGTATGGGTTGTGGCGGTCCGCTTCCGGATGAGGGGGAAGAGAGCGCGACGCGGGAAGTGTCCTCCGCGCTTCTCTGTCTTCCGGACGAGGCGAGCACCCAGCGGGTGCGCACCATTTTTCCCCCCACCGAGTATCCCCCTCGCCTGGCTTCGTTCCCGGAGTCCCTCGAGGAGTTCCGTGGCCAGCTCTACTTCGCCGCGAACTTCGATGACGGCCGCAGGGCCCTGTGGAAGAGCGACGGCACGGAAGCGGGGACCGTCCTGGTGAAGGAGTTCCCAGTCACCGAGGCGCACATGACTCCCTCGGTGCGCGAGCTCACGGCCTCTCCGTCCCTGCTCTTCTTCCAGGCGGCGGATGCCGAGCACGGGTCGGAGCTGTGGGTGAGTGACGGGACGAGCGGCGGAACGCGGCTCCTGAAGGATCTGACGCCCGGAGTGGAGGGCTCGTCCCTGTCGCAGCTGACGGCGCTGGAAAGCCGGCTCGTCTTCTTCCGCAATGTGTATGACCCGGCGTCCTCGTCGTCGCGCGGCGAGTTGTGGACGTCGGATGGCACCGAGGCGGGCACGGTGCCGGTGCGCGACTTCCCCGAGGGGGCCGAGGTGAGCAACGCGGCGGGCCGGTTGGGCGGCGCGCTGCTCTTCTTCGTCCGGGACGCGTCGGGCACGGCGCTGTGGAGCACGGACGGCACGGTGGGGGGGACGGCGCGCCTCACGCGCCTGGATGCCGGACCCGACAGCGCGTACGCCAGCGAGCTGCGCATCTCCGGCGGGCTCGCCTTCTTCTCCTTGGCTGAACCGACCGGCGACACCGAGGTGTGGAGGACGGACGGCACGGCGGCTGGGACGGTGCGTCTGAAGACCTATGGCCCCACGCGCGGCGTGCGCCTGCTCGACGTGCTGGGCTCCTACCTGTACCTGACGACGACCTCGTACAGCACCCAGTACATGGTCCTGAACCGCCTTCCGGTGGCGGGGGGTGACTCCACGAGCATCTTCACCTTCCCCAACCCCTACGCGAGCCAGGGTGAGGCGTTTCCGTACGTGACTGACGTCAGTGTCGCCCCCCAGGGCACGAAGATCTTCTTCTCCTTCTACATTGGCAGCTCGGGTCCCGCGCCCCGGGACACGCAGCTCTGGGTGACGGATGGGACGGCCTCGGGCACGACACTGTTGCGCCGGCCGTTGAGCCTGTCGGACGAATATGGCTCGCCCGTCCACGCCGTGAGCGACGAGCTCGTCTTCTTCAGCGCCTTCGAGCAGGAGTCCGCGGGCATCGAGCCCTGGGTGTCGAACGGCACGCCCGGGGGAACGCGGCGGCTGGAGGACGTCCGGTCCGGCGGCGACAGTTCCTACCCGCGGGAGTTCCTGCGCGTGGGGGATCGCGTCTTCTTCAGTGCCTTCGACGAGACCCAGGCCAACCAGTTGTGGTCCACGACCCTGCGCGACGCGTGCGTGGCCCCGGTGCGCGAATAGAAAAGGGAAGGGGGCCCACACCCGGAACGGTCCGGGCCCCCTCGTCCGTATGCGTCCTCAGTCCCCTCGCCGCTTGGAGCGTGAGCGCTCCCTGCCAGCCTGGGTGAGGTTCTTCACGTGGCGCTGGTGCTCGCGCCGCGCGGCGGCGTCCGACTGACGGGCGTGGTAGGCCTGTTCGCGCCGCAGCTTCTCGAAGCTCTCGAGCCGCTCCCCGTCGAGCGTTCCCTCGTCCACGGCGGCACGCACCGCGCATCGCGGCTCGCCCCGGTGCGTGCAGTCCCGGAAGTGGCAGTGGGCGGCCAGCGCCACGACGTCCGCGAACGCCTGGCCGAGCCCCTCTTCCTCTGCTCCCCACAACCCGAGCTCGCGCATCCCGGGCCCATCGATGAGCAGCCCGCCGTGCGGCAGGAGGAACAGCTCGCGGTGGGTGGTGGTGTGGCGGCCCTTGTCGTCCTCGGGCCGCACCTCCCGGGTGGCCAGACGCTGCTCGCCCAGCAGGTGGTTGACGAGGGTGGACTTGCCCACGCCCGAGGAGCCGAGCAGCGCTCCCGTGGTCGCGGGGGGCAGGTGGGCGCGCAGCGCCTCGAGGCCCTCTCCGGTATGGGCGCTCAACGCGAGCACGGGGACTTCGGGGGCGAGTGCCTCGACCTCGCGGACGCGCTCGGCCACCTCGGGGTCGAGGTCCGTCTTGCTGAGGACGACCACGGGCGAGGCCCCACTGCTCCATGCCAGGGTGAGCGCCCGCTCGATGCGGCGGGGGTTGAAGTTGCCATCCAACCCCGTCACGAGGAACACCACGTCGAGGTTCGCGGCGATGAGCTGCCCCTCGTGCTCGCTGTCCGCTTCACGCCGCATGAGGACGCCGCGGCGTGGGAGCACTTCGTGGATCAGCGCCTCGCCCGGGCCGGAGGGGGGTTGCAGCGCCACCCAGTCCCCCACGGTGGGCAGGGCCTGGGCGCCGGAGGCATGGTGGAGGAGCCGTCCCGAGGGGCGCGCGAGCAGGCGAAGCTCGGAGGTCTGGACGGTGAGCAGCCCGCGCTCCTGGCGCACGACGCGGCCGGGGACGAGGGACAGGGAAGAACCATGGAGGACAACGGAGAACGCGTGGGCGAGGGATGGACCCCAGCCGAGGGATTCGAGGAACACTTGGAAGGACTCCGGGCAGAGCGGTGCCTGCGGCGCACCTGAGGACTCGAGGGCACCCAGCAAGGAGCGGGACCGCGCTGCGTCGGACCTTCGGGGCCTACCTGGCGGCCCGCGCCCCCTGGGCGAACAGGACAGCGACCGCGGCAAGATCAAGGGCGGCGTTCATGGTGGCCTCCAGGAGGTTCATGGGGCGGCGTCCATCGCCACCCCGAGGTTCAACATACCGTGGGCGGACCTCCCTTGACGAGGCCCCACGCTCATGGACTCCCTGGGTGGGGAGGCATGCGCGTGGTGGGAGGTGCCCTGTCGTGCCTACTGCATCTGCCGTGCGCGCAGCTGGGCCTCGAGCTGCTGGCGCACCTCCGGCGGGAGCTGATCCAGCCCGCCAATCTGGCTGGGGCCTCCCCGAGGCATCTCCGGCTTCTTGAAGAGCTGGAGTCCCTGGGCGAGCCGTGTCTTCACGTACTCGGGCAGCGCGTAGGCCAGTGGGTCGATGGACGTCCGGGCGTACAGCTCCTTCACGCCGGCCGCGCTCCCGGGCGCCTCCTTGCCCAGCCGCAGCGTCTGCGACGGCGATGCCTCGATGGAGATCTCGACGAGCGCCGTCGGGGTGTTCACGCCCAGCTGGGCCTCGCTCGGCGTGCCGTCGACGACCCGGGCCGCGCGCAGCGAGCCGAGCCACGAGAGCAGGGACTCCACCTGGCTGGCGTCGAACTCGAAGCCCGTGGGCAACGTCCTCGGTTCGATCACCTTCCACTCCGTGCCCTCCCGGGCGACCTGGACCGCGGTCGGGCCCGCCTGGAGCTTGAACCGGGTCACCTTGGGCTGCTCGAAGTGGAACAGGCGCAGATCTCTCAGGTCCGTCAGGCGCTTGCGCAGGGCGTCCGCGCTGTAGGCCGCGAGCTGGTACACCTGGGGATCCCCCTCGAGCCGGGCGGCCACCGTCGCCCCGTCCTTGCCCGCGGGGGCGAGGTGCACGGCGATCGTCTTGCCGTCCTTGAGCTTCGCCTCGACCGTGTCGTGGGCACCGCCCAGGCCCGTGGCCGGGTCCGCCGCCGCCTCGCCCTCGAGGAAGTCCTGGGCGCTGAGCGAGGAGAGCTGCCGCGCCACCTGCTCGGCGAGTCCCGGGTCGAACCGGAAGTTCGGGGGAAGCGTCGTTCCCTCCGCCACGCTCCACTCGCCCGGCTTGGAGCCGGCGTTCAGGGTGAGCACCTCGCCATCCTTCGAGCGCAGGGTGAGCTGGGTGAGGTCCTCCGGCTTGAGCGAGAGCAGAGCGCGCTTGCGCCAGCCCTTCACGTCCTTGCGCACCGTCCAGTCCAACCGGCCGCGGGCGACGAACACCTCGTTCTTGCCCGCCTCGCGCACGTAGGCGCCTCCATTCTTGGCCGCCTTGCCGAGCACCAGCTCGATCGCCGGAGTCCCCGACTGCACCACCTTGAGCTTGAGCCCCTTCGCGTCATCGAGCTCGTACTCCGCGTGGGTCTCCGCGCGGTCGGTCACGAAGTCCGGGTGGCGCAGCTCGCCCAGGGCGTCCAGGGCGCTGGTGACCAGGGACTCGTCCGCCACGTACTTCTGCTCCGGCTTCGCCGGGTCCACCACCCGCCACCCATCGCCCTCCTTCTCCAGCCGGGCCGAGCGCGCGCCGCTGAGTTCGATGGAGGAGACCTTGTCCTTGTCCACCCGGGGTAGCTCGAGCTTGCGCACGCCCACGCTCACGTGGTCTTCGCGGGTGGCCAGTACCGCCACGAGCAGCACGGCGAAGATGCCCAGGACGATGATCGTTGTCTTGTTCATCGTGTGTCCTCCAGCGGATCAGACGGTGACGCGGCTCCGGCGCGCCTCACGCATGCGCCAGCGCACCAGGCCGAAAGCGGTGAACAGGAAGGGGATGCCGAGCACGTTGCCGTACTTCACGGTGTTGCGTGTGGCGTCCGAGATGTCCTTGTCCAACGGCGCCTCCGCGAGGCCGCGGGTGCGCATGTCGAGCAGGGCCGAGTCGAGCAGGAGCCAGTCGGCCACGTTGAGCAGGAAGGCCTGGTTGGCCGAGCTCATGAAGTCATCCCACAGCGCCGCCGAGCCACCGGCGACGATGACGCGCGGCTCGCCCTTGCTCTCCGCGAGCAGGGGCGTGGCGGAGCTGACGTTGGCCTGGGCGGCGAAGTGGCTCTTGAGCTTGCCGGACACCTGGACGATGAGCGGGTAGGGGCCGCCCACGGAGGGGGACTCGTTGCGCCAGTCCCGGCGCGGGTCGATGTTGAAGGGCTTGGACTCCAGCCAGCTCGTCTTGGAGGACTTCGCGAGCACCGTGCCCTGCACGCCCTCGGGCGTCTGGAGCGAGACGGACGTGGTGAAGGGCAGCAGCACGCCGCCAATGCCCTTGGACACCGGGCTGTCCCCCTCGAGCTGCGCGAGCAGGGGGATGAACGGGTAGGGCACCGGCATGTCGATGACCATGAAGCCGCGCCGCTCCTGCACCGACAACTGCCCCGAGCGCGCGTCCGCCACGAGCTGATCCCCGAGCTTCACGCCATACGTGGCCAGCAGCGGCGCCAGCCCGTGCTCCGCCTCGCTCTGCTCGAAGGTGCGTGGATCCACGCGCAGCGCATCCAGGAAGAACGCCGCGCTCTTGCCCTCCATGAGGAACTGATCGATCGCCTCGAGCTCGTTGGGCTCGAGCGCCGTCTTGGGCCCGATGACGAGCAGCGCGTCCACGCCCGCCTCCACGCGCTTGTTCTCGCCGAGGTTCACCGGGCGCACCTCGTAGAGCTGGCCGAGCAGCATCTTCAGGCGGCCGAGCTTGTCCTGGAGGCCCGGCTCGTCATGCCCTTGCAGCACCCCCAGCACGGGCGTCTGGGTGCGCGTGAGCTTGCGCAGGAGCAGGGTGAGGTCGTACTCGAGCGTCTGGGTATCGGCCACCACCGGGATGACTTCCTTCTTCTCCTGGTGCTTGATGACGATGCCCATGTAGGCGCGCCTGGTCTGCACCTGGTCGTCCTCGACGACGCGGACCTCGACGGGCTGGATGCCCTCCTGGGCCAGCTCGCGCTCCACGGACGTCGGCTCGCGGAAGGTGCGGCCGAAGATGTCGCGCTTCGTCTCCCGCTTCGCCTCCTTGTCGGCGTCCGTCTCCTGCGTCATGGGATCCAGGAACTCGAAGCTGAGCTTGCCCCGGGACGCGGCGCGGTACTCCTCGAGCAAGTCCCGCACGTAGCGCGCGTTGCTCGAGTACGGAGGGGGCAGCTTGTCGGTGAAGTAGGCGGTGACGGTGACGGGATCCTTCAATTCCTCCATCGTCGTCCGGGACGCCTCGGACAGGGTGTAGGTGTGGTCGCGGGTGAAGTCCAGGCGCTTGAAGGCGCGCAGACCGAGGATGTTGAGCAGCACCAGGCTGCCCACGATGCCGAGCAGCAGGACGGTGGCGTTGAGGGTGTTCTTTCTCATCGCGGGCCTCACTGACGAACGTTGCTCAGGGTGCGCGTGGTCAGGGCGAGCCCCACCACGGTGAGCGTCACGTAGAAGAGGACATCGCGGGAGTCGAGCACGCCCCGCGCGATGTTGTCGAAGTGGTAGTCCACCGAGAGGTACTGCAGGACCGCCGAGAGCGTCTGCGGCAGTACCACGGCGAACTTGTCGACGAAGTAGAAGGCGAAGCAGAGCACCAGGCCGATGATGAAGCCGACGATCTGGTTGCGGCTGAGCGCGCTCGCCCACAGGCCGATGGCCAGGAAGCTCGAGGCGAGCAGCAGCAGGCCCACGTAGCCCATCACCACCGGGCCCCAGTCGAACGAGGCGCCCGGCGCGGTGAGCGCCGCCACGCTCAAGGGATAGGGCAGGGTGAGCAGCAGCCCCACGCCCACCATGCCCAGGGCCGCGAGGAACTTGCCCGTGACGACCTGCCAGTCATTCAGGGGCATGGTGAGCAGCAACTCCAACGTGCCGGACTTTCGCTCCTCGGCGATGAGCCGCATGGTCACCGCCGGGGCGAAGACCACGAAGAGCACCGGCGCCACTCCGAAGAAGCCTCGCAGCGAGGCCTGGCCCGCCACGAACAACGTACTGAAATAGAGCCAACCCGCGGTGAGCAGGAATCCGCCGAGCACGATGTAGGCGACCGGCGAGTTGAAAAAGCTCCTGAACTCACGCCGGGCGACGGCGAGTGTCGTTCCCATTCGCTACCTCTCGTGAGATTGATTCGAAGTCTGGACGGGCGTCACGCCGCGTGCTGCGTGGCCTCGGACCCGGCACGGTGGGGGGTCCCGCTCCTGGCGGCTTCTCCCCCGGTGAGCTTGCGGAATGTTTCTTCCAGGCTCACGTGCCGGCGCTTCACCTCCAACAGACAGAGGTCATGGCGCACCGCGGTGTCGAAGAGCGCCCGGCGGATGTCCTCCGCGCCGTAGCGCAGGCTGAAGCCGAGCGTGTCGCCGCCCTCGGCCTCCGCGCCCTCCACACCGGTGACTCCCGGTACCTGCTCCAGTACCGCGCGCACCTGTTCGGGCCGCAGCGGGGCTCCCGAGCGCGAGGCGAGCACCACCGTCACCGAGCCTCCCTCGGAGGTGGTGAGCCGCTCGGGGGCGTCGTCCGCCACCACCTTGCCCTCATTGATGATGAGGACGCGGCTACACGTGCTCTGCACCTCGCTCAGGATGTGGGTGCTCAGGATGACGGTCTTCTCCCGGCCCAGTTCCTTGATGAGGTTGCGGATCTCCACGATCTGGTTCGGGTCCAGGCCCGTGGTCGGCTCGTCGAGGATGAGCAGATCCGGATCATGGAGGATGGCCTGGGCGAGTCCCACGCGCTGCCGGTAACCCTTGGACAGTTGTTGGATGTCCTTGCCCAGCACGCTGCCCAGACCACAGCGCTCCACCGCGGAGCGGATGCGCGCCTGGCGTTGGCCTTTGGGAACGCCGCGCACGTCGGCGATGAAGTCCAGGTAGTCCCGGACCATCATCTCCTCGTACAGGGGGTTGTTCTCCGGCAGATAGCCAATCAGCCGCCGCGTGGCGACCGGGTCCACGCTGACGTCGATGCCATTGACCTGGGCCACCCCCGAGGTCGGCGTGACGAAGCCCGCCAGGATCTTCATCGTGGTGGACTTGCCGGCGCCATTGGGCCCCAGGAATCCCACCACCTGCCCCCGGGGGACCTCGAAGCTCACCCCGCGCAAGGCCTGTGCGGAACCGTAGGACTTCGTCAGCCCTTCGATGCGAATCATCGGTTGAGACACGATATCTACCTCGTGAAGCGACCACATGAGTCGATGTGAGGCCCCACCTAAGACGCCCCACGGCACCTGTCAACGTGGCCAGAAACGAATTCTTCCCGGCCTCGGGCTCGCGCGAATGTCTCGACTCAATGCGCCATGCTCGCCCCACGAGGGCACCACCCGGCACGTGCCTCAGTGGATGGACACCTCGAACGGCATGCGGGCGTAGACGCCGGCCGGGTCGTTGAGGGAGCGCAGCACCTCCACCTGGCGCTGGACGTCGGCCATCAGCACGTCCACCGCCGAGCGGGCCTTGGGCTTGGCCTCCTCGCTCAGGGACTCGGCGAGCTGCTCGGCGAAGGACTTGCGGCCCTTGGGCATGTCCATCCGGTAGTCCTTGCCCACGCCCGCCTTCTCGGCGGCGAAGCGCGCCGCGTCCTCCAGGGTTCCCATTTCGTCCACGAGCCCCAGCTTCTGGGCCTGGACCCCGGACCACACGCGGCCCTGGGCGATCTCCTTGAGCTTCTCCCGGTCCAGCTTGCGGCCCTCGGACACCTTGTCCAGGAACTGCTCGTAGACGCGATCCGTGAGGGACTGGATGCGCGCGAACTCCGCCTCGCTCTGGGGCCGCGTGACGGTGCCCAGGGTGGCCATGCGCGCCGTCTGCACGCCATCGAAGGTGACGCCCAGGTCATTGGCCAGCTTCTGGAAGTTGGGCAGCAGTCCGAAGACGCCAATGGAGCCCGTGAGGGTGTTGGGCGCGGCGAAGATGCGGTCCGCGTAGGTGCTGATCCAATAGCCCCCGGACGCGGCATAGGTGCCCATGGAGACCACCAGGGGCTTGGTCTTCTGGGTGAGGATGACCTCGCGCTGGATGAGATCCGAGGCGCTGGCGCTTCCACCCGGGCTGTTGACGCGCAGCACCACGGCCTTCACGTCGGGATCCTGCCGCAGCTTGCGCAGCTCCCGGCTGAGGCGATCCCCGCCCACCTGGTCCGAGCGCCCCTCTCCGTTGACGATCTCTCCCTCGGCGTACACCACGGCGATGCGGTTCTTGCCCTCGCCGGGGCGGACCTCGGTGCCGGCATAGGCGGCCAGATCGATCTGGTTGAAGCTCTTGTTCTCCGAGTCGGTGCCCGACAGCTTCTTGAGCTCCTCGAGCACCTCGTCGAAGGACGCGACGCGATCGACGAGCCCGGCGACCTGGGCCTCGTCGGGCAGGAGCATGCCCTTGTCGTCCGCCAGGGCCTGCAGGGCCTCCGGGGTCAGCTTGCGATCGGGGGCGACCGTGGTCTTCCACTCGGTCCACAGGTCGTCCAGCAGCACCTGCATCTGCTCCCGGCTGGGATCGCTCATGCGGTTGAGGAGGAAGGGCTCCACCGCGGACTTGTACTTGCCGACGCGGGTGACCTGCACCTGGACGCCGAACTTCTGCAGGGCGTCACCGAAGAACGTGGTCTCGGACGCCAGGCCATTCATCTCCACCTCGCCGGCGGGGTTCACGAAGAGGGGCGAGGCGACGGAGGCCAGGTAGTAGTCGCGCTTGGCCCAGGTGACGTTGTAGGCGAGCACCGGCTTCTTGGCCTTGAAGCGCTGCAGCGCGCCGCGGAACTCGCGCAGCGCGGCGGGGCCCGAGCCGTAACCGGCGGGCGTGAGGTTGCTGGTGAGGTAGAGCCCCACGATGCGCTCGTCCGCCGCGGCCCGGTCCACGGCCGCCACGGCGGTGGCGAGCGCCAGGGTCCGGCTCTTCTCTCCCTGGAGCGCGGTCTGGAGGGATTCCGACACGCCCGGCGCGCTGGCGTGGTCCAACAGGTTCATGTCCAGGTCCACGACGAGCACGGCCTTGGGCGGCACCGGGGGCTCGCTGGAACCACCCACCACGGCCACGAAGCCCACGAACAGAAAGAGGCTGCCCACGACGAAGACCCCCAGCGCCACCAGGCAGGCGAAGAGCGTCTTGAAGAAGTCCTTCATGTATTCACCCCGAAGAAGCGCCCAGCATGCCGCGATGGCCGCCCGGCGCGGGTAGGAAAAGGTGCCACGGTTTCCAGTCAACGCTCATTCGCGGACGAAGGAGGGGCCCCGCTGGGCGCCCCCTGGCTGGTTTCCGGGGGGGCCTCCCTGGGCTCGGGCGTGAGCGGAATCTCCAGGGTGGCCGTGGCCCCCTTGCCGGGGCCCTCGCTCTCCAGCGTCAGCCGCCCGCCCAGCATCTTCGCCGCCAGCGCGCTCGAGTGCAGGCCGAAGCCGTGGCCGTCCTTGCGCGTGGTGAAGCCATGCGTGAAGAGCTTGCCCTGGACGTCCGGCGCGAGGCCCACGCCGCTGTCCGTCACCTGGATGCGCGCCCACCCGTTGTCGGCGGTGAGCCGCACGCGCAGGTTCCGCTGCTGCTCGGGCATCGCGTCCATGGCGTACTTGGCGTTGGCCACGAGGTTGACGAGGATCTGCATCACCTTGTGCTTGTCGATATGCACCCGGGGCAGGAGGGCGAACTCTCGGGTGAGGGTGACGCCGTGGCGCTGGAGCGAGGTGTACTGGATGCGCAGGGTGTCGTCGACGAGTTGCGCCAGGTCGCACTCCTCGGTGAGCAGCGGCGTCTTCGCGTAGGTCTGCTGCACCTGGACGATGGCGCGGATGTGCTCCAGGTGCCGGTTCATGGCGTCCAGGCTCTCCTGCAGGTTCGTCTGCTCCTTGATGAGCTCGGAGGCGAGCGCGGACACGTAGTCGGGCAGGCGGCTGCCCCGGGGATCCTTCGTGAGGAAGTCCACCAGCGTGTCGCGGTGCTCCTCGAACAGCGTGGCCACCTGCCGCACCCGGACGACCCGCGACGCGCCCACCGCGTGACGCGTCGTCTCGAGGTTGACGACGGCGCTGGTGAGGACGTTGCCCACGTTGTGCAGCACGTTGGAGGCGATCTCGGACATGCCCGCCGCGCGCGCCATCTCCACCAGCCGGGCCTGGGCGTCCTTGAGCTCGCGCGTGCGCTCGTCCACGCGCCGCTCCAGCTCGTCGTTGGCGTCGCGCAGGGCGGCCTTGGCTTGATGGATGTCCGCGTAGAGCCGCGCGTTCTCGATGGAGATGGCGGCCTGGGAGGCGATGTGCCCGAGCAGCCTGAGGCGGGCCGGGGTGAAGGCATCCGCGGTGAGGCTGTTCTCCAGATAGAGCACGCCGACGAGCTCCTCCTGGCGCAGCAGCGGCAGGCAGAGCACCGCCTTGGCCCGGCCGCGCTCGAAGTAGTCGTCGGAGGCATAGGGATGGGGCCGGGAGGCATCCCCGATGAGCACGTGCTCGTGCGCGCGCTTGACGTAGGTGAGCAGTGACCACGGCAGCTCGTGGGTGGCGTTGTCTTCCGGGAGCACCACTCTGCCCCCCTCCGCCACGTTGGAGATGGCCACCAGCCGCAGCTTGTTGCCGAGCGGGCGCAGCAGGGCGCCGCGCTGGGCGCCGGCGTTCTCCATGGCCACCCGCAGCAGGGTGGACACCAGCTGTTCCAGGACGATCTCCCCGGAGATGGCCTGCTGGGCCTTCACCACGCTGAGCGCATCCAGCTGTGTCGAGCTGGTATCGAAGGCGTCGCGGTTCGGAGTGCTCGCCGCGCTCGCGAGCGAGGGCCATTGGTCCTCCAGGTGCTGGACCTTGCCGTGGGCGCCCCACGTCCGGTACGTCTCCCGCGCCTCGCGGGCGTAGGCCAGGGCAATGCTCTTGACGCCCCGCTCGAGCCAGAAGCGCGCCGCGAGTTCATTGGCGAGAGCGACGTTCTGGAGGAAGCCGTTCTCGCGTGCGGAGTGGAGCGCCGCATCGTAGGCGTGCATCGCCTCGTCCCACTGGCCCAGGCGGTAGGCGAGCTCCGCGGAGACCAGCCGCTCCGCCGCGCGGAAGCTGCCGGGGTTGTTCTCCGCCCAGACCTCGAACTGTCGCTGGTGTCGCCGCATGGCCTCGAGGTACTCCCGCCGTGCTTCTGGCGCCGCGTCCTCGCAGCAGGCGGACAGGGCCAGGGCGCTGTAGAGGTGGAAGTCGACCAGCTGGATATGGCCGACCGAGGACCAGATGAGTGCCTCGGCCCTGGCCGACGCCTGCCGCGCCTCCTCGTACCGGCCGCACATGAAGCGCGACTGCGTCTTGGTGATCCAGTACCAGCACGCCATGGTGCTCATGTGCGGTGTCGTCGACAGCCCGAGCTCGAAGGCCTCCTCGTCGAAGTCCTCACCGCTCAGTGAGTCGAAGGAGGGAGACAGGCCGCGCAGCTGCTGGATGTAGCGCTGGGTGTGCTGGATGACTTGCTGGACGGCCTGGAAGCCGGCCTTGCGCGCGAAGTCCAGGCGCGCGATCGACTCCTGATAGATCTCCTCCAGGTCGTGCCCGTGGGCGAGGCGATTCGTGACGATGTGGTTGCAGCAGTAGCAGGCGGTCTGGAAATCGCCCGCCGGAACGGCCAGCTGGAAGGCGTTGCGGATGTATTCCAGTGCCAGGGTGAGGGGCTGGGTCCAGACGCTGAGCAGCTCCATCGAGTAGAGGCTCCTGGCCCGGGAGGAGGAGAAGCCATGGCGCTCGACGAGGGCGAGGGCCAGCTCGCCGAAGGCGTATCCCTCCCGGTACCGCCCGAACAGGTCGCCCATCGTGATGCCGTACCACGCATACCCATTCGTGACGGCCTCGCTGTTGCCGTGGCGCAGGGTGAGGGAGACCATCCGGCACAGGTGCAGGACGAGCAGATTGACGTCGGTGAAGAGCGCGGGGGTGAACAGGGCGGCGAGGACGCTCATCACCACCTGGATGTCCGGGTCCGTCATGAGCGGCAGCTCGACGAGGCTCGCGATGGGGCGCTCCCCCAGCAGGGTCCGCACTTCCTCGTTGGCGGCCTCCACCTCCTCCCGGGAGGGGTGGAGGGACATGGGCATGCCCAGCGCGGTCAGGCACTCCAGCAGACAGGTCACGGCGCGCAGGGTCTCGCTGGTGGCGATGTGGATATCACTCAACAACACGGACACCGACGCCAGCTGCGCGGGGGTCCGCGCCCGGGGGCGGAGCGCCTCCACGAGCTGGCGCGCCCCGTTCGTGTTGCCGCTCATGAACTCGCTCGTCGCCTGCTGGAGGCTCAGCTGGAAGGCCAGCGCGTGTTCGCTCTCCCAGGAGTCCGGCAGCAGCGAGAGGGCCACCGTGAAGTAGGTGACGGCCGCGCTGTGCGCCGTCGAGGCCTGGGCCTTCCTGCCCGCCTCGGCGTTCAGCAGGGCGACCCGGTGGCGCTCCTCGGGGAGCACGAGCAACTCCGCCCCGGCGTTGAGCTGGTTCACCACGTCGAAGAGCTTCTGGCGCAGCTCCTCCGGTGGGAGGCTCGCCAGCAGGAGGCGGCCGATGCGCAGGTGGATCGCCTTTCGCTCCGCCTCGGGAATGAGGGCGTGGGCCGCCTGCTGGATGCGATCGTGGAGGAAGCGGTACTGCTCCTGGCCCGCCTGCATCAACAGGCCTTCCTGGAGCGCGGGCTCGAGTTGCCGAGCCACCTCGTCCTCCGGTTTGTCGGAGATGATGGCCAGGGTCCGTGGCGGGAAGGTGTTGCCCGCACACGCCGCCAGACGCAGCAGGTGTTGGGTCTGCTCGGGGAGCTGTCGCAGCCGGCCCACCAGGAAGTCGACGACGTTGTCGGAGTAGGCCCGGGCCCGGATGCCCTCCTCATCCCACTGCCAGCGCCCCTCGGGCGTGCGGGTCAACAACCCGTCCTGGTTCAGCGTCCGCATGAGCTGGAGGAAGAAGAAGGGGTTGCCTCCGGTCTTGCGGTGCACCAGGGCCGACAGCGGCTCGATGACTTCCTCCCTCCCCGCGCCCGGGAGCGCGTCGGTGATGATCTGCCGCAGCTGCTCCTGGCTCAGGGGCTCGAGCCGGAGCTCGGCCACCCACGCGCCGCCCTTGCGCAGCTCCTCCCGCGCCAGCATCAGCGGGTGGGACGGGCTGACCTCGTTGTCGCGGTAGGCGCCGATCATCAGCAGCGGCGGGGTGTCCGGGTGGGTGAAGAGGTGCTGGATGAGCCGGAGGCTGGCCACGTCGGCCCACTGCAGGTCATCCAGGAAGATGACGAGCGGGTGCTCGGGGGTGGAGAGGACCCCGAGGAAGCGCTGGAAGACCCAGTCGAAGCGGTGTTGCGACTCGGAGGGAGAGAGGGCGGGGAGCGCCGGCTGCTTGCCCGCGACGAGCTCGAGCTGGGGCACCAGATCCACGAGGAGCTGCCCGCTGCCCTCCCACGCCTCACGCAGTTGCCCGCGCCACGCCTCGAGTTCCGCGTCGGTGCCGGCCAGCAGTTGGCGCACCAGGCCCCGGATGGCCTGGGCCAGGGTGGCGTAGGGGATGTCCCGCTGGAACTGGTCGAACTTGCCATCGAGGAAGAGGCCTCGCTGCTGCACGACGGGCCGGTACAGCTCGTGCACCACCGCGGACTTGCCGATGCCGGAGTAGCCGCTGAGCAGCACCAGCTCCGGATGTCCTCCTCGGGCAATTCGTTCGAAGGACTGGAGCAGCGTGTCCACCTGCGCTTCGCGCCCATAGAGCCGCTGGGGCATCTGGAAGTGGGTGGGGATGTCGTACTCGCCCAGGGGGAACGGTTCGAGCTCTTCCCCCCGGCCGAGCGCCTGCAGGCAGCGCAGCAGGTCCGCCTTCAGCCCGTCGGCGCCCTGGTAGCGCTCCTCGGCTACCTTGGCCAGCAGCTTCATCACGATGGCCGACAGGATGGGGGGAATGGCCGGGACGCGCTCGTGCGGCGCTTTGGGGATCTGCGCCATGTGGGCGTGGAACCACTCGAGCGCATCGCGCCCGTGGAAGGGCAGGGTGCCGGTGAGCAGCTCGTAGAAGGTGATCCCCAGGGAGTAGAGGTCGGTGCGGTAGTCCACGGAGCGGTTCATCCGCCCGGTCTGCTCCGGGGACATGTAGGCCAGGGTCCCCTCGATGAGCGTGGCGGGGGCCGCCTCCACGTGCTCCACGCTCTGGACGGTGGCGCTCCCGAAGTCGATGATGCGCGTTTCCCCCGAGGGCAGGAGGATGATGTTGGAGGGTTTGAGATCCTTGTGGATGACGCCGTGGCGGTGGATCTCCGTGAGCGTGGACGCCAGGGAGATGGCCAGATCGAGGAAGCGCTCGACCCCGAGCGGTTCCCCCACGATGTCGGACAGGGCGCAGCCGCCTTCTTCTTCCATCAGGAGCACCGGCCGTCCGCCGCTCTGCTCGCAGCCCAGCGCCTGGGGGACGCCGCGCACCTCGCTCAGTCGCCGCAGGATGGCGTGCTCCCGGCGGTAGTCGTCGCGCTCGCGAGTGCCGGGGGTAGCGGACATGGGCATCTTGACGATGACGGGCAGGCGATCCGCATCGCGCACCGCGCGGAACAAGAGGTTCGTGCTCGTCGACTTGAGCTTGTCGATGAGCGTGTAGCCAGGAATGCTGACCATATGACGACTGTCCACCTCGGTTGAGCCCGCGCTTCCCCATGAGCCGGAGGGCGACCTTTCGCGACTCGCGGACGAGGCCTGGGTGACGGCCCTCTGTCGGGGCTCTCACGGGGTGTGGCTCTCGTATTATCGGCAACAGATAGGGGGTGCGGCGGAAAAATGATCCGCTCCTCGGCTGCTTGACAGGGCCTCGTTGGTTGCGGCCGCTGCTTCTCCCGGAGTCCCGCGACGAGCGGACGGCGAGGCGCTCCCCACGCGAGCTGCTGCCGAGGGGAGGAGGGCTAGAGCAGGGGGACGCCCACTCCGGCCGAGGCCGTCAGGAGGACACTGCGGAAACGCTCTGGCGCGCTCACCGCGAGCTTCTCGACGCCCACGTCCACGAGGAAGGTCAACTGGGACCAGGGCGTCACCCGCACGCCCACCGTTCCGCCCCCACCGACGCCCACGCCTGTCACCAGCGTGCCGCGCAGGGCAATGCGTGGCTGGATGAGCCCGTTACCCAGGAGGTAGCCCAGCTCCAGTCCGATCCCCCACCGGCCATCGGGACCTGGAAGCAGCCGCGCGCTGGAGTCCAGTCCCCCGTAGCCCAGGCTGACTCCCACGCCAAACCCCCGGGCGCCCTGGCCCAACATGTCCACGTAGCCGAAGACCTCCGGACGCAGCCGGAAGGAGGCGTCCGATCCGGCCCGCGGGGATTGCGGCTCGTTCTCGCGCCACGCCTCGACGGACCGCGATGGCTCGGCCACCGCCGTGCTCCGCCGCTGCTCGGTCTCCTGGGCTTGAGCTTCCGCCCGGAGCCGCTCGGCCTCCACGTTCCCCCGCGCCAGGTCCGCCAGCTCCACGAAGTCAGGAGGAAAGCGCCTGGTGTCCACCCGCTGCTCGGGGTGGCGCCGCGCGAGCTCCTCGAGTTGCGCGCGGGCCTCGTCCTTCATGCCGAGCGCATGCATCGATGCGGCGAGGTAGACACGCGCGAGCGCCTGCTCCTTCGGCGAGGAGCTCGGGTCATCCGCTTCCCGCTGAAGCTTGTCGATCGCCTTTTCGTACTGGCCACGCTTGTAGAAATCGACGCCCCGCGGCTGCGACCACGCGGCCAGCGGAGCGAGGAGGACCATCAGGACAAAGGCACGTGGGGACATGGAAAGACACGGCTCCTGACGGAGGGGGGCTCTAGTCCTCGAACTGACAGGTGACCTCGAGGGTGGTCTGCTTTCCCGAACGAATACTGAACTCCTGGCTTCGCTTCTGGATGGCGGGATTGTCGCGCAGCTCGAGCGTATGCTTGCCCGTGGTCAGGAGCATGTCGTGCAGCGGGGGCATCTTCCCCATGTAGCTGCCATCCACGTACACCTCGGCCCAGCACTCACTGACCAGGGTCAGGGTTCCCTCTCCGGAAGGAGCGCGGTTCTTCTCGGCGGTCGTGGTGCTCCGGGTCGTCCGGGAGGATTCGGGGCTGCTCTTCGGCGGGCTCGAGGAGGGCGCCTCTCCCCCTCCGAGGATGGACACCGCGGTGGGGGTGGTCGCGGGCTGGGTGGACGGCGTGGCCAGGGGCTCGGGAGCGGGGGGGAGAACAGGGCGCGTCTGTCTGGGAACGTCGGGCGCCGGGGCCTCTGGCGTGTGGAGGAACAGGGTCGTTCCCAGGCCCACGAAGAGCATGACGACGCCCACCGCCACCCGCCGCGGCGTGTGTGAGCCAGGGCTCGGTGCGCGCTCGATCCGGTCGGTCACGACGGCCCGCGTGTCACGAGGTGGGGTGGTCCGCCGGGTCGCGGTGGGCGAGGGCTCGGGGACGGCCGGACGCGACCCCGAGAGGGTCCTCGGTGCGGCCCGCGTCTCCGGCACGGAGGCGACGCGCCCCGAGCGCCTGCCGCTCGGAGAGCGCGGAGCCGCCGCCCGGGCGGCCCCTTGTCGGACCTGGGCACGGGGCGCGGGGACGGGCTCCGGCGCGCTCCGGGGAAGGCTGGCCACCTGGGTCGACTCCGCGGCGAGCGTGCGGGAGATGAACTTCAGATCTCGCACCACCTCTTCCGCCGAGGTCGGCCGCTGCTCGGGCTTCTTCGCCAGCAGGCGCAGGACGAGCATGTCGAGTTCGGGCGGCAGTCCTTGCACGAAGGACGACGGCGCGGGTGGCGGCGTCTGCACCTGGTGGATGGCCACCTGCATGGGCGTCGCCGCCTGGAAGGGCAGCCGTCCCGTGAGCATCTCGAACAGGATGATGCCCACCGCGTACAGGTCCGTGCGCGGGCTCACCTCCTGCCCACAGGCCTGCTCTGGCGCCATGTAGTCCGGCGTGCCCACGATCATGCTCGCGCGGGTCTGGGGCGTGGCGGAGTGGGGCGCCGCGGCCTGCTTGGCCAGACCGAAGTCGAGCACCTTCATGTACTCGGTGCCATTGGACTCCTGCACCACGAAGAGGTTGCCCGGCTTGAGGTCGCGGTGGATGACGCCCACGCCGTGCGCGGCCGACAGCGCGCCGAGCACCTCGATGATGAGCGGGATGGCCTCGGTGGGTGGCAGCGGTCCCCGGTCATGGAGGACCTCGTCGAGCGGACGCCCGGTGAGGTACTCCATGACGAGGTACTGGCCGAGCCCCGGGAGCGTGCCGAAGCCGAAGATGTCGATGATGCCGCGGTGGCGGATGGCGCTGGTGGCGCGCGCCTCCGCGATCAGGTCTCGCGAGCGGGCGCCCTCGGAGGAGTCGGGGCGGATGAGCTTGATGGCGACCTTGCGGCCGATGATGGGGTGCTCGCCCTCGTAGACGACGCCCATTCCTCCGCTGCCAATGCGCCGGCGCACCTCGTACTCGCCGATCCGCTGGCCCACCACGACGTCCCGGACGACGGTGGCCTCCCACGCCCTCTCGGATTCGTCCAGGGACGGCGGCGGAAGCTGGCGTCCGTCATGCATCGGCATCTCATCCTCGGAATCGCTCATACGGCCGCACCTCCTGGGCAATGGCTGTCGTGCGGAAGATCCGTCCGTGGGGACGGGTCCGTGAAGGGGAGGAGATCGTCGCGCAACGTGGCCCCCCACGTCCACTCCGCCTCCTCCGAGACGGGGACCCTTCCCCCGTGCCGAGCGCGTGGTTGCGAGTTGTCATGGGCCGCGAGAAACCTGCATGGGACGGCCCATGTTAGGAGTGGGGCGCTTGCTTCTGGACGCCAACCACTTACGCCAGGACGCCAACCCTTTTCACTCACCGAGCGGTGGGAGAAGCCCGCGCGTGGCGCCTGCGTGGGGTGGACCCGTGCCGCGAGTCTCAGCCAGACACCTGGAGTGCGGCGGGCGAGGGCAGGCGGCCAGGTGGCCACACCGGGAGAGAAGACCCGGCGGGCGTGGACGCGACGGCGAGAGCCTAGAGCCCGTGCCGCGTCTTGTACTCGTTGCTGGAGACGAGGGCCTCCACCACGTCGCCCCGCGTCGTGCCCGTCTGCAGGGCGTTCACATAGGCGGCGAGCCCGGAGGCATCGGGATCCCTGCCCAACAAGACCGCGTACGCATAGGTGACGAAGTACGTGTTGGACATCGCGTCCATCGTCGACGCGGGGGTGTAGTTCCCCGTGGCGAGCCTGTAGGTGCGGTACTCGTTGGAGTTGAGGAAGGCGACCTGCACTTGAACGCGGGTCCTGGAGCCATTGTCGAGTGCGGTGGTCCAGGTGCTCATTCCCGAAGCATCGGCCACGCGCCCCAGGAGGATCTCGTAGAGGTACTTCACGTAGTCCGCGTGGGTCATCGAGCTGGCGACCACGGGAGGTGGCTGTCCACCCGCCGCGGCCTGGTTCGCGTTGATCTGCGCATCGGTCAGCAGCCCGCGGCTCGTGATCGTGGTCCTCTCCGCCGCGCTGAGGCTTCCGCCTGCGAAGGCAGAGGCCAGGAAGAGGTGGACCTTGGGCGTGTCGAGGTCATACATCAGCCCGAAGCGGCTCTCGGACACCGAATGGAGTTCCGGCTGATCCAGCAGCTCATAGAAGGAGACCGACTCGAGGGTGACCTTCGTCTGGGACAAGATGATGTTCAGATGCTTCGTGATGCCCCGGAAGCAGGCCTCGGTCGTCGGCTTGCCGGGGAGGTTCTCGTACGGGGTCCTGCTGCCATAGGGCGTGTTGGGATCTCCCGCGTAGATTTCCGCGCAATTGAACTCATTGATCCTCACGGGCTTGTTGAAGCGGGCCATGTTGGCGAACAGCCCGCCGGAGCCGAACCAGGGGTCCGTATCGAGGCTCGGATGCTCCTGCCAGGGGTAGATGTGATAGCCCAGCACATCGAACTCCACGCCTTGCGAGACCATGAAGTCGATGAAGCCATAGCCACGGCCGATGAACCCCAGGATGATCCGCAGGGGAACCCCGGAGCTGGCCCGGACATCCCTGATGGCTCGGGACATCCCACGGTTGACGGCGGCCTCGCGCCGGCCACAGTCGGTGTTGTACGGTGAAGCATCCATGGCGGACGAGCCGGGTGCGATCCTCAGTTGCCGCTCGTTCTGGAGCTCCCAATCCCGGATCAGATGCTTCATCTGATTGACGATGTTCCGGGTGGCATCATAGGCCTGCTGTTCCGTGGCCTGGGTCCCACAGGTGTAGCTGTTGTTCTTCGGATCGTACAGCATGGCTTCCAGCTGGATGCCGCGCTCCTTGAAAGCCGTCACGACCTGGGTGAGCCAGTTGATGTCCGACTGGGGAGAGATGTCCAACCGGACGGAGCGGATGTTCCTCTGGCTCAGCACCAGCGCCGTCTGTCTGGCCTGGTCCACCGTGCGGACGTGTGCTGGATGAAGATTCACTCCATAGGTCAGTGCCTGGGCCGTTGAAGACCACGCGAGGACCAGCAGGCCCAGCGCTGAAAGCAGCTTGAATCGATTCATGGTTCTCCATGAGGTAGTGGTTGGCCAGTTGTTCTCATATTTCTGTTTTTCAGGCAATTTGGTTTTTGTTCATATCGCATGCCACAAGGCGTGACGATTCAGCGCTACACCTGTCGCTGAGCCGCGCCGCGCGTTCGGTCCGGCCGGTGCCCCAGCCCGTTCCGTGATGGACGTTTCATCCCCCGGCTGCTTGTTCCGGATTCGTCGATTCAGCGCGTAGACGTTCACTCAGGTACGGGGAGGGGGCTGGCTGGCGCCCACTCCTCAAGTCCGCGTGAACAACCCTGCTAGACACGAGGGGCATGCGAACGGACGCCACCCAACCAGGGCAGTTGGCCGATCTGACCCACTGCGACAAGGAGCCCATCCACATCCCTGGCCGCATTCAGGCACATGGGGTGCTCCTGGTGCTTCGGGAACCCGCGTTGAGCCTCGTGCAGGTCAGCGAGAACGTCGCCGACTTCCTCGGGATACCGGTCGGGGCGCTGCTCGGACAACCCCTGCGCTCCTTCCTCCGGGAAGATCAGCTCGCTCCGCTGTTGGAGTGTCTGAATGGGCAGAGCCTCACCGAGCCCGTACGGCGCGAACTCGTGCTGCGCACCCCCACCGGGGAGCGACTCTTCGACGCCATCCTCCACCGCGGCGGTGGGGCGCTCATCCTGGAACTCGAGCCCTTCTCCCGGCAGGACGACGCGGCGGCGCTCGTGGCGCCCTACCATCAGGCCCGTGAGGCGCTCGCGCGGCTCAAGGCCGCCACGAGCCTCGACGAACTCTATCGGATCGCGGCGAGCGCGGTGCGCCAGCTCACCGGCTTCGACCGGGTGCTCATCTACCAGTTCGATCCGGAGGGCAACGGCGCGATCGTGGCCGAGGAACGGGAGGCGTCCCTCGACGCCTTCCTGGGCCTGCACTACCCCGCCTCGGATATCCCCCGGCAGGCCCGGCAGCTCTATCTGCGCAACTGGCTGCGGCTCATCCCGGACGTGCACCGTCCCACCGCCGCGCTCGTTCCCGCCCTTCATCCCGACACCCGGCAGCCGCTCGACCTGAGCCTCTCCATCCTGCGTGCCGTCTCGCCGGTCCACATCGAGTACCTGAAGAACCTGGGCCTGCGGGCCTCCATGAGCATCTCGCTCATCCGCGCCAACCAGCTCTGGGGGCTCATCTCCTGTGGCAACCACCAGGGGCCCAGGCACGTCCCCCATGACCTCCGGGTGGCGTGCGAGCTGGTGGGCCAGGTCCTCTCCCTGCAGATCTCCCTCCACGAGGAGGCGGAGCTCGCTCGCCAACGGATGCGCCTGCGGTGGCTCACGGATCAGCTCACCGGGCAGATGGCGGCGGCACAGGACTTCCGCGACGGGCTTCTGCGGCATCAGCCGAACCTGGCCGAGTTGTTCGAGTCCTCGGGCGCGGCCCTCTGCTTCGGGGGGGAGTGCTCGCGCCTGGGGCGGACGCCGAGCGAGGACGAGCTGTGGGCCCTGGCACGGTGGCTCGACACGAATGTCCGCCTGCCCGTGTTCCACACCGATGCGCTGTCGCGGCTGTTCCCCGCGGCCGAGCGGTACAAGGACATGGCCAGTGGGCTGCTCGCCATCCGCGTCTCCAGGAACCAGAGCCACTATGCCTTGTGGTTCCGTCCGGAGGTCATCCAGACGGTGACGTGGGGCGGAGATCCCCGCAAGCCGGTGGAACTCGACCCGGACGGGCCCCGGCTGCACCCGCGCAAGTCCTTCGCGCGATGGAAGCAACTCGTCCAGGACCAGTCGAGGCCCTGGCTCGCGCAGGAAATCGAGGCGGCACACGAGCTGCGGCGGGCCATCATGGACGCGGACCTCAAGCGGCAGGTCCTCCACGAGCAGGAGGCCCGGGCCGAGGCCGAGGAGGCGCGGCGGTTGTTGGCCTCCCTGACGGAGGCCATCCCCCAGCTGGTGTGGTCCACCGATCCCCTGGGCAACCCGGACTTCTACAACAGCCTCTGGTTCGAGAAGACCGGGTGCTCCCTGGATGCGGCCCGGGGTCAGGGCTGGGCACAGGTCGTCCATCCGGAGGACCGGCAGCGCACCCTGCATGCGTGGCTCAAGGCCACCCGGACGGTGCGGGACTTCGAGATCGAACACCGCTTTCGCATGCTGGATGGGAGCTACCGTTGGCAGCTCTCCCGCGCGCTGCCCGTGCGGGGCCCGGATGGGCAGGTGACGCGCTGGTTCGGGACCTCCACGGACATCGATGATCAGAAGCGCGCCGAGGCGGAGCGCTCACGGGCCATCCTGGCGCGCGAGGAGATCCTCGCCATGGTCTCCCATGATTTGAAGAACCCCCTGGGCGTCATCCTGTTGTCCACCGCCCTGATGCGCCGCTCGAAGCTCGAGGGCGAGCAGGGCGAGCAGCTCCGGGGACACCTGGAGAAGGTCCAGCGCGCGGCCGAGCGGATGAACAGCCTCATCCGCGACATCCTCGATCTGGCGCGCATCGAGGCGGGGCACTTCATCATCGAGCCCGTGCCACACCCGCCCTTCGCGCTGATGGACGAGGCCATCGAGATGCTGTTGCCCCTGGCGACCCAGAAGGTCCTGCGGCTGGCGCGGCACGGGGGGAGCGAATCCCTTGGCCCGGTGTCCTGCGACCGCGAGCGGATCCTCCAGGTCTTCTCCAACCTGCTGGGCAATGCCATCAAGTTCACCCCGGAGGGGGGCTCGGTGCTCGTCTCCGCCGAGCCGGGCGAGGGCACCGTGCGCTTCTCGGTGAAGGACACCGGGCCCGGCATTCCCGCCGAGCAACTGCCCCACCTCTTCGATCGCTACTGGCAGGCCCGGGACAAGGCGCGCATGGGCTCGGGACTCGGGCTGTTCATCTCCCGCGCCATCATCGCCGCCCACGGCGGCCAGATCTGGGCGGACAGCACCGTGGGTGTGGGCAGTACCTTCTCCTTCACCCTCCCGCTTGCACCGCCACCCCATCGGCCCCTGGGGACAGGTCAACCAGGATGAACCAGACACTTCCGGCCGCATGAGCGCGCACGGCTCAACAGCAGGAGGGCCAGCGATTGAGCCCTTGTCCCGTGCTGCCTAGCTTTCGCGTCACCTCGGCTCTGACTGCTCTGGAACACATGAGCGTCAGGGTCCGGGCCATTGCCTGGGGGGTCGTCGGACATGCTCATGAAGAAGACCATGCGTCGTGGTGCCGTGCTTGCCTTGCTCGCGGCTCTGGGTGGGTGTGGGGCTCCGGAGCTGGACGGGGCTGAAGACAGACAAGACATGATTCAAAGGCCGGCGGCGTCTGGCTCGGCCTTGCGTGACGGTGAGGTGCCCGGTGCGTCGTCCTGGGCGGTCACCGGGAGCATGGGGTTGCCGCGCATGTATCACACCGCCACCCTGCTTCCCATGACGGGCCAGGTGCTCGTGGCGGGCGGCTTCAATACCACCACGGAGGCGTACGAGCCGAGAAATGGAGAGTGGTGGCGGGCGGCCAATACCCTCACCACCCACCGCTCGCACACGGCGACGTTGCTGCTCGATGGCCGGGTGCTCCTGGCGGGCGGTGGACAGCACCCCCGCACGGGGGTCAACGCGGAGATGTACGACGAGATCACGGTCTCGTGGAGCGCCGCGGGCCGCATGATCACCACGCGTTTCGGTCACACGGCGACGCTGCTGCCCGATGGCCGGGTGCTCGTGGTGGGGGGCACCGACAAGGAGTTCAGCGGGCGTACGCTGAGTTCGGCGGAGCTGTACGATCCGGGCACCGACACCTGGACGGCCACGGGAAGCCTGGCCGCGGCGCGCACCCACCACACGGCGACGTTGCTGCCCGATGGCCGGGTGCTGGTGGTGGGCGGGGATGACAAGAAGCTCCGCAGGAACACGGCGGAGCTGTATGACCCGAGCACTGGGACGTGGTCGTCCACCACCAGCATGTGGGCGTCGCGCACCTATCACTCCGCGACCCTGCTGAGCACGGGCCAGGTGCTCGTGGCCGGAGGAGATCCGGAGGGGCGCAATGCCTCGGCGGAGCTGTACGATCCGGGCACCCGGACGTGGTCGTCCACGGCCGACATGAACGACGCACGGCGCTATCACACGGCGACGCTGCTGCCCGATGGGCGGGTGCTCGTGGCGGGTGGCTACCATGACAACGGTGGTATCCACTTCTCCGCGGAGTTGTATGACCCGGCCACGGGGACCTGGAGCTCCACGGCCAGCATGAACGCGGATCGCTTTCAGCACTCGGCCACGTTGCTGCCCGAGGGCTCCCTGCTCGTCGTGGGCGGTGTCGGCAATCACGATCAGTCCTCCGCCGAGCTGTATGTGCCGGAGGCTCTCGCGGTCTTGGAGTGAGTCAGGGCGCGCTGCCCGTGGCTCACGGCCCCGAGGACGTGAGGGTAGGGGCCTCGTGCGCCACGGGCACGACGAAGCAGAAGGTACTTCCGCGGCCGGGCTCGCTCTCCACCCAGATGCGCCCTCCGTGCGCCTCGACGAGCCCCTTGGCGATGGACAACCCGAGCCCGGCCCCTCGGCGATCTCCGTGCCGCATCTGCCAGAAGCGGTCGAAGAGGTGCTCGCGGGCCTCGGGGGGGATTCCCGGGCCGGTATCACTCACCCAGAAGCGCACCACCGTTCCCTCCGCCCGGGCGCCGAGCGTCACCCGGCCCCCGGGCGGGGTGAACTTCAGGGCATTGCCCAGCAGGTTGGAGAAGACCTGGAGGATCCGTTCCCGGTCCACGCGCACCCAGGGCAACACCTCGGCGATATCGGTGCCCAGTTGGAGCCGCGAGGCCAGCGGGCGCGCCTCCTCGAGCGCCTCCTGGAGGAGTGATTCCGTGGGCTCCGGATAGGTCTCCACGGCCAGCCTGCCCGCCTCCAGGCGGCTCACGTTCAGGAGATCTTGAATCAACCGGTTCATGCGCTCCACGGAGCCGCGGATGATGCGCAAGGGCGCCTGGAGCCGCGTGTCGCCGACGACGATCTGCTGCCTCAACAACGTCTGGGCACTGATGGAGATGGCATTGAGCGGATTGCGCAGGTCGTGCGCCACCACGGCCAGGACGTCGTCACGCGCCTGGGTGGCCTCTCGGGCGGTCCGGTACAGGCGGGCGCTCTGGATCGCGAGCGCGGCCCGGCGCGCCAGTTCCTCTCCCAGCCTCAGGTCCGCCTCTCCATACGCGTGCCGGGGCGCACTGGCGACGAGCACGAGCGTGCCCAGGAAGTGTTCGTGGACCTGGAGTGGCAGGCCCATGAGCGAGCGCGGGTTCAGCTCGAGCAGGAGCCGGAGGTGCTCCTCGCTTCGGGCGAGGGATTGGAGACTCCCGGAAGTCACCTCCGGCAGCACCCAGGGCCGCCGCGTCTCCAGCAGGGGCGAGAGCAAGGACGGGCCACGCCGTTCCAGCGCCGTGCGCTCCAGGGCCTCGACGAGTGGCCCCTGGTTCGCGTCACGATGCACCGCCTTCAGTCGCCGGGGTCTCCAGTCCTCGGTCTCCAAGGCGAGCAGGCAGCAGTCCGCCAGGGAACCCACCGCCAGCGCGGCGACGTTCGTGAGCGTCTGTTCATGGTCCAGTGTCGATGCGAGGCGATCGCCCACCTCGCCCAGGACTCGGCTCTCCCACTCGCGCCGCTGCATCGCGGGGGTCGAGCACTCCCGCCGCCGCGACCCGAGCAGGACTCCCACGCCCAGTGTCAGCGCCATCAGCACCGCCACCGACGGGAAGCTCCATTCCTCCGAGTGTCTTGGGGACATCAGGGCAAGCACCAGGGCGAGGGCTCCCAGCACGAGGACCCCCGAGAGCATCACCCTTCCCTCGGTCTTCCAGGGGGGCCGGCGCATGTCTTTTCCCTCCCCCATGAGCACTCCTGACCAGAGGGACTCTGGCGCCCCTCAAGATGGAGCGGGCGGAAGGTCTTTCCAATCCCAGCGCACGGAGGAGACAGAGGCAGGCAGGGTGGCGCCAGGGCCTTCCCCATCCCGCGAAGGACGGCGGGTGGCTACGTTTGGTCCGGAGGGGTATGCGTGCCGGAAACCATGGAACAAAGCCAACCAGCGGAGCTTCGCTTCCTTCGCCTGCTCGCGTCCTATCTCGCCGCGCAACTGGCGGGGGACCTGAGGGGCGCCTTGCGCCTCCTCGATGAGTCATTGGTGCGGGGTGCCTCTGTCACGGACCTCCAGTGCCAGGTCATCCAGGCGGCTCAGCGCGAGCTGGGCCGCCTCTGGCAGCAGGGCCGCGTCGACATCGCCGAGGAGCACCGGGCCACCGCCATCTCCCAGGTAGCGCTCGCCCACCTCTTCGCGCGCGCCCAGCCCGCGCCCGCCCGGGGGGTGAGCGTGGCGGTGGCCTGCGTCGAGGGGGAGCTGCATGAGATGCCTGCCCGCCTGTTGTCCGACTTCCTGGAGCTGGCGGGCTTCACCGTGATGCACCTCGGAGCCAACCTGCCCACGGACAGCCTGGTTTCTCTCCTCGAGCGAGAGCCGCCAGACGTGCTGGCCCTGTCGGTGACGATGCTCTTCAACATCCCCGCCCTTCGCCGGGCCGTCGTGGAGGTCCGCGGGCTGATGGGCCCCACTCTGCCCATCCTCGTGGGAGGCTCCGCCATCAATGCGCTCCCGGGACTGGCGGAGGAACTGGGCGTGGCGAGCGCGGGTCCTACCCCGGCCGAGCTGGAGTCCGCCGTGCTGCGCGCGGTGGCGCGACGTCTTCATTGAGGAGTTGGTGGGGGGCTGGCGCCAGGTCCATCCCAGGGATGGTGCTTGCCCGGTCCCTTCTCGTCTCGGACGGCTGGGCAATTCATTATCAACTTCAAGGCGTTGGGGAATGGAGTTTCCGTTCCCGCACGTCGTGGCAGTTTGATGGAGAAAACTCCAGCGATTATCTCTCATCACGAATTCAGGGTGGTCCTACTCTCGCGTTCCCCTGTCTGATTGAGTTCAGGGAGAAAGCGCGAGATTGAAATTGGGGCTCTTGACTCTTCGACGTGGCGGTCTGTCTCTGTTGGGTGTTGGCTTGATGGCGGGTGCCGCCGCCGTCACCCTTCCAAAACCCTGGCCCTGGCCCGGGCCTGGGCCGGGGCCTGGGCCGGGGTCATGGCCGCAGGGCCAGAATGTTTCTCAGGATCTGGTAGTCAAATACGGCACCAATCGCATCTGCCGGACCATGGAGCAGGGCCAGTGCACGCAATGGGATAACGTGAAGTTGCGCTCCTACAATGGGGGGCTCGTCGGACCGACCATCGAAGTGCGGCCCGGCAGCACCTTGCGCCTCCTGTTGGACAATCAGCTCCCGCTGGAGCCGCCTCTGGAGGTGGAGCAGCTGCTCCATCCCACCCCCAACATTCCGCACGGCTTCAACACCACCAACATCCACACCCACGGGCTGCACGTGTCCCCCGTGGGCAACTCGGACAACGTGCTGCTGGCCATCGGCCCCCAGAAGCGTTTCGAGTATGAGATCAAGATTCCCGAAGATCACCCCGCCGGGACCTACTGGTACCACGCCCACAAGCACGGCTCGGTGGCCCTGCAGGTCTCCAGTGGCATGGCCGGCGCCTTGATCGTCCGCGGCGACATCGACGAGCTCCCCGCCATCAAGAATGCCCAGGAGAGGCTCTTCGTCTTCGAGCAGATTCCCTATGCCCTGATGGATGATCCCACAGCGCCGGGCACGCAGACCAACATGGTGGAGAGCTACGACCAGTTCATGCCGGGACGATGGGAGGAGTCCGGCCTGCGCACCCTCATCAACGGGGAGTTCATGCCCACCCTCAAGATGAGGCCGGGCGAGACGCAGCGCTGGAGGTTCATCCATACGGGCACCATGGAGGCACTCCGGCTCCGGCTCGTGCGCGAGAGCGATCCGCAGGCGGTGATGATGCAGTACCAGATCGCTCACGACGGCATCACCACCGGCCGCCTCGACGCGGTCCAGGAAACGGAGATGTTTCCCGGCTACCGGGTGGACGTGATGGTGAGGGCCGGTGCCGTGCAGGAGACCTACCTGCTGGTGGATGAGGCGAGCGCTGTCCGGGACTCGCTGCATGGCCAGGAGGAGTCGCGCAAGGTGTTGGCTCGCGTCGTGGTGGAGGGCAGGAGCGGCGGCATGATGCCGCTGCCCAGCCCGGTCGATCTGGCCAGGCTGGTGCCCTTGTCGCCCCTTAAGGACCAGGACGTCACCGGCACCCAGGAGGCGCACTTCTCTGTGGATTTCAGCGCCACCCCGCCCAAGTTCATGATCAACGGCAGGTCATACGACCCGAACGAGCCGCCACGCCGGCTCCAGTTGGAGGCGGTGGAGGAGTGGCACCTCTCCGCCTCACCGCAGCTGGGTCATCCCTTCCACATCCACGTCAATCCCTTCCAGGTGATGCTGGGCAATGGAAAGGATGTCTGGAAGGATACCATCTTCATAAAGCCGGGTGAGTCCTTCCGGCTGCGCACTCGCTACACGCGCTACATCGGGAAGTTCGTGCTGCACTGCCACATCCTGGACCATGAGGATCTGGGAATGATGGAGGTGGAGGAAGTCGTTCCACCCGGTGCGACGAGCAGTAGCGAGCACCCCCACTGAGTCCAGCACCGGGCTGCCCCCAAGTGTGTGGTTCGGGCAGCCCGGTGCCTGGCCTCCTCTTCCATGCGTCCGCCGCTCAGGCCGGGGCGCTGGAGGTGAGAGGCCCGGTGGATGTCCCGCCGAGGAAGTGACCCGAGGCAGGTCCTGTCAGGGGTGATGAACGCCCTCCCTCCGCGGAATCGCCTCTCATTGCCTGCCGGAAACCTGCCCAGGACGGCCCCTCCCGGAGGTTTCATGCGGCGGAGGGGAACGACCTGGTTCGCGCCAGGCCCAATGCTCCAGCGGGCTGCTCACCCGCGGCTCGTTCACCCCCCAGGCCCGACGCGGAGATGCCCAGCGGCTTCTGGCCACGACACGGGCGGGCGGCGATCGCCGGAGCGCGGGCCGTCACCCCCACCCTCGGAGGCCCCGGCCAGGGCCTCCGGCACCCGCGGTCCACGCGCGCCTGGCTTGTTCGGGAACTGCTCGAGAAGAAGGAGATGTCCGTCCGGGGTGCGCGCCTGCCCGCATCGGGCTGGCTGGGCTTGTCCACGCTCAGTCAGGTCCGTCCTCCCGGCCGCGCACCCGCTCGAGGCGCGCTCCATCGGGAAGTCCGTGCCGCACTGCACTTTCACCTGATGGACCCCGCACCGGGCTCAGGGCTCGGGCAGCCTGGTGCGTGGCCTCTTCTCGTTGCGCCGCTCAGGCCGGGGCGCTGGCCGTGAGCGCTTCGGCGGAGGTCTCGCCGGCGAGCTCGAAGGTGTCATGCAGCAGTCGGATGGCGTCGTCCGCCTGACCCGACTCCAGCAGGCAGCTCACCCGCAGCTCGTTCACCACCAGGCCCGACACGGCGATGCCCTGCCGGTTCAGGCTGCGGCACAGGCGGGCGGCGATTCCCGGATCCGAGCGCAGGCCGATACCCACCAGCGACACCTTGGCCAGGTTCGACGACACCCGCAGCTCACGGGCACCGAGCCGCTTGGAGAGCTGCCCCAGGTGGGGCCGCACGCGGAGCAGATCCCCCTCGGGCAAGGTGAAGGAGATGTCCGTCCGGGTGCTCTCCTGGCCGCAGCGGGCATGGCAGAGCATGTCCACGCTCACGTTCAGCTCGGCCAGCAGGTCCGTCACCTCCGCCACCTGCTCCGGGCTGCACTGCACCCCGAGCAGCTCCACCCGCGCCTGTCCTCGCTCGCACGCCAGCCCCATCAGCTTGCGGGCCTCGAGCACCTGCTCCCGGGCGACGATCCGGGTCCCTTCCTCCTCCGAGAACGTGCTGCGTACATGTACGGGTACTTCGTATTTCATGGCGATCTCCACGCTGCGCACCTGGAGCACCTTGGCCCCCAGGGACGCCAACTCGAGCATCTCTTCGTACGGAATGCTGTTCAGCTTCCGCCCGGATGGGCAGACACGGGGGTCGGCCGTGTAGACACCATCCACGTCCGTGTAGATTTCACAGACATCCGCATTCAGCGCCGCGGCCACCGCCACCGCCGTGGTGTCCGAACCGCCGCGCCCCAGGGTGGTGATGTTGTTGTCGGGATCCACCCCCTGGAAGCCCGCGATCACGACGATGCGTCCCTGGGCGAGGGCCCGGCGGATGGGGCCCTGCTCCACCCGCAGGATGCGGGCCCGGGAGAAGGCGCTGTCCGTGAGCACCGGCAACTGGTGCCCCAACAGGGAGAAGGCCTGTCCGCCCTCCGCCTGGATGGCCAGCGCCGTCAGCGCCACCGACACCTGCTCCCCCGTCGACGCGAGCACGTCCATCTCTCGTGAGTCCGGCAGGGGAAGCATCTGGTGGGCCAGCTTCAACAGCCGATCCGTCTCGCCGGCCATGGCGCTGACCACCACCACCACGTCGTTGCCCGCCCGCTGGCTGGCCAGCGCGATGCGAGCGATGTTGCGGATGCGCTCGACACTCGCCACGGACGTCCCCCCGAACTTCTTCACGAGGAGGGGACGCCGATGGTTCTGGAACACACATCCCCCCGTAGGGGGATGGCTCATGACCGTGGGCTTCATTTCACGACCTCTTCCACCACGGGGGACCAGCGCACCTGGGGCGCGTGGTCGGGTAGGGACCAGGTGAGGGTGGGCTCCGGCACCACGGTGTTGCTCCCCAGGACCACCTCCTGCAGACGGCTGAGCGTGGCGCGAGCGGACTCCCGCTGGAAGATGTTGCGTCCCACGCACAGCCCGGTGGCGCCGCAGCGCACCACCTCCTCGGCCATCATGAGGATCTCCGCTTCCGAGCGCATCGCTCCCCCCGCGAAGAACACGGCGGTGTGCTCCTTGATGCCCTCGAGCAGGGTGGGCATCAGCGCCAGGTCATCCGGCGCGGCCAGCTTGAGCGCGTCCGTGCCCAGCTCCACGCACGCGCGCATCAGGTGCTTGAGCCTGTTCACGCGCTGCTCCTGCGCGTCGCAGGAGACCTTGTCGTAGAGCATGGTGAGCACGGGCAGGCCGTACTGCTGGGCCTCGTCCACCACCTCCCCGAGCTGGGCCAGGTTGTGGGCGTCGTTCTTCCCATCGAAGTTGAGCTGGAGGGAGACCGCGTCCGCCCCGAGGCGGAGTGCCGCCTCCACCGAGGTCAGCCGCTCCTTGCGGTCCGGTGTCGGGGCCAGCGACATCATGCCATTGAGGTGGATCATGACGCCGATGCCATTCAACAGCCCGTGGCTCCCGAGTCGCTCCACCATGCCCTTGTGGGCGATGATCCCCGTGATGCCCGGATGGCCTATCCAGCGCGACAACTGCTCCACGCTGGCCAGGCCCTCCACCGGTCCAATCGTCAGCCCATGATCCATGGGGACGATGATTCCCCGTCCGCTCCGGCGGTCCACGAAATGCGACCAGCGGATGCGTTTGGCGGTTCCATTCATGATGACAGTTTCCTCCTGCTTGAAATGAAGTGCTTCGATGGGGATGCGGCTCAGGTCTCGATGATGTGCTCGTCGACCTTGATGCCCACGTGCCGGCCGGGCTGGGCCAGGTGGCCGAGCACCTTGTCGCCGGGCTTGAGGGCGGTGATGTTCAGCGGCTTGGCCTCGTCGGAGAAGATCCGCACGTGCCAGTCGTCCTGCATGATGGCGTTGATGCGCTCGCCGCTGGCGAACTCGACCTCGATGAGGCGCAGGGGCCGCACCTCCGTCTTCATCCGGCCGACGCTGGAGCGGCGCGTCTTGCCGGTGTGGTCCACCAGCATGATGGACGCGCCCGCGCGCAGCTCGCTCATGTAGTCCGTGCGGTTGTTGTAGTTGTAGACGTAGCTGTGCACGGCACCGGCGTTCACCCGGAAGGGGCGCAGCTCCATGTACGGCAGGAAGAAGACCTCGGGGCAGCACAGGATTCCGCCCTGCGAGGTGGAGCCCACCAGCATGCCCTCCGTCGGGGAGAAGAGCGTCGTGGTGTCGATGCAGCTGCGGTAGCCCATGCCGATGGGCACGCTGCGCACCACGCTGGCCACCTCCACCTTCGTCGCCGCGCGATCCATCCGGCCGAGCCGCGAGACGAACTCGCTCAGCGCGCCGTGTGAGCGCGGCGAGAACATGACGCCGTCCGCGCCCACCTCCATGACGCCCAGGGTGACGATGGCGTCATCCACGTCCGTCGGGGTGTTGATCTCCTTGATGAGCACGGTGCGCGTGGCCTGCAGCGAGGCGATCACCAGCTCCAGCGGGATGTTGGTGGGATCCCGGAAGCGCACCATCAGGTAGGCATGGTGGACGCCTTCCTGGATGGACGCATGGAGGCTGTCCCCGTCATCCACGTAGGCGCGGTAGCAGGTGTTGAACCCCAGCTCCGCGGCCTTCTGCAGCACCTGGACTTCGGGGCTCGCCACCACGAAGCTCTGACCGCCCTGGGGCAGCGTCTTGAGCCGCTCGAGGTCCTCGATGCGCGGGGCATGGAGCACCTTGATCACCCGCGCCGGGATGGCCGGCGCGAGCGCGGCGACGTTCTCCGGGTAGAGGACGACGCCGGTGTAGGCCTGGTTGACGATCCGCCCGAGCATGCCCTCGCAGTCCGCGGGAGTGGCCAGCCCGGCCGTGTCGAACCAGACGATGAGCGAGCCGGCTTCCTCCACCCGGTTGCGATCCCCCTCCACGCGCTCGAGGCGGATGCGCTCGCGCTTCTGCATGTTGACGGTGTCATTGTTCGCGGTGTTGGTCGAGGTAACGTCCATGATTGTGTGTTCTCCACCCGGCATGTTCGTGATGCCTGCCGCCCGCGGCGCGAGAAGGGCCGGGGATGAGTGACGCGGACGGATTGGTTTGTGTTTGATCAATGCTCCATCACGAGCGGCGTTACGGCGTGCTCACGTAGATGGGCTTGCCCGCCATGCCGAACGAGATCGGCTCCTGGCGGTCGTAGAGGGTCCCCTTGGGAACCAGGTCGACCTTCAGGCGCAGGCCGTGGTGTTCCTCCAACCGGGAGAGGAGGGCGGGCCGCAGCGAGTCTCCCTCCCGCTCCTTCTCCACCGTGAAGTGCAGCCGCCCGTCCGGCGTGGAGGACACCCGCCAGAAGCGCCGGCTGGGCAGTTGGGAGACGATCTCCTCCAGCTCCCAGAGATCGACCGGCCTGCCCTGGCTCCAGAGCAGGTCCTCCACCCGGCCGCGGACGATCAGGGTCGAGTTCTGACCACACGTGCAGGGCCGCTCCACGCGCTGGACGCGGTCGCCCGTGAGGTAGCGGATCATGGGCGAGGCCCTCCGGGTGAGCGAGGTGATGACCGAGTAGCCCGTCTCGCCCGGCGCCACTTCCTTCTCGAGCCGCTCGTCCAGCACTTCCATCAAGAAGTGCTCCTGCCAGGGATGGAGCCGCTGCTCCCGGCAGTCCATGGCCTGGGGACCCGTCTCGGTCATGCCATAATTGTCATACACGGGCACTCCCCAGAGCTCTTCCAGCAGCTCGCGCCGGGCCTGCGTCAGGGGCTCCCCGGCGCAGCAGAGGGCGCGCAGATGGGGAAAGTCCCGGCGGAGCACGAACCCCGCCATCTCCGCGGCCTCGGCGATCATCACCGCCGACAGGGAGATGGTGGCGAGCACGGTGACTTGCAACTTCCTCATCAGCTCGACCACACGCGGCAGCGGGGTGATGGAGGTCCGGCTGTCGGCGGGGATGGCACAGGCGCCCTTGTGCTGGACGGCCCCCTGGACGAAGTGCCCGATGGTGGAGAGGGCATAGGGAAAGCGGATGAGCACCCGATCCCCGGGCTTGAACCCGACACCCCACTCGGAGAAGCGCGAATGGATCTCCGTCAGATCTTCCCCGCTGAACCAGGCGGAGACGGGCGTGCCCGTCGTCGCGGAGGACTCGTGGTATTGCAGCAGCTTCTCGGGCGGGACACAGATGAGGCCGTGCGGCGACTGTCGGCGCAGGTCTTCCTTGGTCGTGAAGGGGAGCCGCTGGAACTCCTCCCAGGAGCGGAGGGGCGTGTCCGGCAGGCGCTCCTGGTAGAAGGGGGCGCCTCGTGCGTGCCGCAGCACCTGATTGATGATGTCCATGCGTTCTGACGTGGCCATGGGTCGTGACTCCCTCGGAGTGGTCAATCCAGGTGGAGCAGCTCGCGGATGTTCCCGCCCAGGATCTGCTCGCGTTCCCCGTCGGTGATGGGAAGCAGGAGGACCTTCCTCAGCTCCAGAGCGGGGTGGGAGAGGGGGAACTCGGAGCCGAAGATCACCTTGCTCGCCCCCGTCTTCTTCACCGTCTCCACGACGTGCAGGTAGCTGCTGAGCGACGTCTCGAGGAAGAAGTTGTCCAGCTCGGCGGCCGTGTGGGTCGCCTCCCCGTCGGTGGGCAACTGCCCCATGTGCTCCAGGATGAAGTTCGTGCGGGGGCACTTCCTGGCCAGCAGGGCGTAGTCGCCAGTGTTCGCCCCTGGCCGCCAGCCATTGTGGGAGACGACGGGAACGCCATACTCGCCGCACAGCCTGGCCAGCTCGGCCATCGAGTCATCCGTGAAGGAGAACTTGTGGACGAGGGGAGACACCATCAATCCCCGGAAGCCCTGTTCCAGGTACTGCTCCAGCTTCTCGGCGGCCTGGAGATCACACGGATTCACGCAAGCCATTCCGATCAGCTTGGGACTGGATTGGACGCAGTTCCCCACGTATTCGTTCTTCGGGACCGCGTCTGGCTTCTTCTGGCCAGACACGAATTCGCTCATCTTCCTCACGTCCAGCATGCCGCCCGGACAGATGACGGCCTGGTCGATACCACTCTGGCTCAGCACCTCCAGGTACTGCTCGGTGGCGCCATAGGTGGTGGGAGAGACGTGTGCATGGGCATCGATGATCATGGAAGGATTCCTCCGGTGGTGGGGTGGATCACTCGCGGACGACGCGGACCGCCTTGGCCGTCGGGCGGGGCAGGCGATCGACGAACTCGATGTCGAAGGACAGGCCCGTCGACAGCTTCATCCGGTTGGCGAGCGTGGTGGCCAGCTCCGGGGAGGGTTTGACTCCTTGGGCCAGCTCGCAGCGGATCTTGATGCTCGCGCTGTCCGACTTCGGCATGACGAACTGGAACCAGTTGCCGACCTCGGGCATGCGCATCAGGTGCTCCTCCACGAAGAAGGGCGAGAACGGCTGGCCACGGAAGTGGAGTTGATCGAACGCGCGGCCCTTCATGTAGAAGCGGGTGAGCGTGGAGCCGCAGGCGCACGTGTCGGTCCGCAGGCTGCCCAGGTCTCCCGTGCGGAAGCGGAGGACCGGGCTGTCGTAGCGCAGGAGCGCCGTCACGACGATCTCGCCCACCTCTCCCGGAGGAAGCACCTGCCCGGTCTTCGGGTCCACGATCTCCATGAGGACGTGGGCCTGGGCCAGGTGGTAGCCGTCATGCGCGTCACACTCGATTCCGAGCTGTCCGCACTCGAGCGAGCCATAGAAGTAGTTGGCCGTGGTCCCCCAGATCTTCTCCACGCGCTGGCGGAAGGTGGGCGAGCACCCTTCGCCGGTCAACCACATCTTCTTGAGCCCCAGGCTCTTCAGATCGAACGAGGCCTTGGCCGCTTCCTCGGCCAGGGTGATGGACCAGGAGGGGCTGGTGACGACGATGGAGGGACGCAGGTCCCGGATCATCTTGATGGTCTTGGCGGGCGTGGAGTAGGCGCCGCCCTTGCCGGCGGGGATGACCGTGGCCTGGTAGCCATCCATGAAGGTCTTGTGGAAGGCGAGCCCCGCGGTGCTCATCTCGTACGGGAGGGCATTGAGACACACGTCGCCGGGTCCGACCGGGAACAGCTTCGTGTACCGGGGGGAGAGGTCGTGGAGCAGGAAGTCATTCCACGTGTACGTCATGTAGATTTCCTCTCCGCCCGTCGTCCCCGTGGACACCTGGACGAGCACGACGTCCTTCTTGTCACACGTCAGCAGCAGCCAGGGCTTTCCGCGGAGCTCGTCCTTCGTCAGCAAGGGGAGCCGGGTGACATCCGAGAGCTGCTGGAGGTCATCGGGAGAGACCCCGGCCCGGGTCATCTTCTCCCGGTAGAAGGGAGAATGATCATACGCTTGCTTGACCACGGCCTTGAGGGCCTCGAACTGATAACGGGCCAGCTGCTCGGGAGGCATGACGTCCGCCTGCCCCTCCCCGGAGAAGTAATTCGCGATGACCGGGGGATTCCGCAGGGTCCGCAATCTCTCTTCAAAGCTCGCGCGCATGTCTCTACACCTTCCTTCTGGAGGCCAATGGGGTGGGCATCGTTTTTGGAGTTGTCCGTGCTTCCGCGAAGGCCTGCCAAGGCCTTACATTCTCATCCCGAGAATTCAGCGGAGGCGGCGGGGGCGTTCACGGGCCTCAATGTAGACACGGCCGATGAGTGCGCTAGCCCGGCCCAGGAGGCTGGTTTCATTCACGAAGCTGGCGCGACTTCAGGGCAGGGTGCCCCCTGGGGCGGGACAGGCAGCCGTGTTTGGTTGGAATTCATAGGTGATTGGGATTGAACGCGGGGTGGGACCCCCGGTCATCGGTTATGAAGTTCACTGCCTGACGTATCGCCACGAGTTTCGCGGGGAGGGTGATGCGCATCCGGCTGGCGCTTCTGGCATCCTTTCGTCATCCCGCTTCTCACCCGAAGGAGTCACGACATGAGCGTCCGTACGCTGTTGTTGGTCCTCTCCACCTCCACCGTGTCAATCCTCACTGGCTGCGCCACCGGTCAGACGGCGGCCCGCGAAGACACCGCCGCCGCCGCCCGCACCTCCTCGGAGGTGGCCGAGGGCGAGTTCAGGGGATGCCGCTGCTCGCTCCACGTGAAGGCGGAGGACGGCTCCGCGCAGGCCGCGGCGGGCAGGGGTTGTCAGTGCCCGCATTGCTCGCATGGCGCCAGTGGCATCGCGGGCAAGGGCCCCTCGTGCGGGTGCTGGCACAACGGCAAGGGAGAGCAGGTGCAGGTCAAGGAAGGCGCGCCCTGAAGCGGGAACTCGCACGCGCGGGCACGGGGGGTTGCTCCCCCATGTCCCGGGTCGTCGCGAGCTGATGGGTTAGGGGGGAGGTGGAGAGAGCCGAGACCTTGGTCTCAGGCTGGGACGGTCGCCACGGAGAGCCTGTTGCGCTCGAACTCGCGGAGAATCGTGTCCACCTTGTCGAGTTCCAGGCCGAAGGTGGCGCGCACCTCCTCCAGTGGTCTGTCCAGCAGCGTCTTCCAGTCCGTGCCGAACAGCCGCCTGGCCCGCCGCCCCAACAGCCACCCCCTGACCACCTGCGGCATCGCCACCTCGCACAACTCGAAGTTGTTCAGGAAGGTGAAGCACAGGCCGGCCACGAAGACACCCATCGGTACGCGGGAGCCACTCTGGGCGAAGTAGAAGGCCTGGAGTCCCATCTCTCCCTCGGAGGTCGTGGGGAAACCCGTCACCACGTGCCACAGGTCATGTGTCTCGAACAGGTGGGCCTTCACGTAGCTGGCCGCATCCGGGGCCTCCAGGACGGGCAGCAGGTTCGGGTCCAGGTTGTTCTCACTCAGATGGTCCGCGAAGGTGCGCCCCAGCGTGCCCTTGGGACGCCGGCCCAGTTCCTCCAGATCGAGGCGTCCCAGCCGGGGACGCTCCCGCAGCACACGCGCGAGTTCCGGGTCCCGGGACATCCGCGCCACCGTCTTCTGCGTCGCATCCGACGAGGCGGACAGCGCTTCGATCAAATCGAAGACCCGATCGGGATCATTGGCATCCCGGACCATGGCCAGGGCGGCACGGCTGACGCGGATCTTCTTGATGATTGCTTGCATGACGGATCTCCTCGTTTCCTCCACACGCCCAGGATGGGCGGGGATGTGCGAGAAGAATCTATGCATTTCGCCCAACCCCACGCGGTTCATCCCTCGGTACCGGACTCCATCCGGATTGCAGCAGATCGGGGGGCGGAGGGAGTTCCGCTCGTGTCAGTCAGGAGATGAGTCCATCCGTCCCCGGGGCGGTTTTTCCGTCGGCATGCTCGGGGTACGGAGGATCGGTCTGGCGATTCGTTGGTAGCTGCAAACACAGCTGCCTGGAAGTTCATGTGTTCCGACCCATCCACCGAGGAGCGGACGTGCCGTGACAGGGTGCGGCGAGGGAGTCCATCTACGTCGCGGGGGAGCCCGCGCTCGTGGAAGGCGAGCCACCACGCGTTGACTGGCACACTTCCCATTGCACCCGGGGGCCATACTGACGTTCCCGGCTACCCGTTACAAACCATCCAGGCTGTCCTACGCCCGCCTCCCTGGCAGGGCCCATGAATGGCCGCATGTGACGGGGGTGTGCCGTGAAGCGCAAGGTGGCGATCGTGGGCTTGCTTCTGTTGGGGGGGTGGTCCGCCGTGGCGGAGGAAAACCTCCCGAAGGCCGGGCCCGCTGAACCCGAGGGCACGCCGTCCGCGCCACCTCCTGTCTGCGCGAGGACGCTCACCGCCAGCGTGGCGGTGCTGGATCAGCCGCTGATGTACAACCGTCTGGGCGCGCAGAACGTCAATGGAATCATCTATGCGCTGACGCGCGACTTGATCAACCAGGACACCGGACTGCCACTGTCGCGGGGCGGCGAGGCGGTGCCGGGCCGGGTCACCTTGCGCCCGGACAAGCGGCCACGTCCCCTCGTGCTCCGGGTCTCGGCGGGTGACTGCCTGCGGGTGCATTTCCAGAACCTGCTCACGCCCCTGGCCAATCCCAGGTCGGTCCCCAGCATCATCAACCGGCTCAAGTTCCTGCTGCCCATCGACGACCAGGTGGCGGATCGCTTCGCGAGCTTCACCGTTCCGGGCCTGCAACTCGTGAGTTCCATCGCGGATGACAGCTCCTTCGTCGGGCGCAACGACAGCAGCCTGGTCGCCCCGGGCGGGAGCGCCACCTACACCCTCTTCGCGCAGCGCGAGGACACGTTCCTGGTGACGAGCTACGGAGCCACCTTCGGTGGAGAGGGCACCCATGGCAACGGCGCCAATGGCATGTTCGCCGCCATCAACGTGGAGCCGCCGGGGGCGAGCTTCTACCGCAGCCAGGTCACCGAGGAGGAGCTGCGCCTGGCCACCACGGGCACCACCCCCACCGGCCAGCCCGCGCTCAACTACGAGGCCGTCTACCCCTCCACCGAGCCGTGGCTCGGTGAGGGCAAGGCGGGGCTGCCCATCCTCGACATGCTCACGCCCTCTGGAGAGCTGGTCCACTCGGACGTCAGCGCCATGATCGTGGGCCCCCTGCCGGATGGCGGCTTTCCTCCCAATACCTATCCATTGGAGAGCGTGGGCCGGCGCAACCCCTCCTTGCCCAACCGGTTGGAGTCCTTCCGCGAGTTCACCGTCATCTTCCATGACGAGGTGGCCGCGGCCGACGCCTTCCCCGGCTTCTTCGAGGATCCCGTCTTCCGTCACACCCTGGCCGGGGTGCGAGACGCCTTCATGATCAACTACGGCTCGGGCGGCATCGGTTCGGAAATCATCGCCAACCGCCTGAGCGTGGGACCCATGCATGACTGTCTGGACTGTACCTTCGAGGAGTTCTTCCTCAGCTCCTACACCGTGGGAGACCCCGCCATGCTGGTGGACGTGCCCGCCAACGTGGGCCTGGAGACGCTCGCTCCGGGGCAGGCGCCGCCGCCCGGCACGACCGGACCCAAGGCCACCCGGGCCTTCTTCCCGGATGATCCCAGCAACGTCCACCACAGCTACACCGGCGATTTCGTCAAGTTCCGCAACCTCCACATCGGCCAGGAGCAGCACGTCTTCCACCTGCACAACCACCAGTGGCTCTTCAACCCCAACGACGACAACGCCAACTACATCGACGCGCAAGGCATTGGTCCGGGCACGGACTACACCTATGAGATCAACTTCGGCGGCTCGGGCAACCGCAACAAGACGGCGGGGGACGCCATCTTCCACTGCCACTTCTATCCCCACTTCGCCCAGGGCATGTGGGAGCTGTGGCGGGTGCATGACGTCTTCGAGGGGGGGACGAAGCTGGCGGCGAGTGGAGCGCAATTCCATCACAAGCCCTTTGGACTGCAGGATGGGACACCCGCCGCGGGCGGGCGGGCCCTGCCGGACGGAGAGATCGCCGCGGGCACCCCCATTCCGGCGGTGGTCCCCCTGCCCGGCAAGGCCATGGCGCCCATGCCCGGGCGTGTCGAGGTGGCGGCCAATCCTCGCTCCACCACGGCCTCCACCTTCCACGGGCTGACGCCAGGAGCCTCCGTGCCGGTGGGCAGCAACGCCCGCGTCGTCGAGCGCGACGTCAACCCGGGCTTTCCCTTCTGGGTGGCGAGTATCGAGAAGACGGTGGGCCAGCGCACCACGACCCCGCCCCTGGACATGCTCACGGAGGCGGAGGCCGCCGCGCTCCAGCAGGGCTCCAACCCGCTGTTCGCCGGCCGCGCGGACCTGGTGCCCAACGCGGGTGGATTCAATGGTGGGTTGCCACGGCATGTCCTGGAGGGAGTGGCCGCTGGGGGAGAGGCCGAGTCCACCTTGAGCCGCCTGGACTTCAGCAAGGAGCTGGTCCGCGCCCGGCCGGTGTACTTCCCCGAGGAGGGCACGGACGTGGAGCAGACGGCCATGGCCTTCCATGCCCAGCGCCACCACCCGAGCACCGCGCTGCTGCGGGACGGCGGCACCGTGGCCGGCTCCTTCGTCACCAACGGAGGCCCTCCCGTGCCGAGCGCCCCCTACCACGAGCCCTGCGTGGATGATGAGGGCAACCGGATCCTGGCCGGCACGCAGCCCCGCTTCTTCGACGGCAAGGGGGGCACGAGCTTCACGGGCACCGTCCGGTTCGGCGCGCTCAACCCCCGCGTCTACAAGGCCGCCAACATCCAGCTCGACGTGGTCTTCAACAAGGCCGGCTACCACTACCCCCAGGAGCGCATCATCACCCTGTGGGAGGACGTGCAGCCCACCCTCGACAAGCAGCGGCCTCCCGAGCCCTTCGCCATCCGCTTCAACACCTTCGACTGCGCCAAGTACCTGCACACCAACCTCGTCCCCAGCGTCTACGAGCTGGATGACTTCGAGGTCCGCACGCCCACCGACATCATCGGCCAGCACATCCACCTGCCCAAGTGGGACCTGACCAGCGCGGACGGCGCGGCCAATGGGTGGAACTACGAGGATGGGACGCTGGCTCCGGGCGCGGTGCGCGAGCGCATCGAGGCCATCAATGCCTACAACTCCACCCCGGGCAATACGCCGGTGCCCACGCTGGACGGCCGCACCCACCTCGAGCCCCTTCCACACCCCTTCTTCGGCGCCGGCCCCAATGGGACCTGGCTGGGGGCGCGCACCACCCTTCAACGTTGGTTCATCGATCCGGTCTTCAACTCGGATGGGGTCGAGCGTGGGCTGGGCGTCATCTTCACGCACGACCACTTCGGCCCCTCCACCCATCAGCAGATCGGGCTCTACGGCTCGGTGCTGGTGGAGCCCGCGGGCTCCACCTGGAAGCACGCCGAGACGGGCGTGCCGCTGAACACCCGGGACGATGGTGGACCCACGAGCTGGCAGGCCGCCATCCACTCCGGTGATGTCAACGGGGATGGCACGGATGACAGCTTCCGCGAGTTCTGGCTCATGTCCAGCGACTTCCAGCATGCCTACGAGGCGGGGGTGTATGTCGGAGCAGGGCCGGATGGCATGCCGGATCCGGCGCTGACGGCCACACCCAACTCCTTCCGTCAGGCCATTGCCCCCCCTTTCCGGCAGCAGGCCAACCCCGTGTTCCCAGACCTGGTGGTCAACGCCGCCGTGTGCCCTGGTGGAGTGCCGCGACCCTGTCCCCAGGCCATCTCCGCGGATGACCCGGGCCTGTTCCTGGTCAACTACCGCAACGAGCCGACGGCCCTGCGCGTCTACGATCCACGGCGGCTGGGGCCGGATGGCAAACCCGGCGCACAGGCGGCTGGCCTGGCGGGAGATCTGGCCTTCGCGCTCCAGACGCGCACGGATCGCGCCATCCCCGCGTTCAACACCCGGCTGGGCAACACCCCCTATCCGCCGCTCACCGGAGACATTGGCCGAGGCGATCCCTTCACCCCGATCATGAGAGCCTACACCGGTGACAATGTCCGGCTGCGGGTGCAGATCGGCGGACACGAGGAGGAGTTCAACACCACCCTGCATGGGATGAAGTGGCTTCAGGGTGGCTCCAGCTTCGGGTACGCCCCCAACGCGGGTTGGCGCAACGCCCAGGTGCATGGCATCTCCGAGCAGTTTTCCGTCGCGCTCTCGCTCATGCCCCTGCTCGGCGGCGGTTCCGAGGTGGACTACGCCTACGCCACCAACGGCAGTACGGATGGCTTCTGGCAAGGCGTGTGGGGCGTGATGCGCTCGTACCACGAGCCCCGGCCCAACCTCCATGCCTTGCCCAACATGAAGATGCCGGCATTGATTGGCAATGCGAGGGAGTACAGCTTCGCGGAGGAGAATCCGCGGGCGGAAGGGGAGCAGGCCGGTGGGCAGGGCGGGGAGGGGAGGGGTGGAGCCTGCCCACGTGCCGCGCCGGTACGCGGGTATGACATCACGGCGGTACTGGCCAACACCGCGCTGGGCAACCCCCTGAACGTCACCCTGGTCCCCGGAGATGACTCGGCGACCCAGCACGTGGGCGCCCCGCTCGACCCGAAGGGCGGCACGCTGGTGTACAACCCACGGCGCACCGTGCTGGACAATGGCAGATCCGGGCCGCTGCATGATCCCACGGCGATCCTCTATGTGCACACCGGGGATCTGGATCCGCTCACCGGCGCGCTCAAACCAGACGTGCCCGTGGAGCCGCTCGTGCTGCGCGCCGCGGCTGGGGAGTGCATCGACGTCACCCTGCGCAACCGGTTGCCGGAGGCGCTGCCGGATCTGGCCAACCTCATCTCCCTGGCGAGCGTGGTCAACCGGGATCGGAGGGGGGCGCAAGGGGTGACCACCTTCAACAACAACCTCATCCGCCCCTCGAGCCATGTGGGACTGCATCCTCAGCTCGTGGAATATGACGTCGGCTGGGCGGATGGCACCAACGTGGGCAGGAATCGCGTGCAGACCGCTCCACCGGGCGGCACGGTGCGCTACCGGTGGTATGCCGGGGATATCCGCCAGGCGGGTATCGTCAAGGGCGAGAAGTCCAACCGCATCGATCTGATCAACACCCCCATCGAGTACGGTGGCACCAACCTCATCCCGGCCGACAAGATCAAGCAAGGCCAGAAGTCGCTGGTGGCGGCGCTCGTCATCGAACCCACCGGCTCGGTGTGGCGGGAGGATGCCAACCGGCACAGCGCGGCGAGCGTGGGCCCGGATGCCAATGGTGACGGGCAGCCGGACAGCGTGAGCTTCCGCGACTTCACGACGGTGTGGCAGAAGCAGCTCGGCCACCGCTACGCGGATGGCACGGCCGTGGAGAACATCGACGCCGAGGGGGGAGTCATCGCGGAGGACAGCCAGGACTCCGGGCACATGGCCATCAACTACGGCTCCGAGCCCCTGTGGTTCCGCTTCGGACTGCGGCCCAACGCGCCGCTGGGGAACGAGCCCGGGGGCCTGGGCGCGGTGCCCAATGCCCACCAGGCCTACAGCAACACGTTGGCGGGGGGGGATCCAGTCACGCCCGTGTTCACCGCGACCGCGGGCCAGCAGACCCGCCTGCGCCTGCTCCAGCCGCACGGCAACTTCCGCGGCTCCACCTTCCGGCTGCATGGCCATCAGTGGCAGCGCGATCCGTATGTCTGTCCGGGCTCGGCCTACCTGGGCCTGCCAGGGCTGTGCACCCCCACCGACGTGGCTTCTCAGGCGTTGGGCCTCAATCCCATCGCCTTCTACCGCAACGGCCAGGAGGGACTCCTGCCCTATACACACTATGAGATCCTCCTGCCGAGCGCCGGAGGCACCAACGCGGTCCCCGGGGACTACCTGTTCCGGGACTATGAGAGCTTGGGCAATACGGATGGCCAGTGGGGCCTCCTCCGGGTGCAGCGAGGAACATGGCCATGACTCCAAATGACAAAGAGGCCTGGCGCTCCCAGGCCGAGGTGTCCGTCATCGTGCTTGCCGTCTTGTGTATGGCGGCGCCCGTGGCATTCATTGTCCCCGCGCTGCCGCGGACGGAGCCGACCGTCCCCTCCGAGCCCACGCAGGGCCCGCAGCGGCTCGTCAAGAACGGGGTGGTGGTGGAGTTCTCCCTGCTCCACCCCGGCGACACCAGCGGTCCGCCGCGGCCGTTGATGGAAGGCGATGAGGCCGAGGTCCGCCTGCGCATGACGGATGCGAGCAGTGGTCTTCCGCTGCGAGGCCTGTCCCCCTCGGCATGGATGGACCTGGGCCACCTGCTGTCGGACAAGGCGGACGTGCAGCAGGAGTGCAAGGATCGGGTCGGCGTCTATCTCAAGGGACTGGTCGGCATCCGCCCGCTCATCGACCTCAACAGCTACTACCTGCTGGTGCTCAACAAGGATCCGAGCATCTCCGTCATCGATCCGGTGGTGGGAATGACGGGCAAGACGAGCCTCTACACCACGGTGGTGCTCGAGCGCCCGGGAGCTGACTGGGTCAAGAGCCTGGATCAGAAGAGACTCTACGTCTCCATGCCGAGGGCCGGGGCGGTGGCGGTGGTGGACGCGAATGTGTTCCGGGTCGAGGCCCGGGTGCAGGCGGGCGAGGAGCCCACCCGGGTCGCCCTTCAGCCGGACGGGCACTACCTCTGGGTCGGCAACGACGCCAGCGAGCCGGCTCGGAGTGGTGTCACGGTGATAGACACGCAAACCCTGAAGCCCGCCGCGACGATTGCCACCGGGCGCGGGCACCATGAGATTGTCTTCTCCAGCGACGACCGTTACGCCTTCGTCAGCAACAGGGACGAGGGCACCATCTCCGTCATCTCCATCGCCCGGTTGGAGAAGGTCAAGGACCTGAAGGCGGGCCCGCTCCCCATCTCCCTGGCATACTCACCGCTCTCCCGCGTCCTCTACGTGGCGGATGGGAAGGAGGGGACGGTGACGGCCTTCGACGGCGCTCGCCTGGAGGAGGTAGCGCGGCTGTCCGCGAGGCCGGGCTTGGGGCCCATGCGCTTCTCCCAGGACGGCCGTTGGGGCCTGATCGTCAACCCCGCCGAGCACGTGGTGTACGTGGTGGATGCGGCGGAGAACCAGTTCGTACATGGCATTCCCGTGAGCGGACAGCCCTACCAGGTCAGCTTCACCCGGGCCTTCGCCTATGTGCGGTTGCTGGACTCGGAGCGGGTGGAGATGATCAACCTCTCCACCCTGGGAAGGGGCAAGCAGCCCACGGTGCAAGGCTTCGCCGCGGGCCAGTCCGCTCCCAAACTCGCGGGGGACTTGAGCCTCGCCGACTCCATCACCCAGGCCTCCACCGAGGCGGCCGTCTTCGTGGCCAGCCCCTCGGACAACACCACGTCCTTCTACATGGAGGGCATGAATGCCGCCATGGGGAGCTTTGGCAACTACGGGCACAATGCCCGGGCGGTGCAGGTGGTGGACAGGAGCCTGAGCGAGGTGGAGCCTGGCGTCTACTCGGCGCGGCTGCGGCTCCCGGTGGCGGGCCGGTATGACGTGGCCCTCCTCCTGGATGCTCCGCGGGTGCTGCACTGCTTCCAGGTGGAGGCCAAGGCCAACCCGGCATTGAAGAAGGCGCTCGGCGCGCTGGAAATCGAATATCTGGACGCTCCGGCGCGGCTGGTGGTGGGCCAGAAGCCGCTGCTGCGCTTCAGGCTCCGCGACGCCTCGACCCACCAGCCCGCCACCGGGTTGGAGGAGGTGAAGGTCCTCACCTACGCCGCTCCGGGGCGCCAACGGGCGGAGGTGGCCGCCCGGGAGTTGGGCGAGGGCGTGTACGAGGTGGAGCCCTCGCTGCCACGCGCTGGCTCGTACTACCTCTACGTGGCGGTGCCCGAGTTGAAGCTGAAGTATGGCGATCTGCCCTATCGCACCCTCTGGGTGGGGGGCATGTCACAGAACCAAACCAAGAGAGAGGAAGAGGCCCGTGGTCCACGAGCGAACTAGCCTGGCGGTGGTAGGTTTCCTGGGGGTGTTGCTGCTGGCGGCGGTGGCTCATGCACAGCCGGCCTCCGCCTCCGCCGAGGTCCGCCTCGTCGACGCGGAGCTGCTCAATCAGGAGGGCGTGCCCGTCTACTTCAACAGTGATGTCCTCGCCAACAAGATCATCGTCATGGACTTCGTCTTCACCTCCTGCACCACCGTGTGTCCCGTGCTCTCCTCGCTCTTCGCCAGGGTGCAGGAGTCGCTCGGCGAGCGCTTGGAGAAGGAGGTGCGGCTGGTGTCCGTCTCCCTCGATGCCACGCGGGACACGCCCGCGCGGTTGAAGGCCTATGCCGCGCGGTACAAGGCGCGCCAGGGCTGGACCTGGCTCACCGGGGACAAGCAGGACGTGTCTCGGGTGCTCGGGGGGCTGGGTGCCTACACGCCCGATTATAACAACCATGCGCCCATGGTGCTGGTGGGCGACATGCGCACGGGCAAGTGGGTGCGGCTCAATGGCTTTCCCAGCCACGAGGAGATCCTGGCGAAGGTGGATGAGCTGGCGGCGGCCCGTCGGAACAGCAGGGCCGTCGAGCCACCTCCCAGCACGGGCTCGGCCTCCCAGCCCGAGGAGAAGTCCAGGCGCTACTTCACCGATGCGCCCCTGCTCACACAGGAGGGCAAGACGGTCCGGTTCTACAGTGACGTGTTGAAGGATCGGGTGGTCGTCATCTCCTTCTTCTTCACGCGTTGCCAGACCGCCTGTCCGCTGCTCACCCAGAAGCTCCAGCAGGTCCGGCGCGAGCTGGGGGAGCGGTTCGGCAAGGAAGTGCACTTCCTCTCCATCAGCGTGGACCCCGCCTTCGACACGCCCCAGGAGTTGAAGAAGTTCGCCCACCGCCACCAGGCGGAGACCGAGGGGTGGACCTTCCTCACCGGGAGCAAGGAGGACGTGGGACAGGTGCTCGGCAAGCTCGGGCAGACCGTGGGAGAGATCGAGGATCACACCACCCTGTTCATCGCGGGGAATGTCAGGAGCAGGCACTGGGTGCGGTTGCGTTCGGACTCGCCCGCGGTGGCCATCGCCGAGCGCTTGAGAGATCTGGCTGGGCGTCCGTGAGCGGGGTTGCTGAATGAGTTTCAGGCCTGGTGGCTGGTGGTTGGTGACACTGCTCTGCTGCGGGGCCGGGCGCCCGATGGGGCTCTCGGAGCAGGCTCAGGCGGGCAGGAAGATCTACCTCGAGGGGGGGAGCCCCACGGGGAGGGAGATCTCGGCGGAGATCGGAGTCGGAGCACGCCTGCCGGGCAGCGCCGTGCCCTGCGCCAACTGCCATGGAGAGGAGGGCCTGGGCCGTCCCGAGGGCGGGCTGTTGCCCCCGGAGATCACCTGGTCCCAACTCACCAAGCCCTATGGCCATCTCCACCCGAATGGCAGGAAACACGCCTCCTTCTCGGACAAGAGCGTGGCCCGCGCCGTGACCGAGGGAGTCGACCCCGACGGCAACCGATTGGACCCGGCCATGCCTCGCTACTCCATGTCCGCGGAGGACATGACGAGCTTGCTGGCCTACCTCCAGCACCTGGAGGAGCAGGGCGATCCCGGGCTGACGGAGTCGGAGCTCCGGCTGGGGGTGGTGCTCCCCACGCGCGGCCGGTTGGGCGAGGTGGGCCGGGCCATGGCGGGATTGTTGAGCGCCTATTGTGACGCTCTCAATACCTCCGGAGGGATTCACGGACGCCGGCTCGAGCTGGTCCTCGCGGAGTATGACAGTGATCTGGGCACGGGCCTCTCGAGCGCACGGGAACTCCTGGCTCGGGGTTCTGTCTTCGCGCTGCTCAGCGGGCTGGTGCCTGGGGCGGAGAGGGAGCTGGCGGTGCTGGCCGAGCAGGAGCGGGTTCCCCTCATCGGTCCGCTGACGCCGTGGACGTGGGAGGGCGGGCCTCCCGGCCGCCAGGTCTTCTACACCCTCTCCGGGGTAGGGGAACAGGTCCAGGTGCTCGCCGAGTATGCCGCCAGGGCGCTGCACACGCACGGGCCTCGGGTGGCCATCATCCACCCGGCGCAGGAGAGCTTGGCCGAGGCGGCCCGTGCGGCGCGCGGGCGGTTTCGAGCGCATGGCTGGGAGCGGGTCGAGGTGCTGCGGTACGAGCGCGGCCGGTTCGACCCGGAGGTCGCCACGCGGTTGAAACAGAGCGGCACGCGGCTGGTCCTGTTCCTCGGCAATGAGGAGGAGTTGGCGGGACTCATGGGCAAGGCGCGGGCGCTGGGTTGGGCTCCCTACCTGTTGCTCTCGGGCTCACTCTCGGCTCGGGCGGCCATGGAGGCACCGGCCTTCCTCGATGGGCACCTCTTCCTCGCCTACTCGAGCCTGCCCTCGGACGAGCGGCCTGACGCGGTGGCCTCCTTCAATCGACTGAGGGCTGGGGTACATGCCTCGGAGCGCCACCGGCTGCCCCAGGTGTCCGCGTATACGGCCGCGTCCGTGTTGACCGAGGCCCTGCGCCGCACCGGCAGACAGCTGAGCCGGGCCCGGCTGCTCAGCCACATGGAGAGCCTGTATGCCTTTGAAACAGGGCTGATGCCTCCCGTGAGTTACGGGCCTGATCGGCACGTGGGCGCGCGGGGGGCCTATGTCGTCACCGTGGAGCTCACGACTCGTACGTTCCGTCCGCTCGGCGGGTGGAGGGCGCTGAGGCCCTGAGCTCCGGCCACAGGCGGACCAGCAAGGCCGCCAGCGCCGAGGCGGTCGCCAGCAGCGTCACCGCCACCCATCCCCACCGGGCCAGCGCGAAGCTGCCGCTCGCCGCGCCGATGGACATGCCGATGAACATGCCGAAGATCAGCAAGGCGTTGATCCGGCTACGCGCGGCGGGATCGATGCCAAAGACGATCGTCTGGTGCGCCACGAGGGTGATCTGCACGCCGAGGTCGAAGCCGATCGCGCTGGCGACGAGCAGCCACAGCCGGGCGTTCGGCGCGAGCCATGGCGACGCGAACATCGTGGCGAACGAGAGGGCGGTCAGTGCGGCGCCCAGGCGGGTGACCACCTCGGGGCCGATGCGATCCGCGATGCGGCCCGCCACTGGCGCGCCCAGCGCCCCGGCCGCGCCAGCCAGACCGAAGGCACCGGCGGCCGCGCTGCCCAGGTGGAACGGTGCGCCATGCAGCATCACGGCGAGGGTGGACCAGAAGGCACTGAAGCCGACCGAGAGCAGGCCCTGCGCCATCGCGGCCCGGCGCAGGGCGCCGTGCTCACGCCACAGACTGGCGAGCGAACCGAGCAGGGCCCCGTACGTGAGCGTGCTGGTTGGGCGGAAGCGGGGCAGGCCGCGCCAGGCGACCAGGCCGATCAGCGCCACGCTGGCGGCGGCGAGCATGTACATGGCGCGCCAGCCGAAGTGCTCGGCGACCACGCCGCTGATGACGCGAGACAGCAGGATGCCAAGCAGCAGGCCCGTCATCACGGTGCCGACCACCTTGCCGCGCTCCCGCTCGGGCGCGAGGGTCGCGGCGGCTGGCACGATGTCCTGCGCCAGGGTCGCCGTCAGGCCGATGGCGAGGCTCACCGCCAGCATCAGGCCGATGCCGGGGGCGAGGCCGCCCAGCAGCAGCGCCACACTCAGGACGGCGGCCTTGATGAGGATGATGCGGCGCCGGTCGAAGCGGTCGCCGAGGGGCGCCAGCAGCAGGATGCCCAGCGCGTATCCCAGTTGGGTGAGCGTGGGCACGAGGCCCACCGCGGTGTCCGAGGCGCCGATGTTGGCCCCCATCACCCCCAGCATCGGCTGGCTGTAGTAGAGCGAGGCCACCGACAGCCCGGCGCCCGCGGACAGCAGCAGGCGCAGGCCGCCCGACAGCCCGTTGCCACCGTGGCGGGTGGTCGCGGACCGCGACGGCTCGGCCGTCGTGGCCATGGTTCCGTTTCCGGCGGTACTATGTACGGTGCGAATGAAGGACATGATGTCACCCGGGCGCTGCGAGTTGAAGCAAGTGTGGGCCAGAGGGATGGGCATCGGTAGTAGCGTGCTCCGCACAGCGGATATACGTTCCGCGTATAAAGCCGCTCGAGCCACACCCTCATGCCCAACCCTTCAAAGCCGCCTCGGCCACGTGCTTCCCGGATGCGCAGTCCCCCTCCCGCCGCGTCGGCCACCGCCGACCGGCTCGAGCTGATGCAGACCTTCCTGCGCATCGTCGACGCCGGCAGCCTGTCCTCCGCCGCCGCGCAGCTGGGCACCACGCAGCCGACGGTGAGCCGCCGCCTTCAAGCGCTGGAGCGCTCGCTCGGCCTGCGGCTGCTCCAGCGCTCCACCCACGCGATGAAGCTCACCGAGGACGGGGCGCGCTGCTACGAGCGCGCGAAGGAGTTGCTGGCGAGCTGGGACATGCTCGAGGCCGACCTGCGCGGCGCCAGCGACGAACCGGAGGGCACGCTGCGCGTCGTGGTGCCCCACGCGTTCGGACAGCAGTTGCTGGTGGGGCCGCTAACGGAATACCTGAATCGCCACGCGCGGGTCTCGGTCGAATGGCTGCTGCACGACCGGGCGGCGGATTTCATCGCGGACGGCATCGACTGCGCCATCCACGTCGGCGAGGTGCATGACCCCAGCGTGGTGGCAATCCGCGTGGCCGAGGTGCCGCGCATCGTCGTGGCCGCGCCGTCCGTGCTGTCAGGCCTGCCCGTGCCGACCCATCCCGACGAGCTCGCGCGGCTGCCCTGGCTGTCGCTGCGCACGTTCTATCGCAACGAGGTTTCACTGACCCACGTGGCCACCGGCGAGGTCCAGTCCGTCGTCTTCCACCCGCGCCTGAGTACGGACAGCCTCTACGCCACTCGCAGCGCCGCGGTGAACGGCCTCGGCGTCTGCGTGGCCTCGGCCTGGGTGCTCCACGAAGACATCATGCAGGGTCGGCTCGTGCACCTGGTGCCTCGCTGGCGGGCCGCTCCCTTGCCGATGTACCTGCTCTACCCGTCCGCGCGGTTCCATCCAGCGAGGCTGCGCACTTTCGTGGAGTTGATGCGGGAGAAGATTCCGGCGGCCGTGGCCGTGGCCACGGGTGGGGGATGAGCCGGCACCGCGAGCCCTTCCGCCCCGCGCGCGACCGTCACTGCACGGCACGCGCGAACTGGCCCGGGGTGAGCCCGATGATGCGCTTGAAGTGCCGGTTGAGTTGACTCTGATCGTAGAGCCCCACCCGGAGCGCGACCTCCGAGGGAGTCAGGCCCTGGGTGAGCAGTCCCATGGCCCGGGAGATGCGCAGATGGGTGAGGTACGCGTAGGGCGGCATCCCCACCTCTTCTCGGAAGGCGCGGCACAGGTGGAATTTGTCCAGTCCCGCCTGCTCGGCCAGGGCGTCCAGCGTGATGCCGTGCTCCAGGGCATCGTGCAGCGCCTCGAGCGCACGGCGGACGGGTCGGCGAGCACGCCGCTCCGGCTCGTCCGTGTCTCCGAAGCACGTGGCCAGCGCGGAGAGCGCCTCGGTCAACGCCGTCTGGAGTTCCAGGGGGTTGGACGCCTCCCTCCGGTCCTCGCGAACCAGGGAATGGAGACGGACGAAGGGGGCCGCCGCGGGCTGCTCGCGCTCGAACTGTACCCGCCGCAGGTGGGAGGAGGCCGGGTAGCCCAGCGCCTCACGGGTCTCGGTGACGAGTGCCTCATCGAAGGAGATCACCTGGAAGTGGGAGGAACCCTCGCGGCGCAGATCACGGTGGACCTGTCCGCTCTGCTTGAGGTCGAGCGTGCCGGGAGTGGTGGACCGGACCTTGCCAAGGCCCCACCACTCCGAGTGGCCGGAGTACGTCATCGTCACGGAGAAGCGCTCCTTCACCGAGCGCCACAGCCGCTCGTCGGTCCTGAAGCGTGACACCCGCACGCCTGACAACTCGGGCGGCAGGAAGACCCGGATGGAGAGCGGGCCATCGGAGACGGCGCGAAGGGGAGGGCTCACCCCTCGATTCTAACGCGAGCCACCACCGGGGCTTGGGCGTTCTTGGCGGGACCTGTCGCGCCAACAATGCCCAAGCCCGCCGTGCGTCCGCTGTCTATTTCCTTGCCCCAGGGACTGAACAGGAGAACGTCATGTCGGGAATCGAAGGCAAGGTCGTTGCCATCACGGGCGCGAGCAGTGGAATCGGCGAGGCGACCGCGCTCCTGCTCGCCGAGCGCGGTGCGAAGGTCGTACTCGGTGCTCGCCGAGCGGATCGCCTCGGGGCGCTCGCTGACCGTATCGCGGGAGCAGGTGGCCAGGTCTCCCATGCACGCACGGACGTCAAACGACGCGAGGACCTGTCCAACCTCGTCCAGTTGGCTTGTGAGCGGTACGGCAAGCTCGACGTTCTCGTCAGCAATGCCGGTGTCATGCCCGTTTCTCCCCTGGACGATCTGCGAGTCGGGGATTGGGAGGCGATGGTCGACGTCAACATCAAGGGCGTTCTGTATGGCATCGCCGCGGCGTTGCCTGTCTTCCGCGGGCAGGGATTCGGGCACTTCGTCAACGTTGCTTCCACGGCGGGACATCGCATCGTGCCGACCCAGTCGGTCTATTCCGGCACGAAGTTCGCCGTGCGCGCCATCTCCGAGGGGTTGCGCCAGGAGGCCGGCGACAAGCTGCGCGTGACGATCATTTCGCCGGGCTTCGTTCGGACGAACTTCGCGGACGGGGTGACGAATCTGGAGGTGAAGGCCCAGCTCGCCGCCCTCCGAGACAAGCTCGCGATGCCTCCGGAGGCGATCGCCCGCGCCATCGCGTTCGCGCTCGAGCAGCCGGCCGATGTCGATGTGAACGAGATCGTCATCCGTCCCACCGCGCAGGGGTAACTCCGCCAGGGGCGGCTGCCTGGACCCTCGGCGCCTTTCAGGACCTCAGCCCTTCATGGAGTAGATCGCCTTGATTTCATGGTCGTGACGGTCGTGGTTCTCGTCGCGGCTATGGGCCGACTCGCTCCAACGGTCCCCCACCTTCCCGTGGGAAGCGGGGATGAGCCGCGTGAGCGGGAGCTCCTCGCCGAGCCGCTGCCGGACGATCCGCTGGAACTGGTCGTGGCCCGTGAGCGGTCCCTCGAAGCAGTGGACCACCCGACTCCCGACGACCTTGCCGTCGAGCCAGGAAGTCACGTGGAGCTCCGCCAACGCGCCCGGCTCCATCTTGCTCACGGGGTGGACCGAAGCGCGGGCGGCTCGCGCATAGAAGTCCCGCGCCTGCTGGATGCTCGTGAGGAGCGAGGTGTTTCCACTCCCGAGCCGCTCCCGCACCTCTTCCTCGAAGAGGTCCGTGGCTTTCTGGAGGATGGGGATCATCCGGGACAGCCGCGCCGCGAGGGCGGAGCCGGAGCCACTCCCTGGTTTTCGTCTGGCCATGCGCGCGATGTCGCACGTTTGCGGCCGTTTCTTCAACCCGGCTTTACTGGGTATAGGCGTCGAGGATGGGTGCTTGCTGCGCCGTGCCAAGGAAATCAGGGTAGATGGCGATGAAGTGGTTGCCCTGCAGAAGCGCGGAGGGTGGAGTGTTGGGGCCTGGCTCCGCGTAGAGCCAATTGCCGCTCAGGGGGCCATGCACCTGGAGATGGTCAGGGTAGAGGATGAGTGCTCCCAGGGAGACGAAGCCGGGGAACCCGGCTTCACCCGGAGCCGCGTGGAAGCTCCCCAACACGGTCGACTTCCTCGTGGTGTCCAACCGCAGCGGATTCACCGGGCTCGGGTTCAGGGAATGAATGCTGATGCGACCCCATGTGCCCACGAATCGGACGTACGTTGCCCAGGAATAAGCAGCCACGAGTCCCGCGGAGTTGGCCGCGATCGCCACCTGGGGCTCGTACTCGGAGGTCGCCAGCTCCTCGAGGGTGGGTGCCAACAGGCACGTGTTGGACGGACTGTTCTCACGCTGAACGACGACTTTGTATCGAGTCACGGTGCCGTAGGGATCCCGAGGATCCGTACTTGGCTCGGTGTATGCCTGCGATTTGATTGAGTACGTGCAACCCTGCCAGACAGCCTGGGGGCCTCCGAGAACGGGCGGATCGGCATGAGCCGATGAGCCGAGCAACGTCACCATCCCAACGACAATCGAGCCGAGTATGCGCATGGATGCGGTCTCCAACAGGTGAGCCCCGGTAATGCCACGAACCGTAAGCCACTCGAATCCGGAGCGCATGTGCCGGAAGTCATAGAGGCCCTGCTCCGACCCTGGTGCTCCCCGCCCTTCCTGTCCCCGCCACCCGAGTGCTGAAGTGGTGGGTCGGGAGGTTGGATGATCCATCAGGGGCACCCCGATGCGCGCGTAGACGGGCCCGGCGTCGAGCCGGGCGGCGGGCGTCACCGCGAGCCGGAAGTCTGGAAACCCCCACGCGTCCTTCACGGGCACCATCGCCGACAGGCCGAGCTCGGCGGCGAAGAGTCGTGACAGACGGTAGGACGGGGCGACATCCGCGACCACCCAACCTCCGTCCCACAGCGTGTGCGTCCTGAAGACGCTCACCCCGCTGAGACCGATGAGCGGCCGGGCGCTGAGCCCCAGCCGGAGAGCGAAGGGGTTCTCGGATGAAGCGTGGGTCTCCGCTTCGCCTGATTGGGCCAGCACTCGCGGCGCTCCCAACAGCACGAGCATCCAGAGGAAGTGGTGCATCGTCATAGCCGCTCCCCGAACCACTTCCAGATGAGCTCGTCCGACTCGGCCCGGTGGGTGGCATCGATGTCGTGGCCCGCGCCTTCGAGGTATTGGACGTGGACTTCCTGCCCGAGCAGTTGAGCCGATACCGCGAAGGATCGCTGCACCTCGGGGAGGACGAGGGTGTCCTCCGTCCCCTGGAGAATCAGCAGTGGAACCTTGGGCCCATGGCCCATGTAGGTGAGGTTGCTGACGTCAGCGAAGACCTCGGGCGCATCCCGCACCTTCGCTCCGTCCGGCAGCGCGAGGAACCGGGTGAGGTAGGGTTTGATCCACCACTGCGTCGTCTCATAGACGGACGCGGGGTCACCGGCGCCGCACATGGACACCACGGCCTTCACCTCGAGGTTCTCGCTGTAGGGGCAATAGGCCGGCTCGAAGCGCGCGTCGTTCCGGGCGTACGCCGACATCATCGCGAGGTGCCCTCCAGCGGACCCGCCAATCACCCCGGCCCTGCTCGTATCCACTTTGTACGTGGCGGCATTCGCGGCGAGCCACCGGAGCGCACACCGCACGTCCTGCATTTGCGCCGGCCAGGGGTGGAGCGCCTTGCCGCGTCCATCGTCAAGGTCCGCGAGCCGATAGTTGAGGGTCACCCCGACGAAGCCCCGCCGGCTCGCTTCCTGGATTCGATCTCCGAAGTCTTCCAGATCTCCGATGACCCACCCGCCACCATGGATGAAGACGATCGCGGGAAAGGGCCCCGGCCCCTCTGGCACTGCGATGTCGAGCGTCAGCGGATGCACCCCACCTGGCTCGCGCGGGCTGGGCACTTCCGCCTCGGTATTCCTCCAACTCCCCCAAGCAGGTGCGGAGGAGCCCCCGGCTCACTGACGTGCCGTAGGGGCGCGGTTGCTAGTGTCGGCTGGCGGTCGGCTCAGGTCCTATTGGCGTCCCACCAGGACCATTCGCAAACGACAACCAAGGAACAGCAGCCGTTTGCTCGACACCGGGCTTACTCCAATCGCACACCCCCTGGGTGAATATCGCTTGAAGGCGTGCCCACTGCTCGTCGGTCATGCTGACTCCGTAAGAAGCTCGATCAGGGGCGGTCAGTTGACACTTGGTCGCTCCGACCGTGATCGGAGCCCCGGCGCCGGTACGTGGATCACCGAAGTACGGTTTTGCAGCGGCGCAGGTCGCGGGATCCGTCTCTCGCCGTCCATTTATCCAGCAGGCATCTACCGCGTTGGCTGGCTTATGCCTGGCCACCTTGGTCTCGAGAGTGTCAGCGGTCTTGTCCGACTTGATGGACCGCACCCAAGCCGCGAGGGTATCAAACCCGGATAGATCGTCATGAGTCTTGTCGAGTACAAGAACGTGATTGACGATCGAACCTGTCGACTGGCGCAGTCGCTCGCGCATCTTGTAACTGTGAAAGCAGGAGTGAATCTCGAGGTTGATGCACAGCTTCTCGTCGAGGATCGGAGTCGATGCCGCGTTGTTCATGAGGTTCATCTGACCTGTCCGATACAGCGCGGTGAGCGCATCGGGGTCCGCGACCGTCCGCTGCGCTGTCCAACCCCAGTTGATGTCCCGCCCGCCGACCTTCTCGTTGAGGTCCAGGAACTGATCAACGGAGATCATTCCAGCTTTGAGCGCCTCGAGCCCATACTGTACGCCGACGTTGTCATAGGCTCGTCCTGCAAAGCCATCAGGCCTGGTGCCAAAGATGTTTCGCTGGTAGTCCTGTAACGTGCACCGCGCGCCTTTCGGGTTGCTTGCGCTGTACATCCATGGTTGTGACGTACGTGGGCCTGCCAGTACGGTAGTCGGGTGATGGCAGGCCGTGCTTTCCGGGTTTGCCCAGCCTTCATCGAGATGACCCAGTTGCACCCAAGCGCGGCAAGTACCCGGCGCAAGATCCCCGTTGTCCATCACCGCATTCTGCTGGCTCACGTTCGTCCAGAGCGCCGGTGAGACGGTGTCGAAGTAGCGAACGAGGAGCGAACAATCTTGTACCTCGGTGTTCGTCGACCAGACGTCTGCGTAGGTGGCACTTGGGTTGATCCCGTCGATCAAGCCCGGATACGCATTGACAATCAAGTTCTGCTGTATGGAACCGCCTGAGCCCCCCATCGAGAGCGTGAACTGTATTTCGCCGATGGACTCGGCGACCTTCTCCTTCACCATCATGAGCGTTTCAGCCGAGACAACGCTGTTCGTGTTCTGTCCAAAGATCGTGAGCGAGGATGCAGCGGTCGCATACCCCTTGGCCAGCTGCGGGATCGCGAGGACATCGGCCTGCGGAGAGGCGATAACGGGGCCTTGGCGATGCTGCGGGAGTGCGCCGCCTTGGAAGATGTAGAAGAGAGCACCGTTCCATCCAACGGGCGGCTGCGCTGGCGTCGCTTGCTGCTTTGGGTCGGAGATGAACGCGAATGAATAGATTCCTCGATTGATTGTTCCAGTTTCTCGACGGACGATGAAGGGAACAGTCATGCCCGCGTCCGTTGTGGTCTGCGCGACATCAAGGGGCGGATTCGCTGCATCGTAAGGCAGCAACATTGTCTGCGCGGGGTCCGTGGACTTGTACAGGTAGTCCACCTTGGGTGTAGCAACGTTGCATTGATCGTCCACTGCTGGGCCAAGATTGCTCGCCTCTGGTTCACAGACCCATGGCTGTAACTGCGGTCCTGAGAAGACGGGTCCGCCCAGTGGATGATTGGTCATCGAAAGCGACATCCTGGCCCCACCGCCAATGCTGGCGGAAAGGCTGTTCGAGCCATTTCGAAGCCCGCTGACAACCCCCAGGAACCTTCCGTCGGCGCGTGTGCTGAACGCTGATGTGACATCCGTCGCGCCATTGAGAAGCACGCGCACGTCCTTGCTGTCAGTACCCGGTTTCAGTACCACCTCGACCAGAACATCTCCGCCAGAGACGAGGTCCGCGCGGTTCGACAGAGTACGAATGTTTTCCACCGTTCGGCCGCCGCTGCTACCACAAGCGGCTACCATGGCGGCGGCCGTTAAAGATGCAAAGAGTCTCGACTGATGCACTGGGGGTCTCCTGTGGGTGGATCGTGTGAATGCCTGAATGAGGCGCCCAAAACAGAACATCATCGGGTCGATGCCGCGTTCGAGAGCAGGCCGTGCGCGTCCAGCCACGCTTCCAGTACCGCGGGCCAGTGGTCGACGGGGAGTCCCCGCGGGCGCATACCGAAGCCGTGCCCGCCCTTTTCATAGAGGTGAAGTTCGGCCGGCCGATTTGCCTCGGTCCACAGGCCGAAGATCTGGGTGCTGCCCGTGGCCATGATGACATCGTCCTGCGCGGCGACAAGGAGCAGAGGCGGCGCGTCGGCCGGCACCCGCGGCGCGGCGGTCATCGACATGCCGTAGATCGACGCGGCGAAGTTCGGCCGCACGGCGGCGTCGTTCTCGAGCAGGACGCCCATGGTGGTAATCGCACCCGCCGAAAAGCCGATCATGCCGATCCGATCAGGGTTGATGCCATGATTTGCAGCGTCCTGACGAAGAATACGGACAGCCTGCGTGGCATCAGCGATGGCGATTTGGCGATGAGCTTCCAGTTGGAGCAGAATCTCGGTCAGGTCCGGCGGAGATTCTTGGCCGGGAGTTGGAGTGAAGGGGCGCACGCGATACTTGAGGACGAACGCGGTGATGCCTCGATCGGCCAGCCAGCGGGCCACTTTGGTCCCTTCTACATCCCAAGCGAGCGCGGCGAAGGCGCCACCGGGAAGGACCAACATCGCCGTTCCATTGGCCTTCCCGGGCGCGGGGCGAACGACGGTCATCGTCGGCACGGTGACGTGGGTCGTTATCTGAATCTCGCCTACGGACCCCGTGTCTACCCGGCTCACTTCGGGTCCGGTCCAGCTCTCGGTCCCGGGCGCGGCTCCCGGCCAGAGCTGCACCACCTCTGGCGTCGTCTCCGGCGGCGGCTGTTCTTCAGGAGCGCTGGAGCAGGAAGCCAAGGCCAGCACCGCGATGCCAAGATTCATCGTTGCGGCCAGAGCGGCCAGGGAAACATCCCGCCAGGGTTGCGGGACCAGGGCGAGGGGCGCGTATCGCTTCATCGAGTCCTCCTTCGTTGGAGAGCGGCCGGACCAGTCCGGTGACGCCGGTGTCAGGGGGCGGCGCACGTGAAGCTCGCCGCGGACGCGGGGTCGCCCTCTCCCTTGTAGCGGGGATAGAGGGGGTACTTGCACAAGGGCCTGGCGAGCAGCGGTGCGCCGGTCTGGAGGTCCACCTTGGTCGCCACGAGGTTCGCGCGGGAGGGCGCGATGCCCTTCTCCACCCAGTCTTCCAGCGCGGAGAGCAGATTCACGCTGTCCGCGCCGGGGCCGCCCCCGCAGTGGTGGACGCCCGGGGCGGGGAAGTACTCGACGAAGGAGTCCGCCGTGGCCTGTCCGCCGGACGCCTGCACCACGCGCTGGTAATAGGCGGCCGTGCCGTTCTGGGAGATGGCCGCGTCGATGCCGCCGTGCCAGAGGATGAGCTTGCCGCCCCGGGCACGAAACCGTTCGAGGTCGGCGCTGTTGGCGGACACCTGCGCGGAGACCTCGGAGATGCGTGGCAGCCACGCCTGGGGAGCGAAAGCCAGGGTGTCGTGGTTCGGGTCCCGGGTGATGAAGTAGCGGAGCATGCCGAGCTGCAAGAGACCGCCGCCCGTGAAGAGGGCGTTGCCATTGCCGGTCATCCACGGGGCCCAGCCGAGGGGATCCGCCTCGCCGCCAGCGGGCCAGCCCTCGTTGATGACGATGCCCTCGAGCCGCATGGGGGAATAGAGGGTGCGGGCCGAGGCGACCTGCTCCGCCGTCAGACAGGTGTCCTGGTCCGCGCCGGTGCATTGGAGCGTGCCGGGATCGAACTGGCAGGCGGCCGTGTGGGAGATGATGCCGTCGGTGAGGCCGTCCTTGTCGTCACAGGCGTCGAGGACCGCCTTGCCCAGGGTGGCGAGCCTGGCGGCGGAGAAGTTGGCGCCGGGCTTCGAGAGCTGCTGGAAGTTGCGGTTGAAGGCGAGCGCCAGCTCCACGAAGTTGTAGGCGGGGGCGCGGGCGACGATGCCGTCGAAGTCGTCGGGCCAGCGCTGGGCCTCGATGAGGGCCTCGCGGCCGCCATTGGAGCAGCCCTCGAAGTAGGTCTTCTCGGAATTCCTGCCGTAGCGCTCGCGGATGATGTCCTTGGCGAAGGGCAGCACCCGGTGGATGGAGCGGTCGGCGTAGTCCGCGAGCTTCTCGGGGTCCAGGGCGAAGGAGCCATCGAACAAACCCGTGTGTCCTCCATTGGAGGCGATGGCGGCGTAGCCCTGCGCCGTATAGACATCCGTTGAGGGAATCGAGCCGTCGAAGCCACCGCCTCCGGCGTAGACGGTCTTCCCATTCCAGTCGGAGGGCAGACGCACCTCGAACTGAAGATCGACGGGGAGCAGACCGGTGACCTTGCAGTACTCGGGCAGGGTGCTGGAGGCGGCGACGAGCGTGGCCTCGGTGATGCTGGCGCCGTCGAGGGCCTTCCCGCGGAGGCGTTCACAGCGTTGCTGGGCTGTTTCCTCGGGAGCGGGGGGCGTAGGGGGCGGAGTGCACCCTCCGAGCAGCAGCGTCACCCCCAGTGAGAACAAAAAATGGTTGGTCTTGTTGTCGCTGTGCATTGTGTCTTCCAGTCGTTTGCCGCGTCAGAGAACCCAACCCAAATCGAGCGTGATCCGGGGCGACGTGACCATGACCCGCGAACTGGCGTGGCTCACGCCCCCCGCGATGCCGATCGTGAACCCTGGTGCGAAGAGCCAGCGGTAGCCCGCGTCAGCCGAGAGCGCCAGATACCCGCCCTCCGTCGTCAGCGCGAGCTGCGCTCCTGGGGCGAGATAGAAACCCGCTGGCGCCGCATCCGAAAAGGGAAACCACTGCACTCCAGCGCCGATCGAGCCGATGTACGCACCACGCTCCTCGTAGGACCCGCGGTAGAGGAAACGCTGAGAGATGACGTTGCGCCACGCGTAATCGGCACTCGCGACCCACGCGAAGCTCGGCGAGAACGAGCGCACGTAGGAGAGGTCCACCGTGCTCAGCAAGAGGTTGGCCACGTTTATCGAGAACGCATTCCTTGCCTCAGCCGGAGCTGCGCGCTCGGCTGCGTTCGCCATCGGCACCGTGCCGGGAAGCACCGACAAGGACATGACGACGCTGAAAACCATGAACGTACGCATGAAAGTATTCCTGTTCTCTGGATGTCTTTGGCTCGAGAGGCGGGGGCTACGGATTGACTCCGGTGCGCAGCCACTCGTAGTAGCGGTCCAACGCCAAGAGCTGAGGGAGGTGCGGATAGGGACGTACGCCCTCCGGCGCGAAGCCCATGACCTGCTCGTTCGTCGGTGAATAGGTCGGCCACGGAGCGAGGCCAGGGCCGTTCGGATCTCCGGTCCGCGCGAAGTTCACGAAGTACGCGCGCATCGCGCGCGCGGTCTCCTCATCCTCTTTGGCGACCCCGTTCCCAAAAATGAAGTGCGCTTCCACACCATGAGGCGCACCGTTCGGAGCACTCGGCGTCTTGCGCTCGAGGTAGTAGATGAAGGCAGGGTGACGGCCGTAGGCCGTCTGGGCACGCGCCAACGCGTAGGTCGGCCAGCCGAACAGCTGATCGCGGAGGAGGTCACGGTTGGACTGCGCGGCCTCGGCGTCCGTCGTATGGGGGTAGGCTTCGAGGATCGCGTCCGCCGCCGGACCATACGTTTCGCGCACCGACTTCTCGAACGAGGCCACGGTCCCCGCGGGCGGGAACAACCCATCGTCGGCGTTCCAGCCAGCCAGGATGGGGGTGTCGTGGAATTCCCTCGAGGCGTAGAGCTTGGCCGGGTCGTCGGGGAGCATGTACCCGTCCGCCACCGGCCAGAAGAGGCCCTGCGCGCCGGTGATGTCCTCCGCCTTCAGCTCACGCGCGGCCTTCAGATCCGAGGCTCCCAGACTTGCGAGGAACGCGCTCCCCTCGGACTCCGCCAGCGCCAGGGTCGGCACCAGGGATACTTCCTGGCTGTTCCTACGCGCCGGAGCCATGGCTCCCCCGCTCTCGGAGATCACGCGGTGGAAGAGGCCTCTGGCTGGGGGCGCGGCCGCCAGCATGAGCGAAGCGGTTGCCCCCGACGATTGCCCGGAGAGGGTGACATTGCCCGGGTCCCCTCCGAAGGCGCCGATGTTGTCGCGCACCCATTCGAGCCCTGCCACGATGTCCTGGAGCGCCCAGGTCCCCGAGCCGTGACCCGTTTCCCGACTCAGCTCCGGGGATGCCAGGAAGCCGAGGGCTCCGAGCCGGTGGGGAATCGTCACCACGAGGATGTTGCCCTCGCGTGCGAGCCGCGCTCCGTCAAACGTGGGGTTGGCAAGGACCCCACCGGCGAATGCCCCCCCTTGGATGTACACGAGCACGGGCAGCTTCGCGTCAGGCACGTCGGTCGGTGTCCAGACGTTCAGGTACAGGCAGTCCTCGCTGACGCCGCTTCGCCCCCCCGACAGGAAAACGACGAGCCAGTTCTGCATGCAGGCAGGCGCGAACTCCCTGGCTGACCGGACGCCGCTCCATGGCACCACCGGCTCGGGAGCGTGCCAGCGCAGGTCGCCGACGGGTGGAGCCGCGAAGGGGAGCCCCTTGTAACTGGTGACCCCGTCCGCGATCGTCCCTTCGATCTTCCCGTCCCGGATCTCCGTGATGACAGGGGTTCTACAGGCCGCCAGGCTGATGGCGACCATGGCAAGAGTGGCATATCGATTCATGTGATGCTCCTGGTCTCGGGCCCACCGAGCGCGGCTGGCGCGACTGACGCGCCAGGGGACCCAAGCACGGGCGGAACATCGCGCGTCTTCGTGAGCGGCGTGTGCGTGGATCGTGTGGATTTGTAAAGGCCGCGAGCCCGCGGGTTTTCAGGCTTGTCAACCCGCCGGCCGCGGCGCTGCCGCCTTCCAGCCGCGCGAGCATCAGCACGATTGGGGCCTGTGGAGGGCAGGGGCATGAGCAGCAGCCCCCTGCCTCATGGCTCGGCTCAGGTGCGCACGAAAGCGCTCGCGTCGGGGAGCCCGCTGCCAGCGGTATCGACGCCCAGGGCGGTCAGGATACCCGAGAAGATGTCGGGCTCGTTCGTGGTCATCTTGTTGCGGTCGGGCTCTCCGGTACGCGGGTCGAAGCCGTAGGTCAGCGTGGTGCTCGAGTCGATTCCACCCAGCAGCGTGTTGCCCTTGAGCATCGGCGAGAGCATCAAGAAGCCGTTGTTGAGGTCATGCCCGGAGCTGAACGCGATGGCGTCGTTGGGCCGCGAGCGCGTGCGCCCGAATTCGGTCGCCACGTAGATCAACGTGCGGTCCCACATGCTCTCGCCGGTGGTCTCATCGAAGGGCTCCGACTTGAGCAGGTCGATGAGCTTGTCCACCACGTCCATCACCCGCGCCCACATGAAGGCCTGGCCCGCGCGATGATCGGTGTGGCTGAAGTCGAACGCCAGCGGTGGGTTGGCGATGAACTCCCCTGCCTCTACATGGTCTCTCACCGCCACGTTGAACGACGGGCCAATCGTCACCGTCACCGACACCCGGTACTTGAGGAGCAGGAACGCCAGCGCCGCCTGTCCCTGCACGGGGTCGGTCAGGTAATCCGGAAAGAGCGTGCGCAGCCGATCCCCATCGGGGGAACTCGACAGGCCGTACTCCGTGAGCGGCATCTTCGGCGGCTGGTTGGGCTGCACGTTGAGGCGGTTGATCAGATCCCGCGCCTCCAACGCCGGTTGCCCCTCGATGCGCTGCTCGTTCCACCTCTGGATCATCGCCGCGTTCTCGAAGGTCCGCCCGAAGACGGACTGTGAATCGAGCGTGTTGCGGGTGCGCCGGGCCATCTCCACCACGTCGCGCGGGGGCGCGTCCTTGATACCCTTGCTGCCATCGAGTCCCAACGGCCAGAACGAGGCGTTGGACACCACTTCCCCGTAGCAATACGAGGGCAGCGAACTGTCGGTGCCGCGCTCGGAGTAGCCCCCCATCCCCATGTTCACGTTGGGCATGGGGTAGCCCGCGCCATATTGCAGAGCCACGCACTCCTGCAGCGTGCGGCCGCGCCAGGCCGCGTTGCCGGTGATGCTTCGCTTCTGCGCGATGACGTGGTTCACTGAGGTACCCACCGAGGTGGCTACGAGCATGGAGTCCTTGTGCTTGCGCACGAAGGGCAGCTGAGCCGTGTTCACCATCTGGGGGAGGTTGCCCAGCGGATGGTTGCTCACCTTCACCGCGCGGAACGGGGAGCCGTCCACGCTCTGCACCTGCTCGTCAGGGAAGATGTTGAGCCGCGAGGCGTTGGCACCGGCCTCCGAGGCGCGCACCGCCAGCAGGCTGTCGACGATGGAGGCGCCCCCGGTTGCGCCCACCACGATGAGGAAGCGGGGCTTACCATCGAGGCGGGCGCGGCGCACGCCCCCGAGCCGCTCGAGTGTCTTCGGGGTGTTGAGCGCGTCGCGGCAGCCCGTCAACTGGGCTCCCAGCGTCGCGGAGCCCGCTGCGCACAGCGATAGTGCCTTCAACATCTCCCGGCGTGAGAGCCGGCCATTGCTGCGAAGTGACATGGCGTTTCCCTTTAGAAGAAGATGGACTCGGCAGAGGAGAGGACGACGAAGCAGGTGGCCTTCATCCAGTCGCGGCCGGGCGCCTGACTGCCCGAGGCCTCGATGTCGGTGGCCAATTGCAACAACGCGCCCACCTCGGTCTCCGTGGGGTCTCGCAGCAGTGCGCGCTGGTAGAGCGAGGTGATGGCGTTCTTCACCGGTTCGCCCTCCCCGCTCGCCAGGCGCCCCTGGGCGTCGAGGTTGATGCCCACGAAGATGACTGCCTCCGAGGGGGTGGTGACGTCGAGCGTGACGCGCTGGCCGCAGGCCGACAGTGCCACGCGGTCGACGGCAATGGGCGTGGTCGTTCCGGTGAAGGGCAGAGGCTCGTAGATACTCATACCGTACGGCTCGACGCCTCCCAGGGCCACGTTGTGCACGGAGGAGGTGCAGGGGTACTGTCCCAACTCGTTGCACACCTGCTCGACCGGCAGCGACAGCGCCGCCGCGAAGTCGGACGACAGCCGCTCCGGGCCCTTGAAGCGCAGGTTGTTGCGCGAGGAGCGTGCCAGTTCGGGAGGCGGTGGCGTGCCAGCGTCTTGCCCCGGGGGAGAGGGAGCGGGGGACGGGCAAGCGGTGAGAGCGCAGGCGGCGGACAGCTTCAAGATGCGAAGGAAATCAGGGCGCACCGTAGGCCTCCGTGCGGATCAGATCGTGAAGCATGCGCTGCACGCGATACTGGTGCGTGCCCTTGAAGCGCTGCCAGATAGCGACGAACTCGGCGTGCTCCTCGGCCGTCGGGGCATGGCCGATGAGCAGCTTCCAGTAGTCGGTGAGGGTTGCAATGGCGAAGGCGTCGCTGTTGGCGCCCACGTGTGCCCACTCCACGAGGTTGTTCACGGGCTGGCCGAAGATGTAGCCAGCCTCGGGGGTCTGGGTGATGGTCGGCGCGACATCACCGAAATACGTCTCGAGGCGGTTGGAGATGTAGTTCGCCGAGCTTGGTACGTCAGTGAGGGAGAGGCCCTGGTAGTTGCGGAAGGGGTAGCTCAATGGGTCGAGCGTCGCGTGGCAGGCGGCGCAGGCAGGCTCCGCCACGCCCTTGGCATCGTAGTCGCGGGGCTCATTGGGGATGCTGTAGAGGCCCTCCTGCCTGGCGATGTCGTAGCCCAGATACGCGCGGTAGGCCTGTGACGCGGCGTTACGAGGCAGCGCGGTGAACATCACGAAGTGGATGAGGCTCCACGAGGAGGTGATGTTGCCCGCGCGGTACTTCTCATCCTGGACGTACAGCATCGAATTCGGCTTGGTCGCTATCGAGTAGCGCGTGGGGTTCGACTCCCGGTGCACGAAGTACTTCGCCGTCATCACATCGCGCGCGTCGTGATCGTCGAGCTGCGAGTAGGCGTAGAGCGCGTAGTCGTCATAGTAGTCGGCGAGGGGAATGGTCCCTTGGTCCTCTCCGAACTTGAGCGAGCCCACCGGGCGGATCTTCGGGTGCGCCAGCTTCCACAGCTGCCCATTCTTGCCGCGCCAGAACTCGCTCCGGGCGCAGCGGTCGAGCTCGGCGTCGAGCCGGGCGCGCTGGTCATCGGCGTTCAACGCGGCGAACTCCTCGAGCTGGGCATAGGTGGGCGACTGTCCGCAGAAATCGAGCAGCACGCGCCGGTACGCGAAGCGTGTGTCGTAGCGGCACACGTCGTACTGGGGGTTGGTGCCCGCCGCGCAGCCGCCCGTATCCACTGGCACGCTGTTGGCGTCGGCCGGCAGGGTGCCGCGCTGGATCTCCACGAGGTTCGGCACGCCGTCGCCATCGGCATCCGCCGCCTCGGCGGCCCTCAATGCGGTGGGGAGTGCGTAGGCGAAGTCATTGTCGGACAGCGGGCGCGGCGCACCGGGAGCCAGGTAGGACTCCAGCCCGGCACCGAAGGCGTTGCGCTGTGGCGGTGCGACGTGACAGTAGGTGCAGGATGGCTGCTGTCCGGTGCAGACGGGTGCCGAAGGATAGGTGGTGCAGAACACGCTGCCAGCGGGCGGTTTGGCTAATGCCTCCCCTGACAGGCAGAGGGCTGCCCCCAGAATGAATCGTCGAAACACGTGACCTCCTATGATGCTCCTGGTCGCGGGCCAACCGGGCGCGCCTGGAGCGACTGACACGCCATGGGACCCAAGCACGGGCGGAACATCGCGCGTCTCCGTGAGCGGCGTGTGCGTGGATCGTATGGCTTTGTAAAGGCCGCGAGCCCGCGGGTTTCCGAGCCTATTCCGCGTTGCGCACCGGGAGGCGGATCGTCGCACGCGTGCCCCTGTCCTCCGTGGGCGCGAGCGCGATGGTGCCTCCATGCGCCTCGACGATCCGTCTCACCAGCGACAGGCCGAGGCCGACGCCTCCAGGTCCCTTTTTCGTCCGGACCCGGTCGGCCCGGAAGAACGGGTCCTCGCGGCACGAAGACGCCGTCCAGCACCAGCGAACCTGGGATGAAGAAGGTGGTGCAGCGTCGCAGCGGGCGAAAGTCTCGCCCAGGGATCAACGGCGGTGGGGCCGAAGCCCCACCTCACGTCTGAGCGAGCGCGTCAGCCCTCGCCCTCAATAGGCCTGGTAGGTCCCCTTCAGCGGAACCTGCCCTATCCCGGGCTCGATGTAGTCGCACACCCCCTCGGGAAAGATGCGGCGCAGCCTGGCCTGCTGCTCGGCACTGAACGCTACGCTATAGCTCCGGAAGTCGATCGGCTTCAGTCTGCACTTCAGCACATCCGCTGTCGTCGGCCCGCCTGCCTGCAGGATCGGATCGGTATGATATGGCATCAGCTTGTTGAACGCAGTCGTGGGATCCCAGGACGTCTTCTCTGGATGCTTCACGTCGGCCGCATCCCAATAGGCGTCGGTCGCCTCGGCAGGACGGGCGCGCACGACCTTCTCGTGGCTGAGCGGGGCCGGATCGGTCGTGATCGCGTCCAGCCAGCGCGTCATGGTGTCGAGCGCGAGATCGCTCAGGTCCACCTTTGATTCGATCGAACTGAGCCAGATCACGTGGTTTTCGGCATCCCCATTGGTTCGCACCAGCCGATCTCGCACTACAAGGTCGCGGAAGCGGTCGTGGAGATCCTTGAGCTGGTCCGTATAGGTCCTGAACTGGACGATCGGCGTGACGGCGAGTCCGCCGCCGCCGGAGTTGACGATCCCGCTTTCATAAGCGCGGCGGATGGCGGCCGGGTCGCCCTGCATCCGTGCCGCCTGCCAGTTACCGTCGACGTCGAACCCGCCGATATTCTCGTTGACGTCGAGGAACTCGTCGACAGTGAGCCTGCCGTCGTTCAATCCCTTGAGGCCATATTGAACGCCGACATTGTCTTCGAAATGCAGCCGAAAACCCGTCTCTGGATCGCGACCCACGATGTTGGCCAATGTCTCGTGAAGGCCGCAGCGCGGCCCGCGAGGATTCCGCTTCGGGTCATAGACGAGCGACGTGTCCTTGAGATCGCACATGACCGGCTCGGTCGCGGAATAGAGTGCGCCCAAGTCAGCCAGAGTATCGCACATGCCAGGATAGTGGCCCTCGATCTCCTGCTGCTTTTCGACGCTGAATGTCCTGCCGCTTCGCTTCATGGCGCCCTTCACCAGCACGCACTGCGCCACCGGAAACACGGTGTTGTCGGGAAAGGAGGCGGACGGCATGATTCCGTCGAGCAAGCCCGGATAGATTTGCGCGATCCCCAATTGCTGCACCGAGCCGCCCGAGCCGCCCGAGCCGGTGGTCCAGCGGGGCTGGCCATATTGCTCGATGAAGTGCTCCTTGAGCATCATCAGCGCCTCACCCTGCAGCACGGGGTTGCTGTGCACGTGGTTCACGAATTCGGAAGCAACCAGATGGGCGAAGCCGCGCGACAGAAACCTGTCGTTGAACACGTCCACGCCATCCTTGGGATCTAGGGTCCCCTGATGATACTTGTTCCCGGTGCCGAAGCCGAAACTGACCGTCAGCCGGCCGTTCCAACCCGGTCCTGGTCGCCAGTCCGGTCCAGGCGCGTTGCTGGGATCATCGAGGATTGCGATCTTGTAGATGGTCCGGTTGATCGTCCCCGCCTCGACGCGGACGATATAGGGCACGGTACGGCCATCGATGGTCGTGGTAGTCGACAGATCCGACGGAAGCGCTCCTGACGGCAATGGCTTGAATGCCTTGTCCGTGGCTCGATAGAACCAGTCATAGCGCGTTTTTATGTTGCAATTGCCGTCGATCGGCATGCCCAGTCCCGCCTCGACTGTGCGGCATTCATAGGGCGTCAGGTGCGGTCCGGAGAGGATGGGACCGTCCTTCGGATGGTTCACGACTGTCAGTCGGGCCGATGCTCGCCCTGCACGCACGACAATGTCGTTTTTGCCGAGACGCAGGCCTTCGATCAGCGCGATCGTGTTGGACGGGTTCGATTCCCTGATGCGCAGGTCGGCGGGGCTGCCGTTGACTGAAATCGAGATAGAACGTCCCTGCGCGCCAGTTACCTTGATCAGTGTGTCGCCGCCGGAGACGAGGTCCGGGCGCGGCGACGACAGCACGCTCCCTTCGATCTCCGTGATGTCAGGGGATTCACAGGCCGCCAGGCTGATGGCGACCATGACAAGAGTGGCATATCGATTCATGTGATGCTCCTTCTCGCGGGCCAACCGAGCGCGCCTGGAGCAACTGACGCGCCAGGGGACCCAAGCAGGGGCGGAACATCGCGCGTCTCCGTGAGCGGCGTGTGCGTGGAGCGTGTGGATTTGTAAAGGCCGCGAGCCCGCGGGTTTCCGAGCCTATTCCGCGTTGCGCACCGGGAGGCGGATCGTCGCACGCGTGCCCCTGTCCTCCGCGGGCGCGAGCGCGATGGTGCCTCCATGCGCCTCGACGATCCGTCTCACCAGTGACAGGCCGAGGCCGACGCCTCCAGGTCCCTTTTTCGTCCGGACCCGGTCGGCCCGGAAGAACGGGTCGAAGACGAACGGAAGGTCTTCCGCCGTAATGCCCTCGCCCCGGTCGCGGACGACGATCTGGACGCCAGCCGAGTCGGCGCTCGCATCCAGTTCGATGGCGGTGTCGCGCGGAGAGTATTTCGCGGCGTTCTCGAGCAGATTGTCGATGGCCCGGCGCAGGAGGACCGGGTCGACCTCGCAGACAGGGAGCGTCCCGACTCGCGTGGCGAGTTCGCGCTTCGGAAACCGTACGCGGAACTTGCCGGCCGCCTTCTCGCACAGCTTGTCGAGGGACGTCGGCTCGAGCTTGAGTGGAGGCAACCCGCTGGCCGCGGCGCTGCCACCTTCCAGCCGCGCGAGCATCAGCACGTCCGAAATCAGTGTCTGGAGTTCGTGCAGCTCCTCGGAGATGTCGTGGAGCGATTCGCGTGCGAGTTCCGGATCGTCCTCCGCCAGATCGAGCGAGACCTGGATGCGGGCGAGCGGTGTGCGGAGCTCGTGCGACACGTTCGCGAGGAGCTCCCGCTGAGCGCGAACCAGCCGCTCGATGCGTTCGGCCATCTCGTCGAACGACCGGGCCACGGCGCCGACCTCGTCCCGGCGACGAATACCTACGCGCACGGCGAGGTTTCCGTCTCCGAATCGTCGTGCGGCGTCCGCGAGACGCGTGAGCGGGTGGGTGAGGTATCTCGCCGCGACGAAGGAGGTCACCACGAGGATGGCGATCACGATGACCATCCACAGGAAGAGGGGGCCCGGCCCCCCCGGGATCATCCCGACCTCGATGCGCGTCCCCTTCAACGGTCCCGAGGAGACGACGACCGAGCTACGAGGGTCGAAGGGTGGACGTGGCGCGGAGCCGAACACAGTGCCATCTGGTTTCGTCACGACAGCATATGCTTTCGGAAGCCGCAGATATCTCGCGACCGCGTTCCGCAGGCTCGAATCGTCGACGGCGTCCTCGGCCAACCGCTCCGCCACGTACGTCATGTGGTGCTCGGCAGCGCTGAGCGACTCGCGCGGAGCCAGCCTCGCCAGGAAGATCGAGGCGCTGAGTGCGAAGGCGACGTTCAGGACCCCGAGGCCCCAGATCTGCAAAGCGAGCCGTCGTCTCGGCTGACGTTTCAAGACGACTCTCCGAGCAGCACGTAGCCGACACCCCGAATGGTCTTCAGGAGCGTGGGCTGCCGCGGATCGTCGCCGAGCTTGCGGCGCAGATTGGAGATGTGAACGTCGATGGACCGGTCGAACGCCTCGTCCGCGCTTCCGGTGACGAGTTCCATCATCTGCTCACGGCTGAGGACCCGCCCGGCCCGTTCCGCGAGCGCCTTGAGCAGTGCGAACTCGTACGTCGTGAGGCGAAGCGGCGTGCCGTCCAGTGCCGCCGAATAGGTTCTCGGGTCGATCGTGATCCGCCCGACCCTCAACACCGGGGACTCCGGTCCGGCTCGTCCTCGTGCTCGCCGAACGTGCGCGCGAATTCGCGCCAGGAGCTCGCGCGTCGAGAACGGCTTGACCAGGTAGTCGTCCGCTCCGCCTTCGAGCCCGAGGACCCGATCGGCCTCTTCTTCGCGAGCCGTGATGATGATGATCGGGACGTCGGACCTGCGCCGGATCTCCGCACAGACTTGCAGGCCGTCCATCTGCGGGATCTGCAAATCGAGAAGGACGATGTCGGGCTCCTCGCGGATCAGCTCCGCCAGCCCGCTCCGCCCATCGGAAAACCACCGGATGGAGAGCCCGTGGCGTTCGAGATAGCGTGAGGTGCGCGTCGCGGTGAACTCGTCGTCCTCGATGTACAGCACCGTTATCGACGGCGACGACTCCACGGTGGTGTTCTCGGTCACGAGGCTCGCTCCTCTGAAAGGAGACTCAACTCTCTTTCACTGTCAGGTTGGCGGCAAGTCCACTACAGGCCCGAGCTGCTGCTGCACCCTGGGCCCCTGCTGCTCCCCTCGCGTGCGTTCATGGCTGTCGGGGTGCGCCGCCATACTCCGAACGGCCCCACCAGGACCCATTAGGTCCTAGCTCCATGGAGGACCCGACCATGCGTCTCCGAGCGTGCATCGCACTTCTGCTCTATGTCTCCGCCTGCGCGACGTCAGCCCCCAGCCCACAAGAGCCAGCGGCCCGGGACCCAAGGCTCGCCAACCTCCAGCGAGCGGCGACGCTGCCCTGGACGGACGGGGGGCGTTGTGCCGTACAGGAGGCTTCCGAGCCCTGGCCCGTGCTGGCGGAGCGGTGCTATCAGGCCCTCGACCATGACCGGATGGAGTTTCACGACCTCACGGGACGATGCGCGGTTGCCTCCGCGGGTGCCGCTGCCGTGGGGCTCGGGGTCTGCGTGCTGGCGGCACCGGAGATCGTCGTGGGAGCGGTGATCGTCGTGGGCGTGGTCGTGGTGGGCTTCGCCATCAAGGCGGCGCTGGATACCTACGCGGAGAAGAGGGGCCGTCCCCAGGTAAGGCCCGCGACCGAAACGCGGCCCGTGCCTGAAACAGTGCCCGCCCCGCAGAAACCCTCGCCGGAAAAAAGGCCCAAGCCGGAGCCCAAAGGGCCGGATTTCCCTCCCGTGGAGCCACCCGAGACCTCGGAGCGAGAGCGCCGCAGGTGCGAGCCCGTCCCGGCGAAGCGCCACCTTGGTGGAAATAAACTGCACGACAAGTGCGCCGACAAAATTCCGAACAACAGTTTCCCCGGCAGGGATGTGTTCGTGAATGGGAAGAACTTCGACGCGCTGCAACTGGCCGCGCGCGCACTTTGGGAAGTCAAGACCGACAACTTCGACACGTACCCGCCCGAACTTCGGAGAATTGTGCTTGAGGACCAAGTGCTAGAGTTGCAGTACGAGCGCGCCCTTGCTCTGGCTTGTGGATTCAACTTCCGGGTCGGCGTGCGCAGCGCCGCATTGGAGAGCCTGGATAGAAACCTCGACAATGCCTGCAATGCAAGAAAGTGACATTGGTATTATCGTCTACGCGCCTGCGCTCGTGAGCGCCGATAGCCGCCCTTGGGCTGTTGTTCATGGAATGGAACGCGCGTTCCCTGGCTTGCGCCTGGAGTGGACGATTTCTCGCGAGGGGAAGCTGGTCCGGCTACCGCAGCGCGAGGTGTGGCTCGCCCAGGGGAGGCCGACCGGCAGGGGGTTTCGGCTCATTTGTAATGGCGACGAGAGCTACCGGGTAACGGTGTCTGGATGGGAAAGCCGGCGGGGATCTCCCCGGGAGGGTAGGCACAGTTTGAAATCCATGCAGCCCTGCCGCTCGGCGCAACCGGCACCGCGGCGGCAGTGGAAGTGCTGGAGGCCATCGCGGAGGGTGCTCGCGCATTCTGGGGGCACGCGACGCCATTCAACGCGGGCGTGGAGATTTCGCAGCAGACACGCCATCCCGTGCGCAAGCCGGGAGTTCCGCCACGAGGGTTGCCGCCGCTCAAGCTTTCGGAGGACATCCCCTCGCCAGAGATTCCACACTGTCTCGGATGGCTGAACTACTGGTCGGCTGCTGCCGCACGAGCCATCGGCTTCCCCGACCCGGCCCGCGACTCGGAGCTGCTGTCACGCGCACGGCGCACCGCGACGGGTGGGTGGGTTGTCCGGCTCACCGAGGCGCCGCTCGACCTGGACAACCCCGCTCACCTGGACGCGCTCAAACGGGCCTACGAACGCTTCCCGGAGATTGGCGGGCGCGCCACCCCTTGAGGCTCGGCACGGCTCGCGGTGGCCGTGCTCAGGGCTCCGCCTTCTGGCTCACCGGGAAGGTGACGTTCCCGAGGGTGACGGTGCGCGGCGCCCCTGCCTCCCACAGCTTGAGGGTACAGGGGCAGCCGAGCTGCGCGCGGTCCCCCTCAATGCCCACCACGACGGCACCGGCCCCATTGGCGGGAATGGGCGTCTCTTGCCACCGGCAAAGAAAAAGCCCAGCAACCCCGGAGGATTGCTGGGCTTTTATTGGCGAGGAGTACGGGACTTGAACCCGTGGCCTCCGGCGTGACAGGCCGGCGTTCTAACCAACTGAACTAACTCCCCACAGCGACTTCACTCGACTGACTTGGGCGGAACAGGGATTGAACCTGTGACCCTCGCCTTGTAAGGGCGACGCTCTACCGCTGAGCTATCCGCCCTCTTGGGCGTCACCGCGTTGCGACGGGGCGGCTTTTATCGAGCCCGCCCCGACCCTGTCAAGCATACCTTTTCCGGGGACGATTCATTCCGGGCCCGCCCGTCACGGGCGTTGACCGGGACGATTCCTCCTGTGACAACCCTCGCCCCCCGCTCGCCCCCCGAGGGACTTGGGGAGCCACCCGGAGTGTCCACCTTGAACGACCGCCTCCTTCGCGCCGCCCGCCGCCAGCCCACGGACACCACCCCCGTGTGGCTCATGCGCCAGGCGGGCCGCTACCTCCCCGAGTACAGGGCCATCCGCGGCAACATCGCCTTCCTCGATCTGTGCAAGCACCCGGACCTCGCCGCCGAGGTCACCGTCCAGCCCGTCACCCGCCTGGGCGTGGACGCGGCCATCATCTTCTCGGACATCCTCATCCCCGTGGAGGCCATGGGGATTGAACTGGAGCTGGGCGACAAGGGGCCGCACTTCCCCAACCCCGTGCGCTCCGCCGCCGACATCGAGCGGCTCGGTGTGCCCGACCCCGTGGAGGGCACCGGCTTCGTCGCCGAGGCCATCCGCCGCACCCGGCGCGCGCTCAATGACTCGGTGCCCGTCATCGGCTTCTGCGGCGCCCCCTTCACCCTCGCCGCGTACATGGTCGAGGGCGGCGGCTCCAAGAGCTACATCCTCATCAAGCGCATGCTCTTCGAGCAGCCCCAGCTCGTCCACACGCTCTTCGACAAGCTCACGCGCACGCTCATCCCCTACCTGCTCATGCAGGTGGAGGCCGGCGCGAGCATCGTGCAGATCTTCGACTCGTGGGGCGGCGAGCTGTCCCCCTGGGACTACGAGCGCTTCTGCCTGCCGTACCTCACGCGCATGGTGAAGGAGGTGCAGGCCAAGGGCGTGCCCGTCATCGTCTTCGGCACCGGCATGTCCAACCACCTGCCGCTGCTCAAGCGCACCGGCGCGGACGTCATCGGCCAGGACTGGCGCACCCCCCTCGACGAGGCCCGCCGCGTGCTCGGCCCCGACGTGGCCGTGCAGGGCAACCTCGACCCACTCCACCTCTTCCTGCCGCGCGAGGAGCTGGAGCAGCGCGTGGTGGACATCCTCCGGCGCGCGGGGCCCGTGGGCCACATCTGCAACCTCGGCCACGGTATCCTCCCGCCCACCGATCCCGAGGCCGCGAAGTTCTTCGTCGACGCCGTCCACAAGCACGGCTTCGCGCTGCGACAGTCCCCGTGAGCCGCCGGGTTGTGTGATGCCGGACACCTCGAAGGCCCCCCCTCCAGGCGGGCCCCGGGGCAGGGGAGCACCGGGTTGATTCCAGAATCAATCTCCCGTTGACGCGCCGCACCACCGCTCATTAGATGGGCCTCACCCCCGCAGGGAAAGGTGAGGCACACAATGGCACGCGAGCAGCAAAACGGTCACCGCAGGGTGGCCATCGTCCGCGGATTGCGGACGCCCTTCGCGAAGGCGGGTACGGACTTCGCGAGGCTCACCGCGTTGGACCTGGGCCGCATCGTGGTCCAGGAACTGGTGCAGCGCTCGGAGATCGATCCGCAGGAGATCGATCAGGTGGTGTTCGGGCAGGTCATCCCCACGCTCACCGCGCCGTCCATCGCGCGCGAGGTGGTGATCGCCGCCGGGCTGCCGCGCAAGATCGACGCCTTCACGGTGTCGCGCGCGTGCGCCACGTCCATCCAGGCGATGACCACGGCGGCCAACGCCATCGCCCTGGGCGAGGCGGACGTGGTGCTCGCCGGAGGCACCGAGTCCATGTCGGACGCGCCCATCTTCACCAGCCGTCCGCTGGCCCAGGCGCTGATGGCCGCCTCCAAGGCGCGTGACTTGCCCGGCAAGCTCAAGGCCTTCCAGGCGCTCAAGCCGGGAGACCTGGTGCCCGTGCCCCCGGCCATCGCCGAGCACTCCACCGGCATGACCATGGGCGAGAGCGCCGAGAAGATGGCCAAGGAGAACGGCATCTCGCGCGCCGAGCAGGATCAGATCGCGCTCGCCTCGCACCAGAATGCCGCGCGCGCCTGGAAGGATGGCTTCTTCGACTCCCACGTCATGCACGTGGTGGTGCCGCCCAGGTACGAGAAGGTGGCGGACAAGGACAACATCGTGCGCGCGGACACGAGCCTGGAGTCGCTCTCCCAGCTCAAGCCCGTGTTCGACCGCAAGTACGGCACCATCACCGCGGGCAACTCCTCGCCGCTCACCGACGGCGCCGGCGTGCTCCTGATGATGAGCGAGGAGAAGGCCAAGGCGCTCGGCCTGGAGCCGCTCGGCTACCTGCGCTCGCACGCCTTCGCGGCCACGGACCCCGGGGACCAGCTCCTGCAGGGTCCCGCCTACGCCGTGCCGGTGGCGCTCAAGCGCGCGGGCCTGACGCTCGCGGACATCGATCTCGTGGAGATGCACGAGGCGTTCGCCGCCCAGGTGGCGAGCAACCTCCAGGCCCTGGCCTCCAAGGAGTTCGCCAAGAAGGCCGGTTGGAGCGCGCCGGTGGGCGAGGTGGACCGCACACGGCTGAACCTGTCGGGTGGCTCGCTGTCGCTCGGGCATCCCTTCGGGGCCACGGGGGCGCGCATCGTCACCCAGGCCCTGCATGAGCTGAAGCGTCAGAACAAGAACACGGTGCTGTGCACCGTCTGCGCCGCCGGTGGCCTCGGTGCCGCGGTGGTCCTGGAGCGTGCGTGATGGGTGCCATGGTTGCTCAGGAGTCCGAGGTGAAGCAGGGCCTGTCCTTCCAGCTCGAGGGGGACATCGGCCTCGTGGTGTTCAACCAGGTGGACGAGCCGGTGAACACGCTCTCGCCCCCGACAGGCGCGGCGTTCGCGGCGCTGCTCGACCGGGCGGAGAAGGACGCCGCGGTCAAGGCGCTCGTCTTCATCTCCGGCAAGAAGGACAGCTTCGTGGCCGGAGCGAAGATCGACTTCCTCCAGACCATCAAGACGGCCGCGGAGGCCACCGCCACGTCCCGGGACGGGCAGCGCGTCTTCGATCGGCTGGAGGCCTTCCCCAAGCCGGTGGTGGCGGCCATCCACGGCGCGTGTCTGGGCGGTGGCCTGGAGTGGGCGCTCGCGTGCCACTACCGCATCGCGACGGACAGCCCCAAGACGACGATCGGACTGCCCGAGGTGCAGCTGGGGCTGTTGCCCGGCGCGGGAGGCACCCAGCGTCTGCCGGCGCTCATCGGCGCGCAGGCCGCGTTGGATCTCATCCTCGCGGGCAAGACGGTGAAGCCCTCCAAGGCCAAGCGGCTGGGCATCGTGGATGAGGTGGTGCCCGTGCCCATCCTGCGCGAGGTGGCGCTGCGGCGCGCCCGCGAGCTGGTGGACGGGACGCTGAAGGTGGAGCGCTCGCACGGCCAGGGGCTCAAGGCGGTGGCGCAGCAGGGCAAGAAGGGGGGCCTCGGCGGACTGCTCATGGGGCTCGCCAACAAGGAGATGTGGACCGAGGTGGCGCTGGAGGACAACCCCCTGGGCCGCAAGGTGCTCTTCGATCAGGCGAAGAAGCAGCTGCGCAAGAAGACGCGCGGCAAGTTCCCCGCGCCGGAGAAGGCGCTCGAGGCCATCCGGGTGGGCCTGGAGTCCGGCCGCGCGGCGGGCCTGGAGGCCGAGGCCCGGCTCTTCGGGGAGCTGGTGGTGTCGGATGTCTCCAAGCGGCTGGTGGAGATCTTCTTCGCCACCACGGCGCTCAAGAAGGAGAACGGCACGGACAAGGCCGACGTGAAGGCACGCCCGGTGAAGAAGGTGGGCGTGCTGGGCGGCGGGCTGATGGGCGGCGGCATCGCCTATGTCAGCTCGGCGCTGCAGGGCGTGCCGGTGCGCGTGAAGGACAAGGACGACGCGGGCGTGGGCCGTGCCCTCAAGCAGGTGCAGGGCATCTTCGAGGAGCGGGTGAAGCGGCGCTCGCTCACGTCGCGTGAGGCGGCGGCGAAGATGGCGCTCGTCACCGGCGGCACCGACTACAGCGGCTTCAAGAACGTGGACGTGGTCATCGAGGCCGTCTTCGAGGACCTGACGCTCAAGCGCCGCATCCTCGGCGAGGTGGAGGCCGTCACGCGCGAGGACTGCATCTTCGCCTCCAACACCTCGAGCATCCCCATCACCCAGCTGGCCGAGGGCGCGCGCCGGCCCGCGCAGATCATCGGGATGCATTACTTCAGCCCGGTGCACAAGATGCCCCTCCTGGAGATCATCACCCACAAGGGCACCGCGGATTGGGTGACGGCCACGTGCGTGGAGATTGGCAAGAAGCAGGGCAAGACGGTCATCGTCGTCAACGACGGGCCGGGCTTCTATACCTCGCGCATCCTCGCGCCGTACATGAACGAGGCCGCGTACCTGCTGGCCGAGGGCGCCGACATCGCCGAGTTGGATAGGGCGCTGGTGGAGTTCGGCTTCCCGGTGGGCCCCATCACCCTGCTGGACGAGGTGGGCATCGACGTGGCGCAGAAGGTGGCGCCCATCATGGAGGCCGCGTTCGGCAAGCGCATCGCGGCGCCCAAGGCGTTCGACAAGGTGGTGGCCGACGGACGGCTCGGCCGCAAGAACAAGAAGGGCTTCTACACCTACGACGGCAAGAAGAAGGAGGTGGACACCTCCGTCTACGAGCTGTTGCCGCATGGCCGCGAGCGCAAGCACCTGGACGCCCAGGAGATGGCCGAGCGGTGCGCCCTGCAGATGGTGAACGAGGCGGTGCGCTGCCTGGGCGAGGGCATCCTGCGCAGCGCGCGGGACGGCGACGTGGGGGCCATCTTCGGCCTCGGCTTCCCGGCGTTCCTCGGAGGCCCCTTCCGCTACGCGGACAGCCTCGGGCCCGCCGAGCTGTTGCGGCGCCTGGAGCACTACCACGACAAGTACGGCGAGCGCTTCGAGCCCGCGCCGGCCCTCGTGGAGAAGGTGAAGGCGGGCGGGAAGTTCTACCCGGGCTGAGCCTCGCTGGCGCCGGGACGGGAGGCCGCCACGAGGGGCCTCCCGCTCCCGCGCGGCACGGGTCAGTCGTCCAGCGCGGGCATCACCCCCACCTTGAGCGAGCTGGGGTGTTGCGCCGTGTGGTGGACGCGGTGGAAGGCTCGCACGAAGTCTTCCTCCCTGGCCTCGAAGATGTTGGGTACGAAGGTCTGTGGGTTGCGGTCGATGAAGGGGAACCAGCTCGACTGCACCTGGATCATCACGCGGTGCCCCCGCTTGAAGGTGTGCAGCACGTCGTTGAGGGTGAAGCGCACCCGCGTCACCTCGCCCGGCGTGAAGGCCTTGGGCTGGGAATAGCTCTCGCGGAAGCGGCCACGGAAGGGCTCGCCCCGCACCAGCGTCTGTTGGTGGCCCCGGTCGATCGCGTCCGGGCTCTCTTCGCGTCGCGCGGCGCCGGGCAGCTTGCCGGGGTTGACGTCGATGAGCTTCACCACCCAGTCCGCATCCGAGCCGGTGGTGGACACCCACAGGTCCGCCTCCAGTGGGCCCGCGAGCGTGAGATCCTTCTCCAGCGGCGCCGTCTGGTAGACGAGTACGTCGGGGCGGCGCGCGGCGAAGCGCTGGTCCTCGGTCATGTAGTTCTTGGCCCAGCCAGTGGTGATCTCCTGCGTGTAGGGCACGGGCCGGGCCGGGTCGCTCACGTACTCGTCGAAGGACTCGCCCGTGACGGACGGGGCCTGGAAGGCGAGGGCACCCTTGGGCTGGAAGTACAGCCGCTGCTCGCGCACGGCCTTGGGCGGCCAGGTGTCGAAGTGCCGCCAACGGTTGGCGCCGGTCTCGAAGAGGGTGGCCTCGGACAAGGCGGGGGCCTCACCGCCCTTGAGGTGGTGCTTGAAGAAGGTGAAGCCCAGCTCCTGGTAGAGCTGGCTCGTGGAGAAGCCGAAGTCCGCGTCCCCCAGCGACGAGCCGTCGGTGCGCATCCATCCGCCATGGATCCACGGCCCCATGAGCAGGGAGTTGGAGATGCCCGGGTTCTGCTTCTCGATGGCGGCGTAGGTGCGCAGCGGCCCGTAGAGATCCTCGGTGTCGAACCAGCCGCCCACCACGAGCACCGCGGCCTTGATGTTCTTCAAGTGGGGCAGCAGGTTGCGCGACTGCCAGAAGGCGTCGTAGTTGGGGTGCGCGACGAGGTCCTTCCAGAAGGCGACGTCGCCCTTGAAGTGGCGCGCGTCCGCGTTGCCGAGCGCGCCGAGCTCGAGGAAGAACTGGTAGGCGTCGGGGGTGCCGTGCTCGAAGCGCTTCCACTCCTCGCTGTCGGTGGGCTGGGGCCGGGGCAGGCCGAAGCCGGAGAAGAAGTTGAACGCCAACACCAGGTTGAAGGCGCCGTGGCGGTGCATGTCATCCCAGAACCAGTCGGCGATGGGCGCCTGGGGGGAGATGGCCTTGAGCGCCGGGTGCGAGTCGATGGCGCCCGCGGACGTGTAGTAGCCGGGGTAGGAGATGCCCCACTGGCCCACGCGGCCGTTGTTGCCCGGCACGTTCTTCACCAGCCACTCGATGGTGTCGTAGGTGTCGGTGCTCTCGTCGGTGTCCTTGGGGCCCTTCTTCGTGGCCAGGTGCGGCCGCATGTTGACGAACGTGCCCTCGGACATGTGCTGCCCGCGCACGTCCTGGAAGACGAAGATGAAGCCCTCCTTCTCATACTGCGCGGTGGGTCCGAGCCGGCGGGCGTAGCGGTCCACGCCGTAGGGCGCGACGGAGTAGGGCGTGCGCACGAGCAGCACGGGGTAGCGCTTGCCCGGGCTCGCGTCGTTGGGGACGTAGACGGAGGTGAACAACCTCGTGCCATCGCGCATGGGGATGCGGTACTCGAACTTGGTGTAGTGCGAGCGGAGGTATTCGAAGCGCTCGGGGCCTTCTCCATCGGGCGTGGGCCGCGCGGCCTGGGCCCGCGCCGCTCCGGTGAGCACGAGAAGTCCGAGCACCATGAGGTGGCGGAGGGTGGGGTGCATGCTGTCTCCTGGGGGAGGCGGCATTGTCGGTGACTGGCGGCGTGTCGGAAAGCGTCGTGTGTGGCTCCCACGTGGTGGCGCGTCTTGACCCCCAACCGTTTCTGGACGATGCCTTGCGGCGCATGCTCCGCTCGTCTTCCCGCATCCTGGCGCTCGTCGTGTTGGCCGCGCTCCTCGCCTGTGCCGCGGCCTCGGGCGCGGGGGCCTGGCGCTTCCATCACAAGAACCCCCAAGCGCCCGTGGTGGGGCTCGACGAGTACGTGGTGATGGGGTGGGTGGGGTGGGACGCGAGCTGGTACGCGCGGATCGCCGAGAAGGGCTACGACTACCGTCCCGGCGAGCAGAGCTCGGTGGCCTTCTTCCCGCTCTATCCCCTGGCCATCCGCGCCGTGGAGGCGCTCGGCGCCAACGTGTACCAGGCGGGAGTGCTCGTCAGCCTGTTGTGCGGCCCGCTCGCGGTGCTGCTCTTCCTGCGCTGGGCGCGCCTGCTCGTGGACGACACCTCCGCGCTCCATGCCTCGCTGCTGCTCGCCCTCTACCCCTTCACCTTCTTCCTCTATGGCGTGATGTACTCCGACGCGCTCTTCATCCTGCTGGTGGTGGGCGCGTTCCTCGCGTTGGAGAAGGGGCACCTGGTGCCGGCGGTGGTCCTGGGCGCGCTCGCCACGGCGGCCCGGCCGGTGGCTCCCGCGGTGGTGGTGGGACTGCTCGTGCGCCGCTGGGAGTGGAAGCGCGCGCGGGGCGAGCCCTGGAGCGTCGTGGATCTGCTGCCCGTGCTGTCCGCGCTCGGCTTCGGCCTCTACGTGCTCTACCTGGAGCGCCACTTCGACGCGCCGTTCGCCTTCGTCGATGCCCAGCAGGGCTGGGGCCAGTTGCCCGGCTGGGAGGCGTGGTTGAAGCTGCCCTGGTTCAAGGCCGTGTTCCACGAGGGCAACGCCGAGGTGAAGCTCCGGCTCGTCGTGCACGCGCTCTTGACGGGCGTGGCGCTCGCGCTCGTGATTCCCACCTTCCGGCGGCTGGGTTGGGGCTATGGCGCGTTCTGCGCCGTCATCGTGGGAATTCCCTCCGTGGCGACCAAGGACTTCATGGGCATGGGACGCTACCTCCTGTCCGCCTTTCCGCTCTTCGTCACCCTCGCGCTGCTCCTCAGAGACCATCCGCGCGTCCGCCAGGGCCTGTGGGCCGTGGGCGCGGTGTCTCTCGTCGTCCTCTCCGCCGCTTTCGCCCTGGACCACTACATCTCGTGAACGCCCCACTCACTCCCACCCTGTCCCTCTTCTCCCACCTGCCCCCCGGCGAGCGCTTCCACGTACACGCCCGGGCCTTCTCGGCTCCCCTGGAGGCCGTGGCCGCCCGGGTGCCCCCCGGGGGCCGCGTCGCCGAGGTGGGCTGTGGCCATGGCCTGCTCTCCGGGTTGCTCGCCCTGGGCGATTCCCGGCGCCAGGTGCATGGGGTCGATCCCGACCCACGCAAAATCGCCTGGGCACGCCAGGGGCCGGGGACGCTGCCGAACACGGTGTTCGAGGTGGGGAGCGTGGAGTCGCTGGCCGCCGGGCAGGCGGGCGGGTTCGACGCGGTGGTGGTGTGTGACGTGCTGTACCTACTGCCCCTGGAGCGCTGGCCGGACTTCCTTCGCGACGCGGCGCGGCTGCTGCGCCCGGGAGGACGGCTGCTGGTGAAGGAGGCCGAGGGAGATGGCTCCTGGAAGCACCGCAAGTGCCTCGCGCAGGAGTGGGCGATGGTGAAGGTGCTCGGCCGGACGAAGGCGGGCGGCGCGCTGGTGCTCCAGCCGCGGCACGCGATGGAGGCGCTGCTGCGCGAGGTGGGCTTGCACCTGCGCGAGACGGTGGACCTGGGCGCGGGCTACACCACGCCCCATATCCTCTACGTGGCGGAGGCCAGGGCGCCGTAGGTGGTCAGCTCCACCCCGGCGCGCTGGAGCCGGGCGCGCACGCGGGGGCTGGTGAGCGCGTCCAGCTCGGACTGCCAGCCATAGGTCCACAGGGGATCCTCCGGCACATGGGGGCGGCCCTCGCCCGGGTGGCACCCCAGCTCGAAGTCCCCGGGGGGCAGGGCGTCGAGCAGTGACAGGAGGGCGGCCTCGTCGAGCTGGCCCGCCTCGAAGACGCCGCCCGCGCTCACCCGCCGCACGCCCGCGGGCGGCCTGGGCGCGCTCCGGGCCAGCAGCGTGAGCAGCGACGTCTTCACCGCGGCTCCGGGCGCCCGTCTCCAGGCGAGGCGGGGCAGCCGGTCCGGCCAGCGCAGGGGCAGGCCCTCACGTCGCGCCAGTGCCTCCACGACGGGGCGCACGCCGGGCAGCAGGTGCAGGTGCTGGTGCATGTCGAGGTGATCCACCTCGGCGCCCAGCTTCCGGGCCCGCGCCAGCTGCGCGGCCAGTTCGTGCTCCAACTCCTCGCGGCGCACACGTCCGGTGAGCCACGCGCGCGCGAAGTCCGCCCAGCCCGCGCGCAGACGGCCGCCGGGCGCGAGCGTGGGGACGCGTGCGGGAGGCGACACGGGGGCCAGCCGGGTGCACACGGCGAGGTGGACTCCCAGGGCGAGTCCCTGGGCTCGCGCCTGGCGCACCGCCTCGGGGGCACTGGGGCCCATGACGAGCACGGTGGCGCTGGTGACGATGCCCTCGCGGTGGGCACGCAGGATGCCCGCGTCCAGGGAGGGGTGCAGCCCCAGGTCGTCCGCGTTGACGACGAGGCGTGTGGGCGCGTGCTTCACCGGGGCCTATCCGTGGCCGCGCGCCTTCTCGCGCGCCGGGCCGTGCAGCGAGGCCACCGTGGGGGGCAGCCGCACCGGGCGTTGGGCCGCCTTGGGCCAGCGCGTCTCCGGGTACAGCCGCGCCAGCTCGCGCACCATCTTCAGGATGACCGTGGGCGAGGACAGCGTGGAGATGCCGCGCGTGCGGGGGAAATAATCCACGCCCATCTGGAATACCCGGAAGCCCTGGTGGATTGCTTTCACCACCAGCTCCGCGTCGATGAAGGAGCCCAGACTGTTGAGCTCCACCGACTCCAGGACCTTGCGATGCATCACCTTGAAGCTGAAGTTGATGTCCTTCACATGGACGCCGAAGAGCGTGCGGATGAGCAGGTTGTAGGCGAACGAGTAGACGATGCGCTTGGGGCCCTCGCTCGTGCGATCGAAGCGGAAGGCGCAGAGCATGTCCGCCTCGAGGTACTTCATCAGGTGCAGCGCCCGCTCCAGCTCGTTGAGATCGAAGGGCAGATCGATGTCCGAGTACACCACGATGTCCTTGGTGGACGCGGACAGGCCGGTGCGCATGGCGCCGCCGAGCTTGAGGTTGACCGGGTGCGTGATGAAGCGGAACTGGGGAATGCGCGCGGCGAGCCGCTCGCAAATCTCCTGGGTCCGGTCCGTGGACGCGTCGTTGACGACGATGATTTCGAAATCATCGGTCAGCCGCGGAAGCACTTCCAGGGCGCGCATGACCGAGCGCTCGACGTAATCCTCCTCGTTCCAGGCGGGAAAGAAGAGGCTGATGCTGGGAGAAGGAGCCACGATGGAAGACCTCGGCGGTGCGCCCCGGTGAACGGATCGCGGGGGAGGCGGCTGCTATCAAACATCCCCGGCCGAGCGCAATCCAACGGTCGCGGAGTGACGGACGGACGTGCTAGCGTCACGGCTTTGGTTGGTTTCGAGGGGTGATGTGGGAGACAGGCGCCTCATACTGTTGGTGGACGAACAGCCCGCTCGGCAAGCACAACTCGCGGGTGCGCTGGAGCAGGACGGTTTCTCCATCCGGTTGGTCTCCGCTGGCGCGGAGGCCCAACGCCTCATCGACGAGGCCCGTCTGGTGCTGCTCGTGCTCGGGCCGGCCGGTGGGCCCGCGCGCGCCCTCCTGCAGCACCTGATGGCCCGGGACGACGACGCGCAGCGTCCGTCCATCATCGCGCTCATCCCCGCGGAGGAGAACGCGGCCGTGGTGGCCGTGTTGCGCCTGGGCGCCGAGGTGGTGCGCACGCCCGTGGACGCCGAGGAGCTGTCGGTCCGGGTGGAGCGCTGCCTCCAGGAGCGGCAGCGGATGGACGCGCTGCTCACGCGCGTGAACGCGCTCGAGCGCCTGTCCATCACCGACGGGCTCACCCAGGTGCACAACCACCGCTACTTCCAGGACCGGCTGCGCGAGGAGTTCCGGCGCGCCCAGCGCTACGACGATCCGCTCTCGCTCATCCTCCTCGACCTGGACCACTTCAAGCGCTTCAACGACGACCATGGCCACCAGGTGGGCGACCTCGTGCTGCGCGACGTGGCGGCCTCGCTCCAGCGCAGCGTGCGCGAGACGGACCTGCTGGCGCGCTACGGCGGCGAGGAGTTCGCCATCCTCCTGCCGCGCACGCCCCTGGCCGGCGCGCTCACCGTGGCCGAGCGCGTCTGGCGGGAGCTGGGCGTGCTGCACACCGGCCCGGAGCGCACCCTGCGCGTCACCGCCTCCGTGGGCGTCGCCTCCTTTCCCCACCACGCCGTGGGCAACGCCGAGCAGCTGGTGCGCTCCGCCGACGAGTCCCTCTACCGCGCCAAGCACGAGGGCCGTAACCGCATCTGCGTCCACTCGGCCCTCGCGTCGTCCCCCGAGCGGCCCGCCTCCCCTTAGTCCCCTTGTCGTCCGGATGGGAGAAATGGGGTGGGTCCCCATTGACCCGATTCGAGAGTCGGGGTATGATTATACCCAGGGTGGTCAGCGGCCCCGGGTGTTGAAGCACCCGGTATCAGGGCGGTTTGCGAGATAATGGATGTTGGCAGCGTCATTGCAAACGCTCGGGGTTCGGATTCGGGACGAGGTTGCCACTGGAACTGGCGCAGACACAGGGAGCGGTGCCACGCGGTCGGCTGTTGCTGGTGGACGACGAGGAATACATCCTGAAGTCCATCCGGCGTGTTCTCCGGCGCGGTGACTGGCAGATCGAGACGGCGTCGGACGCGGAAGAGGGTCTCAAGGCCCTCGAGCGTTTCACGCCCGAAGTGGTCATTTCTGACTTCCGCATGCCGGGCATGAATGGCGTGGAGTTCCTCAGCCGCGTGAAGGCGCAGGTTCCCCGCGCCCAGCGCATCATGCTCACCGGGCAGGCGGATCAACAGGCCATCGAGGAGGCCATCAACCGCTCGGAGATCTTCCGTTTCATCTCCAAGCCGTGGAACGACAGCCACCTGGTGCTCACGGTCAAGAGCGCCTTCGAGCAGTACGCGCTGCAGGCGGAGAACGAGCGGCTGTTGCGCGTGACGCAGCAGCAGAACGAGGAGCTGCGGCGGCTCAACGCGGAGCTGGAGACGCGGGTGACGCTGCGCACGCACCTGCTCAGCCAGGCCAAGCGCGAGTGGGAGCTGGCGTTCGACTCCATGGACACGCCGCTGGCCGTGGTGCGCGCGGACTATGGGGTGCGCCGCGCCAACCGCGCCTACACGGAGCTGGCGGGGGACAGGCTCAAGGAGCCCTTGAGCGAGGAGGGCTCCGAGCAGCTGTGCCACAAGCTGCTGTTCGATCGCGACTCGCCCTGCCCGGGCTGTCCCCTGCACGAGGCGCTGGAGACCAATCGCGGCACGCGCGCGGAGATCCGCCCCCGCGGCCGCATCTACGCCATGGCCGCCTACCCGCTCACGGGCGAGGGGCGCGCGGTGTGCTCCTACCGGGACATCACCGACGAGCGCGAGATGACGCGCCGCTTCATCGAGACGGAGAAGATGGCGGCGGTGGGGCAGCTCGCCGGCGGCGTGGCGCACGAAATCAACAATCCGCTGGGCGGCATCCTCGCCTTCGCGCAGTTGATGAAGCGCGACGAGGGCCGCAGCAAGGAGGACCTCGAGTCGCTGGGCCTCATCGAGGAGAGCGCGCTGCGCTGCAAGCGCATCGTGGAGAGCCTGTTGAAGTTCAGCCGTCACAGCCGCACGGATGATCGGCGCACGTTCCAGCTCAACAAGTGCGCGGAGGACTCGGCGGTGCTCTTCGGGGCCCAGCTCAAGTCCTACCCCAAGGTGCGGCTGGACTTGCGCCTGGAGCCGCAACTGCCCGAGCTGTTCGGAGACCCGGGCCAGCTGTCGCAGGTGATGCTCAACCTGCTGCAGAACGGCCTGCACGCGCTGCCCACCACCGGAGGCAACCTGACGCTGGAGACAGGCAGGGAAGAGGATCGCTGCTTCTTCCGCGTCGCCGACACGGGCTGTGGCATCGAGGAGCGCTACCTCGCGCGCATCTTCGAGCCGTCCTTCACCACCAAACCGCCGGGTCAGGGAACGGGCCTGGGCTTGTCGATCGCCTACCGTATCGTCGAGGACCACGGCGGCGTCTTCAAGGTCGATACCCAGATGGGTGAGGGTTCTCGCTTCACCGTCTACATCCCCATTCCGTTGCAGCTCGAGAGGTCGCCGTGAGCCCGCCCCCGCCCGTCCCCGCGCCCAAACGCGCCAAGATCCTGGTCGTGGACGACGATCCCATCGTCCTCAAGGCCGTCACCTCCATCCTCGTGCGCGAGGGCTATCAGGTCGTCTCCATCGACGACGCCGTCGAGGGACTGACGGCCGCGAAGGATCCGTCCATCGACGTGGCCGTGCTGGACATCAAGATGCCCAACCTGTCCGGCATGGACCTCTTGCGCGGCATCAAGGCGGTGCGGCCGGACGTGGAGGTCATCATGATGACCGCCTTCGCCACGGTGGAGACGGCCGTGGAGGCGGTGAAGGCCGGCGCCTACGACTACCTGACCAAGCCCTTCGAGAACATCGACGAAGTGAGCATGACGGTGGCCAAGGCCGCCGAGCGCAAGTCGCTGCGCGACAGGGCGCGTGCGCTCGAGGAGGCACTCAGCGCGCGCAACCAGTTCGAGGAGCTCATCGGCCAGTCCGCGCAGATGCGCGCCGTGTTCAAGCTGGTGGAGACGGTGAGCCACTCCACCGCCACGGTGCTCATCCAGGGTGAGAGCGGCACGGGCAAGGAGCTCGTGGCGCGCGCCATCCACTACCGCAGCGCGCGCAAGGACAAGCCCTTCGTGGCGGTCAACTGCTCGGCCCTCACGGACACGCTGCTGGAGAGCGAGCTGTTCGGCCACGTGAAGGGCAGCTTCACCGGCGCCACCTCCAACAAGAAGGGCCTGTTCGAGGCGGCCGACGGCGGCACCATCTTCCTCGACGAGATTGGCGACGTGCCCCCCGCCACCCAGGTGCGCCTGTTGCGCGTGCTGCAGGAGGGCGAGGTCAAGCGCGTGGGCGCCAACGAGCCGGTGAAGGTGGACGTGCGCGTCATCGCCGCCACGCACGTGGACCTCAGCCGCGCCAAGGAGCAGGGCAAGTTCCGCGAGGACCTGTTCTACCGGCTCAACGTCATCACCATCGACCTGCCGCCCCTGCGCGATCGTCCCGAGGACGTGCCGCTGCTCACCCACCACTTCCTCAAGGTGTACACGGCCAAGGTGGGCAAGCGCGTCACGGGCTTCACGCCCCGCGCCCTGGAGGCCCTCACCTGCAACCGGTGGACGGGCAACGTGCGCGAGCTCGAGAACGTCATCGAGCGCGCCGTGGTGCTCACCTCCAAGGAGGTGCTGGACACCGACGATCTGCCGCCGGGCTTCCAGGAGGCGCCCCAGGCCGGCGCCCAGGTGGAGGTGTTCAGCCTCGCGCACCTGCCCTACGCCCAGGCCAAGCGTCTGGCCATGCGCGCCTTCGAGCGGCGCTACCTCACCGCGCTCCTGGAGAAGCACACCCACAACGTCTCCAGCGCCGCGCGCGCCGCCGGAGTGGATCGCTCCAACTTCCGCCGCCTGCTCAAGCAGTACGAGGTGGCCGGCCGCACCATGAAGCGCTCCAAGGACGACGACGACGATACCCTCGACGCCGCGTCCTGACGGCGGGAGCGCCGCTCAACCCTCCTCGCCCGGTTCGCGCGAGCGGCTCTCCAGTTGACGTTGGATCTCCTCGTAGCGCTCGGCCATCTCCCGCTCGAAGCCGTTGCGCGTGGGCGTGTAGAAGCGCCGGCCCTCGAGCGCCGAGGGCAGGTAGTCCTCCGGGACGTAGTTGCCCTCGAAGTTGTGCGGGTACTTGTAACCCGCGCCGTAGCCCAGTGACTTCATCAGCTTCGTGGGCGCGTTGCGCAGGTGCGCGGGCACCGGCAGCGCGCCTCCTTCCGTGACGGCGGCGCGCACCGCGGCGTACGCGGAGATGACCGCGTTGGACTTGGGCGCGAGCGCCAGGTACGTCACCGCCTGGGTCAGCGGCAGGGTGCCCTCGGGCAGGCCCATCAGCTCGAAGGCGCGCAGCGCGTCCACCGCCACTCCCAGGGCGCGCGGGTCCGCGTTGCCCACGTCCTCCGAGGCGAAGATGACCATGCGCCGGAAGATGAAGACCGGATCCTCTCCCGCCTCCAGCATGCGCGTCATCCAGTAGAGCGCGGCGTCCACGTCCGAGCCCCGCATGGATTTGATGAAGGCGCTCACGACGTTGTAGTGCTCCTCGCCCGCCTTGTCGTAGAGCAACGCCTTGTGTTGCAGGGCCTCCTCGGCGATGGCCTTGTCCACGCGGGTGCCTCCATGCGCGGCCGCGGCCTCCAGCGCCGTGAGCGCCTTGCGCGCATCGCCTCCCGACGCCTGCACGAGGAAGGTGAGGGTCTCGTCGTCCACCCGCACCTTGCCCGCGAGGCCCCTGGGCGACTCCACCGCCCGGCGCAAGAGCGCCACGAGCTCCTCCTCCTCCAGCCCGCGCAGGGTGACGACGCGCGCGCGCGACAGGAGCGCCGCGTTCAGCTCGAACGAGGGGTTCTCCGTGGTGGCCCCGATGAGGGTGACGGTTCCCTTCTCCACGTGCGGCAGGAGCGCGTCCTGCTGCCCCTTGTTGAAGCGGTGGATCTCGTCCACGAAGAGCAGGGTGCGCTGGCGGCGCATCTTCCAGCGCTCCTGCGCTCGCGCCACCGTCTCGCGGATCTCCTTCACGCCGGAGAGCACCGCGGAGAGCGACTCGAAGGCGGCGCCGGTGGAGTGGGCGATGAGGTGGGCGAGCGTCGTCTTGCCCGTCCCCGGTGGGCCCCAGAGGATGATCGACGGCACCTGATCCTGCTGGATGGCCCGGCGCAGGAAGCGGCCTTCGCCCGTCAGGTGCTCCTGGCCGACGAACTCCTCCAGGCGGGTGGGGCGCATCCGCTCGGCGAGGGGCGCCAGGGTGGCCTCGTCCTTGCGGCTGGCGTGATCGAAGAGATCCATGGGGAAATACTGTTGTCCCCCTCCGACCCTGTCACCGCGCCGATGCGCCGCCGCGACCGCCAGGCCGTCCTTCGAGAGGTGCGCTTTCTTCCGTTCAGTGAATCGATTCCGCACGAGGTGCATGAGTATCGACCCATTTAGGGTCGAAGTTCTTTGTTGTCGGGCCGAAGTCCGCCTGGGTAGTTTGGACTTCGGCTTTCGCGCAACGTCCTTCACCCCCGCAGAGATCCGACTTGAACCGCTGGAACGGCCTATCTCCTGGAGAGCTCGCCCTGCTGGACATGGTGTTCTGGTCCAGCGGCCTGTCTCGCGACGCGCTCGCCCGGCGCTCGGCCTTCTCCAAGACGCGAGCCAACGCGGTGGTGGCGGGGCTGCTGGAGCGGGGACTGCTGGAGGAGAACGGCTTGCAGGCCTCGTCCGGTGGCCGCCGGGCCGAGACGCTGCGGCTGCATCGGGGGCTGGGCGTGCTGCTGGCGGCGGATCTCGGCGCGACCGGCCTGCGAGTGGGCGTGCTGACGCCGGACCTGCAGGTGCTCGCGCGGCACGTGGAATCCGCGGACGTGCGCCAGGGCCCCGAGCTCGTCCTCGCGCGCGTGCGGGCGCTGCTGCGTCAGTTACTGGAGCAGGCCGGCCTCTCGGCCCACGACGTCATCGGCATCGGCATGGGCGTGCCAGGCCCCGTCAACTTCGAGTCCGGTCAGCTCGTCAACCCACCGCTCATGCCCGAGTGGGATGGCTTCTCCATCCGCGACGACATGAAGGCCGACTTCGCCGCGCCCCTCTTCGTGGACAACGACGTCAACATCATGGCGCTCGGGGAGCTGTGGCGGCTGCAGCGCTCGCTGCACGACTTCCTGGTCATCAAGGTGGGCACCGGCATCGGCTGCGGCATCGTGTGCCAGGGGCAGGTGTACCGGGGCGCCACCGGCTCGGCGGGAGATGTCGGCCACATCTGCGTGGACCCGTCCGGTCCGCGCTGCCACTGCGGCAACCTGGGCTGCGTGGAGGCGATGGCGGCGGGGCCGGCGATCGCCCGCATGGCACGCGCGGCGGTGGAGGCGGGCGAGAGCGCGTTGCTCGCGGAGACCCTGGCGGCCACCGGCACCATCCGCCCCGAGGACGTGGCGCGCGCCAGCCGCGCGGGGGACGCGGCGGCCAACGCCATCGTGCAACGCGCGGGCGGGCTCATCGGACAGATGCTCGCGTCGGCCGTGAACTTCTTCAACCCGTCGCACATCTTCTTCGGCGGCTCGATGATGCGCATCGGCCCGCTGTTCCTCGCGTCGCTGCGGCAGAGCATCTACCAGCGCTCGTTGGCGCTCTCCACGCGCCAGCTCGAGATCCAGCTCTCCCCCCTCGGGGAGCAGTCGGGGCTCATTGGCGCCGCGGTGCTGGCCATGCAGGAGACGCTGCGGATGAAGGGAGCCGCGCAATGAGTCTCGCCATCGAGTTCCGTGACGTCGTGAAGGCGTTCGGCCCGGTACGGGTGCTGCACGGGGTCAGCTTCGCGCTGCCGCCTGGCCGGGTCATCGGCCTGCTGGGCGAGAACGGCGCGGGCAAGTCCACGCTGATGAAGATCCTCTCCGGCTACGAGTCGGCCACCTCGGGCGAAGTGCTCGTCAATGGCGAGGCGGTCCACTTCACCGGCTCCCGCCAGGCCGAGGCCCGGGGCATCGTGTTGATCCACCAGGAGTTCAACCTCGCCGAGGACCTGACGATCGCGCAGAACATCTTCCTCGGTCACGAGAAGAAGCGCGGCTGGTTGTTGGACGACGCGGCGATGAACCGCGAGTCCGCGCGCGTGCTGGAGCAGGTGGGGCTGCGGGCCTCTCCCGAGACGCCGGTGCGCCAGTTGATCGTGGCGGAGAAGCAACTGGTGGAGATCGCCAAGGCGCTGGCCCGCAAGGCGCGGCTGCTCATCATGGACGAGCCCACCGCCACGCTGACGCCGGGCGAGACCGAGCGCCTGTTCGCGTTGATCGCCCAGCTCAAGGCCGATGGCGTCTCGATGCTCTACATCTCGCACAAGCTGGACGAGGTGGAGCGCATCACGGATGAAGTGGTGGTGATGCGGGATGGCCGCTTCGTCGCCCGCTCGGCGACGCGCGACGTGACGCGCCACCAGATGGCCAGCCTCATGGTCGGCCGCGAGGCCTCGGACCTCTATCCGCCCAAGGCGCCCCCTCCCGCGGACGTTCCACCCCGGCTGAGTGTGCGGGGACTGACGGTGCCGGGATGGGCCCGGGACGTGAGCTTCGACGTGCGTCCCGGAGAGATCCTCGGCTTCGCGGGACTGGTCGGCGCCGGTCGCACCGAGCTGTTCGAGGGACTCCTCGGCTTGCGGCCACGCGAGGTGGAGCGCGTCGAGCTCGACGGCCGCCGCGCCCACTGGCGCAACCCCCGGGATGCCGCCGGGGACGGGCTCACGTACCTCAGCGAGGATCGCAAGGGGAAGGGCCTGCACGTGCACTTCGGCCTGCGCGAGAACCTGACCATGATGGCGCTCTCGCGCTACGCCACGCCCTGGCTGCGGCCCGAGGCCGAGCGCCAGGCACTCGAGGACGCCGTGAAGCGCTTCGGCATCCGCACGGGCTCCCTGGACAACCGCGCCTCGGCCCTGTCCGGCGGCAACCAACAGAAGCTCGCGCTCGCCAAGGTGCTGCACCCCGACCCCAAGGTGGTGGTGCTCGACGAGCCCACGCGCGGCGTCGACGTGGGCGCCAAGCGCGACATCTACTTCTTGATCGAGGCGCTGGCCCGCGAGGGCCGGGCCGTGATCGTCATCTCCTCCGAGCTGATGGAGCTGATCGGACTGTGCCACCGCGTGGCGGTGATGCGCGGCGGCCAGCTCCGCACCACGCTCGAGGCCGACCACCTGACCGAAGAGGAACTCATCGCCCATGCCACCGGAACCCACTGACTCCCTTCGGCCGGGGGCCACCGCCCTGGCCGCCTCGGAGGGGACGCCGCTGCACCGTGTCCGCGCCCTCCTGCATGGCTTCGGCCCGCTGCTCGGGCTCATCGTGCTGTGCATCGCCGGCACCCTGCTCAACGGCGACTTCGCCACGCTCGACAACGTGATGAACGTGCTCACGCGCACCGCCTTCATCGGCATCATCGCGGTGGGCATGTGCTTCGTCATCATCTCCGGAGGCATCGATCTCTCCGTGGGCTCGATGGCCGCGCTCATCGCCGGCGCGATGATCCTCCTGATGAACCGACTGGCCCCGTCGCTCGGCTCCCCCGTGTCGGTGATCGCGCTCGGCATCGGCTTCGCGCTCCTGCTCGGCGCGCTGTTCGGCCTCGCGCACGGCCTGCTGATCGCCCGGGGAGGCATCGAGCCGTTCATCGTGACGCTCGGCACGCTCGGCATCTTCCGGGCGTACCTCACGTACTTCGCCGACGGCGGCGCCATCACCCTGGACTCGGACCTGTCCGACGCCTACGGCCCCGTCTACTACGCGAGCTTCCTCCTCCCGGTTCCCGTCTGGGTGTTCCTCGCCGTCGCGCTCGGGGGCGGGCTCATCCTCAATCGCACGGCCTACGGCCGCTACGTGCAGGCCATCGGCTCCAACGAGCAGGTGGCGCGCTACGCCGCCGTGGACGTCAACCGCATCAAGGTGCTCACCTACGTGCTGCTCGGCGTCTGCGTGGGCATCGCCACCGTCCTGTACGTGCCGCGCCTCGGCTCCTCCTCGCCCACCACCGGGCTGTTGTGGGAGCTGGAGGCGATCGCGGCGGTGATCGTCGGGGGCACCGCGCTCAAGGGCGGCTCGGGCACCGTCACCGGAACCGTCGTGGGCGCGGTGCTGCTGTCCGTCATCAGCAACATCCTCAACCTCACCAGCGTCATCAGCGTGTACCTGAACTCGGCGGTTCAGGGCTTCGTGATCATCGGCGTGGCGTTCATGCAGCGCCGACGCAAAGGCGCCTCGTGACGAAGTGAGCCGTGTCGTCCGGCAGCCGGGGGCTGCCCTGTCGTTCTCCCTTACCCCACCAGGAGACAACCCGTATGAAGCCCATCTTCCGTAGACTCGCCTTCGGCTTATCCGCCATGGCCGCGCTCCTCACCGCGTCCGGAGCGCTCGCGCAGGACAAGCAGGTCAACCTCGGCGTGGCCATCCCGGCGGCCACCCACGGCTTCACCGGCGGCATCGTCTGGTGGGCCAACGAGGCCAAGAAGGAGCTGGAGAAGCAGCACCCGGGGCTGAAGATCACCGTGAAGACGGCGGCCAATGCCTCCGAGCAGGCCAATCAGCTCCAGGACCTGCTGACCGTCAACAAGATCAACACCCTGGTCGTCTTCCCCTTCGAGTCCGCCTCGCTCACCCGGCCCGTGGCGCAGGTGAAGGGCAAGGGCGTCTACGTCACCGTGGTCGACCGGGGGCTGACCGATACCAGCGCGCAGGATGCCTACGTCGCCGGGGACAACACCGCCTTCGGCCGCATTCCGGCCGAGTACCTGGCCAAGCGCCTCAACGGCAAGGGCAACATCGTGGCGCTGCGTGGCATCGCGACCACGATCGACAACGAGCGCATGGACGCCTTCAAGGCCGTGCTGAAGAACTACCCCGACATCAAGCTGCTCGACGCGCGCTACGCCAACTGGAACCGCGACGATGCCTTCAAGGTGATGCAGGACTACCTCACGCGCTTCAAGCAGATCGACGCCGTGTGGGCCGCCGATGACGACATGGCCGTCGGAGTGCTCAAGGCCATCGAGCAGGCCAAGCGCACCGACATCCAGGAGGTGTTCGGTGGCGCGGGCTCCAAGGGCATGGTCAAGACCATCCTCGAGGGCAAGAACAAGCTCGTCCAGGCCGACGTCTCCTACTCGCCCAAGTTCATCTACGAGGCCATCAAGCTGACGGCCGAGGCGCGCCTCAAGGGCGAGGCGCTGCCCCCCAAGACGATCATCCCCTCGGTGCTCATCACCAAGGAGAACGCCCAGCAGTTCTACTTCCCGAACTCGCCCTTCTAGGTGTCTTCCATCCCCGGCCCCTCCCGCGCGGGTGGGGCCGCGGGGTGTCTCCCCCTTCCAGGACTCCGACCATGCCAAGACCCGTCATGCTGTTCACCGGCCAGTGGGCCGACCTGCCTCTCTCCGAACTCGCTCCGCTGGCCCGGCGCATGGGCTATGACGGCCTGGAGCTGGCCTGCTCGGGCGATCACTTCAACGTGCGCGAGGCGCTCGCCTCCAAGGCGTACGTGCGCGACAAGCGGGCCCTGCTCGAGTCCCATGGACTGCAATGCCTCGCGATCAGCAACCACCTGGTCGGCCAGGCCGTGTGCGACCTGATCGACGAGCGGCACCAGTCCATCCTTCCCGAGCACGTGTGGGGAGATGGTGAGCCGGAAGGGGTGCGCCAGCGCGCCGCCCAGGAGATGAAGGAGACGGCGCGCGCCGCCGCCGCCTTCGGCGTGAAGACCGTCACGGGCTTCACGGGCTCGTCGGTGTGGCACGCCACCTATGCCTTCCCGCCCACCTCCCAGGCCTTCTGGGACAAGGGCTTCGCCGACTTCGCCCGCCGCTGGACGCCCATCCTCGACGTGTTCGAGGAGCATGATGTCCGCTTCGCGCTCGAGGTGCACCCGACGGAGATCGCCTTCGACATCGCCACCGCCCAGCGCGCGCTCGAGGCGGTGAAGGGCCACCGCCGCTTCGGCTTCAACTTCGACCCCAGCCACCTCGGCTACCAGGGCGTGGACTACGTGAAGTTCCTCCGCACGTTCGCGGGTCGCGTCTTCAACGTGCACATGAAGGACGTGTGGTGGGGCCGGGGCGACGGCACCGTCGGCGTGTTCGGTGGCCACACGAGCTTCGGCGATGCGCGCCGCTACTGGGACTTCCGCAGCGTGGGCCGGGGGCTGATCGACTTCGAGTCCATCATCGTCGCGCTCAACGACACCGGCTACACGGGACCGTTGAGCGTGGAATGGGAGGACAGCCGGATGGACCGCGTGCACGGAGCGACCGAGAGCGCGGCCTTCTGCAAGCGGCTCGACTTCCCCGCCGCGGCGGGAGCGTTCGACGCCGCGTTCGACAAGGACAAGCAGACCCGGGCGGCGAAATGAGCGCCTCGCACGATCGCAAGCTGCGCTACGCCATGGTCGGTGGTGGGCGTGACGCGTTCATCGGCGCGGTGCACCGGCGTGCCATGGCCCTGGACGGGCAGATGGAACTGGTCGCCGGCGCGCTCTCGTCCGACCCGGACAAGGCGCGCGCTTCCGGCCGCGACCTGGGCCTGGCCGACGCGCGCAATCACGGCCACTGGGAGGAGCTGCTCGCCGATGAGCTGAAGCGCCCGGTGGACGAGCGCATCGACTTCGTCTCCATCGTCACGCCCAACCACGTGCACTACCCGGTGGCCAGGGCGTTCGCCGAGGCCGGCATCCACGTGGTGTGTGACAAGCCGCTCGTGCACACCAGCGCCCAGGCCGAGCAGCTCGTGCGCACGGTGGAGCGGACCGGCATCGTGTTCGGCGTCACCTACAACTACACCGGCTATCCCATGGTCCGCGAGGCGCGGGAGCTGGTGCGCGGCGGCGTCCTGGGCGAGCTGCGCAAGGTGACCGTCGAGTACAACCAGGGCTGGCTCGCCACGCACCTCGAGGCCCAGGGCAACAAGCAGGCCGGCTGGCGCACGGATCCCGAGAAGAGCGGGGCGGCGGGCGCCATCGGTGACATCGGCTCGCATGCCGAGAACCTGGCCGCCACCGTCACGGGGCTCGAGATCGAGGCGATCTGCGCGGACCTGGGCTCGCTCGTTCCCGGACGCCGGCTCGATGACGATGGCAACCTGCTGCTGCGCTGGCGCGGGGGGGTGAGGGGCGTGTTGGTCGCCTCGCAGATCGCCGCCGGCTTCGAGAACGACTTGCGCCTGCGCGTGTTCGGCTCTCAGGGCTCACTCGAATGGCGGCAGGAAGAGCCCAACCAGCTGGTGCATGCGCCACTCGATGGACCCAGGCGCATCCTCACACGGGGCTCGCCGTGGTTGAGCGAGTCGTCGCGCCGCGCCTGCCGCGTGCCCTCCGGTCATCCCGAGGCCTTCATCGAGGCGTTCGCCAACGTGTACCTGGGCGTCGCGGCGGACATCCGCGCCCGGCTCGCCGGCGTGCGCGCGGATCCGATCGCCGCGGACTATCCGCGCGTCACCGATGGCGCGCGCGGGGTGCGCTTCATCGAGAAGACGGTCGAGTCGGCCTCCAGCGAACGCAAGTGGACGCCCATGACGTGAACGGGGGGCATTGAGCGGCTTTACTCGTATTGCGGGTCTGTTCACATTTCCGGTTTTTTGGGTTAAGCGCTTTTCAAGCCCTTGCTCCGGAGCGCTCGCATGCGTCGTCTGCTCTCGTCCCTCGTGGTGATGTCCCTGATGGGTTGTGGTGCGGGCCCCACTCCAGAAGAAGAGGCCGCGCTCGGAGCGGGGGAGGAGGGGCTCGCGGTGCCGGCGCTCGCCAGCCCTCCGCAGGCCACGGTGGACCAGGCCATCGCCGCGCCGCTGGGGTGGTTCGGCGTCAACTCCACGGGGGAGCGCTACTGCTCCAACTGCAATGGCCAGTCCATCCTCCTCGCCATCGCGGCCTTCAAGGGGAACACGAGCGCCGACGCGAGGCTCCTGCAGCAGATGCGCTACGTCATCGGCGGCAACCGGGATCCGTTCGCCAACGGCGGCTACATGGCCCAGCACGAGCGGATGATGACGGGCATGTTCGCCATCGCCAAACGCACCCCGCGCGTCTGGGAGCAGCTCACCGCCGCCGAGAAGACGAAGATCGATCTCATCATGAAGGCGACGCTGGTGGGCTCGGCCTACACCACCTCCGACACGAGCAACGCGGGCAGCGCCACGCCCACGGGCATCGATGGTGACACCAACCTCGACCGCGACTGGAACCCCAACTACCGCGAGGGCATGGTGGGCGCGATGCTCGTCTCCACGCTGTACCTGGGGGGACGGACCGCGACGGACACGTTCCTCAACGGCTACAAGCACGCCTCCTTCGTGACGCAGCTCACCTCGGCGGGCCTCACCCGGCTCGCCTCGGTCTTCAACACGAATGTCAGCACGCCGGGCGCGGGGGCTCCCAGCGCCGCCACCATCGAGAGCGCCATCCGCGACTATCGCTACAAGGGCCTGGCGCTCGACCAGCTCTTCGACATCTACGTGCTGCTGGCGAACGACACGTTCAGCGCCACCGTGGATTGTGGCCTCAACGCGGGCGCCGGGGTGCTGCTGAGCACGGGCGAGCACTCGGGCTATCTGGTGGAGGGCTGTGCCCAGTTGGCCAACAAGGGCAAGGTGGGCCAGCTCAAGGAGTTCCACTCCAACGACGCCAACGGCGCGCGCAGCTCCATCACCTACGCCTATGACGGCTTCAAGCCGGATCTCACCAACCACGCGGTGCTGATGGCGTACGGAGCCATTCCCGTGGGCACCACCACCACCGCGGTGGTGAACCGCATCTCCGTGGGGGCGAAGGATCTGTTCTTCAAGGCCACCCATGGCTACCGCAACTACGCCAAGGGCAAGGACCAAGGCACCTTCAAGCTGCCGGCCTCGGGCACCGGCAACGGCTACGAGTTCAACCGTCCCCTCTGGGAGAACGTCATCGCTCCCGCGTACGGCCTCTGACGGGTCCGGGAGTGGCCACGGGGGCTCCCTCCGGGACGGTTCGGCGCCCCGCCGGTGTCACGAGGTCATCGAAGCGGCCATTTCCTCCAGCGCGAGCCGGGGCGCTTGGTCTACAACCCGAACCCATCGTGCACACCCTGGTTCTGGTTGCGAAGAAGGACAAGCCCGAGGCGGCGGAACTCGCCCTGCGGATCCGTGAACGCTACCCCTCGCTGGAGGTGCTGGGGGACCGCCTCCTGGCCCACACGCTCGGCTGGCCGCGCATCGAGGATCGGGAGCTGGTGAGCCGGGCGGATCTCGTGGTGGTGCTCGGGGGGGATGGCACCCTCATCCACGCGGCGCGGATGCTCGATGGGCGCCCCACGCCCATTCTCGGAGTGAACCTGGGCACACTGGGCTTCATGACGGAGATCTCCGCGGACGGCATCTTCCCCGCGCTGGACGCGGTGCTCGCGGGCCGCTTCAAGCTGGAGTCGCGCATGAAGCTGTGCTGCCGGCTGGTGCGCGACGGCAAGGTGCTGGTGCAGGACGAGGTCCTCAACGACGTGGTCATCAACAAGGGGGCGCTCGCGCGCGTGGCGGACCACGAGGTGTCCATCGAGGGCGTGCCCGTGGCCATGTACAAGGCGGACGGCGTCATCCTGGCCACGCCCACGGGCTCCACCGCCTACTCGCTGTCCGCGGGCGGGCCCATCGTCCACCCCTCGGTGGACTGCACGGTGCTCACGCCCATCTGCTCGCACGCCCTCACGCACCGCTCCACGCTCGTGCCCGCCGATCGCACCATCCGCATCACCCTGTGCAGCGAGACCGCGGACACCTTCCTCACGCTGGATGGGCAGACGGGCCACGGCCTGCAGTGCGGGGACAGCATCGAGGTGGTGCGCTCGCCCAACCGGGTGCAGCTCTTGCGTGACCCGAGCGTGGGCTACTTCTCCATCCTCCGCAAGAAGCTCCACTGGGGCGAGCGCTAGGCCCGGGCGTGTTCATCTTCCTGTCGAAGGTGTTGGATCTGTTCCTCGCGCCCCTCACCTGGGCGCTGCTGTTGATGGCGGTGGGAGGCGCGTTGCGCCGGAGGCGGGCGCGGCTGGCGGTGGGGCTCCAGGTGTTCGGGTGGCTCACGCTGTACGTCTTCTCCACCGAGGCCGTGGCCAACGCGCTCCAGCGCTGGGTGGAAGCGGGCGTGGTGTCCACGTACCAGCCGGACACCGTCTACGACGCCGTCATCGTGCTGGGCGGGGCGGTGGACGCGGACGCCACGGAGCGCTCGGGCTATCCCGAGTACAACCCCGCGCCGGAGCGCATCATGCGGGGCTTCGAGCTGCTGCGCGAGGGCAAGGCGCGCCACGTGCTCCTGGCGGCGGGCACGCTGGACACGCGCCCGGAGGCGCCGGTGGAGGCGAACCTGCTCGCGCGCCAGTTGATGATGTGGGGGATTGAGCCCGAGCGGATCGTCCGGGAAGGCAAGAGCCGCAACACGCGCGAGAACGCGTTGAACTCCGAGCCCCTCATCCGCGAGCGGGGCTGGAGCAAGCTGCTGCTGGTGACGAGCGCGGCGCACATGCCCCGGGCGCTGGGGACCTTCGAGGCGGTGGGGCTGCATCCGGACACGCTCGCGGTGGATGTGCGCTCGCATGCCTGGTACCCGCACGGCGCCTGGTGGCAGCCCCGGGCATCCAACCTGTCGGTGGGCACGGACGCGCTGCGGGAGCTGTTCGGGCGGCTGGTGTACCGGCTGCGCGGGTGGGCGTAGCGGCTAGTGCGCCGCCCGGGCGCCGATGGGGCAGGAGATGGGAATTTCCTCGTCCGTGGTCGCCACGTCATGGGCCCCCGCGCGCAGCCGCCGGATGCGGCCGTCCGTGGCGGGGACGATGGAGGGCGCGGACGCGAAGGCGGCGCGCAGCACCTCCTGGGTGGTCCGTCCCTGCTTGGGGGCGACCTGGTACTTCGCGCCCTTGAACATGGTGTACCCGTCGCCGCCGCCGGAGATGTACGAGTTGGTGGCGAGCGTGTACGTGCGCCTGGCATCGAGCGGCTCGCCATTCACGTTGACGCTCACGATGCGCTCGCCCACGGGCCGGCAGACGTCGAAGGTGTAGTGGATGCCGGAGACCTGGGGGAAGCGCCCCGGGTCCGCCTCCTCGGCGCTGCGGCTCACGCCGTGCTCCAGCGCCTGGAGCAGCACCGCGCCCGTCACCTCGATGCTCACCACCGAGTCCGGGAAGGGGTGGATGGCCAGCACGTCCCGGCGGGTGAGGGGCCCGGGCCGCAGCACCGAGTCCGAGCGGATGCCTCCGCCGTTGATGAGCGCCACCTGCGCGCCCGCGGCCTGGCGGTAGGCGTCCGCGATGAAGGAGCCCAGGTTGGTCTCGTGGTTGCGGTTGGCCTGCTCGTTCGCGTCGAGCGGCACGGAGGTGCGGCCCACGGGCTCGGACAGCTCGGCCGTCAGCGCGTCATACGGGCGCATGGCGGCGGTGAAGGCGGTGTCCTCGGGCACGTCCGGCGTCACCGGCAGCACGTCGAAGTCCATGCTGCGCAGCTTGCCGCTGCGCGTGCCCACGTGCAGCGTGACGCGTCCCAGCTCGCGCGCCTCGGAGGACATCTTCACGATGGGCGTGCCGTTGGACACCGCCTGCATCAGGATGTGCTCGTGGCCGCCGATGATGACGTCGATGGGCGCGCAGCGCGCGAGCGCCTTGTCCTCGGCCACGAACAGGTGCGTGAGCCCGACGATCACCTGGGCGCCCTGGGCCTTCATGAGCGGCACCACCTCGCGCGCCTTGGCGCAGGTGTCCGTGAAGTACACGTTCGGCCCGGGCTTGGAGCTGTACTTCGTCTTGCCCAGCAGCACCCCGAAGAGGCCCACCTTCACCCCGCCCACCTCGCGGATGACGAAGGGCGGCGTGTCCGCGAAGGGGCGCCGGGTCTCCTTGTCCATGACGTTGGCGCCCAGCCACGTGAAGCGCGACTCCTTGATGCGCTGGCGCAGCACGTCCGGCCCGAAGTCGAACTCGTGGTTGCCCAGCACCGCGTAGTCCAGTCCCAGGGCGTTCCACGCGTCGATCATCTGCTTGCCCTTGTGGAAGGTGGACTCCACCGAGGGCCCCAGCGTGTCGCCGGCCATCAGGAACAGCGTGTGGGGCGACTCGGCGAGCACCTGCTTGTGCAGGGTGGACAGCCGCGCCAGTCCTCCCCGGCCCCCGAAGTCCACCGGAGTGAACTGGTACACGTCGTTGACGTGCAGGAGGGTGACGGTGACGGTGGGCTCGTCCTCCAACTCCGGCTCGGGAGACGGAGACGTGCGTCCCAACAGGGAGGCACAGCCCGCGAGCAGCAGGGGGGCCAGGAGAAGGGCGGAGAGGCTCGGCGGGCGGAACGGAGAGGACATGGGAATTTCGGCGGCGAGAATCTCCCACGTTGGGCCCGCTTGTACATCCTTCTCGCGTGACCCGTCCGTGACGCGCCGTCGCAGGTGCGCCCTCCCTCTCGCACAGCGAGGTGGCGGGCGGTTCGGGTGGCTCACACCGTGTAGCGGCGTCCCTGGGCGAGCGGTTCGATGTTGCTCGTCGCGAGGTCGAACCCATCCGGGTAGTGGATGAGCCGCATCTTCGCGCGAACGGCCTCGGGCAGGGCCGCCAGCTTCGCGTAGGGCGTGTGGACGCCGTGGTTCGTCTCGTGCACCACGAGGTCCGCCTCGCCGAGCCAGGCGATCAACCCCTCGTCATAGGCGGTGTCCGCGCTGTAGCCGAGGCAGCGCCCGCCGGCGCGGATGCGCAGCGCCGTGGTGGGCACGTGGTGGTAGGTGCGGCGGCACTCGATGGAGAAGGGGCCGAAGCGCACGGCCTCCTCGGTGGAGAGTGGCAGGGGCTCGAAGTAGTCGTCGAGCCCATGGCGCTCGGGCTCGCCTCCGGGCGTGCGGATGAGATCCTCCATGCCGGCGGCGAGGTGGCCGTCCCACAGCCGGCGCGTCACGTCCGGGTGGGCGAGCAGTCGCAGCTTCCGCTTGAGCACGAAGAAGGAGAAGTAGCCGAGCCCTTCCACGCCCGAGCTGTGGTCGGCGTGCAGGTGGGTGAGCACGAGGCCCGACACGCGGTCGGCGTCCAGCGTCACCCCCGAGGTCAGGCTGGCCTCGCGCATCATCTTGCGGATGGGGTGCGGACAGTCCACGAGCAGCACCTGGCCCTCGGCTTCGAGCGCCAGGCAGGAGGAGTAGTACAGGGCGGAGAAGGCATCGCCGATGCCGAGGGTGACGAAGGACAGGCTCATCGCGGACTCCAGCGAGAAGGGGGGGAACAGAGGTGCTGCTCGGGGCTCCATGTGGGAAGGATGCGAATCATCGCCGCGCCTCCGGGCCGTCCGTGTCGAGCAGCCCCGCGGCCATGCGCTTCACCGTGCCCGCGGCCGAGCCCGGGGGAATCAGCCCCGGAGCGGCCGTCGAGAGCACGAAGTAGCCCTGGATCGCCGCGAAGAGCCCCGCCGCCACCGCCCGCGCCCGCTCCCGGCCCAGCCCCTCACCGACCAGCTCCTCCAGGTGCGCCAGGTCCGCGCGCACCACCTTGTCGTAGGCCGCGCGCACCTCGGGCTGGCGCAGCGCCTCCGCGCTGATGGTCACCCAGGCCGCCACCGCCTCCGGCTCCGCTTCGTCTCCCGTGGCGAGCAAGGCCTCGATGAAGGCCTCCACCCGCGCCCGCGGCCCTCCCTTCGTCCGCGCCAGCCGCGCCTTCACCCGCTCCCGCCCCCGCTCCGCGAGCTGCTCCACCAACGCCAGGAGCACCTCCTGCTTCTGGGTGAAGTGGTAGTGCACCAGGCCCGGGCTCAGCTCCGCCGCCTTCGCGATCTCCGCGATGGACGCGCGCTCGTAGCCGCGCTCGGCCATCACCCGCAGCAGCCCCTGGACGATCTGCCTCCGACGCTCCTCCGTGTTCGATGGGCGGGCCATGTCCGAACCCCCTGTTCATAGGTTGGTCGAACAACCTATAAACGCGCGGGGGGTCCGGCGTCAACCGGACGGACCCGGCTACTGCCCCAGGTCGGCCGGCTTGGGCTCGGGCTTGGTCTCCTGGGAGCGGCGGTGGTGGGACTCGCGGTACACCTGGGAGCGGAAGCGCAGGATGGGGTCGTCGGACAGCTCGATGCCGGGGACGACGCCGGTCGGATCGAAGACGAACTGCTCGGACTCGCGCTGGTCCTCATAGGGGCGCTCGAGCACGAGCCGGCCGACGGTCACCAGCGGGCGGTCCTCGGGCCAGGCGCGGGTGGCGTCGTGGGTGGGATCACCGGGCTGGGCCAGCTGCAACTCGAGATCCCAGGACACGCGCTCGCGCGAAACGCGCTCGCGGATTTCATCGAGCAGGTACTGCTCGGGGCGCTCGGCGGCCTCGGCCTCGCTCAGGGTGGCGGGGCCGGCCAGGGGCACCCAGCGGTAGCGGAAGGTGCGACGCTGTCCGTGGGCGTCCACCAGATGGTAGGCGTGGATGCCGTTGAAGCGCTCGTGGGCGAAGCTGGGCGTGGGCTTGAGCTGGGCGACGCCCTTGATGCCGCGCAGCGTGCTCAGGTGCGTGGCGAGGTAGCCCAGCAGGCGCAGCGGGTTGGGCTTGCGCTTCTCGCCCTCGGGGCGCTGGGCGGTGGTGAGCTGCACGAACTCCTCGGGCGTGCGGACGAGGAAGACGGGGATGTTGGCGGCGGCCCAGGTGGCGAACCCGCCCGAGGGCAGGGTGAAGCGCACGGCGAGGCCCAGCACCCGGCCCCGGGTGGGCGACACGCGATCCCCGGCGTGGGGGCTGCCCGCGGCGTTCGACAGCCGCACGAGCGTGCGGATGGGAGGGCCCTGGAAGTGCTCCGCCGTCGTCAGGCCCCGGGCGTCGGGCGAGGGGGTGAACGTCGCACGGAACACCAGCCCCCGGGAGTGGGCGCGCCGGTAGCCCTTCTCGGCGCCGGTATAGGCCTCCATGGCATGAATCGCTTCTTGAACTGGCTCCGCCATCTCGCTCGTCCTTCTTTTTTCTGGGAGGTTTGACACAACGCGCCACCAGCGGCGCCGCGCGCTGATAACAGGGGCTCGCGGGAGGTGTCATGCGGATTGGAATCATCGGCAGTGGGAAGGTGGGGCGGGCGCTGGGGGCCTGGATGACCCGGGTGGGCTACGAGGTGGCCTTCACCTCGCGCACCCAGGCGCATGCGCTCGAGGCGGCGCGCGACGCGGGCCCCGGCGCCACGGCCCTGGAGCCGCGCGCGCTGGTGGAGGCGTGCGACCTCCTGCTGCTGACGCTGCCCTTCACGCAGATCGTCCCCACGCTCGAGCCGCTGCGCGAGACGCTCGCGGGGAAGATCCTCGTCGACGTCACCAACCCGCTCACCGACAACCACCGGGCGCTGAGCATGGGGCACACGACGTCCGGCGCCGAGGAGATCTCCCGGCGCTTTCCGGAGGCGAGTGTGGTGAAGGCCTTCAACGCCGTCTTCGCGGAGGTGTACGCCGCCCAGCGCTCCCGGCTCGAGGGCCGGCCCGTCACGATGTTCTACGCGGGCGACGAGGACGCGGCGAAGCAGCGGGTGCGGGAGATCCTCGTGCGGCTGGGGTTCGACGCGGTGGACGCCGGACCCCTGATGAACTCGCGCTACCTCGAGCCCCTGTCGCTGCTCAACATCCACCTGGGGCGCGTGCTCGGCTGGGGCGCGAACATCGGCTTCTCGCTGCTGCGCGAGCCTCAATAGGAGAGCAGGGAGCAGACCTTGTCGCGGCCCAGGCGCTCGCGTCCGGGCAGGAAGTCCAGCGAGATGAGGAAGCTGTAGCCCACCACTTCCGCGCCCAGCGCCGTCACCAGGCGCTGCGTGGCCGTGGCGGTGCCGCCCGTGGCCAGCAGATCATCCACGATGAGCACCCGGTCCCCCCGGGCCACCGCGTCCTCGTGCAACTGCAGGGCGTCCTCGCCGTACTCCAGCGCGTAGCGCTCGGTGCGCGTGCGCCAGGGCAGCTTTCCCGGCTTGCGCGCGGGGGAGAAGCCCGCGTGCAGGGTGAGGGCGATGGGCGCGCCGAACAGGAAGCCGCGCGACTCCACGGCCACCACCCGGTCGATGCGCTGGCCCCGGAAGGGCGCCGCCATGGCGTCCACCACGCGGTGGAACAGGTGGGGGTCGGCGAGCACGGGCGTCACGTCCTTGAAGAGGATGCCCGGCTTGGGGAAGTCCGGCACGTCGCGCAGGCGCTTCTTCACCTCGTCGAGGAGGGTGGCGTCATGGCCGGCGATGAAGGGGGAGGGCGGGGGAGTCGGACTCATGGGCGGTAGATCTCCGGGTTGACACAATTCGGCGGCGGGCGACCCTCCATCGCGGCGAGCAGGTTGTCCACCGCCATGGAGGCCATGCGGCCACGGGTGGCGTGGCTGGCGCTGGCGATGTGGGGGGCGAGCAGCACCCGGGGCAGGTGCAAGAGGGGGCTGTCGAGTGGCAGGGGCTCGGGGTCCGTCACGTCCAGGGCGGCGCCACCCAGGTGCCCGCTCTGGAGCGCGTCCACGAGCGCGGATTGGTCCACCACGGGCCCCCGGGCGGTGTTCACCAGCAGGGCGCCGGGTTTCATGGCGGCCAGCTCCGCCCGTCCCAGCCAGTGGCGGGTCTCGGGGGAGAGGGGCACGTGCAGCGAGACGACATCCGATTGGGCCAGCAGCGTGGCCTTGTCCACGCGCGTGAGGCCCAGCTCCGCCTCCAGCTCCGGCCGGGCCTGGCGGTTGACGTACAGCAGCCGCATGCCGAAGCCCCGGGCGCGCCGGGCCACCGCCGCGCCAATGGCGCCCAGGCCCACGATGCCCAGCGTGGCCCCGTGGACGTCCGGGCCCAGCAGCAGGCCGGGCTCCCAGGTGCGCCACTGGCCCGCACGCACGTAGGCATCCGCCTCCGCCACCCGCCGCGCCAGCCCCAGGAGCAGGGCGAAGGCGAAGTCCGCCGTCGTCTCGGTGAGCACCCCGGGGGTGTTGCCCACCGCGATGCGCCGGGCGCTACAGGCGCCCACGTCGATGTTGTCGTGGCCCACCGCCACGTTGCTGACCACCCTCAGGTGGGGGGCCTGGGTGAGCAGGGCCTCGTCTACCCGGTCGGTCAAGAGGGTGATGAGCCCCTCGGCCTCCCGGGCTTCCGCCTGGAGGACGTCTGGCGGAGGGGGAAGGGGTTCCGGCCAGACGCGGGGTGAGGTATGCACGGCCAGTCGGGCGAGCGCCTCTCCTGGCAATTGCCGGGTGACGAAGACGCGAGGGGGGTTGGGGCGTTTCATCTCGACCGACCATGCTCTCACAAGGAGTGGGCCGTGAGGTGGGTGAGCGATCAAACATCGTTTGGCCACCGGCCTTTATTTTTCCCACGACGCGAGACGTCCCGTCTGTGGTAATCGAATGGATTCCCCTCGCCCCGGGGGGAAGGGACTTGCCAGAACGTGCCTTCCATCGCCGACACACGAGAAGCACCGCCCGCTCTTGATGGCCAGTGGCTCCGGACCCTCAAGGCGGAGGTTCCGCCCCTCACCTTCAAGAAGGGCCGCGAGGTCGCGGAATCCCGCCGCGTCTTCGGACTCAACCGGGATGGCGGACGCATCCGGGCCCAGGTGGCCAGCTCCGACGCGCCCGAGGTGCGCTACGAGGTCACCCTCGACGTGGGCGATGGCAAGCCCATCTCCAAGTGCACTTGCGAGGCCTGGAACGTCCAGGGGCCCCACTGCGAGCACGTGGTGGCCGCCGCCCTCATCTTCGCCGCCCGGCTGCGCGCCTCGATGATCGCCGCCGCGGCCAGCGCGTCGGCCAACGCCGCGGCCCCGGCGGCCGCTGCTGCCGCGTCGGCCCCGGCCGCCGAGCCCTCCCGGGACGAGGACGAGGCCCCGGCCGACTCGGAGGAGCCCGTGCCCATGGAGGAAGGGCAGCCGGGGGACGCGGTGAGCCTGCCCGCGCTCGCGAAGGTGGAGAGCTGGCTGGGCCTGTCCTCCCAGCCGGACTACGAGTTCCTCTACCGGCTCACGCCCACCAACGCGGGTCCCGGCGGGCGTCACTGGCTCATCGACGTGCGCCGCCAGGACGCGCAGATGAAGGGGCCGGTGCATATCAAGCGGATGCTCCAGGCCGGCATGCGCATCGCGCCCCCCGACGAGCGCGTCTTCATCCTGCTGGCCAAGCACGAGCAGCGCTACGACTCGCGCATCGTGCTGTCCGACGAGGACCTGTGCGAGCTGTTCGAGTTCCTGCGCCAGCGCCGCGTCATCTACCGGGGCACCGCGCTCATCTTCTCCAACGAGCCGGTCCGGCCGCAGATCCACCTCGAGTCGCGCCAGGACGGCGCCACCGCGCGCATCGAGCTGCTCATGCCGGATGGCACGAGCCTGTCGCTCAAGGACGCCATCCTGCTGGCGGGCATGCGCACGTACATCATCTCCGGGCAGAACCTGCTGCCGGTGGAGCCGGACCTGCCGCCGCGGCTGGTGCGCAAGTGGCTCTTGGAGCCCACCATGGCCTTCCCGGTGGGGCAGTTGGATCGGGTGCTCACGTTCTTCGCCGCCCACCTGCCGCGCTTCCAGATGGCGCTCAAGGCGGACGACATCGACGTGGACGAGTCCGTGGAGCCGCGCTTCCTGCTCACCCTGGAGGGCACCTCCGAGCGCGTGAAGGTGCAGCTCGCCGCGCGCTACGGGCAGACCACGGTCGCCGTGTCCCCCACGGCCTCGCACCTGGGCTACGCGAGCGGCGTGGGCAGCGAGGGCCGCAAGCTCTACCGGCGCCGCGAAGAGGAGGAGCGCGCCGCGGGCAAGCGCCTGCAGGACCTGGGGCTGCGCTACGATCCGCACACCCACGCGTACGACGCGAGCGGGGATGGGGCGATCGAGTTCTGGGCGCGGGGCCTCGCGTCCCTGCCGAGCAGCTGGGAGCGCTTCGGCGTGCAGGCGCCCAAGGTGCGGCTGCGGCCGAAGCTGCGGCCGCGCATCCGCGTGGGCATGAGCGGGGTGAGCTGGTTCGAGCTGGACGCCGAGTTCATCACCGATGATCAGGCGGTGGACCTGGGCGCGGTGCGCATGTGGCTCGACTCGGGCCGGCGCTTCGTGCCGCTCAAGGACGGCACCTACGCGGAGGCGGACCTCGCGGAGCTCAAGCGCGCCGCGGACCTCCTGGAGGAGGCGGGGGCGCTGCCGGGGCGCACGCGCACGCGCCTGCCGCTGCATCAGGCCGTCGCGTTGGATCTGCTCGCGGAGCTGGGCGACTACACCGAGGTGGAGACCAAGGCGCGCAAGGCGATGACCGAGCTGCGCGACACCAACGGCGTGCCCAAGGTGGCGCTGCCCGACGGACTCAACGCCACGCTGCGCCACTACCAGGAGTCGGGCCTGTCCTGGCTATGGTTCCTGCACCGCCACGGACTGTCCGGCATCCTCGCGGACGACATGGGTCTCGGAAAGACGATCCAGTCCCTGAGCCTCTTGCGCAAGGTGGCCAACGAGGAGGGCCGCAAGCCGTCGCTCGTGGTGGCGCCCACCAGCGTGCTGGCCAACTGGGAGCGCGAGGCCGAGCGCTTCACGCCGGGCCTCAAGGTCGTCGTGTGGCACGGGCAGGATCGCAAGGAGCGTGTGGAGGACCTGAAGGCCGCGGACCTCGTGCTCACCTCCTACGCTCTCGTGCGGCGCGACCTGGAGGCGCTCAGCCAGGTGGGCTTCCGCTACATCATTCTGGACGAGGCGCAGAACATCAAGAACGCGGACAGCGCCACCGCCCAGGCCTGCAAGTCGCTGCCGAGCGACACGCGACTGGCGCTCACGGGCACGCCGCTGGAGAACCGGCTCAGCGAGCTGTGGAGCCTCTTCGACTTCCTCATGCCGGGCTTTCTCGGCAGCGCCGAGGGGTTCAGCGATCGCTTCGAGCAGCCCATCCAGGTGGCCAACGACACCTCGGTGCGCGACCGTCTGCGCCGCCGCATCCAGCCCTTCATCTTGCGTCGGCTCAAGACGGAGGTCGCCAAGGACTTGCCGCCCAAGACGGAGAGCGTGGCGTGGTGCGAGATGGAGCCGGGCCAGGCGGCGCTCTACCGCGAGGTGCTCGAGGAGAGCCGCCGCAAGGTGAGCGAGTCCATCGAGAAGATGGGCTTCAAGCGCAGCCGCGTCTCCATCCTCGCCGCGCTCATGCGGCTGCGTCAGGTGTGCTGCGATCCGCGGTTGCTCAAGATGCCCCCGGGCACGCTCCTGCCCTCGAGCGCCAAGCTCGAGCGCTTCGGTCAGCTCGTGGACGACCTGGTCGCCGAGGGCCACCGCGCGCTCGTCTTCAGCCAGTTCACCGAGATGCTGGAACTGCTCAAGGGCGAGGCGGATCGGCGTGGCCTGGGCTACCTCTACCTGGATGGCCGCACGAAGGACCGCATGGGCAAGGTGGACGAGTTCAACCGTCCCGACGGCCCCCCGCTCTTCTTCATCAGCCTCAAGGCGGGTGGCACCGGCCTCAACCTCACGGCGGCCGACTACGTCATCCATTATGATCCGTGGTGGAACCCCGCCGTGGAGGACCAGGCGACGGACCGTACGCACCGCATCGGCCAGACGCGCGCCGTCATCAGCTACAAGCTGATTACCCGCGGCACGGTGGAGGAGAAGATCCTCAGCCTGCAGAAGCGCAAGAAGGAGCTGGCCGCGGGCGTGCTGGGCGCGGATGGCGACTTCGGCAAGATGTTGACCGAGCAGGACCTGGTCGACCTCTTCCATCAGGAATAGCGCTCCCGAGAACCCCGGTACATGCGGGGTTCCCATACACCTCCACGAGCGAGCGGGCGGGCGCCCGTGCTCCAGGCCGGAACGCTTGTGCAGTGTCAGAGGCCACTGCTAGGTTGTTCAGGTACGGGGTGTATCTGGCGAGGGAGTGCACCGTGCTGCTGGGCTTGCGGATTTCGAATGTGGCGGTGATCGAGGAGGTGGAGGTGGCGTTCGGAGCCGGGCTGACCGTGCTCACGGGCGAGACGGGGGCGGGTAAGTCCATCCTGGTGGACTCGCTCGGGCTGCTGCTGGGAGGGCGGGCGGATGCGGACGCCATCCGCGCGGGGTGCGAGGAGGCGTCGGTGGAGGGGGTGTTCGAGCGCACGCCCATCCTGGCGACCCGACTCGAGGAGTTGGGGCTGCCGGACCTGGGCGACGAGGTGTTGGTGCGCCGGGTGGTGGGCCGCAGTGGCCGGGCCAAGGCCTACATCAATGGCTCCATGGTGACGGTGGGGGTGCTGGCGCGCTTCATGCGGGGCGCGGTGGACATCGCCGGCCAGCACGAGCACGTGAGCCTCTTCGACGCGGGGCTGCACCGGGTGCTGTTGGACCGGTACGGGCAGCTCGAGGAGCCGCTCGCCACCTATATGTGTGACTACGAGGCCGTCGCGGACGTGGTGGCCCGCATGGAGGCGCTGGGCGGGGACGAGTCCCGGCTGCGCGAGCGCGCCGAGTTCCTGCGCTTCCAGTTGGATGAGATCTCCAAGTTGGATCCCGAGCCGGGAGAGGACACGCGGCTGGACGCCGAGCGCAAGCGCCTGGCGGGCTCGGAGAAGCTCAAGCGCCAGGGCGCCGAGGCGGAGCTGCTGCTCGGAGGCGAGGAGGCGAGCGCCGTGGAGACGGTGGGCCGCGCGCTGGGGCTGGTGAACGAGGCGGTCAAGTGCGACGCCTCGCTGGAGCCGGTGGCCCAGTCGCTGGGCACCGCCCTGGCGGAGCTGGAGGAGGCGCAGCGGCGGCTCAATCGCTACGTGGAGGGTCTCGAGTCGGATCCGGCCCGGCTGGGCGAGGTGGAGGATCGGCTGGACGCCATCAAGCGGCTGTGCCGCAAGCACGCCACGTCCCTGGAGGGCCTGTTGCAGAAGCGCGACGCCCTGGAGACGGAGCTGTCCACGCTGGACAACCGGCAGGAGGTGCTCGAGGAGCTCGCGCACGAGCGCAAGGCCGCCGAGGAGCGGGCGCGCCGCAGTGGCGAGGCCCTCTCGCGCGCGCGCGTCGCGTGCGCCGGAACGTTCGGCAGCCAGGTGCGCGAGGGCCTGGGGATGCTGGCGCTGGGCAAGGCCGCCTTCGAGGTCCGGGTGACGCCCGGCCACCAGCTCAAGGCCGAGGGCCTGGACGAGGTGGAGTTCTTCTTCAGCGCCAACCCGGGCGAGCCGGCGCGCTCGCTGGCCAAGGTGGCCTCGGGTGGCGAGGCCTCGCGCCTGCTCCTGGCCCTCAAGCGTGCACTGGCCGACAGTGACGGCTGTGGGTGCTACATCCTCGACGAGGCGGACGCGGGCGTGAGTGGCGCCATTGCGGACGTGGTGGGTCGGATGATCAAGGACGTGAGCGGACACCGGCAGGTGCTGTGCATCACGCACCTGCCCCAGGTGGCGGCCTATGCGGACGCCCACCTGCTCATCCGCAAGGGGCTCAAGGGCGAGCGCACCGTCTCGGAGGTGGTGTCCCTGGAGGCGGGCGCCGAGCGGACCCAGGAACTGGCGCGGATGATGTCCGGCGTCGAGGTGACGCGCGAGGCCCTGGGAGCGGCCGAGGCCCTGGTGCGCTCGGCCCACCGGGCCTCGGGCAACACCCGGGCGCGGCGGGATCCTACCCCCGAGGGTGGGTCCCGGAGCCGGTTGCGCCGCACCGCGTAGCAGACAGGCTGCAACCGCTTCTTGCTTCCGCCACGAGCGCTCACATAGCATCCATGATGTGTCCAGAACCGCAGGGCAGACCGCGGCTCCCCCCATGAAGGTCGTCTCGGCCGGCCTCACGGATGTGGGGCGTAAGCGCAATCACAATGAGGACAGCTTCCTGATCGACGACGAGCTACAGCTCTATGTCGTCGCGGATGGAATGGGCGGCCATGCCGGGGGCGGTACCGCCTCGCGCATCGCCGTCGAGACCATCGACAAGGAGCTGAGGCGGGCCCGGGAGAGCCGGGACAACCCATTCGCCACCAGCGCCAACCTGCAGGACTCGCTCCTGCCGGATGCCTTGCGCACGGCGGTGGAGAGGGCCTGTCTGGCCATCTTCACCACCGCGCAGGAGGATCCGCGCCTGTCGGGGATGGGCACCACGGTCATCTCGCTCGTCGTGCGCGACAACCACGCGTTCTTCGCGCACGTGGGTGACAGCCGTGCCTACCTCGTCCGGGGTCCCCTCATCCAGCAGGTCTCCGAGGACCACTCCCTGGTCAACGAGCAGATCAAGGCCGGGATGATCACCCCCGAGGAGGCCAAGCACTCGCGCTACAAGAACATCATCACGCGCTCGGTGGGCTTCGAGGAGGAAGTCCAGGTGGACGTGATGGGCGTGGTGGCCGAGCCGGGTGACGTCTTCCTGCTGTGCTCGGATGGCCTCGCCAACATGGTCGAGGACCGGGAACTGCAAGAGGTGGTGCAGGCCACGCCGGAAATCGCCCAGGTACCCCAGCGCCTCATCGATCTGGCCAATGAGCGCGGCGGTGACGACAACATCACCGCCATCGTCGTGCAGATGTGTGTCTGACGGGGTGCTCCTCTTCTCGGAGGAGCCTCCTGGAATCCTTCCACCCGGCTGTAAGTGAAAGTCGGAGCGAGGGTGTCTCGGCTTGACACCCCTCGAAACCGGGTGGTAGCTGCCCAAACGACCCCTGTGGCAGTGCGGCACGGGGTGGGCATGAATCGGTGGCGAGGGCGGGGCAGGTGGAACGCGCCAGGGGCGGGTCAGTCGAGGACCGTCTCGCGAGCGCACACCGAAGCGCTTTGGCGCATCGAGGGAGTTTGCATTGTCGAAGGCGAAAAAGTCCTACACCCTGATGGTGATCGCGGACCACAACGCACCGGTCCGGCGTTTCAACATCTCGCGGTCGCTCATGTGGCAGGTGGGCAGTGGGGCGCTGTTGCTGACGGGACTGGCCCTGGGTGCTTCACTCCACTATTTCCAGGTGGCCCGGGACGCGGCGGAAAACCGCATCCTCCGGGAGGAGAACCTCACGCTGCGCACCCAGCTCAAGTCGGTGCGCGAGCGCATCGAGCACATCGGCTCCACGTTGGACCGGGTGGAGCGCTTTGATCAAAAGCTGCGCGCCATCACCCTCTTGTCGGATCCCCAGCGCAACCTGGCCATGGGCCCGGTGGAGCGGGAGCCAGGAGTGGGCGCGCCCGTCGCGGAGACGCAGTTCACCGAGCTGACGACGAGCCTGGAGTCGCCCAAGTCGCTGCCGGGCAAGCTGGATCGGCTGAGCGCCGAGGCCACGCGCCAGGAGCAGAGCCTCCAGGAGCTGCAGGCGTACTTCCAGGACCAGAAGTCGCTCCTGGCCTCCACCCCGTCCGTCTGGCCCACGCGCGGCTGGGTGACGAGTGACTTCGGCCAGCGGCTGGATCCGTACACCGCCGAGCGCGTGGGCCACGCGGGCATGGACATCGCGGCGCCCCACGGCAAGCCGGTGGACGCGCCGTCGGATGGCACGGTGGTGTTCGCGGGGCTCGAGGGCGGCTACGGCAACGTGATCGTCATCGACCACGGCTACGGCATCAAGACGCGCTTCGGCCACCTGTCGAAGATCCTGGTGAAGGCGGGGGATCGGGTGAAGCGCGGCGTGCAGATCGCGAACGTGGGCAACACCGGCCGCTCCACCGGGCCACACCTGCACTACGAAGTGCGCGTCAACGGCATCCCGCAGAACCCGCGCAAGTTCATCCTCGAGGACTAGAGGAGCCAGTCATTCGCCGCGCCCTTCCGGGGCGCCGCGCCGTGAGCGGGGGTGGGAGCCCAGGGGCTTCCGCCCCCTTCGCGTTTGCTCAGGCCGGAGAAGCGCCGGGCACGAAGCCGTCGAGCCGCAGCCGGCGCCGCTGGAGCTCCTCGGCCTGTCCCAGGCGCTCGAGGGTATAGGCGCGCTCCAGCTCTCCCCAGACGAGGGGCCCGAGCACCTGCCAGTGGGTGGGCTGCTCGAGCGTGAGCTCCAGCCGGGCGAGGGTGAAGTCCGGCACCTCGGCACCCGCGGGCAGCGCGGCGGCCACGTCCGCGGCGAGCCGGGCGCGCACGGCGTCACGGGGCGCCTGCGCGAGCGACAGCCCCGAGGTGGGCACGAGCAGCACGGCGAAGTTGTCCCCGTGCAGGCGCACCACCTTCGCCCCCGGAAAGCGCGCCTGGAGCGAGGCCACCACGGCGCGCAGCATCGCGTCGCCCGCGGGGAAGCCGTGGCGGGCGTTGACGTGAATCATCCCCTTCACGTCGACGATGAGCGCGCCCAGCGTCCACCCTTCCTGGTGCGCGTGCGTGGAGAGATCGAACTCCTCGCGCAGGAGTGTGCCCTGGGTGAGGGCGAAGGGGTGGAGGGCGCCCGTCGCATCCGGCACGCCCCGGCGCGCGTGCTCCTCGTCGAGCAGCCGCTGAAGCGCGACCTTCACGGGCTCGGCGGCGCGCTGCACGAGCCGTGGGTAGAGGGCCACCAGCGCGGTGGCCAGGTCTTCGTCGATGGCGTAGGGCATGGGGAGAGTCTGGCTCCGAGGAGGAGGAGAGGAGGGGAGGCGCTCACTGGCCCCGGTGCGCGGTGACCGTCACCTCGTCCCGGTCATGGTAGAGCTGGCGCATGGTGAGCCCCTGCCAGCCCCCCTCTTCGGTGAGGATGTGGCGCACGCGCAGCAGCAGGGGGTTCTTGTCCTTCATGGGCAGCTTGATGTTGGCCACTAGGTGCGTGGCCCAGTCGCGCCGGCCCCACTTGGCCAGGAGCTGCGCCACCTCGAGCGGACGCCATGCCATGTCGCAGCACAACCAGTCGACGGGCTCCTCCGGGGTGTAGGCGAAGGCACTCTCCTGCACGTGCTCCACCCGGGGGTGGTGGGCGAGCTCCGGCATCAACTTCGCCGGATCCACGGCGATCACCCGGGCGCCGCGCGCCACCAGCCGCTGGGTCCAGCCGCCAGGGGCCGCGCCCAGGTCCACGCACACCTCGCCCCGGCCGGGCTCGAAGGGGAGGTTGACCAGGGCCTCCTCCAGCTTCATCGCCGCGCGCGAGGGGGAGTCCGCGCCGCGGCGCATGCGCTGGCGGCCACCGGGCGAGAGCGACAGGGCCTCGCGCGCGGGCACCTCGCCCATCATCACCACCCCGGGCGCCACGCACAGCTCCACGAGCGTGGCTCCCGCCTCGCGCGCCCGCCACGTCTCCTCCAGGAGCCGGTCGGCGGGCAGGCGGGCCCGCACGGCCTCCAGCAGGGCATCCGCCTCGTCCGCGAGCCGGTTGCCCTCCGGGCTGTCGGGGGTGAAGGACTGGAGGACGAGCATGCCCTTGGGCAGGGTGTCGAGGATGCGCTCGGCCAGGGCTCCGGCCATCGGGTCGAGGTTCTGCTCGGAGGGGAGGGAGGTGAGCACGCGGATGCCGGTCCGCGCGAACACGGGCGGCTCGCTGGGGCGGGTCTCGCTCTCCACCAGGACCTCGCCCAGCATCCGGGGGGAGGCGCCCGCCCAGGCGAGCTCCTCGAAGAGGTGGGATTCGAACCCCGCCCGGCATGTCCACAACCACCGGTCCGGCTGGGCGGGGAGGGTGGTGGGAGGGGGGGCGGGGGCCTTGACCCGGGGCGGCGAGGCGCCAGGGGGTGGCCTGGCGGCCGCGTTCCGGGCGGGGGGGCTGCCCTTGGAGGGCCGGGGGGCGGGGCGTCTGACGGGACGGCGGGGGTCTTTTCGACGAGAAGGCATTGCGTGGCCTCGGTTCCGCTTTACTGTGTCCCGCCGCTCGCGCGGCGGCCAATCGGATGGGATGACGGAGGAGAAACGCATGGTTTCCTTCCAGCATCCCACCTATCTTTCGGGGATTTCCCTTCACTCGCCGTGTCCCATCGTGGACTCTCCGGCGGGAGAGTCACCATCGCATGATTGAATGGACGCTGAAGAAGATCATCGGGACCAAGAATGAGCGTGAGCTCAGGAAGACGGAGCCCAAGGTCCAACGCATCAACGCGTTGGAGAGCAAGATGCGGGACCTCAAGGACGAGGACTTTCCCGCGGCCACCGCGCGCATGAAGCAGGAGGTCCAGAACGGCCGTCCGCTGGACGACCTGCTCTACGAGTCCTTCGCGCTGGTGCGTGAGGCCGCCCGCCGGGTGATCGGCCAGCGGCACTACGACGTGCAGCTCATCGGCGGCATGTTCCTGCACCAGGGCTGCATCGCGGAGATGCGCACGGGCGAGGGCAAGACGCTCACCGCGACGCTCCCCAGCTACCTCAACGCGCTGTCCAACCGCGGCGTGCACATCGTCACGGTGAACGACTACCTGGCCCGGCGTGACGCCGAGCAGATGGGCCGCATCCACCGCTTCCTGGGCATGACGACGGGCTGCATCCTGCACGAGCTCAACGATCGGCAGCGCCAGGAGGCCTACCGGGCGGACATCACCTACGGGCAGAACAACGAGTTCGGCTTCGACTACCTGCGCGACAACATGAAGTTCCGCCTGCAGGACTACGTCCAGCGCGAACTCAACTACGCCATCGTGGACGAGGTGGACTCCATCCTCATCGACGAGGCGCGCACCCCGCTCATCATCTCCGGCCCCACCGACGACACCACCGACAAGTACTACAAGGTCGACAAGGTGATTCCGGGGCTCGTGCCGGACCAGGACTACATCCTGGACGAGAAGCACAAGTCGGTGTCGCTCACGGACGCGGGCATCGAGAAGGTGCAGAAGCGTCTGAGCATCGCCAACCTCTACGATCCGGGCGAGATCGAGACGCTGCACCACGTGGACCAGGCGCTGCGCGCGCACACGCTCTACCGGCGCGACCGCGACTACGTGGTGCGTGACGGCGAGGTGATGATCGTCGACGAGTTCACCGGCCGCCTGATGAAGGGGCGCCGCTGGTCGGATGGCCTGCACCAGGCCGTCGAGGCCAAGGAAGGCGTGAACATCGAGAACGAGAACCAGACGCTGGCGACCATCTCGTTCCAGAACTACTTCCGCATGTACTCCAAGCTGTCGGGCATGACCGGCACCGCCGACACCGAGGCCGAGGAGTTCGCGAAGATCTACAACCTCGAGGTCCGCGTGGTGCCGACCAACCGGCCCATGGTGCGTCAGGACCTGGAGGACGTGGTCTACAAGACCGAGCGCGAGAAGTTCGAGGCGGTGTGCAAGGACATCGAGGAGCTGCACAAGAAGGGGCAGCCGGTGCTCGTGGGCACGGTGTCCATCGCCAAGAGCGAGGTGGTGGCCAGCTTCCTGAGCAAGCGCGGCATCCCCCACAACGTGCTCAACGCCAAGCAGCACGAGCGCGAGGCGGACATCATCGCGCAGGCGGGCCGCAAGGGCGCCATCACCATCTCCACCAACATGGCCGGCCGCGGCACGGACATCCTCCTGGGCGGCAACCCGGAGACCATGGCCAAGCACGAGGTGGGCGCCGAGCCCCAGCCTCCTCCGCCCAACCCCGACGGCACGCCGGTGGACCTCACCGGCTACCAGCAGGCGCTCGCCGAGCACAAGCAGCGCTTCGACGAGGCGCTGGCGAAGTTCAAGGCGCAGACGTCGCGCGAGCGCGAGGAGGTCATGGCGGCCGGCGGCCTGTGCATCATCGGCACCGAGCGCCACGAGTCGCGCCGCATCGACAACCAGCTGCGCGGCCGCGCGGGCCGCCAGGGTGACCCCGGCACGAGCCGCTTCTACCTGTCGCTCGAGGACGACCTGATGCGCATCTTCGGCTCCGAGCGCATCTCGGGGCTGATGGAGCGCCTGGGCATGGAGGAGGGCGAGGTCATCGAGCACGTGTGGCTCAGCCGCGCCATCGAGAGCGCCCAGCGGCGGGTGGAAGGCCACAACTTCGACATCCGCAAGAACCTGCTCGAGTACGACGACGTGATGAACCAGCAGCGGCGCACCATCTACAAGCTGCGCCGCAAGGTGCTGGCCGCCGGCGCCGGCATCCCGCTCGTGGAGTACGACGAGGACAAGAAGACGCGCGTCAAGCTGCGCACCGAGCAGACCGTGTCCTGGGCGGACTACAAGGAGATGATCCTCGACGCCGTCGAGGACGTCATCGTGGCGCTCACCGACACCTACTGCCCGTCCAAGAACCCGGCGTCGTGGGACCTGGAGGCGCTCGCGCGCGGCGTGAAGGACACGCTCAACCTGGAGATGTCCTTCGCCACGGCGGGCTCGCGCGAGGACATCCAGAACGACATCTACTCGACGGCGGAGAAGGTCATCCGCGCGCGCGAGGAGGAGTTCGGCGAGGAGTTCCTGCGCTTCCTCCAGGTGCGCTACCTCGTCTCCATCGACACGCTGTGGAAGGATCACCTGCTCGCCATGGACCACCTGCGCCAGGGCATCGGCCTGCGCGGCTACGGCCAGAAGGACCCGAAGCAGGAGTACAAGAAGGAGGGCTACTCGGGCTTCATGCAGATGCTCGGCGCCATCAGCTCGCAGTTCGTCAGCCAGATGATGCGGGTGCAGGCGCGCGCCGCCACCGCCGCCGCCGAGGAGACCGCCCGGCTCGCCCGGCAGATGGCCCAGCGCCAGCGCCAGATGCACGAGGGCCGCGCCGACGCCGAGGGCAAGCTCGCCGAGCCCGCCGCTCCCCGTCCCGCCGCGACGCGTCAAACCGCCGCCGCCCCGAGCGGAGGCCCCAAGGTGGGCCGCAATGATCCGTGCCCCTGCGGCAGTGGCAAGAAGTACAAGAAGTGCCACGGCGCCAACGAGGCCAGCGTCTAGGACTTGACGCCGCCCGGCCCCTCGCCCTCCGAGGGAGCCGGGTTCCCCACTCCCTCCTCTCCCGCCGTGCGCGTGAAGCTTGCATGGCCGGGAGGGGTTTTGTTAGAGAAGCCGCGCCCGCCGTTGGCCCAGGCTGGTGGCGGGTTTTTCACCGCAGTCAACCCACTTCACACACGCGCGTCCCGGCCCTCGGTGCTCCCGTTGAGGAGGCAACGGCCGGACTTTTCCCCGCGCGTGGAGGACGAACCGAGATGGAAACGCAAGACACGACGCAGCAGCAGGCCATGGCCGCCGCCAGCGGCATCACGATGCGGCAGCTCCTGGAGGCCGGTGTTCACTTCGGCCACCAGACCAAGCGCTGGAACCCCAAGATGAAGCCCTTCATCTTCGGCGCCCGCAACGGCATCTACATCATCGACCTGCAGAAGACGGTCAACATGGCCCGCGCGGCCTTCCGCTTCGTGGCGGACATCACCGCGCGCGGTGGCTCGGTGCTCTTCGTGGGCACCAAGAAGCAGGCCCAGGACGTCATCCAGGAGGAGGCGCGCCGCTCGGGCCAGTTCTTCGTCACCAGCCGCTGGCTGGGTGGCACGCTGACCAACTTCAAGACCATCAAGCAGGGCATCGACCGGCTCAAGACGCTGGAGAAGATGGCCGAGGACGGCACCTTCGAGCGCCTGCCCAAGAAGGAAGTGGCGACCCTGGAGCGCGAGCGGGAGAAGCTCGAGAAGAACCTGGGCGGCGTGAAGGAGATGACCAAGCTGCCCAAGTGCCTCTTCGTCATCGACCCGAAGAAGGAGCACATCGCGGTGCACGAGGCCAACCGCCTCGGCATCCCCGTCATCGGCGTGGTGGACACCAACTGCGACCCGGACGGCATCGACTTCGTCATCCCGGGCAACGACGACGCCATCCGCTCCATCAAGCTCTTCACCTCCAAGGTGGCCGAGTCCTGCATCGAGGGCGGCGCCCGCTACCGCGCCAGCGGCGCGGCGGACCGTGACGAGGAAGAGGCCCGTGACGACCGCCGTGACCGCGATGACCGCGGTGGTGATCGCCGGGGCCCCCGCCGCAACGACCGTGGCGGTGACCGCCGTGGGGGGGACCGCGGAGACCGTGGCGGTGACCGCCGTGGGCCGCTCGTGGAGATGAAGGGCGCTTCCGCCCCCGCCTCGTCGTCGGGCGAGTCCGCCCCCGCCGAGGGTGGCGAGACCACCGCCGAGTAATGCCGTCCGCGCCCCCGCACCGGGGCGCGTGGAGTCCAGCCGGACGGCGTTCGCTCGCCGCCCGGCTTTTCTGTTTTCAACCGCAGCACCCCTGACAACCTCAATCGCCCCTCCCGCCACCCAGGCATCCGGAGAGGCCCCTGGAGACGAACATGGCCGAGGTCAGCGCCACGATGGTGAAGGAACTCCGCGAGAAGACCGGCGCGGGCTTGATGGATTGCAAGAAGGCGCTCGCCGAGTCCGCGGGTGACTTCGTGAAGGCCGAGGAGTGGCTGCGCAAGAAGGGCATCGCCAAGGCGGGCAGCAAGGAAGGCCGCGTGGCGGCCGAGGGCCTCATCGGCTCCTACATCCACGGCGGCCGGATCGGCGTGCTCGTGGAGGTCAACTGCGAGACGGACTTCGTCGCCCGCAACCCCGACTTCCAGGATCTGGTGAAGGACGTGGCCATGCACATCGCCGCGGCCAACCCCCAGTACGTGCGCCGCGAGGAAGTCGCCACCGACAAGCTGGACAAGGAGAAGGAAATCCAGCGCGAGCTGCTCAAGCAGCAGGGCAAGCCCGAGGCCATGTGGGACAAGATCCTCGTGGGCAAGGTGGAGAAGTACTACGAGCAGGTGTGCCTCGTGGACCAGCTCTGGGTGAAGGACGACAAGAAGAAGGTCGGCGAGATGATCAACGAGCGCGCCGCGAAGATTGGCGAGAAGGTCGCCGTGCGCCGCTTCGTCCGCTTCGAGGTGGGTGCCGGCATCGAGAAGAAGAAGGACGACCTGGCGGCCGAAGTGGCCAAGACGCTCGGCCAGGCCTGAGCCCCTTGCCTCCGCGAGGAGGCGGACGAGGGCCGTGTCTCCCGGGGAAGCCCCGGGCGGCGCGGCCCTCTTCATTTGCACGCTCGCCGCGCCCAAGGGCTTTCTGGCGGACGCCCGGGGCACTCCGGCGTTGATGCGGCCGGGGCGAGGGGATAGAAGCGGGGCCAATGTCCGCTCCAGCCTCGTCGCCTCGTTACAAGCGCATCCTGCTCAAGCTGTCTGGCGAAGCCCTGATGGGTGAAGGGAAGTACGGTATCCACCCGCCCACGCTCACGCGCATCGCCTCGGAGTTGAAGGAGGTGGTGCAGGCCGGCGTGGAGATGGCCGTGGTCATCGGCGGAGGCAACATCTTCCGCGGCGTGGCCGGCTCCACCGAGGGCATGGACCGCGCGAGCGCCGACTACATGGGCATGCTCGCCACCTGCATCAACTCCATGGCGCTGCAGGACGCGCTGGAGAAGCAGGGCTGCCACACGCGCGTGCTCTCGGCCATCAAGATGGAGCAGATCGCCGAGCCCTACATCCGCCGGCGCGCCGTGCGCCACCTGGAGAAGGGCCGCATCGTCATCTTCGCCGCCGGCACCGGCAACCCCTACTTCACCACCGACACCGCCGCCTCCCTGCGCGCCATGGAGATCAACGCCGAGGTCATCCTCAAGGCCACCAAGGTGGACGGGGTCTACAACGCGGATCCCAAGAAGGATCCCGCGGCGCGCCGCTACCGGACGCTCACCTACATGGACGTCCTTCAGCAGAACCTGAACGTGATGGACTCCACCGCCATCTCGCTCTGCATGGACAACAAGCTGCCCATCATCGTGTTCGACCTGACCCAGCGCGGCAACATCGCCAAGGCGATCCTGGGGCAGCTCGGGGACATTGGCACGCTGGTGGGTGTGGGCGAGACCGCCTGGGCCTGAGGCAGTACGGACGCTTCGCTAAGGAGACCTGCACATGGCAGACGTCGTGACCGACCTGAAGAGCCGTATCGACAAGACGCTCGATGATCTCAAGAAGGAGCTCACCAAGGTGCGCACCGGCCGTGCCAGTCCCAACCTGCTGGACGGCATCCGGGTGGACTACTACGGCACCCCCACGCCCCTGAGCGGCGTGGCCAACATCACTTCTCCCGAGCCCCGGCTCATCATCATCAAGCCCTGGGAGAAGAGCGTCCTCAAGGATATTGAAAAGGCCATCCGCGAGGCCAACCTCGGCATCAACCCGATGAACGACGGCGAGGTCATCCGCCTGCCCTTCCCCCCGCTCACCGAGGAGCGGCGCAAGGAGATCGCCAAGCAGGTGAAGACCAAGGGCGAGGACCACAAGGTCGCCATCCGCAACATCCGCCGCGACGCCAACGAGGCGCTCAAGGCGCAGCTCAAGGACAAGAAGATCACCGAGGACGACTCCAAGCGCCTGACGGACAAGGTGCAGAAGGAGACGGACGACGGCGTGAAGAAGGTCGACGAGATCATCTCCAAGAAGGAGAAGGAAGTGATGGAGGTCTGAGATGGCGCTGGTCCTCGTCGCGGAGCCCTCGGTCGCGGTGGCCGGGGCGCTGCGCCGCTTCCTGGAGGGCGCCGGCCACGAGGTGTTGGTGGCCAGCGCCCTCCAGGAGGCCCTGGAGCGGGTGCGCGAGCTGGCGCCCGTGCTCGTGTTGTCGTCCGTCACGGAGAGCTTCGACGGGGAGGGCCTCTGCCGGCAGGTGAAGGAGGAGCTGCCGGGGACGCCGGTGCTGCTGCTCTACCTGCCGGAGGAGGAGAGCCCCGAGACGCGCTCGGCCTCCGCCGGAGCCGAGGCGTGCCTGGTGGGGCCCCTCAAGCGCGCCACCGTGGTGTCGTGCGTGAGCTTGATGATCCAACTCGCCAAGGCGCGCGAGGCGGTGTCGGTGGTGCGCACCGAGATGCAGCTGTTGCAGCACCAGGGCAACCGCCGCGAGGCGACGGCGCCGCTGTCGGACCTGGAGTTCTTCAAGCGGCTGCTCTTCATGGAAGTCAAACGCAGCCGCCGCTACCGCTACCCCATCGCCTACCTGCTCCTGGAGCCGGATCGCTACGCGGAGAAGCTCGCGTCGCTGCCGCCCCCGGTGCGCACGTCCGCGCTGGCGGAGATGCTCCGGCGCATCAGCGACGGCCTGCGGGACATCGACGTGGCGGTGCCCTTCGCCGAGGGGCGCTTCATCATCTTCCTGCCCTATACGCCCTATGAAGGGGCCCTGGTGGTGGCGGAGCGGTTGCTCCAGCGCGTCAAGCAGGTGGAGTCCGTCCAGGGCCTCACGGCGTCGCTGGGGCTCGCGGTGTTCGAGCCGTCGGCGGCCAAGGGCCAGGCCCAGGTGAGCTTTGGCAGCCTGATGAAGGAGGCGGGCGAGGCTCTGCGCCGCGCGCAGGCGAGCGGCGGAGATCGCGTCGAGGGGCGTCCGGTGGCCTCGGAGCCCGCCGCGCCAGCGGCCTCGGAGCCCACTGAGACCGTGGTCCTGGACGCCGCCCCGGAGACGCCTCCGGAGTAGGGTGCCCCCCTCTCCCTCCCACGGGTGGGGGAGGGGGCCCTCGGTGCTTCCCGTCAGGCGCGGTAGGTGAGCGGCTCGCCGGAGATGTCCTGGACGACGTCCGCCACGAAGCGGAACAACTCGAGCCCCTTGCCCTTGTCGTCCAGCCAGAGGCCTCGGGTGGGCTCGTAGGAGAAGTGGATGCCCTGCCCGCGGCCGGCGACCCAGATCTGCCGCACGGCGCGCTGGGTGTTGACGATGCACTTCTCGCGCGAGGCACTGGTGAGCGTCACCATGTCGCCCGTGCTCTCGGCCTCCAGCACGTCGGGATCAATCCCGTCCGCGGCGGCGAGGATGCGCTTGAACGCCCCCGCCACGAGCTGGTTGTAGGTGGCTTCGTCCATCATCGACGCTACTGGAGGACGTCGATGAGCTGCTGGCCCGGCGAGGCGAAGAAGAGCAGCTTCGCGGGAGCGGGAGCGACTCCGGGCTCGGTGACGTCCGGGCGCTCGATGGCGATGACGGTGCCGGGGCTCACCTGCTTGGGGAACGACTGCATCCCGAGCAGGTGGGTGGCCAGGGCGCCCATGGAGGGCTGATGGCCCACGAGGATGATGTTCTCGCCCGCGTGCTCGTCGATGACGGGCGTCACGGCTCCCACCGGCATGTCCGGCAGGAGGCAGCGGTGCACCCGCAGCGGCCCCTCGTGCTTGAGGGAGGTGGAGAGCATTTGCGCCGTCTGTACCGTGCGCACCAGTGGGCTCGTGAGCACGAGCGAGACTGTACCGATGCGCTCCGCCAGCGACGCGAAATGCGCGGCCGTGTTGGCTCGGGCCTTGGCAGTGAGCGCGCGAGCCTCGTCGCCGAGTCCCTCGGGGGCCTCCGCGTCCGCCTCTCCGTGCCTTACCAGGAAGATCCTCAAGGTGCCTCCACCGCTACCTGAACGAACCGCGGTTCGTACACGACCGCGAATGGGTTGGTCAAAGGTAATGCGGCGATTGTTGGATGTTGGGGCCTTGCCCGCTGGCCAGCAGGCAGCCAGAGCATCTCCGGCCGGTCCGACTCCAGCCCCGCGGCGGCCGGGGAGCCCCTATACTGCGCCCTTTTGCTCGATGGGGTAGGTACGCCCCCCAGGAGGCCCCTGGATGCGCAAGGTGTTGTGGGTGGTGTTCGCCGCTGGCCTGTTGTCCGGATGCAAGAAGGAGGAGCCCGCCGCCACGGCCGGGCCGAGGCAGGAGGCGGAGGCCGGCCGGGAGGAGGCGCCGGGCACGGGCGCCGACCCCTTCGATGACAGCAAGCCCTATGTGCTGACGCGGGAGAAGCTGGACGCCTATGTGAGCTACCAGCGCACGGTGCAGTCGGCCTACGCCGCCGTGGCCCGGGAGCTCCAGGCGGCCCGGGCCCGCTTCCAGGAGGCTCCCGGCACCCCTGCCCAGGGCCAGGGCCGCCTGTCCGAGTCCATGAAGGCCATCGAGAGCAAGGCGGAGCTCGAGGACAAGGCGCGCCGCGACGTGGGCTTGAGCGAGCAGGACGTCAACCGCATCGGCTCGCTGGTGATGGACGTCATCACCCAGCGGCACATGGCGGCCATGCTGGACCTGTCCGGCGAACTCCAGAAGCTCGAGCAGATGCAGGCCCGGCTCAAGCCCGAGCAGGCCGCGGAGCTGGCGCCGCAGATCGACGCCATGCGCCTGCGCCTGCAGGAGACGGAGAAGCTCGCCTCGGTGCGCAAGGTCCACGGGGACGCCAACGTGGACCTGGTGCTCACCCGGGAGCAGGACCTGATGACCAACTACCAGGACATGCTCCGCTCGTTCGGGGGCAGGGCCCAGTAGGCGCCCAACCCCCCAGTGGTGCCTACACGAGGGCCTACACGCGGCGCAGGCCCGGCACCTTCTTGAGCAGCTGCGCCAGGTACAGGTCCGACATCTTCTCCAGGACCGTGTTGCCGCGCAGCCGCTGGTTGAGGTTGGCGAAGTCCACCTCGTCCAGGCGCTGATCCTGGTTGAAGCAGGAGAACACCCACGTCTCCTTGCCCGTCTTGGGATCCACGTGCCGCTGCAGGCACTGCGCGCAGATCTCCTTCATCATGCACTGCATGGGCGAGTTGATGGAGCCGATCGCCTCGTGCTCGGGCTTGAGGTAGGGCTGGAGCACCCCGTGCCGGGCCTCCTGCACCGCGCGCATCATCCGGTCCGAGCCGATGGCGATGATGCGGTCCACCTGGCTGAAGGAGACCAGGGGCTTCTTGCTCAGCTCGCCCTTGGCGTAGGCGAGCATCGCCTGCACCACGTTGCCCCGGAAGGACGAGTCCTGGGGACGCCGCGGCTCGATGATGTCGCCCGCGTCCACCGACCACACCACCTGGTCCGTGGAGGCCTCGATCTCCTCGTGCTTGAAGACGTCCGCGCGCTGACGGAAGCCGGCGAAGTACACCACCTTGCACCCGGCCGCGCGCAGCGAGCGCGCGATGGAGAAGAGCACCGCGTTGCCGAGGCCTCCACCCACCAGCAACACCGTCTCGTTGTGCGGAATCTCCGTGGGCGCGCCCGTGGGTCCCATCACCACCACCGGCTCACCCGGCTTGAGCGCCGCGCACAGTCGGGACGAGGAGCCCATCTCCAGCACGATGGTGCCCATGAGCCCCTTCTCCTTGTCCACCCACGCGCCCGTGAGCGCCAGGCCCTCCATGGTGAGCCGGACTCCGTCCACCACCGTCGCGCTGCGCTCGAAGTTCTGCAGCCGGTAGAACTGGCCGGGCTCGAAGTGCTGCGCGGCGAAGGGCGCCTTCACCACCACCTCCACGATGGTGGGCGTGAGCCGGTTGACCGTCACCACGCGCGCGAGCAGCGCCTCGTCCAGCTTGCCGAAGTGCGCCGCCAGCTTCTCGTCGCGCCGCGCCTGCGCCAGCTCGTCATTGAAGTCCAGCGCCGCCACTTCCTTCGCGTACAGCCGCGCCACCTCGGGGTAGCCGTCCTTCGCGCTCGCCATGGCCTTCACCACGTTGCCCGCGTAGGTGGGGTGGTTGTCTCCGAAGTAGGAGATGAAGTGGCCGTCCTTGCGGTACGAGGTGAAGAAGCCCGTCTTCACGCCGATGTCCTCCACGGGCTGCACCTGCGCGAGCGAGAAGCCCTCGGGGGACTCGGCCAGCTCGTAGCTGCGGAAGTACTCCTTGTTCTCGTCCAGCTCGAAGGTGCCCGGGTACTCCTTCTCGTAGGTGACGTTGGGCGCCGTGCCGGCCGCCACGCACACCGTGCGCGCGGGCATCTCGAAGAACTCGCCGCTGCCGCGCAGCTTGCCCTCCTTCGTCACCATGCGCTCGAAGCGCAGCGCCCGCACCGCGCCCTTCTCGTCCGCCAGCGCCTCCACCGGGCTCATGCGCTCGATGAAGCGGATGCCCTCCTCGAGCGCCTTGGACACCTCCTCGTGGTTGAGGCGGTAGGCGGGCGACTCGGTGAGTCCACGGCGGTACACCAGGCTCACGCCGCCCCAGCCGCGCACCAGCCGGATGAAGTCCGGCGCCCGTCCCTCGGCCTTGGCGCCCTCGCGCTCGGCGCGCACCGCCCGGCCATGCTCCAGGAAGGTGAGGTAGGTCGCCTTCTCCTCGGGATCCAGCCGCGCGAGCACCGTCTCCTCGCCCAGCTCCGCCACGAGCTGCTCGTGCCGCAGCAGCGTCTTCTCCACCTGCACCGGGTAGTACGCCATCAGCTCCGTGGCGGTGTCGATGCCGGTGAGGCCTCCGCCGATGACGATGGCCGGCAGGCGCACCTGGAGGTTGGTGAGCGAGTCGCGCTTGAAGGCGCCCGTGAGCTGCAGCGCCATGAGGAAGTCGCTCGCCTTGCGGATGCCCCGGATGAGGTTGTTCTTCATCCCGATGATGGTGGGCTTGCCCGCGCCCGCGGCGATCGCGAGGTGATCAAAGCCCATCTTCCATGCGTCCTCGATGGTGAGCGTGCCACCGAAGCGGATGCCGCCGTAGATGCGCAGGTTCTCGCGCCGCTCGAGCGTCAGGTGGAGCAGGGTGAGGAAGTTCTTGTCCCAGCGCACGGTGATGCCGTACTCGGACACGCCGCCGAAGCCCTCCTGGATGCGCTCGTCCAGCTCGTGGGTGATGGCGCGCCAGTCGTGGATGGGCAGGAGCTTCTTGCCGTTGCGGCCCACCAGCTCGTCCGGGAAGGGCTCGATCTTCAGGCCGTCGATGCCCACCACGCCAAAGCCCTCGTTCACCAGGTAGTGCGAGAGCGTGTAGCCCGCGGGGCCCATGCCCACCACGAGCACGTTGCGGCCCACGTACGGCAGCGCGTACGGACGGCGCACGTTGAGCGGATTCCAGCGCGTGAGCAGGCCGTAGATTTCAAAGCCCCAGGGCAGCGCCAGCACCTCGGTGAGCGTGCCCGTCTCCGCCAGGGGGATGTTCACCGGCTCCTGCTTCTGGAAGACGCACGCCTTCATGCAGTCGTTGCAGATGCGGTGGCCGGTGCCCGGGCACATCGGGTTGTCCAGCATCACCATGGCCAGCGCGCCCACCGACAGGCCCTCGCGCTTGAGCGCGTGCGCCTCCGAGATGCGCTCGTCCAGCGGACAGCCGGTGAGCGGAATGCCCAGCGGGTTCTTCTTGTACGTGTGGCCCTCGGCCACCGGATCCTTCGCCACGAAGCCCGTGGAGCACGAGTCCTTCTTGCGCTCGTGGCAGATGACGCAGTAGTCCACCTCGCCCATCACCTCGCGCTGGGTGCCGCGCGGGTCCGTCAGCTTGAAGCCGTCGCGGTAGCGCAGGTGGTGCTCCGAGCCCTGCGTGGCCTCGGGCATGTTCGGGTCCGGCCGCTCGAGCTGCACGAGCTGATCGAACACCAGCGGCTTGGGCACCCGGTGCGTGGGCCACTTGTGGAACAGCTCCTTCATCTCCGGGTGCAGCGCGCGCGCGTACGTCCAGCGGTCCGCCAGCGACAAGAGGTTGCGCACCGACTGCAGCTCCGCCTCGTCCGTGCCCTGCTGCACCAGGCTGGAGCCGAACGCCTCCTTGCCCTCGGGCGCCGACAGCAGCGCGGCGCGCAGGCCCGTCCACCGGGTGCGCAGCGTCTCGGACTGCTCGGGCGTGAGGGGCGGCAGGTTGCCGGAGGTGCCGGAGAACAACCGCTCCAGATCCATCAGCGTGAGCAGCGACTCGGCCAGCGCGCGCTCCACGTCGTCGCTCGCGAGTGCCTCGGGGAAGGCGAGCGACAGCAACAGCCGCATCCGCGCGTCCAGCGACGGGTACTCGGCGAGCGAGGGGCGATCCGTGGCGCCCTTCTTGAACACGCGGCGGGTGATGAACTCGCGCTTGAAGTCGAACAGGGGCAGCTCGCTCTTGAGCGAGCGCGCCAGCCGGTCCGACTCGGCCTCGACGCCGAAGAGCTTGGACACGAAGGCGCCCACGTGGCGCGCCACGCGGATGAGCAGCTCGGACTCGGCGGGGCCCTCGAGGCCCTTGCCGCCCGCCTTGCGGTAGGCGTCGAAGGTCTGGAAGAGCTCGGGCTCGTCCTTGGCCAGCTGGGCGTCGAAGTGATCGGACAGGCGGCGCAGCCCGCGCGGACGGTAGAGATCCTCGAAGCTGAAGCCGGGAATACCGAGGGTCAGCGTGGGTCCGTCGTTGGAAGGAAGAGCGTTCAAGGATTGCATGTCACGGGCCGTCAAGGAGAGAGGGCAACCAGAGTGGAACGGTTGCTGGATCCGCTCCTATTTCGCGACTTACCGCCTGGAAAGCAAGCGGGACCGCCAGCCGGGCGGGAGGGCGTGCCTCACCCCTTCTCCTCCTCGGCCCCATTGCTGGAGCGCGTCGCCGAGGCGCGCGATCACGGGCGGCAACAGGGCGGACACCCACACCGTCCCCTGGAGCGGTGGGAGCCGGGCGAGCATGGGTAGCACCGGCAGTGGAAATCTCGGTGGAAGGCGCACGAACTGGCGCGCTCATCCGAGTCCCCGCCCGGCTCCGGGGGTTGTCCGCCGCGCTCAGGTGGCGGTGGGGGGAGTGGCTGGAGCGGGGGTCCGCGTGGCGAGGGACCGCACGGGGGCGTTCCAGGCGGCGAGCGCGCAGCAGAGGGCGGCGACGATGAAGTAGTAGTAGTTGCAGAACGCCTGCTTGCTGAAGGCGAAGAAGATCATGATCAGCAGGCCCACCGCCAACGCGAAGCCCGCGGGGGTGCGAGGCGCTCGCCAGAGAGCGAGGCCAATCACCGGCAGCACCGCGACGAAGCCCAGCAGGGGCGGTGGCCGCACGCCCATGTGCTGGTTCCACCAGGCCAGATAGCTGAGCGACTCGACGCGGAAGGGCTGGCGCAACTGGAAGGTGATCATGTCCTGGTAGAAGGCCACCGGATCGAGCACGGCGAAGGGCAGGGTGATCACGGCGGCGACGGCCACGGCCTTGAGCACGGTGCGCACCGTGGCGCGCCAGGGCGAGGGGCCCGGGTGCAGCAGGACGACGAGCGGGGCGGCGAGGATCAGGTAGTGCTTGCTGGCGAAGAGCAGGCCCAGCGCCACGGGCAGCACCCGGGGGGCGCGGCAGGCACTCCAGACGGTCAACGCCATGAGGAACGCGATATGGGCCTCCGTCCAGCCCTGCTCGAGCACGAAGAAGGTCCGCGGGGTGAAGAGGAAGACCGCCGCGGCGACGGCGGGCAGGCGTCCCGGCTGGCACTGGCCCATCAACACCGCGGCCAGCCCCATCGCCACCAGGTTGGCCCAGCGGTAGTCCCCGCCGAGCACATACCCGATTCCGGCGATCAGCAGGCTGAGGGGCGGATAGGTGAAGCCCACCTGGACCCGGCCATTCGCCAGCAGCCCCGGCTCGTAGAACAGGTCGTGTCCGTAGATGTCCGGCATGGTGATGGCGTAGGGATTCACGCCCCGGCCCAGGGCCTGGAGCGCCTCGACGTGCCAGGCGAAGACGTCGATGTGCGGCCGGGGCGAGGCGCGCAGGATCCAGTAGCCCAGCGCCAGATGGACGCCCACGAGCAGCGGCAGCCGCCAGCGGCCCAGCCACGAGTCACTTCCCAGCCCCGCTCCCGCGAGCACCGCCGCGGCCGCGATCCCCATGAGAAAGGGCTGGAAGCCCTCCCTTCCGGGTCTCAGGTACATGGCGGGCGAGGTCGTGCAGAGCTGGGCGAACTGCCAGATGAGACCCGCGCCCAGCACCAGGACCGCCAGGCGCTCGGCCTGCCGGGTGGCGTCCTCCCGCCGGAGCGTGGGCAGGACGAGGGCGAGCGTCGAGGTCACCACCGCCACCGTGAGCCACGTCACCGACTGCGGGTGGAGGTTTCCGTTGGACACCTGGATGGCGTAGCCGAGCCCCACGGCCGCGATGGCGACCAGGGGCGCGAAGAGGGACCGATCGTTGGGCGCGGGGGTATTCATCCCCGCCCTGGCGTCTTGGCGGCGCGGCGCTTCGAGGGCGGCGTCGGAGTGGGCGCTGGAGTCGGCTCCGGAGGAGGTGTCTGGGCGGCACGCAGGGCCTCCACCTCGGCGCGTAGCCGCACCACCTCGGCGGAAAGCTGGGCGTAGGAGTCGCGCACATGCCCGTTGAAGGCGCGCTGGCGGCCGAGCGTCTCGTTGATGAACACCTGGCACGTCTGGCGGAAGGCCCACTTGGCCACCAGCACGAGCTGGCCCGCGCCGCCCCGGTGGGTGTGTGGGGGCAGCGGGCGGGTGGGGTCCGAGTGCTCCGCCAGCGCCTGGAGGTTGAAGGCGAGGGGATCCACCCGGGGCTCCACGCCGGAGGGAGGCACGTCCACGGGCTCGGAGGACGGCAGGCCCCGCGTGCGCAGGCGCTCCTCGATGCGCGCGATCAGCTCGCGCGCGGGGATGTCTCGTCCCAGCAGTTTCATCGGCTCTTCTCCCTCACGATGCGCTCCATCTCTTCGCGGTAGGCGTCCACCACCTGCGGCCACGTGTGGCGCTCGGCGTACGTCCGGGCCTTCTGGCTCAACCGGTCGCGCTGCTCGCCCACCTCGCGCAGCCCCGAGATGAAGGACTCCAGGTCCGTGTAGACGCGGCCCGCGCCACTGCGCTCCACCTGGCCCACCAGCACCTCCGAGTGCCCGTTGACCAGCACCGGCGTGCCCGAGGCGAAGGCCTCCAGCGTGAGCAGCGACAGGCTCTCGAAGCGCGAGGGCACCGTCACCGCCAGGGCTCCAGCCAGCGCGTCGTACTTCTCCTGCTCGCTCAGGCGGCCCACCGCGTACACGCCCTCGCCGCGCAGCTCCATGTGCGCCTCGCCCGCGAGCACCAGATCCGGCGCGTCGTGGAAGCGCGCGCGCAGCTCCCGGTAGTGCGACAGCAACTCGGGGATGCCCTTGCCGGCCTCCAACCGCCCCAGATAGAGCAGATAGGGGTTGTGCAGATCGTGGCGCTCCCGGAAGCGCTGGGGCTTCACGTCCGGAGGCACCTCCACCCCCACGCCCACCACCCGCGCGCGGGCATGACCCGGCCAGGCCCGGTCGATGAGCGCCACCTCCTCGGGCGTGTTGCACAAGAGGGCGCGCGGGCGCTCGAAGACGTCCGCGTAGGCGCCGAAGCGCAGGGGCGGCTCGTCATGCGCCGTGGGCACGAGCACCGCCCGGTCCGCCACCAGCGGCAGCCCCCACACCGTGGGCGCGTAGAGGTAGGTGAAGAAGACGAAGCCGTCGTAGTCGGCGCCGTGCGTGTCCAGGTGCTCGAGCAGCCCGGGCACCACCGGCCCCTGCTCGGCCACCCAGTGCTCCTCGCGCAGCCGCTCGTTGCTCCGATCGAACACCTGCCGGGACAGGGCGTTGAAGGGCCGGATGTGGCGCACGCGCGTCACCGGGAAGCGGAGGATCCGCACGCCCCCCTCGGCCCGTTCCTCGCCCGGAGGGAAGGCGTTCTCCCAGGTGAGGTGGTTCTTCGCGCAGGTGGTGAGCACCGTCACGTCCCAGTGCGGCGCGAGCTGTTCCACCACCTGCTGCGCGTGGCGCTCGGCGCCTCCCGTCACCTCGCCGTAGCGCTGCACCACGAAGCCCACGCGGGGCTTCTTCCTCGTGCTCCGGGTGGGCCGCGCGGGCTTGGGAGGAAGAGGCAGGGCGCGCGCGAGGGCTTCCTGGCTCGCGTCGGCGGAGAAGTGCTTCAACCGGCGGGCCTGGCCCGCGAGCAGCCGTTCGCGCAGGGCCTTGTCCTCGCACACCTCCACCACCAGCTCGGAGAGGAAGGCGAAGCGCTTCTCGTCGAAGGCGATGCCCGCGCCCCCGAGCGTCTCCGGCACGGCCGCCGCGGCGTAGGCCAGCACGGGCACCTCGGCGGCCATGGCCTCGATGAGCGGGACGCCGAAGCCCTCGTGCTCGCTCATGGAGACGAAGACATCCGCCGAGCGGTACGCCGCCACGAGCTGGGCATGGTCGAGCCGCCCGAGGAAGTGCACCCCGGACAGTCCCCGGGCCGTGCGCTGGAGCGAGCGGAAGTAGCGGCTGCCCGGCTCATAGCCGCCCACCAGCAGCAGGCGCGCCTGGGGCCGCACCTCGAGCACCTGCGCGTGCAGCGCGAGCAGATCCTCGAAGCGCTTGTGGGGGGCCACGCGGCTCACCGAGAGCATGACGGGGCCGGGGCCCGTGAGCCGCCGCAGCATCTCCGTGTCCGCACCTGCCCGGGCGAAGCGGGAGGGCTCGACGAAGAGGGGCACGGTGTGCACGTCGCGGTAGCCGGCCTCGCGCAGCTCGGCGCTGTTGTAGTCCGACACGCCCAGGGCCACGTCCACGAAGGGGGCCATGGCGGCGAGCTGGGCCCGCCCGGTGCGCAGTGCCTCGGCCAGCGGGGTGCCCGCGTAGGTATTCGCGGGGCTGATGTTGTGGAAGACGACGCCGCGGCGGCAGGGCAGGTGCAGGAGCTGGCCGCTCAGCGGCGAGGCGATGCCGTGGTGGTAGAGGACGAGATCCTCCGGCCCCGGGCGCAGCGCGGCGGCGGGGTGCGCGAGGGAGCCCAGGCCCTGGCCGACCTCGGCCGCGTACAGCTCGCCCGCATGGCCGAGTCGGCGCAGCAGCAGTTGCAGGTGCAGGGCCGCCTGTCCGGTGGCATCGCCCGCCACGAAGCTCGGAATCAGCTGATGGACCGCCATAGGGGGCCCCTGCCTATCACAGCACCGTGTTATGAGGCGCCCCGTGTCCATTGGTCCTGTCGCTTTCGACGCGAGTCTGTGGGACGAGCCCATCACGGGCATCGGTCTGTATACCCACTGTCTGGCCGAGGGCCTCGAGTCCCGAGGCGTGCGGCTGCAGCGGCTGGGGGCCCGGGTGTCGGGTGATGAACCGCGGGGGACGTTGGGGCGCACCGCCTACGTCCTGGGTCGGTTGCCCGAGGCGCTGCGTCAGTCGGGGGCGCGGCTCTACCACGCGCTGGGCAACTTCAACCTGCCCCTGGTGCGCACCCCCGGCACCCCCTACGTCGTCACCGTGCATGACCTGATTCCGCTGTTGATGCCGGAGACGGTGTCCCGCGCCTACCACTGGCAGTTCCGCGTGTGGCTCGCCCGGAGCGTCCAGGTGGCGGATCGGATCCTCTGCGTGAGCGAGCGCACGAGGGACGATCTGCTCGCGCGCCACCCGGAGGCGGAGGGCCGGGTGGCGGTGGTGTACAACGGCGTGGATCATGTGGACCGGCACGTGCCGGACGCCGCCGCGCTGGACTTCCTGCGCGCCCAGGCGCTGCCCTCGCGCTTCGTGCTGTACGCGGGCTCGCTGGACGTGCGCAAGAACGTGGGCCTGGTGCTGGACGCGCTCGAGCGGCTCAAGGCCCGGGGTCGTGCGGTGCCCCTGGTGCTGGTGGGGCAGCGCTGGTTCGGCTCGGGAGCGGTGGAGGGACGGGTGGAGCGGCTGCGCGCCCAGGGCCATGACATCCGCGCGCTGGGCTACCAGCCGGAGTCCGTCTTCTATGAGCTGATGCGGCGGGCGTCGGTGTTCGTCTTCCCCTCGAGGTACGAGGGCTTCGGGCTGCCGCCGCTGGAGGCGATGCGGCTGGGCACGCCCGCCATCGTGTCCACGACGGGCGCCACGCCCGAGGTGTGCGGAAGCGCCGCGCCCGCGGTGCGGCCGGACGACGCGGAGGGGCTGGCGGAGGTGGTGGATCGGCTGCTGCGCTCGGAGGAGGAGCGGCGGCACTGGGCCCAGGCGGGGGCGCGGCACGCGGCCGCGTTCACCTGGGCCCGTTGCGCGGAGCAGACCCTCGCCGCGTATACCCACGTCCTGGCAGGGTAGCCCGCCGTCCCCCGCGGGCCCGAGGCGGGTTGCCAGGGGGAGGGCGCTGGGCTCAACTCGGCGCCCTCATGTCTCCCTCCCGACTGTTCCTCACGTGCGTCGCCCTCGCGGCCGCGGGTTGCGCGAGCGCCCCGCGTTCCCTCTCCTCCACCACGTCCGCCCCGAACGCGCGCCCCGCCGAGCCCGTGCGGCTCACGCTGGTGGGCACCAATGACTTCCACGGCTGGTTGATGCCCCATGACACCACCCTGCGCAGCGGGCTGGTGCTGGAAGAGGGCGGGGCGGCGGCCTTCGCCGGCTACCTGGCCCGGCTGCGCGCCGACAACCCCGGGGGCGTGCTGCTCGTGGACGCGGGCGATCTCTTCCAGGGCACGCTCGCCTCCAACCTCACCGAGGGTGCCTCCGTCATCGATGTCTACAACCAGCTGGGCTACGCCGCCGCCGCGCTCGGCAACCACGAGTTCGACTACGGGCCCGTGGGTCCCAAGGCGGTGCCGGGGCCGGGCGAGGATGCCTTCGGCGCGATCACCGCGCGCATCCAGCAGGCGCGCTTCCCCCTGCTCACCGCCAACGTGTTCGACGGTGACTCGGGCAAGCCGCCCGCGTGGCTCGGCAACGACGGCACCCGGCTGGTGACGCTCCAGGGCGTGAAGGTGGGCCTCGTGGGCCTCACCACGCCGTCCACCGCGCGCATCGGCAACCCCGCCCAGTTGGGCTCGTTGCGATTCGGTGACATGCGGCCCGCCACGCTCGAGGCCGTCCAGCGGCTGCGCGCCCAGGGCGCCGAGGTGCTGGTGGGCATCGCGCACGCGGGTGGCAAGTGCGCGGACCTGTCCAATCCCCACGACACCTCGAGCTGCGATCGCTCGGATGGAGAAATCTACGGGCTCGTCGAATCCCTGCCCCCGGGCACCCTGGACGCCGTCTTCGCCGGCCACACCCACCAGGCCATGGGCCACTTCTTCAACGGCGTGCCCGTGCTCTCCACCCAGGGCCAGGGCCGCTCCTTCGGCGTGCTGGAGCTGTTCGTGGACCCGGTGAGCCACGCGGTGCTGCCCGAGCGCACCCGGCTCCAGGCCGCGATCCCCGTGTGCGTCCGGGTGGAGGAGCAGAGCGGGAGCTGTGACGCGCGCAAGCTCAAGGACCTGGGGGCGGACGCGAAGCTCGTGCCTCCCACCTTCCTCGGGGGCCCGGTGGTGCCGGATCCGGAGGTGGAGGCGGTCGTGGCCCCGGCGCTCGCCCGGGTGGAGGAGGAGCAGCGCCGTCCCCTGGGCTTCACCGTCGCCTCCCCCCTGGGGCGCAACTACGAGGCCGAGAGCGCGCTCGGCGACGTCATCACCGATGCGATGCGGGAGATGGAGAAGGCGGACGTGGCGCTCGTCAACTCCGGCGGCCTGCGCGCCAACATGAAGGCCGGCCCCATGACGTACGGAGATCTCTACGCGGTGTTGCCGTTCGACAACACCGTGGCCATCGTCACGCTCTCCGCGGACGAGCTGCGTCGTCTGCTGACGGCTGCCTATGGCGCGAGCACCAGCATGTTCCAGGTCTCCGGTCTCAAGGTGACGCTCGCGCGTTGCGCCGGGCCCCAGCGCTTCCGCGACGCCACGCTGCCGGATGGACGGCCGCTGGATGCGAAGCGCATGTACCGGGTCGTCCTGCCGGACTTCCTCGCGCGCGGCGCGGGGGGCCTGGGCGTGGTGCTGTCCCAGGTGCCGCCCGAGCGCATCGATCTGGGCGCCGGCCGCGAGCTGACCCTGCGCGAGGCGCTCGCGGCGTGGTGGAAGAGCCGGGGCACGCCGGTGACGGCACCTGCTACAGGCCGCATCAGCTACGTGGATGATGGCGGCCCGTGCGCCGCGCGCCCGGCCTCCGAGCGCCCCGAACGACCATGAAAAAATTGGCGCCTCCCGGTCGCTGGCCGCACCATCGGCCGGTGATCGGGAGGAGGGTTCCCGGCCGAGTCCCCGCAAGTATCCGAGATCTGGACGGATCGCCGCGCGGGCCGAAAAATCGGCTTGGGATCAGTTTTCAACTACCCTTTTCCTCCTTAGTCTAGTGACGGCGCGCCGTGATCCGAGGAGCCTCTCAGGCTCCCATCAGGGCCCGCCGGCTGGGGAGGAAACACATGCTCTACAAAGTGACCCCGATGATGCCGCCGCCGGGCTCCAAGGAGACCAAGGCGCGCGAGGCGGGTCAGCCGCGCAAGCGTCGCAAGTCGGCCATCTTCGATGCCGAGGGCCAGGAGGTCCTCATCTCGTTGATGTGCCTCAAGTGCCGCTCGCTCAAGCCGCTCGCGCAGTTCGGTCTGCGCAAGATGGCGGATGGAGCCATCCGCAATCAGCCCTGGTGCCGCACCTGCCGCTCGGGCGCGGGCAAGCCCAAGGAGAAGGCCGGCGAGAACGTCGCGGCGCTCGAGCAGCCGTCCGCGGTGGCCGCCACCCTCCAGGTGGTTCCCGCCCCCGAGGCCGCGGTCGACGAGGACGAGTCGTCCATCGCCATCGCTTCCCAGGGTTGAGTCCGCTTCACCCCTCCATGCCGCCGCGAGGCTTCCGACGCGTCTACCAGGCGGGAACGCCGGACGTGAACGGCCGCTTCATGGGCGGCACGGAGATCATGCACCTGGTGGCGCACGCGGGACGGCTCTACGCGGCGACGTCCACCCTGTGGGATCAGCCCGGGGATGATCCAGCGGTGGGCGCGCAAGTGCTCGTGCTGGACCGTCCGGACGCGGGCTGGCGCGTGGAGTACGAGTTCGCCGCGCGCCACTGGCGGATGAGCCTGGTGTCCGTCACCTTCACGGTGGATGGGCGGGGACGCGCATTGCCGGCGCCCGTGAGCATGCTGTTGGCGGCGCCCTCGGACGGACAGGGGCACGCGACGATCCACGCGCGTGACGAGGCGTCGGGCGTGTGGACGGAGATGTCGCTGGCCCGGAGCAGCGGGCGGGCCTCGAGCGTGCGGTGCGTGGGGATGCACCGGGACCGGATCACGGGCATCGAGCGCGTCTTCGCGGGGACGTTGCCCGGAGGGCTCTACAGCGGCGTCTACGACGCGGACGTGCCCGGACGCATCCGGTGGAGCGAGTCCCCCGAGCTGTCGGGCTACAAGGCGCGTCCCATGGCCTTCGCCGAGTGCGATGGGGCGCTGCACGTGGCGATCAAACCCTGCCTCTACCGGCTGGTGGATGGCGAGCAGCCCCGATGGGAGACGGTCTACACGCTCCCGGGCGAGGTCACGCGCATCAGCAGTGGGCTGCGGGGGCTGACGACGATTGCGCACCCCTCGGGCCACGGCGAGTCCCTGCTGGCCGCGCTGGAGGGAGAGAACGCGCGCATCGTGCGGATCGACCCCGGCGACGGCTACCGCGAGACGGTGGATCTGGACGTGCTGGAGTTCCTCGGCGAGCAGGGGGGCCGACGTCCGGGCTATGCCATCGTGGCCTATGACGACATGACGCCCGTCCCGCTTCCGGGCCAACGGGGGACGGCGCTGCTCATGGGACTCGAGGCGACCCACAGCACCGAGCACGCCACCCATCCCAAGGACGGCTGGGAGCCCGAGGGCCGCTACCTCATCCGCCATCCGGAGGGGCGCTACGAGCTGCGGCGGATCATCGATCCAACGCTCGATCCGATGCCGCCCCTGGTGTCCACGCGCACCATCCGGGTGTCTCCCTTTGATGGAGAGACGATCTACTTCGGGGGGTATGACCCCAACTCGGTGCCCGCCCACAACACGGGCTGGGTGTTCTGCGCGCCCCTGGAAACCGTGCTGTCGGGCGACTGACTACTCCGGCAATTTCTCGGGCAACGTTTCCCCGATGAAGGCTTCGAGGGCTTGCCGCGCATATTCCTTGAGGCGAGCCATGCTCGCTGCATCATCGAAATCAATTGTCTTTGCCATGTCACGAAACAGAGAGAGCACGGCCTTGCACTCAGAAGGACGGCGAGTTGCCGGTGATTTGCGACCCGCGTCGCTTTCAACCAGCTTGAGAACGAGGGTTGCGTCCTCGTGGAATTCTTCTCTTACTTTCGCATCCCCCTTGTGCTGCGAGTCCCCTCTAGTCCTACTCGGTGACTTGCCTAGGGCATTCGGCGACCCTCCGAGGTAAGTCTCTCTGAGTGGGTACGAAATGACCAAGTAGGACTGGCAGGCTGCTGAAAAAGGGTCGGACCCCCTGCTGTGCCCCCAACATTTGGGGGTCGGTCCCGATGCATTATCCATCTGGTAGTGGGTCGTCTGGGGGTCGAAGGACTTTTTCAGCAGCCTGCTAGGTTCCATCCCGCCCATTCGCCAAGGGGCGAGCTTGCGCGACTGCCTCTTCATGTATGCTCAGAGGCATGACACGCACTCCTGAGTTCCTGGGCTTCATCACATATGACTATGACGAGCCAGTGGTTTCGCCAAAGAACCCCCTCTTCCAGTGGTCAGCAGTCTGATCTGTGCAGGACAATTAGCGCGGGAATAAGATTTATCCGCAGAGAATGACAATGGACGACATCAGAAATAGTGACCTTTTAGAAAACACAGACAGCCTTGAGCCGAACACGCTTGGACTGGAAGAATTCTCAGGCAAGTCAACCGCCGCATTAATCAAATTGGCAAAGGAGCACAGCTCTCCTGATGGCGCAGTGAAAATAAATTTTCAACTAGCAAACATCGGCAACACAAATGACCCTGCAAACATCGCCTATGACTATCTTGAGGCATTATGGATCGGAGAGAGACTATCCAAGCATTGCAAGAAGGTAACCAGCGAAACAAAGAGCTTGAGCTATTACGAAGTTTATGTCGTGTTTTCAATGTGGCCTTCGGATTTTGAAGAATGGGCCCGCGAACTGGTTCAATTGACAATAGACCTTGAACTCTGGGGTGAAGACTGCCCGGACGGATATGAAATTTACGACCCCATCACAAAGGCAGAGGGCATCTCAGAAGTCGAGGACGACATTTTCAACGGCAGTTCTAAAATCTGCCTCCCAGAGTTGGCGGATTGTTTCATTGCGAATTTCATACACGGGACTTTCTACCATGAGGAGGAGGCGTATTGGAACGAGAGATTCCCCACTTGGCGCCATGGATTTTGGAAGTCGGCCCTGAGTAGGGAGATTGGGTATGATCTATACACCTCCACGAACTCTCAGGGCGTGTGGATCGCCATGTCCGACAAGGACAAGATAGAAGATTTGCTATCGCAATATGGCGGATTCAGCGAGACGGGCCGCAAGCTTTACTTGGCTGAGTATCTCCGACTCAACGACGAATCGCCTTTTCTGGTGAGCGTCCGCAACTCAGTTTACGCGCCAGTTCAACAGGTTGAGAGCGCGCTTGAGTGCTGGGAAAAATGTCTACAGGACAAAAAGCGCAAGTCCAAGGCAAATGACGACCAGTATTCTAGTGCTTGGCAGGACTTCTCATGGAGAATGACTGAGCATGGTCAAGCAGTGGTGGCCAGTCACGACAACGTTCAGTTTGTGGCGTTTTGCAGTTCAGCGGATTCTCTACGGCCAGAGCAACTGCAAGACACTCTTGCGAAATTGGAGAACTCCGCAGACAGACTGAGGCAACTTGTTGGCCTTCCACCATCCTCTCTGTGCAATTGGGACTCCATTAACGAGGAGGACTTTGAGGAACTCTGTTATGACGTGCTCAGGCGAACGGGTATTTTCGATGAGCGGACGATTCGAAAGCACGGAAAGACCCGCTCAAGAGATGGGGGAAGAGATATCGAAATCTGGAGTCGCTCTCGCATAGGAAAGCCTGGCGTCAAGTGGATTTTCCAATGCAAATATCTGTCGACCTCCCGCTCGTTGGGCGCGGGTCGTATCGATATGTCGGATGTTGTAGAGCAATATGGTGCGGGGGGGTTCGGCGTGATGACAAATTCCGTTATTGATTCCACTCTCTATGACAGGATGGATGCGATAGCTGCCAGAAGGGACCTGGAGTTGATGTCTTGGTCTAAGTTTGAGCTGGAGAGATTTATCACACCTAGACGAGACTTACTTCGTCGCTATTTTAAACATGATTAAGAGTCCATTTGCCAGGAGTCTGCTCTGTCTTCCTACCATGGCCGAAACGCTCGCTCCACATCCCGGCATGGAGGGGGCAAGGCTCTGAGCGCCATCCGATCTCCGGGAAGCGCTCGGTGAGTGTCAACGTGGTTGGGACTGACCCGCTTTTGTGGACATACCTCGTAAGTCGGCTACACGGGCGGTAGTGTCCATGGAGCGAAGAAAAAGACGGAGCTTCAACGCGGAGTTCAAGGCCGAGGCGCTCCGACTGGTGCGCGAAGTAGGCAAGAGCGTCCCCCAGGTCGCCAAGGACTTGGAGCTGACGGACTCGGCTCTGTGTAACTGGGTGAAGCAGGCGGAGGTAGACGAGGGCAAAGGCCCTACGGGCGCGCTCACTTCGGCCGAGCGGGAGGAGTTGACGCGGCTGCGCAAGGAGAACCGCCAGCTGATGATGGAGCGTGACTTCTTAAAAAAAGCGGCGGCCTTCTTCGCGAAGGAGGGCTCGACGTGAAGTTCGAGCTGATGGACGCGCAGAAGGCCCATTTCCCCGTGAAGTTCATGTGCCAACAGCTGGGCGTGTCGCGCTCGGGCTACTACGCCTGGCAAGGGCGCCCGGAGTCCGCGCGGCAGGTGTCGGACCGGGCACTGGCCAAGGAGGTAACCCAGGTGCACCACGACAGTCGCCGCACGTACGGCAGTCCGCGAGTGCACGCGGAACTGCGAGCCCGCGGCCAGCGAGTGAGCCGCAAGCGTGTGGTGCGGCTCATGCGCGAGCAAGGACTGGCTGCTCGCAGGCGACGGCGCTACGTGGCCACGACGGACTCGCGTCACCATCAGCCCGTGGCGCCCAATGTCCTCGCGCGGGACTTCTCTCCCGCTCAACCCAACACCACCTGGGCGACAGACATCACCTATGTGGGCACGCGCGAGGGAGGGCTGTACCTGGCGGTGGTGCTCGACCTGTTCTCGCGCAAGGTGGTGGGCTGGTCGATGAGCGAGACCATCGACCGGCATCTGGTGCTCGCGGCGCTGGACATGGCGCTCAAGGGCCAGCAACCGCCACGAGGACTGGTGCATCACTCGGACCGAGGCAGCCAGTACGCCAGCGAGGACTACCAGCGAGCCCTGACGGCACGAGGCATTGAGTGCAGTATGTCGCGCAAAGGCAACTGCTGGGACAACGCCGTGGTGGAAAGCTTCTTCAGCACCCTGAAGCAAGAGCTCGTCTACACCACGGACTTCACCACGCGCGAGCAAGCCCGGTTGGCACTCTTCGAGTACATCGAGGTCTTCTACAACCGGCAGAGGCGGCACTCGACCCTGGGCTATGTCAGTCCAGTGAACTTCGAGCTTGCGGCCTTACCGCAGAAGTTGGCAGCATAACCCCACTGTCCACGTCAGCGGATCAAGCCCACTCTGGATGGGGAGGTGTAGTTGTCGTTGATGGGGAGGTGTAGTTGGCGCTGAGCACGAACTGCGCGACATGGCGGAGAAGATCGTCAACTGCTTCGTGCAAATCACGAAGCAGCGGGACTGACGGCCATCACGTCGAGCCCACCAACGTCACTCCGTCTCAGTGCCTGCTCTCGATGAGAGCCAAACAACATAGGCCAACTGATAGAGGAGCGCGAGAGCGATCCCGGCGGACTCTGCCGTGCAGTGCTGAGGACCTGCCAGTCCATGAGCAATCTCATTCCGGAGATTCAATCCCGTCTGTGAGTTCAGCACCGAATCGAGATGCTCCCACAGGTCGCTCCCAAGATACTCCTTAACGGACCGCCCATCCGGAAGCGTTAGGCGCATCAGCTTTCCAAACGGAACATCGTCGGTCCGAGATGTTCCGTCACCAACGTCCGCCTTGAATTCCGTTGTGTCTACTCCAAGCCTACGGAAATGTCGGCGTAGGATGTCCTCAATCCGCAGGACTAGAATGTGCGTGGCGGAAATGAAGTCCTGCGCGATGAGACGCTCGCACCCCCGCCGAATGAAGAGAAGCGAGTCTTCATCCAATGCGAGCGGGAAGAGCGGAACGATGAGGTGCTCTTCTGTCAGCCCGGTGGCTTCCGCTGCGCGCGCCACAGTAGTACTGACAGCAGCACCGAATAGACTGGCCTGCAACATCGCGCGACTTTCGACGTCCAAGTCTAAGTTCGTTTGCGGAGACTTACTCTCGCCCACTACCTTCCCAGGGCTAATCACCGTCCGCCTGGCCATTGCCAGCAGAGGTGTCTGGGTGCTTGTCTCCTTCACATGCTCAGCGATCTCCTTACGGTTAGGAATCTTGCGAACGGCCTGCTCGGCGAGCGCCACGGCTGTCTTATCTGGCGTCTCTTGCGTATAGTCCATGAGCTGACTTGGCACCTTAAATGAAACCTTGAAGGGAATGATTTCCCCCGCCTCCAGGCCCCGATTAAGGGCCGCTTGCTCCGCGCGCTGCAACTGAGCGATGTCGTCAGCGGTGAAAAACCGTCGCTCACGCTCGACAAGTTGTCGCGCCTCGCGAAAGGCGTCTGCGGCAATGAATCCCTTCCCCGTCTTCTCGAAAAATTCGGCCCGACGCACGATCGCAGCAAATGTCCGCCGAACCTTGCGCTCGTGGACCTTGTCGCCCTCCTCACCCCAGTGCCTCCGAAGTTTGGCCTCGGCCTCAGCCACTCGGATCGAGCCCACATCCTCAAGCGGATTAGACTCGTAGAACACTGCGGCCTCGCCGAGGAGACCAAGCGACCTCTCCTGGAGCGCTGGGGACGCTGCGGATGCTGGCAGGTCCGTAAGGTGCTCAAGATAGTCGGCAAGCCAGCGATACCGCAGGTATTCCTTCTTCTCTTCCCGCGGAAACGTCAGCGACTCCTCCGCCAAGCCAAGGATCCATTGTGACCACTCCGCGTACGCCTCGTTTCTAATGACGCCGGGTCGGGCCATAAGAGGCCCCGCCGCCGAGAGCGCGCTATCGATCCACACGGCCATAGAGTGTGCTGGATCACTCTTGCTGCCCTGAATGCACCCACTCACGTACTCACGGCAAGACGTCAGAAGTTCCCACTGGAGCTCGATCCACGTCCTCCCGCGTGGCTCCGAACGAAGAAGGACGAAGGATAAGTAGTGTAGCTTGAGGACGACATCCCGCGTTTCCTTGGCTCGCTCACGGCCGTAGGCCACCGTGCTTTCCGATATTCGGTACTGCTTGGCGTAGGCTTCATAAGTACCCCCGCGATACGGTGACACACCCTTTGCCGGCGAGAGCCAGAGATCGATCAAGCCCAACTCCCAGTGCAGCACTTCGACCGTAGCAGCATCGCCCTCTGCCTCCGCCCGCTTCAGTGCCGCCAGGGCAATGCCCCTCTTTGGCGCGTAATGCTCCAACTGCTCTGGCAACTGCGCAGGAGCGTCGTAGTCTGAGCCTAGAATCTCCGCAGTGCGCGTCATGAGCTTCAGGATAGACCGATCGCTGCGGATCGCCAAACACCTAGACCAGGACACAGACCGGACGGTATTCTGCAGCTCAGCCTGACATTTGTGGTTCTCAATACGTGGCAGCGGCGAACGCCATTCTACTACCTTAGCATAAGCTTCTTTATGCAGTTCACCGCGTAAAGGATGGGCCAATGAAGCCAAGGTGTTCTCCGCGCCCTTAGAGGTCATCCTGTCGGGTGGCTGAGCGTCTTCAAAAGAGAGCGTCGAGGATCACGCGGGACTTGTCCTGGCGGGCACAGGCGTAGAGGCGGCGCTTGAACTCCTCGAGGTGCTCGAAGCCGGGGCCGAGGTGGTTGGGAATCCACTGGCGCAGCCGTCCATCCATGCCCTGGATGTCGTGGTCGGCGTAGCGCTCCAGGTGCTCCAGCACATTGGGCTCGGGGGTGTATCCCCGACACAGGAACTGGAGGATGCGGAAGGTCGTGCGGTAGCTGGTGTCGAGCACGCGCGGGTGCGTGATGAGCCGCAGCCGCCTGACGTGCAGATCCTCGAGCCCGCGGTCGAGTGGATCCAACAGGATTCGCTCGCGGCAGTCGTAGAAGAAGGCGTTGATGGAGAAGTCGCGCGTGAGGGCGTCCTCGCGCACGTCTTCCCGGGCGACGAAGGTGGTCGTCCACATCTCGTCGTTCTGGATGTCCTTCCAACTGCGCAGGATGTTGAGGTCCACGCCGCCCGCCTCGTTCCCCCAGCGCAACGTGCCGAAGCGCTCGAGATGCAGGAGCACCGGATCGATGTCGGGATGGGCCTCGCGCAGCAGCCGGTGCACCTCCTCGAGGGGCCGATCCAGCGAGAGATCGATGTCCCGTCCGGGTTGTCCGAGCAGCCAGTCCCGAGGCGCCCCGCCCACGATGAACACGCGCAGGCCCCCATCCAGGAACAGCCGAACCAGGTCGCCCACGCGCACTTCGCGCTTCGCGTCCCGGTAGATCGTCCGCCGCAGGGCCTCGTCCACCCGGTTCGAATCAAGGGGGAGGGTGGGAAACATGTGCGTCCGCTCCAATCCGCTCAAGCGCCCGAGCCCTCGCGCGCCTCGGCCCAGGTGTTGGCCCGGGCGGTGAGCTGCTGGAGCAGGTGGCTCTTGAGCACGCTGTATTCGAGCCAGCTCTGTCCGGGTTCGGAGGCGAGCTGGTGCTTGAGGCGCTCGTATGCCTCGCGCTCCGAGGGATGTTCGCGCAGGTAGTCGCGCGAGCGCAGTAGGTTCGTGAACCAGACGGCCCGGGCGTCGCACAGGTGGATGACGAGGGCCCCGTCCTCGTGCAGCCGCCAGAACCAGGAGAAGCCGGGATCGATGGGGCTGGGGCCGTGGAAGCGGTAGCCGAGCGAGCCGAGGACTTCTCCATACCGGGGCGCATCGAGCGGAGTCCTCACCGCGACCGCGAGGTCGATGATGTTCTTGCCCGACAGGCCCGGGATGGCGGTGCTGCCGACATGCTGGATGTCCACCACGGGCTCGTCCGTCAGTGCCTGGAGGAGCCGCGTCCGCTCTTGCTCGAAGCGCTGGGGCCAGGAGGGGTCATACGCGCGCAGGCTCAAGCGTGGCTCGGGCGGCCGGAGTCTCGCGTAGCGCAGGACGAGCTGTTCGAGGGGCTCGCCTCCGATGTCCTCCACGCCCAGGCGTTCCTTGAGCCGGCGGATGAGCCGCCGCATCTGAAGGGCTCCCTCCATCCATCCGGGGATGGTCCTCGCGTCGTCCACGGGTTTCATGTGCTCACGCCGCCCGGGGCCGGTACCAGGAGGACAGCGGACGGCCGAGGAGTGCTTCCAGCCGTTCCCCATCGGGCCGGAGTTCTTCCCGCAGCCGGGCCTCGAGTTCCGGCGCGAGCGGAGCGCCACGAGGGCCGTGGTGGAGGTGCTTCGCCGTCTTGCGCTCGAGCTTCTCGAGGACCTCGGGCGAGGCCGCGCGCATCTGCCTCAGCACCAGGGGCCGGATACGTTGCGCGGCTCGTATGGGATCGAACTCCAGGGTGACGTCCGGATCCACTCCCAGGAAGTCGAGCAGCCCGCGCATCGCCCGCGTCGGATCGCTCATCAACTCCTCGAAGAGGAGGACGTGGACGCGCCGCTCGCCGAAGACGCGCAGGAAGCGCTCCACGGCCTCGGAGAAGCGGGCCAGGGCGCGGTACTGCAAGCCCTCGGGGAAGTACACCCGGGCGGGGAGCCGCTGGCCCTGGGCCCGTGCCGCTTCCGCCTCCAGGGCTCGTGCGAAGTCCTCCAGCTCCTCGTTGCCCGTGCGCAGGAAGAGCGCGTGCAGCGACTGCATCATCTCCAGGGGATCTCTCAGCATGATGAGGATGCGCGCCTCGGGCGACCAGGCGTGGATCTCCCCGGCGGCCCGCTTCGACATCCAATAGAAGACGGAGCCCTCACCGATGACCCGGGCCTCGCCCGCTCCGGCGAAGAGCCGCAGGTAGGCGGCCTCGTCGGAGATGGCGAGCGGATGGGGCGTGAGATCCGAGCCGAAGAAGAGGGGCTCCTTGAGCAGCGACAGGAAGATGTCCGGGTGCTGCTTGAGGTACGTGTACACGGAGGTGGTCGCGCACCGGGGCGCCCCGACGATGAAGAAGTTCGGCTTGCGCATGCACCTCTCTACCAGGGGAAGTCCTGCCGGTCCTTGAAGAAGCCCCCCCGGGGCCCGTTGTCCGGAAGCGTGGCGAGCCAGGTGATGGTGTCCGCGCCCTCCTCGACGGAGCGATCCGCGTGCATGCCCCCCATGTGGGTGCGCACCCAGCCCGGGGTCATGGCGTTGACGAGGATGTTGGTGTCCTGGAGCTCGTCGGCGAAGACGCGGGTCATCGCGTTCATGGCCACCTTGGACAGACGGTAGGCGAGCCGGCCCGCGGTCATCTTCGAGAAGGAGCCCAGGCCGCTGGACACGTTGACGATGCGGCCGTAGTGGTTCTGCCGCATGAGCGGCACGAAGAGCTGCGTGAGGTGCATGGCGCCGTAGAAGTTGGTCTCCAGGGTGGGCCGGACGACCTCGTCGAGGCTCACCTCGAGAGCGGGCGTGTTGCCGTCCAGGGAGACGCCCGCGTTGTTGATGAGCACGTCCAGCCGTCCGAACTCCCGGGTGATGAAATCGGCGATGCGCACACGGTCCGGTGCGGAGTCCACGTCGAGCGGTTGAAAGCCCACGTGCAGTCCCTCCTCCGCCAGGGTGGAGACGGCCTCCTTGCCCTTGTCCTCCCGGCGCGCCGTCAAGATGACCTGGAGGCCGAGCCTCGCGAGTTGACGGCAGGCTTCCAATCCAATGCCACGGTTCGCGCCCGTGACCAGCGCCACTCGTCGTTCCACGTTCCTGGCTCCCGTCTCAAACATCGTATTCAGGGAACATCTCGAAGAGCAGCCGCTCACGGGACCGCACGAAACGTTTCAGCTCGGAGGTGTAGTGGTCCTGCCAGCGCGAAGCCTCGTCCCGGCTTCCCCCTTCGGGGAACACCTTGGGCTCATCCAGGATGAACGCGATTCGCTCGCGTGGCATCCCGATGCCGAGCAGGAAGTCATGGAGTTGATGGTTGAGGCGCTCGGAGCGCAGGAAGTGCAAGGGAAAGAGGGATTGTCGATAGCGGCGGCTCTCCAGCGCCTCCTCGTCCAAAGAGGCGAAGACCGCGCGTGGTTCATGACAGTAGAAGCGGATGAACTGTTCGGTATGCCAGCCGGGCCGGAAGGGATCGGCGAGACGGTCATTGCGAAAACCCGTCTCCCGGCCCTGGTGGCAGTTGAGGAAGAGGGTGTTGGCCATCCGGACGAACTCGTCGAAGGACAGCTCGGGGTAGTGGGGATGGAGCGCCTTCATGGCGTCGGCGCCGCAGTAGGCGTCCGGGTGCCGCTTCCACCAGCCGAAGTGGTACTGCGACACGTAGCGGTCATAGGGGTTGCGGACCGTGGTGAGCAGGGGCTTGCCGAGGTGGGCCGCGGGGATGTCGCCGCACGTGCCGTGCTTGTGGGTGTTGAGGAAGGTTCCCCCCAGGCCGGGACGTTCCGGCGAGCCCAGGTAGAGCCGTTCCAGCACGTGGGTGACGAAGGTGCCCCCGGTCTTGGGCGGGTGGATGTAGACGAGATCGTCGGTGATGATCATCGGTTCAGGCCAGGGACTCGATGCAGGCGGCGAGTCTGCGCCCCACGTAGTCGCCCCAGACAATCCCCTTCCGGGTGAGTGACAGCGTGTGCTCCTGGATCGTCACGAAGCCGTTCTTCTCCAGCTCCTCCACGGCGGGGGCACACCAGCGCGCCAGATCGAAGCCATGGCGTTGCTGGAAGGCGGCCAGGTCCAGGTGGATGAGCTTCATGCCCAGCACCACCTCGCGTGTCATCAGCTCGCGCGCCGAGAGCCGGTAGCCCCGGGTGAGGGGCAGCTCTCCGGCTTCCAACGTCTGGAGGTAGCGGGGCAGGTCGCTCGTGTTCTGCATCACGTGGGCGTCGAGCGAGCCGAAGGCCGACACGCCGAAGCCGTAGGTGTCCGTGCCGAGCCACCGCGAGCTGATGTGCCGCTGCCGGAAGGCGCCGCCCCGCGTGAAGGTGAAGAAGTTCACCGGCTGGTAGTCATGCCGCTCGAACTGTTCCAGGGCGTGGGTGATGAAGCGCAGCTCCTCGTCGTCCGTGGGCAGGGTGAGCGTGTGGCGCTTGATGTCGGCGTAATAGTCGGTGTTGGCGTGGAGCTCGGTCTTGTAGACGGTCAGGGAGTGCACGTCGGCTTCGAGCGCGCGCTCGATGGTGTAGGCCCACGTCCCATCGGTCTCCCCCGCGAGGCCGCTCATCAGGTCCACGTTGACGATGGCGCCGGTGGCCTTGGCGAGCGCGATGGCCGTGAAGGCGTGCTGCTCCGTGTCGTGGCGCCCCGTGCGTCGGAGGATGTCGTCGCGGAAGGACTGGATGCCCAGGCTGATGCGGTTGACGCCGAGCGCCTGGAGGTGCTCCGCCTTGGACGGGGTGAGCGTCACCGGCTCGGCCTCGAGGGTGATCTCCGGCTCCTCCAGCGTCAGGTGTTCGCGGAGGCTCTCCATCAACCGGCTCAGGTTCTCCCGGGACAGCAGCGTGGGCGTGCCGCCACCGAAGTACACGCTGGTCGTGGGCCGCTCCTCGAGGTGGAAGCGCCGGGAGACCAGGGCGATCTCCCGGCACAGCGCGCTCACGTACGCGTCGATCTCCGCCTTGCGGTGCTCCGCCAGCGTGGTGGTCTTGTAGTGGCAGTACGCGCAACGCTGGATGCAGTAGGGCAAATGCACGTAGACGTTGAGGGGCCGGGGGTCCAGCAGCCCCCGGAGGCCCTCCGGGCGCCAGTAGCGGTAGGGCGGATAGTGGGTGACGAATCCCCGGCGTGTCAGCTCGTCTGGCGCGGGTCTCTCCCCGGTGCTCATGGCGCTGTCCTTCGGGCGGGCTTCAGGGGGTAAGGCTCTTGCCGGCCCGCAGGAGCTGGCCGTGGATGTGCGCGGCCAGCACGGTGAGGTTGGCGAAGACCTCCGGGCGGATGTCCTGATCGGCGAACTCGAAGCCGTAGCGCTTCTCGATGAGGTTCATGAACTCGAAGAGGACCATCGAGTCGAGCGCCAGTCCGTCCTCGTGGAGGGACACCGTCGCGTCGATTCGCGACTCGTCGATGCGGACGTCCAGCTCCCGGGCGATCATCTTCTTGAGCTGATCGATGATCGGGAGGAGCGCCGCCACGGTGGCGGTGGTGGTGGAGGAGTGGGGCTTCTCGCGGGGAGGGAGCGATGCGCGCGTGCTCATGGGCGGAGTCCTTGTTGAAGCGCGGAAGGGGGCGTCATGGCCAGCGCGCGCAGGGCCTGACGATCCACCTTGCCGCTGGGCAGCAGGGGCAGGGTGGAGAGGAGCCGGACTTCATCCGGGAGCGCGTAGCCGGGCAGCAGGTCGAGGCAGGTGGCGCGCACCCGCGCGGGCTCGAGGGACTGTCCCTCGCGGGGAACGCAGAAGACGATGAGGCGCCGGCCCCGGAGGCCCTGCGACCCGAGGACCGCGACGGCCCGTTCCACGCCGCACACCCGCTGCACGGCGCCCTCGATGTCGGTGAGCATGAGGAGGCGTCCATCCCGTTTGACGCCGAGATCCGTCCGGCCCAGCACCTCGAGCGTTCCCTCCTCGTGGAGGAGGCAGAGATCCCGGGTGCGGTACCAGCCGTCCTCGACGAAGGGCTCGCCGCGCCAGGGGTGGCCGTCCTCGTCGAGATAGCCCTGGAAGGCGAAGGGGTGGTGGCACCAGAGCTCGCCGGCGGTGCCCGGTGGCTCTCCCTCGCCCTCATCCGAGTCCTTCAGGGGGCGGAGCTGGATTCGCACGTCTGGTAGGGCCCGGCCCACGGAGGTGGCCCGCGGTTCCTCGCCGGCTTCCGGGTCGACGGCGGTGATGGCGCCCAGCTCGGTGCAGCCATAGAGATTGATGATGTGCTGGAAGAGGGCCTGGGCGGAGGCGAACAGCTCCGGCGTCATCCGGTCTCCGGCGATGACGGCCTGGCGGTAGTGGACGGGCGCGGTGCGTCGCCGCAGCACCATGGCGCACAGGTGGGGGGTGAGGAACGTCACCGTCGGGTGCGTGCGCTCCTCCCGCTCGAGGAAGCGGGGCAGGCTGGCGCCCTCCAGCAGATCGAGGTTCGCCCCCACGGCGAGCGCGGGCAGCACGGCCGCGCCCAGGCCGAACATGTGCGCCAGGGGGACCGGCACGCAGATGCGATCGTCTTCCCGCAGACGCAGCCGCTCGATGCAGTTGAGCGCATTGCCGAGCAGACCCTCGTGGGTATGGACCACGAGCTTGGGGACGCCCAGGCTGCCCGAGGTGCGCACGAAGAGCCGCTCGGGCGCGCTGGCTTCACCCGCGGGCGGCGCGTGGGCGCCCGCGATGGGTGAGATTTCCAGCAGGTGCTCGGGCCGGGGGAGGCCGTCGGGCTCCACCGTGGAGGTGCCGTGCACCCGGAGCCGCAGGGAGCAGAAGCGGGGCGGGGGGGTCTCCGCTCGCGCGGACGGGGGGAGGAGGGCGAAGCTCGTGCCGCCGCGCAACAGGGCCAGGAGCGTGAGCAGTCCTGGCACGGAGGTGGTGCACTCCAGGACCACGGGCCTGTCCCGGGTCACTCCCGAGTGCGCGAGAAAGGCCTCCCATTGTGCGAGCCGTGCCTCGAGTTCCGCGTACGGAACGCGGAAGCGGCCATCGGTCAACGCGTTCCCCCGGACGGCTCCGACGGTGATCGCTTCACGGAGCACTCGAGCGATGCTGATGGACTCAGGGGAGGACATGCGCTCGGGGGGATGACAGGGGGGCGTATTGCCCGGGAAATCTATAAATCCCCCTGGACGAACTCAAATGACGAAACCAGATGAAAGCTGGTAACTCCTTGATTTCGTCCCTGGCCCGGGGTGGGTGAGCCCGAGGGGGGCTCATCCCAGATGCCGTCCGAGGAGCTTCGCCCGGGGGACTACAGGCGCAGACCGGCGGGCAGGGTATCGCCCAGGGCGCGGGCCTCGTCGGCGGCCTCCAGGGCCACCACCTCGGTCACCATGCGCACCCAGGTGTCGGAGGCCTTGGCCGCGCGCAGGGCCTCGGCGGTTTTCGCCCGCAGGTCGGGGGAGATGTCGCGCATGCGGTCTCCGGTGAAGCGCGCGAGCTGGGCCGCGGCGAACGGGGCGCCGTCGATGCGCGACAGGCCCAGCTCCAGCAGCAGGGACAGCCAGGCCTCGGCCACCTCCACCGTCACCACCTTGTGGCCGCTGCCGTAGAGCGGCACGCGCGCGCCCAGCCGGCCGAGTGCCCAGGGCCAGGGTCCGCCGCCCTTGTTCTCCGCCTTCAGCCGCGCCGCCATCCACCCGCCCAGCTCCGCCTTGTCCGTGGGCTCCAGGTGCTCGAGCGACGCCGCGGTGCGCACCATCTCGTCCAGGCCCTCGGGTTGAATGCCCTTGGCCTTGCCGGGAGTCGCGGGGGCGTCCAGGGGGATCTTCCGGGCCAGGTGCGGCTTGAGGTAGTCGTACAGCTTGCGCTGCTGCGCCTCGCTGAGTCCGCCGGCGATGCGCCGCCACATCACCCAGAACTCCACCCAGACGGACTTCTCGGTGTGGTGCTGCACGAGCGGCTCGAACAGGGAGAACGTCTGCTCGGCGCGCCAGTGGTCCAGGGGGTAGCCGAAGCCCGGGCGCAGCGTGTAGCCGGTGAGGCTGTAGAAGACGCGCTCGTGGTCCGCGGTGCGGCGGCGTTTGGAGGCGCCGGCGAAGAGCGAGCTCCACAGCTCGCGCAGCACGGGCACGCGCCAGGTGTCCCGGGGGCCGAGCACCTTCTCCAGCGTGCGCGACAGCTGCTTGATGTCCTTGGGCCCGATGGGCAGCGGCTTGTTGCCGTAGAGCCGGTCGACGTTGTCCTTGGCCTCGGCGAAGCGCGCCGGCATGGACTCGGTGACGGTGAGCTCGCGCTCGCCCCCGGTGCCCCGCAGCTCGAACTCCAGGCGCCAGCGCTCGTCGGCCACGTTGGACACGGCGAACAGCTCCAGCGTGCCGATCTCCGTGAGCCCCGAGCGCAGGTGCACGGGCACCAGGGCCGCCTTACCCGCGGCGCCCTTGAGCACCGTGTGGATGGGGGGCAGGGGCTTGAGTTCGTCCTTGAGCTCTTCGGTGAGCGGCACCACGTCGCCCGGCTTGTCGATGCGATCGCTCGTGGTGGAGTAGAGGGTGAACTGCACCGGCTGGCCGAGCGTGAGCGAGAAGGAGCGCTCGCCGATGTCGGTGTGCTGGCCCTCCTCGAAGCCGCGGGGGATGAGGCAGAGCACCGGCTGCTCCGAGCTGTCCGCCGGGCGCTGCAGGGCCACGTAGTACGCGCGCGCCGCGCCACCGCCGATGCGCAGGCCGTGCCCGCGCCGCACGAGGCCGTAGTACGCCGCGCCCCGGGCCACGGCCAGCTCCAGCGACTCGTGTCGCAACAGTCGGATGCGCGGCGTGTCGGGCCACCAGGCGCTCACCGCCTCCACGAGCCGCTCGGCCAGTCGCGGCGAGTTGAAGACACCGCCGTTGAGGAGGATGGCATCCGGGCGGGGCAGGGCGCCTTCGGTGGGGGCGGACTCCCCCAGGGCGGTGAAGCCCGCGGCGGCGTGCTGCGCGAGGAAGGCCGCCAGGTGCCGGGTGATGGCGGCGTCCTGGGCGTAGGGCAGGCCCAATTCCTGGAGCGCCATGCGCGCGGCGCGCCGGGGCCGCTCCTGGGCGCCCACCGTGGGGAAGAAGCCCTCCAGCACGAGCGCCTCGGCCTCCTCGCGCGTGAGGTCCGTGGACAGCGAGCCGCCGAGCAGCTTGCTGCCCCCGGCGACGAGGGACACGCCATGGCGCTCGGGGGGAGCGGTGCCGAGCAGGGACTCCTTGGCGGTGCGCGCGGCCTGGAGTGCCTGGGTCCACTGGGTGGCGGACAGGCGCCGGTTGCCGTCGGGGAAGAGCTTCTCCTCCAGCCGGCGGGCGAGCGCGGCGTCCATGTTGTCGCCCCCGAGCATGAGGTGCTCGCCCACCGCGAGCCGCCGCAGCATGGGGCCCTCGGGGGACACGCCCGCGTGCACGAGGGTGAAGTCGGTGGTGCCGCCGCCCACGTCCACCACGAGCACCAGCCGCACCTCCTCGAGGGACTTCGCCAGGTCCTTCCGGTGGCGCGCGGTGTAGTCGTAGAAGGCCGCCTGGGGCTCCTCGAGGAGGGTGAACTTCTCCAGGCCCGCCCGGCGCGCGGCGCTCACGGTGAGGGCGCGCGCGGCCTCGTCGAAGGAGGCGGGCACGGTGATGACCACCTCCTGCTGGGCGAGGGGCTTGTCCGGGTGGGCGTGGTTCCACGCCTGGGCGATGTGGGAGAGCAGCAGGGCGCTGGCCTCCACGGGGGACAGCTTGGCCACGTCGGCCGGAGCGCCCCAGGGGAGGATGGGCGCCGAGCGATCCACGCCCGGGTGACACAGCCAGCTCTTGGCGGAGGTGACGACCCGGCCCGGCACCCGGGCGCCCTGCCAGCGGGCGAACTCACCCACCACCTGGGCGCCGCTGTCGCCCCAGGGCAGCCGCAGCGCGCCCTCGGCGAGCTCGTGTCCGGCGGGTACGTAGACACAGGAGGGCAGCAGGGGCCGGGCGCTCACCTCGCCCTGACGCACCAGTTGGGGGACGGGGAAGTCCTCCACGGGAGCGGTGGGGCCCTTCGTAGGGTCCACCGAGGCGACGGCGCAATGGGTGGTTCCGAGGTCGATGCCGACGATGTGCATGGGCGTGGGGAAGGGGCTTCTATTCCTTCATGCGGACGTTGAGCTCCAGTTTCCAGCGGCCGGGGCCGTTCTTCTCCAGGCAGCGCAGCTCCAGCGTGCCCACCTCGGTGACGGCGGCCTGGAGGTTGACGGGCGTCAGGTCGCCGAAGGGCGCGGGCGTGCCGGGGAGCGTCGTCTCCACGGGGGCCAGCTCCTCGAACTCGCCGTTGCCCTCCACGTCGTCCACGAAGGCGCCCACCTTGTCGTCGCGCCGCACGGACGAGGCGAAGAAGCGGAAGCTCGTGGGCTCCCCGGTGACGAGGCCGAACTCCTGGGGAGGCACGTCCGCCTGGGTGCCTTCCTCCATGCCGAAGGGGGCCACGCACAGCGCCTTCACGGGCGGCTCCATGCCGGGCACGGCGGGCATGGCCGTCTCCACGCCCACGTAGTAGGCGCGCGCGGTGCCGCCGCGGATGCGCAGGCCATGGCCCTCGCGCACCCAGCCGTAGTAGGCGGCGCCCCGGGCCACGGCGAGGTCCAGGTCCGCGCCCTCGAGCTCCCGGGCGGGCGAGCCCCCGTCGGCGGCGAGCCACGCGTTGAGCACCTCCATGACCCGGGCCTTGAGGGGGCCGGCCTTGAAGACGCCTCCGTTGAAGAGCACGGCGGTGGGGTGGATGAAGGCCTTGCCGCCCACGTTGACGGGCGAGTCCGGGGAGTTGGCGAGCGCCTGGGCCTGCCGGGTGAGGAAGGCGGCGAGGTGGCGCGTCACCGCCGCGTCCTGCGCGTAGGGCAGGGCCATCTGCGCGAGGCCGGTGCGCCGGGCCACCCGGGGCAGCTCGGTGACGGGGGAAGGTGGGAAGAAGCCCTCGGTGAGGACGCGATCCAGCTCCTCCCGGGTCAGCTCCGTGCGGATGGTGCCGCCCAGGAGCGAGGAGCCGCGGCTGGCGATGGCGATGGGCGCATGGGTGAAGGCCGAGTTGCCGTAGAGCGACTCCTTGGCCATGCGGCAGCCATGGGTGAGGGCGTTGAACTGCCAGGCGTCCAGCTTCTTGCCCTCGGCGGTGAGGCGCTGCTGGAGCGTGTGCGCGAGCGCCAGGTCCATGTTGTCGCCGCCCAGGAGGATGTGGTCGCCCACGGCCACGCGCGTGAGCTCCACCTCGCCCGCGCGGTCGCGCACGGTGATGAGCGAGAAGTCCGTGGTGCCACCGCCCACGTCCACCACGAGGATGACCTCGCCCACCTTCATGTTCTTGCGGAAGGACTCGCCCTGGGCCTCGAGCCACGCGTAGAGCGCCGCCTGGGGCTCCTCCAGGAGCAGGACGTTCTCCAGCCCCGCGGCCCGGGCGGCCTCGAGCGTCAGGTCGCGCGCGGCGGCGTCGAACGAGGCCGGCACGGTGAGGATGACGTCCTGGGCGGCCATGGCGTTGCCCGCTTCCTCGCGCGAGCGGGCGAAGGTGTGGTCCCACGCCTCGCGCAGGTGGCGCAGGTAGCGCGTGGCGGCCTCCACCGGGGAGACGCGCTGCACCTCCTCGGGGGCCTGCCAGGGCAGGAGCGCGCCGCGCCGGTCCACGCCGGGGTGGCTCAGCCAGCTCTTGGCCGAGGAGACCAGGCGCGTGGGCACCTTGGCGCCATGGGCGCGGGCGAACTCACCCACGAGCGCGGGGGCATTCGGGTTCCACGGCAGCGCGAGGCTGCCTGGGGGGAACTCCTGGGCGCCGGGCAGGTAGAGGAAGGAGGGCAGGAGCGTGCGCGCCTCCACGGTCCCCGGGGCGGTGAGCTGGGGGATGGGCAGCATGGACTGCGCGGGACCCCGGGCCTGGCCGCCCTCGAGGTTGAGGTAGGAGACCGCGGAGTGCGTGGTGCCGAGATCGATTCCAATCGCGTAGCGGGACATAAGAGGAGGGGCCCCTTCGGGAAGGTCAGGACAGCTCGACTTCGGCGGGCGCGAGCACCCGCGGATCCAAGGCCGGACTGGTGGAGGGGAACGTCACGGAGGTGATGACCCAGCCCTTGTGCTTGAGCGAGCCGGAGTAGGGCGGCTGACCGGCCACGTTGCCGGTGAGGCGGATGCGCTGGGCGTCGAAGCCGGCGGGCACCTGCACCGTGTCACCCTCGTTCTGGGAGAGCACGGGCTCCAGGGCGAGGTACTGGCGCAGCACCTTGCGGCACCCCTCATGGACGATGCGCGCGGCGGCGCCCACGTCCTCATCCGGGAAGGCGGCCACGTCCTCCTGGAGGAAGTCGACGAGGCGGCCCTCGCGCTGGAGCATGGCGAGGAACTGGAGGGCCGAGGCGTGCTCCCGCTCGGGGGGCGGGGCGGCCGGCGCCGGGGGGGGTGGCGTGGGCTTCGCGGGCGTCGGCTCGGGCATGGGGGGGCCCGCCGGCAGCTTGCCGGCCCGGTCGGCCTCGCGCACGGGCAACACGGCCTGGGCGAACGAGCGATCGAGCCAGATTCGCCAGAAGCACACCAGGGCGAGCCACAGACGGGCGAAGAACGAGAGCGTGGGCTGGTCGGTCATCGGCCCCGGATAACAGACCCGGCGCGCTTTTCAATTCACTGGAGGCGCAAAAGAAAAGGGCTCCCCTGTTTCCAGGGGAGCCCTTTGGACTGCATGGTGGAGGTGGACGGGATCGAACCGACGACCTTCGCATTGCGAACGCGACGCTCTCCCAACTGAGCTACACCCCCATGACACTCCTGTTTCTCAACACCGTTGGGCGGCTGCGGTTTCCCGCCGTCGAGAAGACGAACGGGCATGTACAGGACCCCAACCAGGGTGTCAAGCCGGGAATGTTCGGACCCTCTTGGGCGATTGACGCACGGCAACTTGGGGTGTCATAAGAACCCCCTCAAGGCACCTCCTTTAATGTCCACATCCCCATCAAAGACGTTGAGCCCGGCCGAGCTCGCGAAGCTGGAGCATGCCTTCGCGTCCGACCCTTCTTCCGAAGCCTACAAGCCCCTCGCCGAGGCGTATCTCGCCTCTGGCCGTTTCATGGAGGCGATGGTCGTCTGCAAGAAAGGGGTGAAGGCACACCCCAATCGAGCCGATCCCCGCCTCCTCCTCGCCCGCGTCTACCAGGACCAGGGCAAGGACAAGAAAGCCCTCGAAGAGGTGCTGGGCGCGCTGCAGGCGCATCCCTCCGACAAGGCGACGCTGCGCATGGCGGGCGCCCTGCAAATCAAGACCGGTGAAGCCGACGCCGGCAAGGCCAACCTGCTCAAGGCCTACGAGGCGGATCCCACGGATCCGGACACGTTGGCGGTGATGCAGCAGCACAAGGTGCAGCCGCCCGTGGCCGCCGCGCCCGTGGCCGCCGCCCCGGCCCCCGCGCCCACGCCCGCTCCCGTGGCGGCTCCGGCCGTCCAGGCCGCCCCCGCTGCGGCCGCCACGCCCGCTCCGGTGGCCGCCGCCCCGGCCGCTCCCGCTCCGGCCGCCGAGCCGGCTCCTCGCGCCAAGGCCCCCGCCGCGCAGGCCGCGCGTCCGGCGGCCGCTCGTCGTCCCGCCGTGGTCGTCGAGGACGATGACGTCGACGACGATGACGACGCGCCCCGCAAGTCGCGCAAGAAGAGCGGCTCCAACACGAGCAAGTTCATCACCATTGGTCTGCTCGTCGCGGTGCCCATCTTCCTGGGCGGCTACTTCGTCCAGGGCCGCATGGCCGCCCAGCGCAACCGGGAGATCAAGAAGCAGCTCGACGCCGCCACCCAGGAGCTCAAGCACGACTCCTTCGCCTCCTACAAGAAGGCGTGCGAGGCGGCGGACAAGGCGATCGAGGTCGCTCCCGACTCGACGGCCGCCCACGGCTATCTCGCGTACGCCTACGCCATCCGCTGGGGTGAGCACGGCGGCGGAGACGACGCGCGCGGCAAGGCCGAGGAGCACCTGGCGGCCGCCCAGAAGAGCGGGGAAGTCAGCTCGCACCTCTACGCCGCCGCCGCCCTCGTCAAGACGTACGGCGGCAAGGGCAAGGAGGCGCTCGTCGAGCTCGAGAAGCAGGTGAAGAGCTTCGACGAGCAGGGCAAGCGCAGCTCGCTCTTGTACCTGACGCTCGGCCTCATCCAGATGAACGCGGGTGACCTGGAGCGCGCCAAGGACAACCTGGAGAAGGCCCAGGGCCTCTCTCCGGACGACCCGCGCATCTACGCCGCGCTCGGCGCGGTGTACCGCCGGCTCGGCCAGGACGGCACCGCCTGGAAGAACTACGACTTCGCCCTGCGCTACGAGAAGGACCACCCCGAGTCCCTGCTCGGCAAGTCCCTGCTGATGCTCGAGCAGGACGAGGCGAACTTCGGCCTGGCCGCGGTCATGCTCAAGAAGCTGCTGGAGGTGGATCCTCCGCCCTCGCCGCGCCAGCTCGCGGCGGCCAACGTGGCGCGCGCGCTGCTCATCTCCCGCGTCTCCACCGCCATGGAGAAGCTCAAGCCCGACGAGCAGGCCAAGCTCGCCGAGGCCACGGGCGTGCCCTCCGACAAGGAGAAGGCGCGCCAGGAGCTGACCAAGGCCGAGGACACCGGCTTCGCGCTCGACCGCAACAGCCCCGAGCTCTACCTCATCAAGGGCCGCCGGTTGCTCTCCGAGAACCACTACGACGAGGCCGCCGCGGAGATCCGCAAGGCCGTCAAGATGGACGGCACGCGCGCCCAGCTCTACGTGGAACTGGCCAAGGCCCTCATGGGCAAGCCGGGCGGCGAGAAGGAGGCCTCCGAGGCGCTCGTCACCGCGCTCAAGACCATGGGCGACAGCCCCAAGCTGCTCACCATGCTGGGCAACGCCTACCGCCGCCAGGGCAAGCTGGACGACGCGCTCAAGACGTATGAGCGCTCGGTGAAGGACGCCAACGCGAAGAACCCCGAGGCCCGCCTGGCCATCGGCGCCATCTATCGCGAGCGCTCCGAGTGGGCCAAGGCCCAGGAGTCGCTGGAGAAGGCGAGCACCGAGTTCATCGGCCAGCCGGACAAGGCGGCCACCGCGCTGCTCGAGCTGGCGCGCGTCTTCGAGGGCAAGGGCGACACCGCCAAGGCCGACGAGACGTACCAGAAGGCGCTCAACGCGGACGAGAACTACGCCCCGGCCTACTACTTCTACGCGGCGTTCCTCGCCAAGGACAAGAAGCAGGCCCCCAAGGCCAAGGCGCTGGCGCAGGAGTACGTCAAGCGCGAGCCCAAGGGCGAGTACGTGGCGCAGGCCCAGGCGCTGTGAGCCGGGCTCGTCCCACCGACAAGAAAAAGTAGTCACCAGACATGTGGGCGGGCGCGGGGATGGCATGAATCCCGCGCCCGTTTGCTTGATGTGGCCACCTCCTTGTGTGTAAGGGAGGGCGGCCTTTCATCTCATCTTGGGCGGAGTCCGCTCCGCCTCCAGCCGCGCCAGCCGCCCTGCGTGCCTGACGCGCCTCGGGGAGTCCGCGTGATTGCGCGTGCCGTGAGTTCGCCGAGCCTCGCCTCGGATTTGATGTCCCTCACCAAGCCGAGACTGTCGGGCCTGGTGCTCGCCACGGCCGCGGGCGGCATGTGGTTGGCCCCCGGAGAGCTGACGGTGTCGCGCATGCTGGTGACGCTGCTGGCCACCGCCGGCACCGTGGGCGCGGCCAACGCGCTCAACTGCTACTGGGAGCGCCACAGCGACCGCTTCATGGCGCGCACGAGCAACCGCCCCCTGCCTTCCGGGCGCATGGAGCCCCATGTCGCGCTCGCCTTCGGGGTGGGGCTCGCCGCGGTGTGCCTGCCGGCGCTCGCGCTGGGGGCCAATCCGCTCACCGCGCTGCTGGGCCTCGTGGCGCTGCTCAGCTACGTGCTCGTGTACACGCCGCTCAAGGCCCACTCCTCCATCGCCATGCTGGTGGGCGCGGTGCCCGGCGCGCTCCCCCCGCTCATGGGCTGGACGGCCGTCACGGGGCAGATCGACGCGGGCGGCTACGTCCTCTTCTCCATCCTCTTCCTCTGGCAGATCCCCCACTTCATCGCCATCGCCCTGTTCCGCCAGGACGAGTACGCGGCGGCCGGGCTCACGTGCGTCCCCATCGAGCGGGGCGAGGACTCCAGCCGCTTGCAGATCGTCCTCTACCTCGTGGCGCTGGTGCCCATGAGCCTCTTGCCCTTCCAGCTCGGCATCGCCGGGGGGTGGTACCTCGCCGCCGCGGTGCTGCTGGGCCTGTCCTTCCTCGGCCTGGGCGCCGCGGGGCTGTTCCAGCGCCTGGGAAGGGCCTGGGCCCGTCAGACGTTCCTGTTCAGCCTGCTGTACCTGACCGGCCTTTTCGCCGCGATGATGCTCGACAGCGGGGGACATGGTTGATTCGAGGATGACTCCGGCCCCTTTGGCCCCTCCGGTCACGGCGCTCTCGTCCGTGCCCCTGCTCCAACTCGACGGCCTCACCCGGCGCTTCAAGTCGCGCGTGGCGCTCGATGGCTTGAGCCTCTCGGTGCGCGCGGGGGAGATCGTCGGCCTGCTCGGCCCCAATGGGGCGGGCAAGTCCACCACCTTCCAGGTGCTCGCCGGACTGCTGGCCCCCGACGCGGGCCGCGTCCTCTTCGAGGGCCGGCCCCTGTCGCTGCATGATCCCGCGCTGCGCCAGCGCCTGGGCATCATCTTCCAGCGCGGCAGCCTGGATGACCTGATGAGCGCGCGGGAGAACCTCCTGCTCGGCGCCCGGTTGTATGGGCTGACGGGTGCGCACGCCCACGCTCGCGTGGAAGAGATGCTCCGGCTCATCGGCCTGGAGGCGCGCGGGGACGAGCGCGTGGGCACCTGGTCGGGAGGGATGCGGCGGCGGCTCGAGCTGGCGCGGGCGCTCGTGCACCAGCCCCGCGTGCTCCTCATGGACGAGCCCACCCAGGGGCTCGACGAGGCGTCCTTCCGCTCCTTCTGGGCCCACCTGCGCGCGCTGCGCGACACCGAGGGCCTCACGGTGCTGCTCACCACCCACCGGGCCGACGAGGCGCAGATGTGTGATCGCCTGGCGGTCCTGGATGCCGGGCGGCTGGTGGCCATGGACACGCCCGCGGCCCTGACCGCGCGGGTGGGGGGAGACCTCCTCATCCTCGAGGGCCACGAGCCCGAGGCGCTCGCGGCCGAGGTGCGCGCGCGCCTGGGGCTGGAGGCGCGCGTGGTGGAGGGGCACGTGCAGGTGGAGGCCGAGCGGGGCCATGCCCTGGTGCCCCGCCTGGTGGAGGCCTTTCCCGCGGGCCGGCTCGCCGCGGTGTCGTTGCGCCGGCCCACGCTCGCGGATGTCTTCCTTCAACTCACGGGCCGCACCCTGGGGGCGGATCAGCCCACCGCCGAGCCCCCCACGAGGAAAAGCCGCCGATGAACGCTCACGCCTCCTCCCTCTCCGACACCTCGCTGTCCCCCGAGCCCCGGCTCGAGCAGGAGGAGCCGGCCGCCCCCGCGCGGGCTCCGCGTGCGCCGGGCGCGCTCGCGCTCCAGTGGGCCACGGTGCGCGTGCTGCTCTCGCGCGACGTGGTGCGCTTCTTCCGTCAGCCCAGCCGCGTGGTGGGCGCGCTCGCCCAGCCCATCCTCTTCTGGTTCGTCATCGGCGCGGGCTTCTCCGGCTCCTTCCGCGTGGCGGGGGCCCAGGGCCTGGACTACCAGCGCTTCTCCTTCCCGGGCGTGGTCGCCATGGTGCTGCTCTTCAGCGCCATCTTCGCCACCATCTCCGTCATCGAGGACCGGCGCGAGGGCTTCCTCCAGTCCGTGCTGGCGGGACCCGGCTCGCGTCTGTCGGTGGTGTTGGGCAAGGCGCTGGGCTCCTCGGCCATCGCGCTGTCGCAGGCCTCGCTCTTCCTGCTCTTCGCGCCGCTGGCCGGTGTGTCGGCCGCCACGGTGAACGTGCCCCTGCTGCTCTCGGTGATGGGGCTGTCCGCCCTGGCCCTCACCTGCATGGGCATCGCGCTCGCGTGGTGGGTGCGCTCCACCGCCGGCTACCACGCCGTCATGAGCGTGGTGCTCCTGCCCATGTGGGTGCTCTCCGGCGCCCTCTTCCCGCTCAAGGGCGCCAGCCCCCTGCTGGCGTGGGTGATGCGCCTCAACCCCCTGCGCTTCGCCGTCGAGGGACTGCGGCGCGCGCTCTACGGCGCCGAGGCCTCGCTCGCCCTGGGCTCCCCGTCGTCCGGCGCCGGGCTCGAGCTGCCCGTGCTGTTCGTCTTCGCCGCCGTCTTCACGGGACTGGCCGCGTTCAGCATCAGCCGCCGGGAATGACCCGTAAACCCGTTCTCGCGTTGACTTCCCGGTCCGCTCTTCTTACGACAGGTGGCGCCCTTCACGGGTCCACCGCGCGGCCCGGCGGAAGTGGGCGCCATGAGGAGAGATGACATGAAGTTGCGTACGCTGGGGCTCGCGCTGCTGGGCACGGTGGGACTCACGGCCCTGTCCGCCTGCAAGCAGGAAAGCCCTCCCGCGCCTGTTGCAGCGGAGCCATCCTCGCGGACCCAGGACGCGGCGGCGGAGGGGTCCCCCGCCGAGGAGTCGCCCGAGCCCGAGCCCCTGACGGGCGGCGGCACCCTCCAAGGCACGATCACCTTCAAGGGCACACCGCCCGCGCCCGCGCCCGTCACCCCCAGCCAGGATCCGTCCTGCGAGGGCATGCCGTTGGTGGACCAGTCCCTCCTGGTGAAGGCGGGCAAGCTGGAGAACGTGCTCGTGCGCGTGCGCGGGTTGATGCCGCGCTCGCCCCGGACGCGGTCCGCCGTCGTGGACCAGAAGCAGTGCAGCTACACCCCCCGGGTGCAGGGCGTCGCCTCGGGGCAGCCCATCCTCATCAAGAACAGTGACGGCACGCTGCACAACGCGCGGGCCCTCTCGGGCACCAAGTCCATCTTCAACGTGGCCCAGCCGCCCAACGGCAAGCCCGTGCAACGCACGTTGCCGGCCGACGCCGAGGTGGTCCGCCTCAAGTGCGACATCCACCCGTGGATGGTGTCCTGGGTGGTGGTGAATCCCAACCCGTACTTCGCCACCTCCAACGCGGACGGGGCCTACTCCATCGAGCACCTGCCCGCGGGCACCTACACGCTCGAGGCCTGGCACGAGGTGCTCGGCACCAAGACGGCCGAGGTGACGGTGAAGGAGGGGGAGACCACGGCGCTCGCCTTCGAGTTCTCCACCGAGGACGCCAAGGGCAGCGCGTCGGGCTCGGTGAAGTAGCTCACCCCGCCGCCGGGCGGCCGCCGCGCTCCAGGGTGAAACCCACGCGCGCGCCGCCCTCGGGCCGGTTCTCCGCGAAGGCCTCTCCGCCGTGCGCCCGGGCGATGCGCCGCACCAGCGCGAGCCCCAGGCCCAGCGAGCCCGCCTCGCGCCGCTCGCCTCCCGCGCTGCCCCGGTAGAAGGGCTCGAAGACGCGCGCCTCCTCTCCCGGTGGCAGTCCCGGCCCCCGGTCCTCCACGCAGAAGGCGAGCCGCCCCTCGCGCTCCACCAACCGCAGCGCCTCCACTCCCTGGCCGTGTCCGCGCGCGTTGTCGAGCAGGTTGGTCAGCGCGCGCCCCAACAGCGTGGCGTCGCCCACCAGCTTCGTGTCGGGCACCTCCACCGAGAGCAGTTCGGCGGACAGGCCCGTGCGCTCCAGGGCCCGCTGCGCCAGATCCTTCCCCTCCAGTGCGTGGGGGTTGAGCTGGCCGAAGTCCAGGCGCGAGCTGGCGAGCAGCTCGCCCACCAGGGCATCCAGCTCCACGATCTCCCGCTCCATCTGATCCGCGGTGCGCTCGGGTCCACCGGCGTCGCGCATCAGCTCCACGAGCACGCGCAGGTGCGCGAGCGGCGTGCGCAGCTCGTGGGACACGGTGGCCAGCAGCTCGCGCTGGTCCGCCATCTGCCGCTCGATCCGCGCGGCCATCTCGTTGAAGGCCGAGGCCAAGAGCTGCATCTCCCCGGTGGCGTGGCGGCCCAGGTCCACCCGCGTCTCCAGCCGGCCCTCGCCCAGCTCCTGCACGGCGCGCGCGAGCATGTCCAGGGGCCGGGCCAGCCGCCGGGCCACCCAGCCCGAGGCCATCCACATCGTGAGTCCGCTCACGGCCCAGAACAGGGTGCCGCGCCAGGGAGCGCGGCTCCGGGTGCGCCCCGAGCAGACGTGGGCGGTGCCGAGCCGCACGCCTCCGTGCTCCACGGGGAGGATGACGTTGGCGGACCCGAGACACGGCTCTCCGGCGCGCACCAGGCTCCTGCCCGAGACGTCGAGCAGCTCGATGTCGAGCAGCAGATCCGTGGACACCTCGCGCACGAGGGCATCTCGCCGCTCGGGCTCGTCCCAGACGTCGGCGAGCCGGTGGATGGCGAAGGTGCGCACGCGCTCGAGCTCCTGGCGCCAGGAGTTGCCCCCCACCAGGTTCATCACCGAGCCCACCACCACGGCGGTGACGAGGATGGAGATGCCGAACCAGAGGAAGAGCCGCCGGCGCAGCCGGGCCCGGACATAGGAGCCGAGCCGGGTCATCGGGCGGGGAGGCCATCCGCCGGGCGAGTCCCAGGGTCCGTGCCCGTGCCCGCGCCGTCTCACGGGCCCTCCCGGGCGAAGAGGTAGCCCACGCCCCGGACGGTCTTGATGAGCTTCGCGCCGTCCTCGCCCAGCTTCTGGCGCAGGTGGGAGATGTGCACGTCCACGGTGCGCTCGCCCACGAGGGTGTCGCTGCGGCCCGCCTCGCCGAGCAACGCGTCGCGGGGGATGACGCGGCCGGCGCGCCGCACGAGCGCCACGAGCAGATCGAACTCGAGCCCGGTGAGCTCCACGCGCCGGCCATTGACGCGGGCCTCGCGAGCGGGGACGTCGAGCGAGACACCGTGGGCCTCGAGCTTCTCGGCCATGGCGGAGGGTTGGGCGCGGCGCAGCACGGCGCGCAGGCGCGCGAGCAGCTCGCGGGGGCTGAAGGGCTTGGCGAGGTAGTCGTCCGCGCCGAGCTCCAGGCCCACGACGCGATCCGTCTCGTCGCCGCGCGCGGTGAGCATGAGGATGGGCACGGTGCTGCGCGAGCGGATGCGCCGGCACACCTCGAGCCCGTCCATGCCCGGCATCATCACGTCCAGCAGCACGGCGTCGAAGGCCTGGGAGTCCAGGGCGGCCAGGCCGCGTCCTCCATCGGGGGCATGGGTCACCTTGATGCCTTGCTGCCCGAGGTACTGCTCGAGCAATTCATACATCCGGGTGTCATCGTCGATGAGGAGGACGCGGGTGGACATGGGCGGGGCGGACTCTACCAAGGCTTCACCCCGCCCAGGCGCCGCGCCAACCGCAGCGGTCGGCCCGGAAGGCGTGGGCGCGGGGGTGGCGGTGGTGGGAGGAGCCCCAGCCGCGCTCGACGAGGTCCGCCAGCTCGAGCCGCTGGCGCGGATCGAGCGCCTCGTGGACCTTCGCGAGCGAGGCGTGGATCGTCTTGCGCAGCTCGTCGACGAGCGCGTCCTGCTTGGCGTCCTGCTCCCGCAGGGCGGCCCCATCGAAGTGTTCTCCGCGCAGGGCTTGGGCCCAGGAGGAGCGGGTGTCGCCCCAGAGGCCGCGCAGCTTCTCGGCGGCCTGGCTCACGTCCTCGGCGGCCTGGACGAGGATCTTCTCCTGACCGGGGGAGGTGTCGAGCCGCTCGAAGACGTGGCGCAACTGGCCGCGGGGGCTCCAGCGGCCGGGGCCGCCGCGCCAGGAGGCGTAGCGCCGGGCGCGGCGCACGGTGAAGAGGGCACCCGCGAGGCAGACCGCGCCAAAGATGTATCCGAACATGTTGCTGCTCCTTCCGTGAGCGACCGGCCCGGCAGGGGCTCGGCGCCATCGGTCAGTCAGGAAGGTAGGAGGCGGATGTGAAGCGCTCACCCGGCGAGCGATGAAGAAGTGTGAAGGCCGGGGAGGAATGGGGAATGGCTCCGAGCCGTTTCATCCGCAGTACTGCCCTCACGTGGAGGGTGGTGGATTGCCGTAGCGCAGGCGCAGAAAGTCAGGGAAGTCCATGGCAACTGGTACCGTGAAGTGGTTCAACGACGCGAAGGGCTTTGGTTTCATCGCACCGGATGCGGGGGGAGATGACGTTTTCTGCCACCACACCGCCATCAACGCGCAGGGCTTCCGCTCGCTGGCCGAGGGCCAGAAGGTGGAGTACGACGTGACGCGTGGGCCCAAGGGCCTGCAGGCGCAGAACGTTCGCCCGCTGAGCTGAAGCACCGCACTCGAGCCGTGACCTACACGCCCGCTCCTCCCTTCGGGGGGGGAGCGGGCGTGGTGTTTTGGGGGGTTCGCTTCGCTCCTGGCTTCCTTAGCTTGTCCGGAAGAAGTCAAACGACAGGGGAGAGCCGAGATGGGTGACACCAGTGTGAAGAAGGTCGATTCCCACCACTCGCCGACGGGGCAGATGGGGCAGAAGTACCTGGCGGAGGGCATCCGGGTGGCGATGCGGTTGTGGGAGAACGAGGAACCGGCCGAGGCCAAGCCCGTGAGCGTGCGCGACTACGAGACGGTGGGCTACGTCATCAAGGGCCGCGCGGAGCTCCACCTGGAGGGCCAGGTGTTGGTGCTCAACCCCGGGGACTCGTGGCTCGTGCCGAAGGGGGCCAGCCACACGTACAAGATCCTGGAGACCTTCACCGCCGTGGAGGCCACGAGCCCGCCGGCCTCGGTGCACGGCCGCGACGAGAAGAACAAGGGCGAGGTCAAGGCGTGAGGTGAGGGGGCGTGGGCCGTGCGGTGGGCCCACGCCCGCGCGCTTTGATTGCCTCCTCAGCCGCTCGTCGTCGACCGGGGCGCTTCCTCGGGGCCGTGCACTGTCTTCACCACGCGGACCACCAGGTCCCGAATGAAGCGGATGGCGTCGTCGTCGTCGACCGTGTTGCGCCAGAGCAGCTCCGTCGGGGCGCCTCCCAGGTCCAGGGGAAGGGGCGTGGTGCGGAGGTTCGGACGCAGCGAGGTGATTTCCCGCGCGACCACGGCGGGCAACGTGGCGAGCAGGGCGCTGCCTTCCACGAGTGCCCCGACGCTGTGGAACATCGGGACCGAGACCCGGACCCGCCGCTGGACGCCGAGCGCGTCCTCGACAATCCCTCGCAAGTCTCCGTTGTATGAGACGATGACGTGCTCGTGCGCGAGGTAGCTCTCCCGCGTCAGTCGCTTGCCGATGCGAGCGTGCCGCGGATCGTAGAGACAGACGAACCCGCCCCAGAACAATGTCAGACGCCGCGTGTCGGCCGACAGCTCGTCGGCCACCGTCACCGCGAAGTCCACCGCCGAGGAACCCAGGGCCTCGGCGATGGTGCGGAACTGCACGGGAATCACGACGAGCCGCATGCGTGGCGCCTCCTCGTCGAGCGCGCGCAGCAGCGGCGGAAGGAGCCAGGTCTCATTCGCGTCCGAGAGGCCGATCCGCACGGTCCGCTCGCTCGTCTTCGGGTCGAAGGCCGCCGGGGAGACGGTGGCCTCGACGAGGGCCTGGAGGAGCGGCCGGGCCGAGGTGAACAGGCGCTGGCCACGTGCCGTGAGCGCGAGTCCGCGTCCCGCGCGGACGAAGAGCGGCGCTCCGACCGTCGACGCGAGGCGCCTGAGCGCCGCGCTCACCGCGGGCTGGGTGAGGTAGAGGCGGCTGGCGGCCTCGGTGACGCTGCCTGCCTCCGCCACCACGACGAAGACGCGGAGCAGGTTGAGGTCCAGGTCCTTCTCATAGATGCCGTGCATGATTGGGATACATCCTATTGATTTGATTTAAGTGTGTCGATCCTTAGTCTTGGCGCAGAAGGAGACACACGGATGAGCACGCACGAGACGAAGCAGACGAAGCGCACGGTGAAGCTGGGCTCCACGGGTCCCGAGGTCTTCCCGCTGGGACTGGGCTGCATGGGGATGTCGGGCACGTACGGGAAGACCGATGACGCGGAGAGCGTCCGGACGATCCAGGCGGCGATCGAGCGAGGGGTGACGCTGATCGACACGGGGGACTTCTACGGCATGGGCCACAACGAGATGCTCGTGGGGCGGGCCATCGAGGGGCGCCGGGACAAGGTCCAGCTCTCGGTGAAGTTCGGCGCGCTCCGCGGGCCGGATGGGAGCTTCAACGGTAACGACACGCGCCCCGTCGCGGTGAAGAACTTCATCGCCTACAGCCTGAAGCGGCTGGGGGTGGAGGTCATCGACATCTATCGACCCGCTCGGCTGGATCCCTCCGTTCCGATCGAGGACACCATCGGGACGATCGCGGACCTGGTGAAGGCGGGCTACGTGCGCCACATCGGGCTGTCGGAGGTCGGTGTCGAGACAATCCGCCGGGCCCACAAGGTCCACCCCATCGTCGACTTGCAGATCGAGTACGCCATCGCCACCCGGGGCCCCGAGGCGCAGATCTTCCCCGTGCTCGCCGAACTCGGCATCAGCGCGACGCTCTACGGGGTCTTCTCGCGAGGACTGCTCACGGGCAGCAAGCCGACGGAAGCGGGAGACTGGCGCGCCCATCAGCCTCGCTTCGCTGGCGAGAACGGGGCGAAGAACGAGGACTCGGTGAAGGCCCTCCAGCGCTTCGCGCATGAGCGTCGCATGACGCCGGGGCAGGTGGCGCTCGCCTGGGTGCTGGCGCGGCAGCCCGCGTTCGTTCCCGTGGTGGGAGCGAAGACCCGCGCGCAGCTCGAGGACGTGCTCGGTGCCCTGGAGCGGCCGCTGTCGAAGGAAGACCTCGCGGCGCTCGAGTCGATGGTGAAGATCTCCGGTGACCGCTACGACCCGGCCCAGATGAAGCACCTGGACAGCGAGCGCCGGTAGCGCGCTCCCTGTCGTCGGCGCTGGGGTCCCCCGATGGAGGGGGACTCCGCCTACCGGCCTTGAGCATAGGAAGGACAGGAGCCCTCAGGGCGAACGTCCTTTTCAGCAGCCCGGCGAGAGTCCAAACGGGGTGAGCGCTCCTTCCCTGGCTCCTCCACCGTCGCGGCAAAGGCTGGGCTCTCCTCCTCCTGCCCCGGCTCTGCCCCCGCTTGTGGGGCTTGCTCCCTGCCGCTCATCCCTTCGCTCTGTGGACCTACTCGCCACCCAGAATGGCGAAAGTCGCCTCAGAACCGGCTGGCGATCCAGAACAGCCCGAGCGCTGCGGAGCCGAGCGCCACGAAGCGTTGGAGCCGCTCGGCCACGTTCGTGCTCATGCGCGCCAGGCCCTCGGCGAAGATGAGCCCCACCGCGCCCATGCCCACGAGGATGCCCAGCGCGAAGCCCGGCAGGTACGTCCACCCGGAGGTGCTCAGGCTGCCGCCCACCAGCAACGGCGGCAGGGCCAGGAGCAGCGAGCGCACCCCGCTGACCGCCAATGAGGGCCCCGGCCGCGGTGCTCACCCGGTCATGGATGTGATGGCGAAGCGCAGCGCGACGAGGAAGGTGGCGCGGTGCCGACCCGGGCCCAGCGTGCCGAGCGTGGCCATGGCGGCACAGTGGTCCGGACCCACGGCGTTCACCGGGGGCCCTTCGCGGAAGTGGCCCTGGCAGGGGGGGCGACGAGCGTGGTGACGAGCGTCTGGGAGAGCCAGGTCTCGTACTCCTCCGGCGTGAAGCCGCCTTCGAGCACGAGCAACCGGTAGACGTCGCGGCTCGTGTACATCCACAGGAGGCGGCGGGCCTTGTCGAGCGAGAGTCCCTCCCGGGCCCTGCCCGCCTCGAAGAGGCGAAGGACACGCGCTTGCTGGAGCGCGAATCGCTTCTCCTCGAGCGAGGCCTCGAGACGCCGAAGCGCGAGCGAGAAGCCGGAGGCCCCCCGGAGAAGTCCGAGCAGGGTGGACTCGCTCTCGTAGATGCCTCGCGCCACGGTCGCCGTCATCCGAAGCTGCTCCACGGGATCCGCTTCCGCGTCGAGCCGTGCGCTCGCGGCCTGGTAGCCCTGTCCGAAGAGTGCCTCCTGGATCAGCGCTCGCAAGAGCCCTTCCTTCGATGCGAACAGCGCGTAGACCGACGAGCCCGAGACGCCCGCGCGCTCGGCGATCTGGGCGATGGTCACCGCATCGATTCCGCGACGAGCGAAGAGTGCCCTCGCCGCCTCGAGGATCCGGGCCCGGTTGGCGGCCGCGGCGCTGTCCCGCTTGGGGGATGTGTAGGTCCGTTTGCGACGAATTGCCATATTGGATGGAGTCAACTATATCGAATGTCCATGACCCTTCAATCCGCGCGAATCGCCTTCTGGGCTTCCTCCGTCGCGCTCCTGTCGCTTCTGGTGCTGCACGTGCTGCGGCCTGACCTGGTGCCCACGTCTCACATGATCAGTGAGTACGCGATAGGCCCCTACGGCGCCGTGATGGGCGTCTCGTTCGGGGCCTTCGCGCTCGGCAGCCTGGCGCTCCTCGTGGCGCTCGTGGGCCAGGCACGGGGTTGGTCTGGCCGGATGGGGCTCGTCTTCCTCTTCCTGACGGCCGTCGGGCTCGCGCTGGGGGGCGCCTTCCCCATGGATCCGACGACGGCGGACCAGACCCAGATGTCCTTCTCCGGAAGGATGCATGGGGTGGGGTTCATGATCGGGGTGCCGAGCGAACTCCTGGCCGTGCTCTTCGTGTCGCTCGCGCTGCGGCGACAGGCGCCCTGGTCCGGGGCGCGCTTGCCCATGTGGGCCGCCGCCGTCTGGTTGAGCCTGGTGGTCATGGTGCCCCTGCTCATGCAGATGCGCTACTTCGGGATTCCCAACCGGACGTTCATGGTGGCGTACGGCATCTGGATCATGCTCGCCGCGCGGCCACTGATGCGGACGCACCCGGTGCCCACCCGCCCGGGCGATCTCATCCCGGGCTGAGCACGGACACGGCGCGTGAGGTGGTCAAGGTGTGCGCCCTGCTCGGCAGCGGCAAGGAAAAGATCGGAAGTATCAGCTGCGGTGACGCGGACGATGCGGGCAAGTGCGTCAAGATGAAGAGGACCCAGAGCTCCAAGGTGGCCTTCGGCTTCATCCTCAAGGGAAACACCTGGATCCTCAACACCGCCTCCCACGGACTGATGTCGAGCGCGTCATCGCGCCCGCGCCCCGCTCAGGTCGTCGAGGCGTTGTGGAAGGGGAGGAGCGGGTGGAGGAGCGCGGGTGGGCGTACCGGCGGAGGCAGCCGGAGGGGACGGTGCTGTACGAGGCGGTGAAGGACAACCTGGCCACGCTTCTGGAGGAGGCGAGCGAGGTGGGGCGCGGCCTGCCCCGGTACGTGGAGCGGGACTTCGCCCGGTACCTGGAGTGCGGAGTGCTGGCGCACTGCGCCAGAATCGCTCTCACCCCTGCTGCTCCCTTCACGTCCGCCACTCCACTCCGCCTGCCTTCACACCTCAAGCACGCGAACACATCCGTGGAGACCATCTGGGCCTGGGGAGACCTGATGAATGGCTTGCAGGTGTTCCCCAACCTCGTGGGGCTGGTGGGCCTGAGCGGCGTGGCCGCCTCCGTGCTGCGTCCGGCACATGCGAGCATGCCGGACGCCACGACAACCCGCGTATAACCGGTCACCGCATCAGGGGACCCAATCGGTTCTTGTCGGACCAGATTTGGACTCAATTGGGCTTGTGGGGCAGCGTGACGGCCCCACCCCATCGCCTGCCTCCAACCATCCGGAAGACCTGAATGCTATCGCTCGGACGAGAGCTTCGACTCCCATGGATTCATGATTCATCAAGGGCTTCATCCCATCCAATGAACCCCTCGGTCCAGTGGTCCTTGTTGAGTTCGTACCGAGAAATGTGAAACCCCTCCGGGTGCTCTCGGAAGCCTGGCTGTTGGCTCAGACGGGAAACAGCCGCCTGGGCATCCGCCTCGGTCACGTACACGCCAATGAGCTTGATATCCTCCTCTCCGTTTAGAGCTGCATGCACATGTTGAAGGACATACACGTGTGTCATGGGACGCCCTCATGGGTTCTCGAATGCGCGGTCTCCCCATTTTTGTATCTTGTTGAATTCACTCCCAGGCCCCTTGTCGTAGCTCCCTTCCCCATACTTCTTGTCCAACAACCTCTTGGCGAAGTCCTTGCCACTCTCATCAACCTTGGGCCGTTCACCTTTCGCCCAGCTTGGCACATCCTTGGCGCCCTCTTTCCCGCTGACGCCAGACTTGGGCGTCTTGTATTGCTCTTGCTTCGAGCCACCACCGGGCCCCTTGCCCGTCATGGCCACCGCCGTGGGAGCCAGGATAACGGTGATAGTGCCCTCGGCGGAAACCGCCACCGTGCTCACCTGTCCTATCTCCGAAAGTGTGAGGCGCAGTGGTTCGGCCCCCAGTGCCGCCGCCTCCGCGACGTTGGGCAGCATCGACAGTCTTGAGGCCAGCCATGCCGAGCCCCCGGTCATGCCGTGGCTCATCACCACCGTCACCGCGAGGACAAAGACGCGGGCCACCTCCGGCCCCACCCGGTGGGCGAAGCGCTTGCTGGCGTGCTCCAACTCCTCCCAGGTCATGGCCCGGTCGCTGGCCCATTTCAATTCCCGGCTCGCGTCCACCACCTCCAGGAATGTCTCCACTCCCAGGTAGATCAACAGCAGCGCCGAAACGATTGCCGCCGCCTTGGTGAACACGGGCTCGGGGTTGACCGCCAGGACGGCCCAGGTGACCAGCCCCGTCGCAATGACGGTGTAGAAGAGCTGCGGGGCCAGCGTCTTCTCCACCGCCCTGGCAATGCTCTCCTTGAGGGGATCAATCGACAGGCCCAGGGCCACGCCCAGTTTGTCCCATTCACTCAGGCCCATCACGTCGTCGAGCGGGGAGAGGCAGGTTTCCATCCGCTGGCCCGGCTCGCAGAGGCCGCCGTAGCGCTTACTCATGAGGCGCTGCCAGCGAGGTGCCTCGTCGTTGCCTGGGTAGGAGGCGAGCACCAGCCCACCGTGCTGGAGTGGGCGGAGCGTGAGGGGCGCATTCAGCACCATATGCGTCAGCACTTCCTCGAACGCTTCCGCGTCCACCTTCACGGACTGAGGCGAGGTGGGCAGCTTGTACTCCAGGGGTTCCCCCTGCCTCGTGTCGAGGCGTACCACACGCTGGGTGGCGCACGCACTGAGCAGGGCCAAGAGCAGGACCGCAGCGGTCAGGCGAGTTGCCATGGGGCTCCCTCCAGATCGAGGAGGGTTCCAGCCTACAAGATCGGACAGGACTTGACGCAGCGAGATACCTATTGCCCACGGGTCCGGGCGGTTACGAGGTAAGGGCGCGATTCTGCTGGGAGTTTCGCACCGCCCGGCGTGGGTTCGATTCCCGCTGCTTCCAATAGAGGTTTCCCGCCGCTTCGAGGTGACGGTCACGCTGCCGGTCCACCCCCTCAAAGGCATGGAACGGCCAGTCGCTCGGTTCATCCGTAGCCAGGAGGGTCGGCGCTACGTCGACGTGGAGCATCCTCCCGGACAGTACATGAGACTGCCGCTCGAGTGGACGGACCGTTCCCCGCTCTTCGTTCCTCCGAGCGTCGGTGGCCGAGAGGTCCGACTCTCCATCCCTGCGCTGCTCGAGCTTGCCAGTGCGGTGCAGGTGGCGCTCGGTCGCACCCAGGGCCCCTCCGCCACGCCCCTGGCCCAGGGTGGACCTACGTTGATACATGCCAACGTGTCCTTCCCAGAAATCCGGCCCCCCGTGGGCGGCACTGCCCATGGCGGTAAGGCCGCAACTGCTCGGCACGTGGGCCGCCCTGCTGCACCAGGTGCTGCGCGCCGAAACCGTAGACGCGGAGGAAGGCGATGAACGACAAGGTTCGAGTCACGCATCTGGAGCGTCGAGCGGTGGTGTACCTGCGCCAGTCCACGCTCAGGCAGGTCCACGAGCATCGTGAGTCCACGGCCCGTCAGTACGCCCTGCGCCAGCGCGCTCTGGAACTGGGCTGGCCGCCCGAGCGCATTGACATCATTGATGAAGACATGGGCCCGAGTGGGACGAACGCGGACAGGCGAGCGGGATTCCAGCGCATGGCCGAGGAGGTCGCGCACGGACGCGTCGGCGTCATCCTCTCGTTGGAAGTCTCTCGCCTGGCGCGCTCCTCGGCGGACTGGCACCGGTTGCTGGACCTGCCATGCGAGGGCCGGGCACGCATCAACTTCGCCAGGTGCCACCGCGTTACACCCTGCTGCTCTCCATGCTCCACAACCCCACCTACGCCGGTGCCTATGTCTTCGGGCGCAATGAAAGGCACCTGACGCTGGTGGACGGACAGGTGCGGCGCCAGCGCCGCACGCGGCTGCCGTGGGAAGCCTGGAAGGTGTGTTTGAAGAATCACCACCCGGCCTACATCCGCTGGGAGGAGTACATGGCCAACCAGAAGAAGCTCGCGACCAACCATCCCAACTACCAGCAGCCGGACCAGCGCGGTGCTGCCCGTGAGGGAAGCGCTCTGTTGCAGGGGCTGGTGCTCTGTGGCCGGTGCGGTCACCGGATGCAGACCGCCTACCGGGAGCCCGCGCGTCCGTACGGTGGACCCGGACAACCGCGTGGTGGCCCGCACGTTGGTGCGTGAGTGGAACGAGAAGCTGGGCGAGTGGGAGTCGCTCGAGCGCGAGCACCAGCAGGTCCTGCGGCGCGAGAAGGTAGAGCTCACGATCCAGGACAGAGCACACCTGCTCGAGCTAGCCAAGGACTTGTCATATGTCTGGCACGCGCGGAGCACGACGAATGCCGAGCGAAAGAACCTGCTGCGGATTCTGGTGAGAGAGGTGGTGCTCAGCCCCGTGGACGTCCCGGAGCGCGGGATTCACATCCAACTGCTCTGGCAGACCGGGACGTGCAGCGAGCTGAGTATTGCGCGTCGCCCATCATCCGAGCGAGCCACTTCGCCCGAGGTCATCAAACTCATTGGCACGCTGGCCAAGGAGAGGAGCGACAGGGAGGTAGCAGCCGAGCTGAACCGAAGGGGGCTGCTCTCTGGAGTCAAGCGCGCCTGGGACAAGGAGGCGGTGCGCTGGGTGCGCAAGCGCTACGGCATCCGGTGCCAGCCCGCGGGACGACGAGGACGGCCACGACAGCCAGAGCGCCGGGCCGACGGCCTCTACTCCCTGCAGGGGGTCGCCGCGCTGCTGGGCGTGACGGAACCCGTGGTGCGCTCCTGGGTGGAGAAGGGCTGGCTGCGAGGTGTCGAGGGGGGTGGCTCCGGCAGTCCTCGGTGGTTCACGGCTGAGGACCACCAACAGCCGGGAAGAAGTCGTTGCCGATGGAGTCGCGGTGCTCTTTCATGAGCTGTTATATGTCAATGCCCACGGGCACGAAGGGCAGGTCGAAGGCCCTGGCTTCCGAGGCGAAGGCGGGAGTGGCCGCCAGCACGGGCTCGTGGCCTCGCTCGCGCAAGGCCAGCGCCAGGGCCAGCATGGGTTGCACGTCCCCCCGAGAGCCATTGGCCGAGACCAGTATCTTCATGGCCCGCAGCATAGCCCCCTCATCCTGTTGGCGGCGGATTCCGGTGCGCAGGTGGAACAGCGTGCGGCGGTATTCGCACGGCCCGCCCCGGCCTGTCTTGAAGGAATCGGACAGGCACCTGACGCACCGAGTACCGGGTTGAGTGAGGCTCGATACGGCGGGGGCGGCGAGAGTGAGTGCAAATGGATCGTATGGCCCTCGGCACTGATACCCGCCGCCCCCAATCGGGCTCCGGTCCTCTACTTCAATTCACAGCAACTGCGCCGGATATTCCCTGATGAATGTGGTGCCACCGGCCACGTTGCTGAACTTGCCATTCAGCGGAGCGACAACGCCACCTCTGAAGAAGGGCAGGGCCTCATCAAGCAGGGGACCGAAGTTGTTCTGCATCCAGAACCAGTCCCAGTCCGAGTAACCGCCGATATACCGATGATCGTACTTGTCGAGGATATCACCGAAGCCCGAGAGGCTGTCGTTGCCAAAGGTTACTGAAAATGGCGCCTCATCGGTCGGATGGTTGACATGAGCGTTGCCGAGAGCGCCGCTGCGCAGATGGCCTTCGAACTTGATGGTGAAAGCGATCAGCGCCCGCGCGTTATAGTTGATATCCGATTTGGTACGGTACGCGAGCAACTCGAGGCGCTTCCGGCTCATCGCCGGTACTTTCATCTGGTAGTTGATGGTTGTCCCAACAACGGTCGTGTTGGTCGTCATATCACTCCAGCCCTGTTCTCCATTGATGGAAAGCTCCGTGGAGACCTCGGACTCAATCAAGAAAGGAATTTTTGCCTTGCTCTTGACGGTAACCTTGAGGCCGGCGCCGATCTTGGAACTCGTTGTATGCGCATACGAGTCTGTATGCGAATCGGACATTCCCACCGTCATTGTTGACTCGGTGCTGCCACGATTTTCCGCGACCTGGCTGCTAAGAATGAATGGTTGCTCCACGGACGTGATGGATTGCGCACCATAGGAAAACGTCGACGGATCGATGATGGTCCTGAAATTGGAGAGCGTTATCTTGAGCCGATCATCCGCCTTGTGATACGGGTAGAGCCAAGGATCATTCTTGTCATAATGCGCTTTCATGACGTAGCTCCCGTCCCAGGCTCGGTACACTTCGAAGTCCCGGCCGGTGACCGGATCCCGCGTTCCATTGCAATAAGCGAACCCGAGAGCATAGGCGAACTTCGCGAGCTTTTCGATGATGAGGGGATCGCTGGCGATTCTCCACTTGAGGTCATCGTCATCCACGGTTCCGGCAATGGGGTATCCCAACCTGGTTGCCTCTCCTTGGAGTGGAGCTTCAACAAGGATGGCGGAGGTGATGTTCTCGAAGTCATTACCCACGTAGGTCGTGTTGGAGGTAAACGTCTTCCTGCGTCCGTAGAAGTTGGGATGCTCGTACAGGGTGACCGTCCACCCCGGGGGAACCATGAGCGAGCTCACGGCGTTGTCGCCCATACCAATGTCTGACAGATGATAGATGCCCGGCACGAGGGCCTGAGCACCGCCTCCTTGGAGTTGCAGGTCATCGAAGATGACCGCCGGACCGGTATTGCTTGGTCCCTGGACGATGATGGCGGAGGTGATGTTCTCGAAGTCATCACCCACGTAGGTCGTGTTGGAGGTAAACGTCTTCCTGCGTCCGTAGAAGTTGGGATGCTCGTACAGCGTGACCGTCCACCCCGAGGGAACCATGAGCGAACTCACGGCGTTGTCGCCCATACCAATCGCTGCCAGATTATAGACGCCTGGCGCGAGGGCCTGAACACCACCGCCGCCTTGGAGTTGCACGTCATTGAAGATGACCGCCGGGCCGGTATTGCTCGGCCCCTGGACGATGATGGCGGAGGTGATGTTCTCGAAGTCATCACCCACGTAGGCCGTGTTGGAGGTAAACGTCTTCCTGCGTCCGTAGAAGTTGGGATGCTCGTACAGCGTGACCGTCCACCCCGGGGGAACCGTGAGCGAGCTCACGGTGTTGTCGCCCAGACCAAACGCCCCCTGATTATAGACACCTGGCGCGAGGGCCTGAGCACCGCCTCCGAAGTTGGCGTCCGTGTGGATCATCATCGCCGCATCTGTGTTTGGCCGCGAAGTCACTTCCATTGCGCCCACAACAGAACCGGTCATCTCATCCGCAAGAAAATTGTCTTCGGTTTCTGCCGTCAAACAAGCAGGAAGCATGAAGACCCATGCTGCTATCAGGACCGATGTCCATGAACAAGGCCGGTGCAAGACTCGACCAGCAGTCAAATTCCTCGAATTGCTACCGGCTTGGGTCACCGGCAGCGCCATGGTCTTCCAACTATGAGGGCTCACTGCGCTACTCCTTGAGTCACCGTTCACGGGTCTGGTTTGGGTTGAACGGACGCCCAGCACGATGTGTTTCGTGATGTTGCATACTCTGTCTGCTCCGTTGGAATAGTTCAGTGATGAGCTTCACACGTTGAGAGTGGACTGCGTCACAGGCCGTCTACCCGGCGCAGTCGGTCACGAAGCTCCAGAGCCGCGTGTTGGCAAGGCCGAGCCGAAGAACTGAATGAACGACATGGCCCCTCCTCGCACATCGCGGAGGCCCTGCCGGTGTGCCCTCCGTCGCTGCAGGGCGAACACCGCGAGCAGGACGTCGGAGAGCAGCCCCGCATCCTTCAGCAGCACCCACCGCACCCGGTGCCGTCCACTGTCGATAGGGCACGTGCGGCAGCACCCGCTCCACCAGGTGCGCCGCCGTCACCTGCGCCCGCTTCGCATTGCAGGACGGGCACACCCCTCGTCCCTTGCATGAGAAGGCGACGAGCAGTTCGTCCTTGCAACTCTCGCAGCGCACCCGCGCGAAGCCGTGTGCCAGCACTCCGCATTCCAGGTACCTGGCGAAGTCCCGCTCCACGTACCGGGGCAGGCCGCGTCCCAACTCGCCTGCCTCCGCTAGCAGCGTGGCCAGGTTCTTCCTCACAGCCTCGTACAGCACCGTCCCCTCCGGCAGCCTCCGCCGGTACCCCCACCCTCGCTCCTCCACCTGCCCCTCCCCAGCCACACCTCGCGAGGGCTCACGATACGGAGGGGCTCCCACGGCTTCCGTGGCGTATAGGCGGAATGGGGGGAGCACCACGACTCCGTGACCGCTCGCCGCCAGGTCCGCGCTCGTCACCGGCGCGGCTCGCGGCATCGCCCTCGGACATTCCCTCCGAGCGTGCTGCCGGTCAGCAGTCCTCCTGGTGGCGCCCGGAGCACACCCGAAGGCGCCTTGACAGCCTCTCCACGCCTCATTATCTAGTGAACAAGATACTTGCGAGCTAGGTGATGACGACTTTGAAACGGCGAACCGTTGGGACACAGCTTTCCTTCGCGCTTTACAGCGCAACGAATCGGATGGTGCGGTTGCACAAGCCGTTCCTCGAGCCGTTGGGCCTGACCTTCCCCCAGTACCTCGTCATCCTGGAGTTGCTGGACAACGAGCCACTTCCGGTGGGCGAGCTGGGTGCCCGCCTGGACATGGACACGGGGACGATCACGCCGCTCATCAAGCGGCTCGAGGCCTCGGGGAGGGTCACGCGAACACGCGACCCCGCCGATGAACGCCGGGTGCTGGTCAACCTGACTCCGGAGAGCCGCGCCCTCGAAGCGGAGATCCGAGGCATCACCGACAAGATCAAGACGGCCTGCCAGCTCAGCCAGAAGGGCCTGGACGACCTTCGCCGGACTCTCGAAGCGCTCGCGCACCCCGCGGTCGAGTGAAGCCCTCACTCCCGACTCACTCACTCAACAACCCAGGAGAAACGATCATGAAGATTGGCATCATTGGCGCTGGCTATATCGGGAAGACCCTGGTGCGGAAGCTGAGCGGGGCCGGACACGACGTGAAGGTGGCCAACTCGCGCGGCCCCGACACGATCGAGGCCGACGTGCTGGCCCAGGGCGGACGCGCGGTGACGGCGGCACAAGCCGTGGTGGACGTTGACGTCGTGATCCTCTCGATTCCCCTGGGCCGTATTCCGGGGGTGGCGCAGCTGCTCTCCCGCGTGCCCTCCGCGACCTTCGTCATCGACACGTCGAACTACTATCCTTTCCGCGACGGGAAGATCGACGCCATCGAAGCGGGTCAGGTCGAGAGCCTGTGGGTGGCCGAGCAGTTGGGCCGGCCGATCGTCAAGGCCTGGAACTCGATCGGCTCCCACTCCTTCGCGACGAAGGGGAAGCCCGCGGGGTCTCCGGACCGCATCGCGCTTCCCGTCGCGGCCGACCGCGACACGGATCGCCGAGTGGGAATGGCGCTCGTCGAGGACACCGGGTTCGACGCGTTCGACGCGGGCTCGTTGGCGGAGTCGTGGCGGCAGCAGCCGGGCGCGCCCTGCTATTGCACGGATCTCACGCGCGAGGAGTTGCCGGCCGCGCGCGCGACCGCCGAGGCGGCACGCTTGCCCAAGCGGCGGGATCTGTCCGTGGCGGCCATCCAGGAGCGGCTGAGCGACAGCAAGGCGAATCCTGACGCGGAATACTCCGTCCGCCTGACTCGCGCTTTGTTCAGATGACGGCGCGCCGTCCCAACGCCACTCGAACAAGGCTTCGTGAGCGCATTGAGCCGTCGCTCGTGAGCCATCCAACCCCACGGGGCACCCGACGGCCGGATGGGAATTCCCCTCCCGCCGTGGGACCGGGCAATCGTCATCATCGGGAGCATGGAATGAAAGCTCAGACAGCAATAGGTGGGTTGTTGCTCGTGATGCTGGGGGCTATCTGGCCCGGCATTGCCGCCGAAAAGCCCGCCACGGAAGAATGCGCACCGTCGGGCGAGCTGAAGTTCCTGTGCGGCATGGAGAACCCGGAAGATCTGGCGGTTCTACCGGGCGGGCGCTATATCGTCGCCAGCGGAATGACCATCAAGAGTGGCCTTCACCTCATCGATGGGAAGACCAAGAAATGGGAACGGTGGATCGCACCGGTCGCCACCGCGCCCAGGGCGCCCTTCGACCAATGCCCTTCGCAGCCCTCGCCCGACGAGTTGCAGATTCACGGCATCAGTCTTCGTGACCGCGGACAGGGCCATGCCACCCTCTATGCCGTCAACCATGGGGGCAGGGAAGAGGTGCGGGATCTGTCCGTTGGCGGCGACCGCGAAACGATCGAGGTCTTTGACATCGACATGACCGGCGCGCAGCCCGCCCTCTCCTGGGCCGGTTGCGTCCCGATGCCGGAGAAACGGGTCGCCAATTCCGTTGTCTCGGCACCCGATGGTTCCCTGTTCGCCACGGTGATGCTCCATCCAGACACGTCACTCACCGATCTCTGCCAGGCGCGCACTCGCCGTGGGCAACCCCAGGTGCGCCAGAATCGCTCTCACCCCTCCTGCTCCCTTCACGTACGCCACTCCACTGCGCCTGCCTCCACACCTCAAGCACGCGAACACCTCCAGGGCGAACGTCCTTTTGAGCAGCCCGGCGAGAGTCCAAACGGGGTGAGCGCTCCTTGCCCGGCTCCTCCACCGTCGCGGCAAAGGCTGGGCTCTCCTCCTCCTGCCCCGGCTCTGCCCCCGCTTGAGGGAGTCGCCCGGCTGCAAGAAGACCCTGGCGCCGGACCCGGTCAGCGGCCCTCTTCGGCCCCTGCGCTCCAGCCCTCTCCCTCCACACGGCCTCTATTCTGTCTATGCGCAATCCGGTTCTAGATGCATTTCAATGAATTCCGGTTTATAGGCAGGGCATGCGAACTCCTGCTCCTTCCTTTGTCTCCTGGTGCGCTCGTGCCACCGCGCTCCCGTCCTTGCTCGCCACCTTGTTCATGCCGGGCACGCAGGCCCTGGCGGGCTCTCTCGCCTATGACGGAAACACCGGTGGAACGGGGCTCACCGTTACCAACCTCCACCTGCCGGATGGCATTGAGACCCACCCCTCGGTGGAGAACCCTATCATTCAGGGTCACAACCTCTACGCCCCGGACCCGGTACGCAACGGAGGCGTGTGGAACCTCTATTACGGCGGCTGGAAGAACAGCTCGGATGGTAACGACCGTATCTACTTCGCGGTGTCCGACGACTGGGTGCCCGAGGGCGCCTGGTCCGGTCAGTGGGTCATCATCAACAACGGCTCCTACATGCACGTGAATGACCCCTCCGTGCAGAAGCGCAGCGTGACGAGCTGGGTGATGGCCTATACGGTGGCTCACCAGGTCGGGAGCGACTACCGGGACTGGATCGCCATCTCCACCAGTACGGACGGCTCGGCGTGGAATCCCTCGGTGGCCACCTCGACGACGGAGATCCGCGTCTCCGGCGCGTCCTTCAGTGACATCGCCCGTCCCGCGCTGCTCTGGACGGGCAGTGGCTGGAAGCTCTGGTTCGATGGGCGTATCGGCAACGGTCCGCTCCACTCCTACTTGGCCGAGTCCAACGAGGACATTCCCCGCAACTTCACCCTCGTTCACACCTACCCGGACGTGAACGGGTTTCCCGGCTTCATGGAGCCGGACGTGGAGCGGGTCAACGGCGTCTACGTGGCGGTGGTGCAGCGCGGCTTCGCGACCCTGCACAAGCTGGTGAGCACCGATGGGCGGAACTTCACCGAGGCCGGGACGATGCTGAGTGCGGCCAATCCGGCCTTCGGCCGCAAGTACGTGAGCAATCCCGGGCTCGTCTACGACAACGTGGACCGCGTGGTGCGGGGAGTGGCCTACGGCATGACGGACAACTCGGGCCTCACGGACCACGACATCGGCTTCGCCTATACCCAGCACCGGGTGCGCGTGTTGTCCTGCCCGAGCACGTGGCACGGCTTCGACGCCTCCCGCTACTACGACCAGGTCGTCGTGCTCACCTTCGACTACTCGAGCTACTGCCGCATCGTCGTGGAGGACGCGCGCAATGGGGCGGTGCTCGCGGATCAGACGGTCTCGTCGAGGGCCGGAGACCGCTGGCGCTACGTGCCCTGAGAGACCACGTGCACGCTCGCGGCCTCCAGGAGGCTGCTCCATGAGGGGCTGTGCCCCCCTTCGTCTGGGGTGTTGACGCCAGGGGGCTCCCCCACGCCCCCCGGCGTGATTCCAGGGGGCGTGGTGCGAGGGACAACGACAGAGATGTTCTCGAGGGCATCGTTGTCGCGTGACCAGCGCCCCCGGAAGCAGTGCCAGAAGGGCTTCTGAATGCACTCCCCCATCTGGAACGCGCGCCACTGCGCTTCAGTGTGGGCAAGGCCCCCGCCGCTTTCGTACAGCATCACCTCGACCGGAGCCTCTCCCCCCGGGAGGTGAAGGCGGTGGGTCGCCTTGAAGCTCCGAGCCTTGTCCGGGGTGAACCCTGGCTGCCGGAGTTGCGGCGGTGTGAGGTCGGGATAGTGCGCGTAGATGGGGTTCATGACCTCCATGAGCATTGTTCCCATGAGGTCTCCGACGGTCCGGCGGTACTTCTTGAAGAACTCCTCGGATTCGCGCCCCTGGACTTCATGAAGGGACTCGTCGAGCCGCCTACCGACATCAACCATCAGCTCGCTGAGCTTCCGGGCCGTCTCCCTGGTCATCATCCCACGATGATGCCGGTGAGCATCTCAGGGGCAAAGTGCCGAAGCGGTGAGGCCCGCTCTCCTTCCCGAGCAGAGCAACCGTCGGAGTGGCCCCGCCAAGCCGGTACGGCCATTCGGGGCTTCTCATCGCCAGCAGTACCTGCATTCAGCGCGAGGATGCGGCCACATCGACGTGGCCGGGCAGGCGGATGTCGGGGCGCACGGGCTCGCCCGAACCGCGGTGAATCTGGCTGGGCTGCGGCGCCTTGTTGAGGTCGAGAAACCATGCCGGCCGCTGCTCGAGGAGGTACTTGTGCAGCAGCCCGAAGAACTTCCCGATGGCACGCAACTCGTCGCCGCCCTCGTCAGAGAGGTACTTGCAGTGCCAGCCCTGGCCGGGGAACTCCCCTGTCTCGATCAGCCAGTCGAAGAAGGCGGACGCCTCCTCGTCCTCAACGGACATCTCCCGTTGCGCGTTTTTGAAACCGTGGATGTACGCGTGCAGTCGCTCGATGCGGAGCCCCTCCATCATGTCGCTCGTCTGCCCGCCGACTCCAATGAAGAAGCACCAGAGGGGTGGTTCCTCCAGGCTGATTCTGTAGAGGTGCTTGAGGAGCATGGCGTTGCTCTACCTCGTTCCGGCGCAACTCAGGTGGAGTGGACCTGGCTCATCTTGCCAGACCGCGTTGTTCGGTCTCCACGAACGAGGAGAAGAGAAGCCCATGTGAACCGCCTGACTTCCGAGGTAAGCTCTCCGGACTCATCTCGAAAGGAGAGGAAGGCGTGAGCGACACTACCCCACGAGAAGGTAGCCGACTGGGACCGTACCTGCTCGGCAGGCGCCACCCGGACTCGGATCCGGCCCTGGGCCACATCTACGAGGCGCATCATACCGAGACGGGTGCCCCCGCCCTCGTGCTGGTTCCCGACCCCGCCACGCCCTGGGCGCCCCGTGCTTCCTGGTCCGTACGCGCCCTGAGCGAGGTCTCCCCTCCGTTTCTCGCGGTGGAGGTGGATCGCACGCCAGGAGCCACCACCCAGGCGCTCCACGAGTTGACGCTGCTGCACATGCGCCTGTCGGGTGCCATGGCCTGCGTCGAGGATCGCGAGGACACCGCCACCTTCCTCTCCCGTGCGCCCCGCGCCGCACCTCGCCCGCTGCCGCGCTGCCGCGCGCTTTCCGTGGGTCTCGCCGTTCTTGGAGGCATGGCGCTCGGCGTGGGGCTGTTGCTGCTCTGGCTCCAGTCTCACTCGCCCACGGTCGCGGCGCTGGATTCCAGGACTGTGCAGACCGTGGCTGGCGAGCCCGTGAATTGGGTCGACGTGGCGGCGGACACTCAACCCGGCATTGGTTACCCCTTGCCATCCACTCCCATCAAGGGACAGCAAAAGCCCCCCTGCCTCGAGGGCACCGCAGTGGAAATCAACGGCGGTTGCTGGGTGCAACTCAAGCAGGATGCCCCCTGTCCCCGGAGCACCGCCGAGTATCAGGGCAAGTGCTACATGCCCGTGCGCAATCCTCCACCCGAGCCCCGTTCCCTCCAGCCCTGACGCGCGGGTCTGCGCGTGGTGCGCCAGTGGTGCGGAGCCCGGAGGAGAGACGCGAGGTGAAGGGGAATGGGCCCTCCTGGATTCGAACCAGGGACCAATCGGTTATGAGCCGGGGTGGGGTGGGTTGGCAGGGGGTGGCAGCCCCTGTCACCGTTTCGCAACCTGTGGAAAGCACTGGGGTTTCTAGCGGGGCGGAGGCGGAGCCGGTTGGCACCGTTTCCACCGTTTCGACTGGGCGTGGTGCGCCGGTGGTGCGGAGCGTGGTGCGCGCCTTGGTGCGGCCGGTGCCCCCCGCGATGCTCACGGTCCGCGAGGTGGCGGGAGAGCTAGCCGTCTGCCGGGCCACGGTCTACGCGCTCCTGGAACGCGGGGAACTGGAGCGGGTCTGGGTCGGGCGCTCCATCCGCATCCCGTCCGCATCCCTGGAGGCGTTCCTCGCCAGGGGGCGGCGCTGACGTGGGGCAGTGGTTCCCGGTTCCCGGCCCTACAGCGAGAACCGGAACCGCTTGAGAACCGCGCCGCCGGAGTAGCGGCGTTGATCTGGAAGAGCAGGTGAAAAGACGGTTGACGGGACTCACCGGGTGGGGGCGGACTATGGCCACGGAAGAAGGGACTTGCTCCAACGTCCTGGCGTCCCGTCATGTGGAACACGACGGCGGATATCGTCGTCGTGCCTGATGATGTGCTCGGCAACGAGCCTGTGGAGCATCCTCAGCGGCCAATGGAATGAGATCGACCTGATCTGGGCCATGATGTCGGCGAATTGCTTGTCCGGATCCTGTTCGCCAAACGGGGACCCGTAGCGAGAATCCTCCGCCTCCGCGACAGCGTCCCAGACCCTCAGAATGTTCTCCTTGCGCTCAAGGGGCAGATGTGGCCACCACCATTCGATCCAGCGTCGGATCCGCTCGCGCTTCCAGGAACGGTGAACTGCCCTGGCGATGACGACGGCGAGCCACGTTGGCGCGAGCCACCAGTTCTCTCGGCACCAGGAGATGACGGAGTCGACCATCCCTCGATCCTCACCCACCTTAGCGCCCTACGCCAAGCATAGGAGGGCTTGGGCGGCCCACGTCGCGGAACCGAGCAGCGTTACGCTTGGCCTAGGCCCCCGAAGCAGAGACCGCTGGAGCATCCGCGCCCAGCGGTCCCCGCTTCAGTTGTTCTGAGGCCCCGGGTCGCTGGACGTAGGCGCAGACGGCGCGGGTTCGCTCAGGCGCTCACCCTGGGAGACCTCGTAGGATGCGGGAGCGGTTCCGCGCGCCCTCTTGCCCGTGCCTTTGGGCGCCTTGCTCGCGCGCTTCTTCGGGTTCCCTTGGCGCTCCATTCCCTCCGGGGAAGGTGTCAAAGGACTCGTTCCGACATCTCGTTTCCTACGAATCGTCTGACACCTTCTCCGGAGGAGCGCCCGCTGTCGAAGGACGACCTCGTGGCACTCGAGTCGGTGGTGAAGATCTCCGGTGCCCGCTACGACCCGGCCCAGATGAAGCTCCTCGACAGCGAGCGCCGGTAGTTGAAAGAGACCCTAAGCCCCTGCCTCCAGTTGCTCGAAGAACTCATTCAGCCAACTCGGAGGTGGGGTTTGAGCGAGAGACACGCCATCTCGTTCAAAAACGAAGTCACCCGATTGGAGATCGATGACCGCCATGTGGGCGGCTCCATCGTCCCATACGGTCAACTCCCCCAGGCGCTTTCCACGGTCTACTCTCAATCGGGCTGAGGCTCTGGGGCTCTCGTGAACATCGAGGTCAACGGTCGCGCCCGACCCCCTGAGCGCCTCGCTCTTCGTGCGCAGCCATCGAACAAAATCGGCGAACGACCAGGAGGCATTGCTCATGGAACGACAACTTGGCGGTCTCCACGAACGAGGGCAAGCGAAGCCCATGCGAACCGCCTGACTTCCGAGGTAAGCTCTTGGGACTCATCTCGAAAGGAGAGGAATGCGTGAGTGACACTACCCCACGAGAAGGTAGCCGACTGGGACCGTACCTCCTCGGCAGGCGCCACCCGGACTCGGATCCGGCCCTGGGCCACATCTACGAGGCGCATCATCTCGAGACGGGCGCCCCCGCCCTCGTGCTGGTGCCCGACCCCGCCACGCCCTGGGCGCCTCGTGCTTCCTGGTCCGTACGCGCCCTGAGCGAGGTTTCCCCTCCCTTTCTCGCGGTGGAGGTGGAGCGCATGCCAGGGGCCACCACCCAGGCGCTCCACGAGTTGACGCTGCTGCACATGCGCCTGTCGGGTGCCCTGGCCTGCGTCGAGGATCGCGAGGACACCGCCACCTTCCTCTCCCGTGCGCCCCACTCTGCACGCGCGCTGCCGCGCCGTCGCGCACTCTCCATGGGTCTCGCCGTTCTTGGAGGCATGGCGTTCGGCATGGGGCTGTTGCTGCTCTGGCTCCAGTCTCACTCGCCCACGGTCGCGGCGCTGGATTCCAGGGCTGTGCAGACCGTGGCTGGCGAGCCCGTGAATTGGGTCGACGTGGCGGCGGACACTCAACCCGGCATTGGTTACCCCTTGCCATCCACTCCCATCAAGGGACAGCAAAAGCCCCCCTGCCTCGAGGGCACCGCAGTGGAGATCAACGGCGGTTGCTGGGTGCAACTCAAGCAGGATGCCCCCTGTCCCCGGAGCACCGCCGAGTATCAGGGCAAGTGCTACATGCCCGTGCGCAATCCTCCACCCGAGCCCCGTTCCCTCCAGCCCTGACGCGCAGGCCTGGAGCAGCTCCGGTTCCAGCCAATTCCGCGAGGTGAAGGGGAATGGGCCCTCTTGGATTCGAACCAGGGACCAATTCGTTATGAGCCGGGGTGGGGTGGGTTGGCAGGGGGGGGGCAGCCCCTGTCACTGGCTCGCAACTCGTGGAAAGGATTGGGGTTTCCAATGGCGGGGAGGCGGAGCCGGTTGGCACCGTTTCGACTGGGCGTGGTGCGCCGGTGGTGCGGAGCGTGGTGCGCGCCTTGGTGCGGCCGGAGCCCCCCGCGATGCTCACGGTCCGCGAGGTGGCGGGAGAGCTGGCCGTTTGCCGTTCCACGGTCTACGCGCTCCTGGAACGCGGGGAACTGGAGCGGGTGTGGGTTTGGGTGGGGCGCTCCATCCGCATCCCGTCCGCGTCCCTGGAGGCGTTCCTCGCCCGGGGGCGGCGTTGAGAGCGGGCGATGGTGGTTCCCGGTTCCTGCTCCTATAGGCGGAACTGGAACCACTTGAACACTGCGCCAGTCCCAACCGGCTCGGCGGCTCTTCCTCGGGGCATGGACGACCGTTGTGGCGTAAGGAGGCGGCCACACGGGCCAGCGGCTATCGCCGTTGGAGGCACCCGAGCGGGTGCTACGGCGCGAAACACGGTCCGACACCTGGGGCGGAATGAGGGGCCTTGAGAATTGGGGGCCGGGCGCGACTGCGGTACAACGTCGGAAGAGTGTCCTAGACGCCCGCTTGGCAGTGCACGCAAGGGGATTGAGGAGGAGATGCCGACGTGGTGCACCTCGACTATGAAACAGGTGTTGGCGTGTCACTGGCGCTGAGTGGCGCTCAGCTCGTCTACGCGCTTTGTCGGCGCACCTCGGTGTTTCATACGAACCTCGCCAAAATTGGCGTGCGGCAAAACTTTTTCACCGGGGAGTTCAGGCGCGGCGGCTCTCTGCTGTGGGAGATTGCGGTATCCGTTGTGTTCAACGGACTTATTGCATTGCTCAGTTGGGTCGCTGTTGCTGCGCAAGTGCTCTCCAAAGGCTATGAAATGTGGGTTCGGCGGTTCACGACGCCATCTCGCACTGCAATGGCTTTGCTGAGGTTGGGGGAGCGCCCGCTTACGGAGCGGGAGGCCGCTGAAAGGTTCGTTGCGTGCGCTGAAGCGGTGTCTGGGTGTGTCGCGACACCGAACGAGCGTGAAAAGGCCGTCCAATGGGTGCTGTCACAAGTATGCTACACAGGAACGGTTAATCATGCCCTCTACCTCTTTGACCGTACACCAGGGGGAGAACTGCTGGCAGTCGAAAGAGGCACAATTCACGACGAGATTAATGCTCGACAGTATCTAATCATCAATGACAAACGATTGGATGGGGGGACGGACCATTGGGTGTTCGGCGTGGTCGAAATGCATGCGGCGTACAGTGAACTCCCAAGAAGAGATTTTACAGAAAGATATTTTACAGAAGGACCGCTGCGACGGCTATATGACCTTCGACGAAGTGATGCCGAGCACTGGGAGGTGCGGGAGCATCTTATGCAAGAGTGGGTAAGCGTCCCGAGTCATCACGCTAGCCGCATTGAGGACTTTTTCCAGCGCCTGCTGGCTTCTGCGGTCCCTCAAATTGGGCTCAAAACGCTCGCCACGCACGTTAGGGAGGAGCACGAAGCCGCTGCCAGTAAGGCTGCCGCCAAGAAGACTCGTCCCCGCTCCACGGACAGCGAAGCGTAATTCGGGGAGGGCGAGGTCAGCAGCCAATCCCCCCCCCCCGAACACAGCGCCACCTACATGTCCTCGTGGCGCTGGCTCAGAGCAACCTTTTCTCGGCGCTCAGGTGACTCTCTTCCGTGGATCAAAGTTGCGTTGCCGCCCAAACCAACCCTGGAGCCAGGACCGATGGAGCATCTCCGCACCCATCGGTTGGCTTTGCTGAATCCGTCTGTCAGGCGGGAGTGGAAGACGGCGAGGAAGGTTCTTTTGGCTCCTCCTCCGGATTGAGAGAGGAATCGGGAGCCGGTTCTTTTACCTTTCTCTCCCTGGCTCGTCTCGCTTTCTTCGGCTCCACGTCCACCGCTTTCCGCTCTTCACGCTCCTTCGGTTCGACTCCCCACGCGGAGGGGCGGGCGAGGACCAGCGGCATCCCACGGGCCTTCCACGCGAACAGGACGATATCCCCGTCAACGTCGGCCAGTGACTCGGTGAGGGTGCTCGCGTTGTGGGCGGCCCAGATGTGCGCGGGGTCCTCCTCGCCGCGCACCACCCGGCGTAACTGGTCCAGGCGCCCTCCCACCAGCGAGAGGATGGAGAAGACGCACACGGGGGCATCCTTCTCCGAAGGGTCATCCAGGAAGCCCTGGCGGGTCAGGTAGTCCGCGAGGATCTCCGCGCCCCGCGTGGCGTTCGCCAGGGTCAACAGCTCCAGGTCCAGGCTGACCGCCATCGGGTCAGGGCTCCTGACTTCGGTCTCATCGGGCATGTAGGCCGTCCTTTCGTCGGTTGGGGCCTACGCTCAAGGTAAACTATAGTTTGTGGTAATGTAAAGGTAACCAGGGCGAGATTGCCCTCGTGTCCCCATCCGGCAAGTCACACTCGCGCAAGCCGCCTGAAGGTCCCCCACCGGGAGACCTGGATGCCCGTGTAAAACGGGAGTTGAAGCGGCTCGGCAAGAGGCTTCGAGATGCGCGCCACGCCAAGGGGCTCTCCCAGGAGCAGGCTGCGGAACTGATCGGGGTCCACCCCAAGTACATGCCGCGCCTGGAGAGCGGCGGCGCCAACCCCACCGTGGCCACCCTCGTGGCGGCCTCGGTGGCCTACGGGATCTCCTTGTGCGACCTGTTCAGGCCGGATGACGAGGGAGCCTCAGAGCAGGGCCGCTGAGGTGAGCACGTCCCGTGCGCGCCCACTTCAACGGCCTACTTCAGGCTGTTGATGCGGATGGCGCAGCCGACTCCCAGGCCACGAATACTGGTTTTACCAGTCTAGACGGCCCGTTTATCGTGTGCGCGGCTTGGCTACATGCCTGTAGCAGCGCACGCGGGTGACGCTATGGCCGCACCCGCCGGGCAAGCCTCCATGCCGGGTATTCGCCCCCAGCAGTCCGTCGCGGTAAAGGATCGTCGTGCGGGCACGACTGGCCAGTCGGCCACAGCCCCCAGCCGTGGCAGCCCGCGCTTTTTCGACCCTGGGGTGCGCTCTGGGGGCGCCATGGCATCAGAACCGAAGTGGGAAAAGTGGCGGCTCATGGACTGTGCGCGCCTCTACGAGTGGGTCGCGTTGCTCGCCCGTCTCGATCCGGACTCCATACGGGTCGACGCGAATCTGTACTCCTGGAGCACGGTTCATTTCCGAGTCGCGGATGAAACCTTTGGGGACCTCCTGCGCATAGCGGAATCGAGCGTGACGGCAGGGACACTCACATGCCACTTGAGGAGTATGGATCGAGAGGGCATGAGTGAGGTTCTCATGCCGGAGTTCTTGAGGTGGGCCCGGTCGAAAGGCCTCACGATTCCCCCTGAATTGGCTCCGGCGGAAGGGATAGGCACTGCCGCCAGCGCAGCGGATGCCACCTCCATCCAGGGAATCGATGGGCTCCGGGACCTCATCAAAGCTCTAGGGGGGCCTGTGCTCGGCAGCGACCCGGCAGCCGTGCGCAGCTTCGCAAAGAAGGCCGGGGTCATGAAGGATGGCGACAATCCGCTGCGCACCCCTCGAACGTGGAGCCGCGCGGAGATTGAGCCCATGCTGAAAGCGGCAATCGAGAGCTGGCGTCAGAGGGAGACCAAGTAGCCTCCGACCTCCGACCTCTGACCGACGCGCCTCCGACTCACCTCCGACCTCCGACCCCGGTCGGAAAAGCTCCGGAATCTCCCCGGTTGGCAGACCCTCCGAATTTCCGACCTCCGACTCTCGTCGGAGCCGTCTGGGCGGATGCACGTTGCGCGCATGCTCATCAGCATTCGCAAACGGACGGTTCCCGGGCTTGGAGAGCGCCTCATCGCGCTCCGCAAGAGCCGTAGTCTCTCTCAACAGGTGCTCGCAACCAAGGCGGGCATCTCCATTCCTCGGCTCCGGGACGCTGAACGCTTCGGCGCGGCCACCACGGAGACGCTCAACCTCCTCGCTCATGCCCTGGCCACAGACGTGGACACGCTCCTCGGGCGCAAGGGGGGCGAATGAGCGCCGCGATTCCAGCGTGGATGGCGTGCGTGAAGGCATGGGGCGTGCGGCATGTGGCCCAATCCTTCGGACTCGCGCCGAGGGGGCGCAATGGGCTGTCCCCGTGTCCAGCGTGTTCGGCGGAGACCAGGCACCCGAGCCGACACGATAAGCGCGGGGCGGTGGGGGTCCGGCCCGACGATTCCGGTTGGGAGTGCTTCGAATGCGGAGAGAAGGGCGATGCCCTCCACATCGCGTCCTGGCGCATCTCGGGCAAGCGACGGGCTCTCGGTTCGGAGTGGGGCGAACTCCGCCGCGCATGCGCCGAGCGCGGTCTCTGCCCGCCGGACCCAACGGACACGGCTCCTGGTCCGCAGGTGCGCACCTGGACAGCTCCACCACCCAGGAAGGAGACAGAGCCCGTGCGCGCCAATGCGCTCGAAGTGGCGGAGGTTTGGAACTCCGCACGGCGGGTGATGGATGACGTGGAGGTGACCGCGTGGCTCACCTCGCGCGGGCTCGACGCGGCCGACGTGGACGATAGGGACCTTGCCCGGGCTCTCCCCAAGGGCGTTGTCCTGCCTCGCTGGGCTCGCTTCCAAGGGAACGCCTGGGACCGGAGCGGCCATCGGCTCATCGTGCCCCTGTGGAGCGATACGGGCGCGCTGGCCAGCCTCCACGCGCGAAATATGAGAGCAGACCTGCTACCAGCCCACAAGGCCGCGAGCCCGGCGGGTGCGGAAGTGCGTGGCCTCGTGATGGCCGATGCGCTCGCCCGCCGGATGCTTGAAGGGGCGATCCTGGCGGACGGGCTGCCCGCCTCGGAGTTGGTTGTCACAAGCGGCCTGTGGGTGATGGAGGGCCTTCCGGACTTCCTCACTCGCGCCACGGACTACAGCGACGCGGACGAAGCCGCGCCCGCAGTGCTCAGCGTCCTGTCGGGAAGCTGGGGGGCTGCCATCGCGGCACGAGTGCCCGACGGCACTACCGTGGCCATCGAGACGCATCCGGACGCGGCGGGCGACCGGTATGCGCGGACAATTGCCAGCAGCCTTGCTGGACGGTGCAGGTTGAAGCGCGACAACACAGGGCGGGCCGAGTGATGGGCGGCATGGACGCGAATGCCCGTAGACGTGCCGGTCAGAGGCCACCGGATCTCGCGAAGCTGCCTGAGCTGACGGTATCTGACGCGCAAATTCCTACGACCAAGGGGGGCGTGCGGATGGAACAGCCTCCCGCGCGTCTGTCGCTGCAATCGCCCGCGCTCCACGGCCTGGCTGGAGACCTCGTGCGCACCATCGAGCCGCACACGGAAGCCGATCCGGCTGCCATCCTGGTTCAGTTCCTGGTGGCAGCAGGCAACGCGATGGGTCGCTCGCCGTTCTTCAAGGTCGAGGCGACCCGGCATCACACCAACCTCTTCGCGGCCATCGTTGGCCAGAGCGCCAAGGCCAGGAAGGGGACTTCCTGGTCATGGGTGGAACGAGTCCTGGCGACTGCGGAGCCGGAGTGGGGTCCCCGCCTTCAAAAGGGCCTCAGTTCAGGCGAGGGGCTCATCCATGCCGTTCGCGATGGGGCCGCCGAAGACCCGGGAGTCACCGACAAGCGGTTGACGGTGATCGAGTCGGAGTTTTCTTCGGTCCTCCGCCGGATGAACCGAGAGGGGAACAGCCTCTCCGCAATCCTCCGCGAGGCTTGGGATTCCGGCTCGCTCCAGGTTCTCACCAAGGGGACGCCTCAGCGAGCCACCGAAGCGCACTTGTCCGTTGTGACGCACATCACGATTCCGGAACTGCGCGCGTTGCTCTCGGCTACGGACATGTCCAACGGCCTCGCCAACCGCTTCCTGTGGGTATTCGCGCGCCGCTCCAAGCTCCTGCCCGAGGGAGGCCGCCTCGAAGATGGTTCGCTTTCTTCGCTTTCTTCGCGCCTTGCTCGCGTCCTGAGCTGGGCGCGTGACGTGGGGGAGATGAAGAGATCGGAGGCAGCCCGGAAGCTCTGGTGCGAGGTGTACGAGTCTCTCTCCAGTGACAAGCCCGGACTGTTCGGTCAAGCCACCTCCCGAGCTGAGGCGCAGGTCGTGAGGCTCTCGCTTCTCTACGCGCTGCTCGCCAGATCCGAGGCCATCGACGAGGAGCACCTCTCCGCCGCCTTGGCGCTCATGGATTACGCGAGTGACAGCGCGCGCCACATCTTCGGCGGCGCTCAGCAGAACCCACGGGCGAACCGCATCCTTGAGGCTCTCCGCGAACGTCCCGAGGGCCTTTCTCGGTCTGAGCTGGTGAAGCTCTTCACGGGGCATGTGACGAGGGCAGAACTCGACATGGCGCTGGGCTCCCTCTCCGAAGCGGGCGCGGCTCACATGGAAGAACAACCGAGCGGAGGCCGCCCTACGGAGCGCTGGTTCCACGGCGCCGCTGCGGCGAAGGAAGAGAAGAAAGCGAAGTATCCCCCGGCTTCGGCCAGCGTCACGGAGCGTGAGTCATGAGCAACAACCCCGAACCCCTCTGGAAGGTGCGGGACGTGTCCCGCTTCCTCTCCCTGTCCACCTCCTGGGTCTACAAGGAAGCCGAGGCGGGGCGGCTCCCGTGCGTGCGCATCGGCGCGGCGCTGCGGTTCCACCCCGAGGAGATCCGCGCGTTCCTGGAGCGCCAACGCGCCCCTCGTGGCTCCATCACCTCGTTGCGCCGTTAGGAGGTTAAGTGCATGCTCTCTTCCGTGACTACCGCACGCCGTCCCCGTTCCAAGCGCAGCACGCCAGCACCACAGGTGCTCACCCTGGCCGAACTTCGGCGGCTGCGGGGCCTCACCCAGGTTGAAGCGGCCACCGCTGCGGGAATGGATCAGTCCGAGTTGTCCAAGGCGGAGCGCCGGGCGGACCACCGGCTCTCCACGCTCCAGCGCTACGTCGAGGCGCTCGGGGGCAAGCTGGAAGTGTTCGCCCGCTTCGGCTCGAAGCGCGTTCGCCTCAAGGAGATCTGACCATGGCCACCATCTTCAAGCGTGACGGCTCCTGGGTCGTGAAGTGGAAGAACGGGGCGGGCAAGTGGATGCAGCGCCGGACGAGTTGCGCCACGAAGCTCGAGGCTCAGGAGTTGTTGCGTGAGCTGGAGCGCAAATCCGAGTACCAGCGTCACGGACTGGAGCCCCTCGCGGGCCCGGTGTTGATGACGTTCGGAGAACTGCTCGACTGGTACGAGGAGCACTTCGCCGGGCAGCTTCGCTCGCAGGGAGATCGGCGCGCGGCGGAGAAGCACCTCCGCCCTCGGCTGGGTTCGCTGGCGCTGCCCGAGGTGACTGCGGCTCGCATCGATGAGGCGCTCTCCGCCGCAACGGATTCACTCGCGCCGAAGTCGCTCAACAACCTGCGGGGCTTCGCTCAGACCGTCTTCTCCAAGGCCATCCAGCGTGGGCTGTGGAGGGGCGCCAACCCAGCGGATGCCGTCCCCCGGCGCAAGGTGCCCAAGCGCGTGCCGACCTATCTCCGCGCCGAGGAAGTGGCGCCGGTGCTCGCCGAGGTGCCCACCGAGTGGCGCTGTCTCTTCGCCACTGCCGTCTACACGGGGATGCGGCGGGGTGAACTCGTGGCGCTCCAGAAAGGGGACGTGGACCTCTCCCAGGGGGAGATCGTCGTCACCCGGAGCTGGGAGGCGGGCACCACGAAGAGCGGCCGGGCCCGGGTGGTCCCCATTCACAGCGAACTGCGGCCCTATCTCGTCCAGGCGATGCGGGAGAGCCCCTCGGAGCTGGTGTTCCCGCGCCCGGATGGCTCGATGCACTCGCAGAACGTGGACCTCGCCGAACTGCTCCGGGCCGCCCTGAATCGTGCGCAGCTCGTGGACGGGTGGGCCCACAAGTGCCGCCGCTGCGGCCACGTCGAGCACTCGGCTTCCTCCGAGGTGCGCCGCTGCTCCAAGGCGGGCTGTGGCTTCACGCTGTGGCCCGCGCCCAAGCCGCGCGCCATCCGCTTCCACGACCTGCGCCACACCACGGCCACGCTACTCCTCAAGGCCCGGGTGCCCCTGGCGGTGGTCCAGCGCATCCTCGGGCACTCCTCGCCGACCATCACGGCGGGGGTCTACGGCCACCTGGACGTGGAGGACATGCGCGCGGGCCTGGAGCAGCTCCGCTTCCAGCCGGTGGAGGAGCCCGTTTCTCGGGTGCTTTCGCTGGCCGCGAACGCGCGCCGTGGTGCGCCGGTGGTGCGGAACTCGTCCGGGGCGGGTTTCTCGGGTGAGCCACCAAACAAAAATCCCGAGCAATTCCGCGAGGTTAAGGGGGGTGGGCCCTCCTGGATTCGAACCAGGGACCAATCGGTTATGAGCCGACAGCTCTAACCGCTGAGCTAAGGGCCCTCGAACCTCGCGACGTCAAACGCTATAATAGCGCGCCGCGCCGGGAAAGCTCCTCGGCGTTTCACCCGCCAGCGGGTGCCTTCGCCTTCCAGTCGCACCCCCTCGGCCTTCAGCCGCCGGGCCTGTTCCACCGCCACCGCGGGCGCGAGCGTCCCGTCCGCGCGCAGCACCCGCCACCAGGGCACGTTCTCGAGCGTTTTCAGCTCCCGGCCCACGCCCCGCGCCGCCCCCGGCCGTCCCGCGTAGAGCGCCACCTGCGCGTACGAGCGCACCTCGCCCCGGGGAATGGCGCGCACTGCCCGGCGCACCGCCTCGGGGAAGGGGAGGGGAGGCGTGGGCTCCTCGCGGCGCGGGCTCTTCTTCTTCACGGCCATGGTGGACTCTCCTCCCCAAGAACAAAGCCCCCGCGTCCACGAGGGAGGCGGGGGCTTCGGTGACTACAGCCGGATTCGTCCTAGCTCTCCACGAAGGAGCGCAGGCGCTTGGAGCGGCTCGGGTGGCGCAGCTTGCGCAGCGCCTTGGCTTCGATCTGGCGGATGCGCTCGCGCGTCACCTCGAAGTCCTGGCCCACCTCTTCCAGCGTGTGGTCGCTCTTCTCGCCGATGCCGAAGCGCATGCGCAGCACCTTCTCCTCGCGGGGGGTGAGCGTGGCGAGCACCTTGCGGGTCTGCTCGGCCAGGTTCATGTTGATGACCGCGTCGGAGGGCGATACGAGGCTCTTGTCCTCGATGAAGTCGCCCAGGTGGCTGTCCTCTTCCTCGCCGATGGGCGTCTCCAGGGAGATGGGCTCCTTGGCGATCTTGAGCACCTTGCGCACCTTGTCGAGCGGCAGCTCCATCTTCTCCGCGATCTCCTCGGGCGTCGGCTCGCGGCCGATCTCCTGCACGAGGTAGCGGCTGGTGCGGATGAGCTTGTTGATGGTCTCGATCATGTGCACCGGGATGCGGATGGTGCGGGCCTGGTCCGCGATGGCGCGGGTGATGGCCTGACGGATCCACCAGGTGGCGTAGGTCGAGAACTTGTAGCCGCGCTTGTACTCGAACTTGTCCACGGCCTTCATCAGGCCGATGTTGCCCTCCTGGATGAGGTCCAGGAACTGCAGGCCGCGGTTGGTGTACTTCTTGGCGATGGACACCACGAGGCGCAGGTTGGCCTCGACCAGCTCCGTCTTGGCGCGCTCGGCGCGGCGCTCACCGGAGCGGATGGCCTCGTAGTTGCGGCGCAGCTCGTTCACCTCGAGGTTGGCCTCTTCCTCCACGCGCTTGATGTTGCGCGTGGCGGTGCGCACGTCGCGGTCGAGCGCCTCGAGCTGCTCGGCGGTGACGTTGAGCTTGCGCAGCGCCTTCTTCATCGCCTCGGGGTCTTCCTTGGCCTCGCGCAGCAGCTCGCGCATGGGCTCGATGGACATGCCGTAGCGGCGCTCGTGCTCGCGCAGCTCCGACTCGGCCTTCTCCACGCGCTCGATGAGGGCCTTGAGGTTGCCGACGATGCGGTCGACCTGCTTCTTGTTCAGCCGCATCTCCTCCAGGACTTCCATCATCTTGGTGCGCAGGTCCTTGACTTCCTGCTTGAGCTCCTTGCGCTTGACGTCGGTGTGCTTCTTCTTGCTGGAGAGCTCCGCGTCGAGCACCTCGCAGTCCTTGGCGAACTTGCGGATGCGCTCGATCTGCTTGTTGATCTGCTCGATCTTGTTCAGCTCGCTCTGGGCGAGCTGCTGCGGCTGGGTCTCGCCCTCGGGGGTCTCCTCGGCGGCCTCGGCCTCCTCGGCCTCGCCCTGGGCCTCCTCGGGCGCGTCCTTGATGACGTCGCGCACGCGCAGCTTGCCCGTCTTGAGCTTGTTGCCGATGTCGAGGATCTCCACCATGGCGACGCTGCAGGCGAGCAGCGCGCGCAGCACTTCCTTCTCGCCGTCCTCGATGCGCTTGGCGATCTCCACCTCGCCCTCGCGGGTGAGGAGGCTCACGCTGCCCATCTTGCGCAGGTACAGGCGCACGGGATCGTTGGACTTGCCACCCGGCTCGTCGTCCTCGTCCTTCTCGTCCTCGTCGGCCTCGGCGCGCTCTTCCTCGACGGCGACGGTGGGCTTGATCTCCGTGTTCTGGGCGGCCTTCTGCGCGTCGACGATCTCGATGTCGTTGTCGCCGAACATGCTCATCACGTCGTCGATCTGATCCGACGACACGATGTCCGCGGGCAGGGCGTCATTGACCTCGTCGTAGGTGAGGAAGCCCTTCTCGCGGCCGGCGGCGAGCAGGTCCTTGACCTCCTTGCGGTCGGCGATGGGCTCCTCGTCCACCTCGTCCTCGACGGCGTCGGGGTCCACCTCGACGGCGGCGGCGGCTTCTTCCGCGGCCTCCTCGGGGTCGACGTCGCCGTCGTCCACCTGGGTGACGGCCTTGCGCTTCTTGAGCGTCTCGTTGGCCTTCTCGGCGGCGGCGGCCTTCTCGGCCTTGTCGCTCTTGTCGGCCTTCTTCGCCTGAAGGGCGGGGCTGGCGCCGGCGTCCGACTCCTGAGCCGAGGCCTCCTCGGGAGACTTCTTCTTCTTACGGATCTCCGGGGCCACCTTCTTCTTGGGCTTGACGGCCACCTTCGAGGAGGGTTTCTGCGTCGGCATTCGGGTACTTCTCCTTAGAAAAACAGGGCCTTGGCCTGGAGCGAACCGGGCGATCTATCGCAAAGTGAAGGATTCTTACAAACGCGAAGTCAAACCGGTTGCATTGGGGACTTTGTTCCCGCAGGAAGGTGGGTTTCCTCCTCCACCCGTTTCTTGAGCGCCAGCAGCTCCATTCGCTGGACGAAGAGCTGTTTGGCCTCCTCCGACAGGTCCATGGCGCCGGCGGTCTGACCCGTCACGCGGCCGATGTAGTCCAGTTGGAGTTTGATCCGGCGCAGCATGATGGAGCGGCACACCTGGAGGAAGTAGTGCTCTAGGGCGGACCCCTGCAGGGAGGCGAGCTGGCGCATGGCGGCTTCCACGGCCCGTTTCACGAGATCGGGGGCCTCGAACAGGGCGTCCTCGGCCCCATGGCCAGAGGTAGCGTGGGCGAGGACCAGCCGCAACCCGGAGTGGGACAGCTCGTCATGGACGCGGAAGGTGTCGCGGGCGATGAGCCGGGGCTCGCGCAGGATGGTGGCGACGTAGAGCGCCTCCAGGGAGTCCGGGGGTTTGACGGGAGGGGGGCGCTGGGCGGGGGCGCTCGGAGGGGGCGCCCGGCCGGGAGCGGGGCCCGGGCGGCCGGAAGGCGCGGACGAACCCGCCCGGGGCGCCGGGGTGGGGGGAGGGGGAGGCGCCTTGGAGCGCAGCGCGGACTCCAGCTCGGAGGCGGGCAGGCCGCACCAGGCGCTCAGCGCGGCGAAGAAGGCCGAGCGCACCAGCCCCACCGGGAGCTGCGCCGACACGGGCTTGAGCCGCTCGAGCGCGGCCATCTTCTCCTCGAAGCTGGCCTCCTTGCCCTGGGGCAGGACGGTGGAGAAGACGTGGGCGGTGAGGGGCCGGGCCTCGTTGAGCAGCCGCTCCAGGCCGGCGGTGCCCTCGCGGCGGATGAAGGTGTCGGGATCATCCCCCGTGGGCAGCAAGGCCACCTTGGCGGCGGCTCCCGCGGCGAGCAGGGGGCCAGCCAGGCGCTCTACTGCCGCCAGGCCTGCCTGGTCGCCGTCGAGCAGGAGGAAGAGCTCCCGGGCCTCGGCGCGGCCGAGTGCCTTGAGGTGCCCCGGGGTGAGGGCGGTGGAGCAGAGCGCCACCGTGTGCTTCACCCCTTCCTGGTGCAGGGCGATGCAGTCGAAGTAGCCCTCCACGAGCACGGCGGCCTTGCGGCGGCGGATCTCGTCGCGCGCCTGATCCATGCCGAAGAGCGTCTCGCTCTTGTTGTAGAGCCGGGACTCGCGGGAGTTGAGGTACTTGGGGCCCTCGTCCGAGCCCACCAGCCGGGCGCCGAAGGCGATGGGGCGGCCCTCGGGGGCGCGGATGGGGACGATGAGGCGGCCGCGGAAGAAGTCGTAGTAGCCCTCGCCCTTCTGGCGCCGGTTGACGAGGCCCGCGTTCAGGCCCCATTCCACCATGCCCGCCTGGGTGAGCTTGTCCGCGAGCGACGACCACGCGTCCGGCGCCCACCCGAGGCCGAACGCCCGGGCCGTCTCCTCGGAGATGCCGCGGCTGGCGAGGTAGTCGCGCGCCTGGCGTCCTTCCTCCTCCCACAAGAGCGCCCGGAAGTGCTCGGCGGCCAGGTCCGTGGCCTCCTTGAGCTGCTGCCGTTCCCGGGCGGCGGGGTCCTGCGCGGCCTCCAGGTCCACGCCCACCTCGCGCGCCAGGTCGCGGATGGCGTCGATGAACGTCTTGCCCAGGTAGCGCTGGACGAAGGCCACGGCGTCGCCGCTCGCCCGGCACCCGTGGCAGAAGTAGAAGCGCTTCTCGGGGATGACGTAGAAGGAGGGGGTCTTCTCCTGGTGGAAGGGGCAGCGGCCCTTGTACTCGCGCCCGGCCTTCTTCAGCTCCACGTAGCGCGAGACGAGGCTCACCAGATCCACCCGCTCGAGGACTTCCTGAATCTTGTGCTCGGGGATCACGAGATCCACCCCTTGCGGCCGGGATGCGCGGGCCGCCATGGTCCGCGCACCGACGCCCGCGGACGAGTATGGGAAGCCCCCCTGACACACGAGCGGCCCGCCACCAGGGGGCCACCGGCGCGCGTCCGGCCGGAACAGGAGATGAGGACGAGGAGGGGCATGTCGGCGCGTCGTGCGCCGCCCCCCAAGGGAGGCGGATCGCGACGGGGACTACCCTTAACGGCCGATCAGGGGCCGAGCAAAAAATCGCCCGGCGCCCTGCTCGAGGCCGGGGACGTCAGGACAGCTTGGACAGCTGGCTCTTCACTTCCTCGGAGATGGCGCGGCCCTCGGCGCGGCCCTGGAGCTTGGGGGTGAGCAGCTTCATCACCGCGCCCATGTCCTTGGCGCTCTTGGCACCCGCCTCGGAGATGGCGGCCTGGACCTCGGCGCGCAGCTCGTCCGGGGTGAGTTGCTGGGGCAGGTACTTCTGGAGGATGGAGATCTCCTGCTCCTCCTTCTCGGCCAGGTCGGCGCGGCCACCGGCCTTGAACTGCTCGATGGAGTCGCGGCGCTGCTTGATGAGCGTGCCGATCACCTGGAGGATGCCCGCCTCGTCGAGCGGGCTGGTGGCTCCGGGCTCCACTTCCTTGTACTTGACGGCGCTCTTGATCATCCGAATGACGCTGGTCGCGGACTCATTCTTCGACCGCATCGCGTCCTTGAGGTCGGCGTCGAGGCGCTCTCTGACGGTGGCCATACAGGTCTCCAGGCGTGTGGGGGAGGGTGCTGAAACGACGAGAGCCAGGGCGCGTACCTGACGCGAACCCTGGCTCCCGGTGGTGCGGCTAGTACGTCTTGCGCGCCTTCTTCACCGCGCGCTTCTTGGCCGCGAGAGCCTTCTTCTTCCGCTTCACGGAAGGCTTCTCGTAGTGCTCGCGCTTGCGGATCTCGGAGAGAATTCCAGCCTTCTCGGTGGCCTTCTTGAAGCGCTTGAGAGCGCTCTCGATGGACTCGCCGTCCTTGACTCGAATGCCGGGCATATCGTCACCTCCTTCCGGATGCGTTGAGGGTTGGGGGGCGCCGATATGACGCAGCGGCGGTGAAAACGCAAGGACGCCCTCGGAAAAGGATGGGGCGGCTGCGCTAGAGTGCACCCCCCGTGACTGCCTCCCTCCTGCTGCTGCTCCTCTTGTCGGCCGGTCAGCCTGGTTCCCAGGGGGCGACGGGGTGCTGGACGGCCTGCCAGCGCCACGTGCAGGACCCCGGCTTGCGCGCCCGCGTCTGCCGCACCTGCCTCACCTCGGGCCGTGCCGAGGGCTGGCTGCTGGAGCTGGCCGAGAAGTCCGAGCCCGCTGCCCAGGCGGCGCTGCGCTCGGCGCTGGGGGACCCGAACTGGCGGGTGCGTTGGGGGGCGGTACGTGCCCAGGCAAAGCAGCAGGGCGTCCTCGACCGGCGGATGCTCGCCGACTGGGTGAGCGACATCCCTGCCCGGGACGAGCTGGTCGCGTGTGTCACGGCTGTCCGGGCCGCCGCCGCCACGGGTGCTTCCACGGCGTCTTTCTTGAAGGACGCGGGCGCGCGGGGACCCGCGGCCGCCGCCCGTGTCTGGGAGAAGCGTGACGCGGTGCGGCGGGCCCTGGAGGTGGAAGTGTACGCCGAGGACGCGGCGCTCCGGGGCGAGGCGCTGCTGCACCTGGCCACCTTCCTCGGCCGGACACCCGCCCGGGTGGTGCTGGAGGCCCTGGCCCAGCGTCCCGAATCCGCCGATGCCGCCCCCGCCTCCGCGCTGCTCTGGGTGGCGGACAAGCAGAACACCTCCGTGGGCCGCCTGCTCCTGCTGGAGGCCAAACAGCCCGCGGATCAGGTCCTCATCAACCGCCTCTTCGCCGTGTACTCCCAGGAGCTGGAGGCGCTGCAGAAGGGCCTGGCCGCGCCGGATGTCGCCTCGCGGCGCGCCACCGTGCAGTCCCTGCGGCTCTATGGCCCCCTGGCGCGGCGCGAGCTGGAGCGGGCTCTGGGGGACGAGGACCCGGGCATCCGTCAGATCGCGGCGCGGGCCCTCGCCCAGTCCGAGGGCCTGTCTCTCACGGAGGCCGCGGGCCGATGGCTCCGGACGGCTGACTCCGAGCCCGCCACCCGGCGTGCCTGGTGGGAGGTGGCCGCGGCGGACAAGCGGTGTGACTCCTTCCTCCTGGAGCTGGCGCGGGACACCCGGCTCGCCCCCGTCACGCGCGGCGAGGCGGTGGCGAGGCTGTCCGAGTGCGAGAAGCTCGCCAGGCGCCACTTCGACGAGGTGTCCACCTTCCTCACGGACGCGCAGCCCCAGGTGCGCGCGGGCGCGGTGCGGGCACTCGCCCAGCCGCGCTCGGCGCTGGGGGATGGGGCCGTCGCCGCCGCGCTCGAGGATGCCGCGCCGGAGGTGGTGGTCGCGGCCCTCTTCGTGGTGGGCCAGCACCGCCAGAAGGAGCGCGCCGAGGACGTGGTGGCCCTGCTGGACGCCGCGTCCCCGGAGGTGCGGCAAGCCGCCATCGAGACCCTGGAGCGCCTGGGCCGCGCGCAGGATGTGAAGCCCCTGGCCCTCGTGCTCCGGGAGGACCGCGTGGCCGCGGTGCGCGTGGCCGCGGCGCGGGCCCTGGGTGTTCTGGGGGGTCCGTTCGCCGCCTCCGCGCTCAGTCAGGCCCTGTCCAAGGACCCCGACTCCCACGTCCAGCACGTGGCGCGGCGGGGCCTGGAGCGGCTCGGCTTCAACCCTCCCTAGCGCGGGGAGCGCCGGCCCTCTCGTTCCCCTTGCCGCCATCGAGGGCCTGTCTGTAGGGTGCGATGTCTGGAGAGGTGAGCATGAAGGTCACACGAGCCATCGTCGTCGAGCCGCGAACCGCCGGGCGCCGCAAGCTGAAGGAGGGCCTGGAGAAGGCGGGCCTCGAGGTCTCCGCGGCGGCGGAGTGGGGCGAGGAGGAGGGCCGGGCGCAGGTGGTGGTGCTGGGGCCCTCGGTGGAGGAGCCCGCGAAGGTGGCGCGCCAGGTGCGCGCGCGGCTGCCGGGGGCGCTCGTGTTGCTCGCGCGGGAGGAGCCGGGCAAGGCGCCGGGCTTCGCCGATGGCGTGCTTCCCCTGCCGGTGTCCGCGAAGGATTTGCAGGTGCGGCTGCCGGAGTTGGTGAAGCTGCGGACGCTCTCGCGTGGCGCGCCCGCTCGCAAGGGCCGGTCCGCTGGGGTGGCCGAGGTGGTGCGGCTGCCGTCCGAGGGGTTGTTGGATCCCCTCACCCAGTTCTATGCCTTCCCACACTTCAAGGACCTCGTCTTCGTGGAGGTGAAGCGCTCGCGGCGCTATGGCCTGCCGCTGGCGCTGGCGCTGGTGGCCTTCGATGCGCTGCCGGTGCAGGTGGATCGCCACTTGCGCGAGCAGCTCCACGGCGGACTGGCGCTCGCCATCCGGCGCTCGCTGCGTGACACGGACTTCCCGGTGCAGTACTCGGCGGATCGCGTGCTGTTGCTCCTGCCGCACACGGACCTGGCCGGCGCCCAGACGGTGGCGCGCCGGGTGTGCGAGCGCGTGGCCCGCTCCAGCCTCGCCTTCGATGATCAGGTGCTGCGGCCCACCGTGTCCGTGGGGCTGTCCGCGCTCGCGCCGGGACGGGACGAGTCCTTCTCGGACATGGTGCGCCAGGCGCAGCGCTCGCTGGACGCCGCCCGGGCGGCGGGGGGCAACCGGGTGGAGATGCTCGCGGAGACGGCCGGACCCGAGGCCGGAGCCTGAGCGGCTCCTGGCGGGCTCAGGAGCCGCTGACGGCCTTGCCGTCCACGCGGTTGCGGCCGGCGCGCTTGGCCCGGTAGAGGTACTTGTCCGCCGCGGCGATGATGTCCTCGGCCTGGGCGTAGTCCGAGTCGTGCAGCGTGGCCACCCCCAGGCTGATGGTCACCTTGATGGGGGTGCCGCTGAAGATGAAGTCCGTGCGGTCCACCGCCGCGCGGCAGCGCTCGGCGCACGACATGGCCTGCTCCTCGGCGGACTCGCGCAGCATGAGGGCGAACTCCTCGCCGCCGTAGCGCGCGAACAGGTCCTCGGTGCGCACCGTGTCGCTCACCCGCTGCGCGATGCGCGTGAGCACGTAGTCGCCCGCCGGGTGCCCGTACACGTCGTTGATCTTCTTGAAGTGGTCCACGTCGAACATCACCAGCGACAGGGCCACCCGGTGGCGCAGGCAGTAGGAGAACTCCTTGCGCAAGGTCTCCATGAAGTACTTCTTGTTGTACAGGCGCGTGAGTCCATCGCGCGTGGCCGACTCGTAGATGCTGCGCTGGTAGGCCTCCTCCAGCTGATCCTGGATGGAGAACTTGAGCACCGTGTTGGAGCCGATCTGGATCTTGTCCCCATCGTAGAGCGGCGCGGCGCTCACCTTCAGGCCGTTGAGGAACGTGCCGTTGGTGCTGCCCAGGTCCACGAGCTGGAAGCGGCCATCCCCGAGCGACACCACCTTGGCGTGCTTGCGCGAGATGCCATCGTCCTCGACCTGGAACTGCGCCTCCACGCTACGGCCGAGCACCGTCTCGGAGCGATCCAGCTTGAACATCCGCCCGATGCCGGAGGCCGACTTCGCGCTGATCACGATGAGATACGCGCTCTGCTGTGGCGCGGCGGCTCCCAGCAGGTCCGAGATGGAATGGACGGCGGTCTTCTCGTCGGACATCGTGCCCCCCATCTTATGGGTCGAGGATTGGTAGCAGCAAGCAGACCTCGGGCCACCCGCCCCGCCATGATCCCTCTTAACGGGCGCGTCTCGACTTTTTGGCCGGAGTCCCGTGAACATTCGAGGGGCGATCGGTCATCTCGCCGACAATCGGCGTCTGGATGAACCGGGCCCGCGCCTCCTTGTCCTGGTGGTAGGCGAGCCCCTGCATGAGCTTCACGAGCGCCGCCGAGGGCGTCATGTCTCCCCCGCTCAGCGCCCCCTCGGCGAGTGCCGCCGCGCCGGATTCATAGAGGGAGAGGTCCACGCCGTTGCGGTGGGCCTGGCTCACCACCACCACCGGCACGTCCCGCGCGCGCGCCTCGCGGAACAGCGGCAGCAGGGAATGGCCGAGCGTGGGATCCAGGGGGTAGTTGCCCGCGCCATAGGCTTCCAGCACCAGACCGCGCACCTGGGGCAGGAGCGCCAGGGGCAGCGCGGGATCCAGCCCGGGGAAGACCTTGAGGAGGAAGACGCGCGACTCGAGCCGCTCGCGCAGGCGCCGGGGGCCCTTCTGCCTGAGACCAGGGGCGAAGAGGGCCTCCACTCCAAGCGTGCCGAGCAGGGGGTAGTTGGGGCTGTCGAAGGCGTCGTACTCGGCCACCTTCACCTTGCGGGCGCGGTTGCCGCGGTAGAGATGGGAGTCGAAGCAGATGCTCACCTCGGGTGGACCCTGCAGGGCGGAGAGCACCGCGTCGATGAGGTTGAGCCGCGCGTCCGAGCGCACCTCGCCCAGCGGCCGCTGCGAGCCCGTCATCACCACGGGCTTGTCCAGGCCGGGCAGCATGAAGGAGAGGGCGCTGGCCGTGTAGGCGAGCGTGTCGGTGCCATGGGTCACCACGGCGCCATCGAAGTCGGGCAGCCGACGGTGCAGGTGCGTGGCGAGTCGGCTCCACAGCGCGGGCTGCATCTCCGAGCTGTCCAGGTTGCAGAAGAGTTCCAGCTCGATATCGGCGAGCTGGAAGAGTTCAGGGCAGCGGGACTTGAGCGTCTTGAAGAAGGCGGCGGGGCGCAGCGCGGACGGCCGGCCTCCGGCCATCCCCAACGTGCCGCCCGTGTGCAGCAGGAGGAGTCTGGGCATGGGACGGGCTCTTCCCTGGCAGAGCCAGGGTTGCTTTACAAGCCTCGCGCGCATGGCTAAACCGGCGATGTGCTCCCCGCCCGTCGCAACCGCGTCCTCCTGGCTCTCTCCCTGGCGCTGACGGCTCTCGCCGGCGCTCCCTCTTCCGAGGCGGCTCCGCCGACCCCTCCGGCCCCATCCAAGCCCGCCGCTCCCCCGCCGCCCGCCGCATCCGGGACCTCGGCCCTCCAGGGCATTCCCGGCATGGACTTCTCCGTGCTGTCGCCCGCGGCCCAGCACGAGCTGGCCACGGTGCTCTCGGATGAATTCTGCTACTGCGGCTGCCCCCATACGCTGGGCCAGTGCCTCAAGGGGCATACCAGCTGCCAGCATGCCAAGCGCATGACGCGGCTCGCCGCCCGGCAGGCCGCCGCGGGCGTGCCGGCCACCGACATCATCGTCGCGCTCTCCGAGTACTACGCCTCCTTCCGCGCGCCCCGGCAGAAGTTCGAGGTGGACCCGCGCATGTGCATGGGGGACGCCAAGGCCCCGGTGACGCTGGTGGAGTTCTCCGACTTCGAGTGCCCCTACTGCGGCAAGGCCCGGCCGGTGCTCGAGGCCTTCGCGAAGAAGAACGCCACCAAGGTGCGCTTCTGTAACGTGCCCTATCCGCTGCCCATGCACGCCAACGCGGTGCCCGCCGGCCAGGCGGTGCTGTGGGCGCGAGACCAGGGCAAGTACTGGGAGATGCACGACGCGATCTTCGAGAACGCCCACCGCCTGTCCACCGCGACGCTCGTGGAGCTGGCCAACAAGCTCGGCCTCAAGGGCGCCGAGCTGCAGAAGGCGCTCCAGGCGGGCACCTACGCCCAGGAGCTGGAGAAGTACAAGTCGATGGGCACGCGCGCCAACGTCCGCGGCACGCCCAGCCTCTTCTTCAACGGCCGCTTCAACGACCTGAAGCTGGGCCTCACCGAGGACATGCTCTCGCACGCCCTCGAGGACGAGACGACGTGGCGCGCCAACAACAACGCGTGGGCCGCGGACTGACGGGCTCATGAGCGCGCGCTTCCGCATCGAGGGCTCCCAGCTCGTCCCCGACGAGCGGCCCGGTGTGTCCCCGCCGTCGCCGTCCGGACTGGCGGGCCGCGCGGGCTCCTACATCCTGCAGCCCACCTCTCCGGATCTGCTCGTCTTCTCGCGCTCGCCCGCGGAGGGGGGCTCGCTGCCCACCCCGCGCGTGGTGCTCTCCGGGGACGCGTCCGGCTTTCCGCTGTCCGACCTCATCGCCTTCCTCAGCCAGTCGCGCTGGAGCGGCATCGTGCGGGTGCAGGCCCCCAGCGGTGAGCGCTCGGTGGTGATGCGCGAGGGCGAGGTGCGTGGGGCCACCTCGGACGTGGCGGCGGACCGGCTCGGCGAGGTGCTCGTGCGCCTGGGCTACGTGGACCGCGCCCAACTCGAGGCCGTGCTGCGCGAGCAGCCTCCCTCCAAGATTGGCCGCACCCTGGTGGAGCGCGGCCTGTTGCAGGCGCATGATCTCTTCCGGTGCGTCACGCACCAGGTGAGCGAGATCTTCCACTCCATCGTCCTGTGCCGCGAGGGCAGCTTCTTCCTCGTGGACCAGCCGGTGGAGGACAAGCTCGGCCACAACATCCAGCTGTCCACGCAGAGCCTGCTCATGGACAGCATCCGGAAGATCGACGAGCTGGCGCACTTCCGCAAACGCATCCCCCACAGCCGCCTGTACGTGCTGCGCAAGGGGCCGACGTTCGCCAAGCTGGAGCCGGACGAGGACAGGGTGCTGGGGCTGGTGGACGGGCGCCGCACGCTGCTGGAGCTGGGGCAGGCCAGCCGCCTGTCCGAGTTCGACGTCACCAAGGTCGTCTATGGCCTGCTGGAGGGCGGCTTCGTGAGCCTGTCCGACAAGGCCCTGGGCAGTCCGGTGCCGTCGATGTCGGGGCTGCCGACGGTGCGCCCGCGCAGCATCATGGGCATCCCCGTGGTGCGCCCCTCCTCCACGGGCATTCCGGCGGTGCGCATGAGCCAGTCCGGCATCCGCGCCATCACCGCGCACCAGGAGCCACCCCCGGTGGTGGCCGTGAGCGAGGTGGTGAGCGTCTTCAACCGCATCTTCCGGGAGATCGCCACCGAGGTGGCCAAGCAGGGCCTGGCGCGCGAGTTCATCGCCTCGGCCAACGCCGCGCTGTCGGGTCAGGCGCTGTCGTCCTCGCCGGTGCTGGCGGGGCTGTCCTTCGCCGCGGATGGCAGCCTGTCGGAGACGAAGCTGCGCGAGGCGTACGATCAGCACCGCGGCTCGATGGGCTCGGAGCCGGTGGCCGCCTTCCGCCAGGCGCTCAGCGACGTGATGTTCTTCCTCCTCTTCCAGGCCGGAGAGCTGCTCGAGTCGCGCGCCGACGAGGATCTCGCCCGGCGCGTGAAGGACATGCTCTCCACGCTGGGAGGTGGGTGACATGGTGGCCGCCGAGCGGCCCCGGTTGACCCAGGACGTTCCCGGGTGTGGCGGCGGCTTCAAGCTCGTCCCCGAGGACTTCGAGGTGGAGGAGCTCCCCGCGTACCTGCCCTCGGGGGAGGGGGAGCACCTCTACCTGTGGCTGGAGAAGCGGGGCCGTGACACCCGCGAGGTGGTCAAAGCCCTGGCGGCCGCCCTGGCGGTGGACGAGGGCGAGGTGGGCGTGGCGGGGATGAAGGACCGGCAGGCCATCACCCGGCAACTGCTCTCCGTGCCCGCGAGGGCCGAGGCGCGTCTGCCCGGCTTCGCGCTGGAGGGCGTGAGCGTCCTGTGGAGCAAGCGTCACGGCAACAAGCTGCGCACCGGGCACCTGCGCGGAAACCGCTTCCGGCTGCGCCTGCGTGACGTGCGGGACGTGGGCGCGGCGCGCGAGACGCTCGCCCGGCTGGAGGCGCGCGGCCTGCCCAACTACTTCGGGGATCAGCGCTTCGGCCGCGAGGGCGACAACGCGGATTTCGGCCGCCTGTTGGTGCTCGGCCAGCGGCTGCCGCGCCGCCCCGACAAGTTCCAGCGCAAGCTCTACCTGTCCGCCTTCCAGTCCCGCCTGTTCAACCGGGCCCTGGTGGAGCGGCTGCGCGCGGGCACCTTCGACACGGCGCTCGCGGGCGACGTGCTGCGCCGCGAGGACTCGGGGGGCCTCTTCGTGTGCGAGGCCCCCGAGGTGGACGCTCCCCGCGTGGCCGCCTTCGAGGTGAGCCCCGCCGGTCCGCTCTTCGGGCCGAAGATGACCGCGGCGGCCCACGCGGTGGCCGAGGCGGAGGCGAGGCTGCTCGCGGACGAGGGCGTGACGTTGGAGGACTTCCGGCGCGGGGGCGACGAGACCCAGGGCGGGCGCAGGCCCTACCGGGTGCGGCTCGGTGGCGTGTCCCTGGAGGTGGAGGGCGCGGACCTGCGGCTCGCGTTCGAGCTGCCCAAGGGCTCCTACGCCACCGAGGTCCTCCACGAGCTGCTCAAGGACGGCTGAGCGCCTCCCCCCGGGCGTCCGTCCCACGACAATCGCCCCCCGAAATGGAAGGAGGGTGCTCGCGGCCTGGTGGCGCGCGGCACCCTCCCGGGGTTCCCCTCCCGAGTGGGAGGAGGGGACTACTGCTCGACGATGTTGAACTCGGTGCGGCGGTTCTCCGCGCGGCCCTTGGCCGTGAGGTTGGAGGCGACGGGCTTCTCCATTCCGTAGCCCACGGCCTGCATGCGGCCCGGATCGATGCCGCGCTTGAGCAGCTGCGCCATCACCGAGTCCGCGCGGGCCTGCGACAGCTTCATGTTGTTGACGGGCTTGCCCACCGAGTCCGTGTGTCCCTCGATGCGGATCTTCTTGATGGTGGGCATGTCGCGCAGCGCCTGCGCCACGTCATCGAGGATGGTGAAGCTCTCCTTGCCGATGATCTTCGCCGAGCCGGAGGCGAACTTGATCTGCTTCTTGATCTCGATCTTGTCCTTCTTGACGACCACCATCTTGTACTTCTTGGGGCAGCCGCGCTCCTCCTTCACGCCGGGCTCGTCCGCGCACACGTCGATGCGGTCGGGGATGCCGTCCTGGTCGCGGTCCGGATCCGGGCAGCCGCGCAGCTCCTGGGTGCCGGCCTGATCCGGGCACACGTCCTGGCGATCCATGATGCCGTCGCCGTCCTTGTCCGTGTCGGCGCAGCCACCGTTCTCCAGGGGGCCGGCCACGAGCGGGCAGCGGTCGATGGCATCCGGGATGCTGTCGTTGTCGTTGTCGAGATCCGGGCAGCCATCCTCGTCCTGGAAGCCGTCCTTGTCCTCGGACTCGTCCGGGCACTTGTCCTGCGCGTCCTCGATGCCGTCGCCGTCCTTGTCGGAGCGGGGGCAGCCCATGCTCTGGATGGGCCCGGAGGCGTCGGGACACTTGTCCGCGCTGTCGAGCAGCCCGTCGTTGTCGTTGTCGAGATCCGGGCAGCCATCGGAGTCCTCGTGGCCGTCCTTGTCCTCGGGCTGCTGCGGGCACTTGTCCACGTCGTCGGGGATGCCGTCGCCGTCACTGTCCGAGGGCGCATCCTGCGGGCAGCCCTGGTTGGACAGGGGGCCGGGCGTCAGCGGGCACTTGTCGTTGCCGTCCAGCACGCCGTCGCCGTCGTTGTCCGGCTCGGGGCAGCCGTCCGAGTCCTCGAAGCCGTCGAAGTCCTCGGCGCGGTCGGCGCAGGGGTCGTCCTTGTCGGACACGCCGTCGCCGTCGGTGTCCTTCTCCTCGATCTGCACCACCACCTGTTGCTGGGGCCGGGGGGTGGTGTCCGCGGGCGTCTGCTCCGGGGCCTCCGGCTGCTCCTTGCCGTAGACGACCCGCGGGGCCGCGCAGTCCTTGGAGAGATCGAGCGCGCGCTTGATGGCGGCCTCGGCGGTGCGGATGTGCTCGGAGGCGCGGTAGCTGGCGCCCTGGCCGAGCTCGCCCCGGGCGAAGTCGAGGTTGGCCTCGGCGACGGCCAGCTCCACGGGGGCACAGCGCATGGCGCCGCTGCGGTGGGCGCGCTCGATGCTGGCTTGGATGACTTCGGAGTCCGCGCGGACCTTGTTTCCGCTCACACAGGAGGAGCCGAGCAGCAGCAGCAGCGCGGGGGCGAGGAGACGTCGCATCGGTAGGGAGCTCCCTGCGTCAGGGGTTGGGGCGGGGGGAGGCAGCGCCGTCGGTGTTGTCGTTGGCCACGGCCAGGGCCTTTTCACGCGCCTCGGCGGCATAGCGCGCGGCCTTCTCTGCGAAGTCCACGCCGGACTGGTAGTCCGAGTAGCTCACCTCTTCGCGCGCCTTGTGGATGTAGAGGTTGGCGGCCGTCCACTCGTAGGGCGCGAGCGTCTCGGCCCCGGCGGTGCGGGCCGCCTGGATCTGCACCTCGGCGTCCAGCAGGTGGGAAGTGGACTTGATGGGGCCGCAGCCACTCAGGGCTCCCGCCACCGCCACCAGTACGAGGAGTCGCTTCATCGGAGAGGCCTCGGCATCAGGGCTGGAAGACACTGGGTGGGGTCGTATCAATCGCCCCGGGGAGGGTCAAGAATCGGGGCGAAGGACGTCCCGGGGGAGGAAGCAGGCCCGGGCCGGGTTTTTGACAGGCGCGCACGGGGCTTGCCATCCTGCGCCCCCCGTGGGAACCCCGCTCGTCCGCCTGCTGCTCCTGTTGCCCCTCGTGTCCTCCCTCGCCATCGCCGCGCCCCCCTCCGTGCAGAAGCGCATGGGGCGGCGCGCCGAGACCCAGGCGCTCGTCGAGCAGGTCATCGACGGAGCCCTGCCGGTGCCCACCGCCATCTCCCGCCTGCGTGTCTTGCGCGAGGAGCCCTACGCCGCGCAGCAGCTCGCCCGGGGCATCTCCCAGGAGATGGATCCGCGGCGGCTGCGCGACCTGACGGCGGTGCTGGCCGGTCTGGAGACGCGCGCGGCCGAGCCGCTGCTGGCGCAGCTCGCCGGGCACGAGGACAGCGCGGTGCGCATGTACGCGGCGCAGGGCCTGGGCCGACTGGGCAGCAAGCGCGTCGACGTGTTGTTGCCGCTCTTGCAGGACAAGTCATACGGGGTGCGCCGCGAGGTGGCGCGTGCCCTGGGGGCCAGCCACGACCCCCGGGTGGGCAAGACACTCGTCACCCAGGCGCGCACCGAGGCGGATCCCCAGACGCGCGTGTGGATGCTGGAGGCGGTGGGGGCCGCGGGCGACAAGAAGCAGGCCAAGGCGCTCGAGGCCTTCCTCGATGACAGCTCGGAGAGCACGCGCTTCGCCGCGGCCCGGGGGCTGTGCCTGTTGGGTGCGCCCGAGGGCTTCGCCTTCGCGAAGAAGCTGCTCGCCTCCGAGGACCGGCTCGTGCGCCGCCAGGGGCTCGGGCTCTACGAGGGGCTGCCGGTGAAGCAGACCGGGCCGGCCCTGCGTCCGCTCCTCGAGGACAAGGACCGGGGCCTCGCGGCGGGCGCGGCCCGCATCCTCGCCCAGGGCGGCGACAAGACGATGGTGTCGTGGCTGGTGCTCGCCTCGTGGAACGCCAACGGCGAGGAGAAGCTCACCTACGAGAAGGAACTGGAGACGCTCCAGCTCGCGGATGACGAGCGCAAGGCCATTCTCCGCGCGGCGGGGGTGGCGAAATGATGGCCGCCGCCCTGATGGCGGCCGTGCTCGCCCAGGTGGCCACTCCGGCGCCGTCGCCACGGATGGCGAAGGCCGGGGGCGTGCTGCCCTCCGGCGCCCCCGTGGTGTGGGCGTCGCTCGGCGAGCGGGAGCGGGCGGACCTCATCTCCGGGGACGCGCTCTTGCCCCTGGGCGAGCGGCTGCTGCGCGTGAGCGAGCGCTTCCTGGGCACGCCCTACGTGCACTCGCCCCTGGGGGAGGGCGGCGGGGTGGATCCGGATCCCACCTTCCGGCTGGACGCGGTGGACTGCCTCACCTTCGTGGAACAGTCCGTGGCCCTGAGCCTGGCGCGCTCGGCGGTGGAGGTGCCGGGGCTGCTCGAGCGCCTGCGCTACGCGAACACCGCCACCTATGAGGACCGCAACCACCTCATGGAGGCCCAGTGGCTGCCCAACAACCAGCGCAAGGGCTTCCTGGTGGACGTGACGCGGCGGCTGGGGGGCGCGGACACGGTGCGGGTGAGCAAGACGCTCAACGCGCTCACCTGGACCTCGCGCTCCTCGCTCGCCCTGGGCCTGTCCCCGGCGCACCAGCCACGGGGCACCTGGTCGCTCGACATGATTCCCCTGGATCGGGTGCTGGCGCATGCGCGGCAGGTGCCCTCGGGCAGCATCCTCGTCGTGCTGCGCGAGGACCTGCCGCTCAAGGCCACCCGGGTGACGCACCTGGGCTTCGTGGTGCAGAAGGGTCGCCGTACCTGGCTGCGGCACGCGCGGCGGGGCGTGGATGGCAACGGCCGCGTGGTGGACGAGGACCTGGAGAGCTTCCTCGCGCGCAACGCCAGATACGACAAGTGGAAGGTCACCGGCGTGAGCCTCTTCGAGGTCCGCGCGCCCTCGGAGACCGGCGCTTCGGCGGCCTCCACGCCGTAGCGGCTCCGAGGGGACGGGCCGGGTTCACGCCAGGTTCACAACGTGCCGGGTGGGAGCGAGCCTTCCGTCTCGCGCTCCTCTTCCTCGGCGGCGAGGGCGGCCTCGGCCGAGGTCTCCTCCAACTGCCGCTTCTCCTGGGCGATGAGCTGCACGGCGCGCTCGAGGAACTCCTCGCCCACCATGATCTCCCACCAGGGCTCCAGCGTCCCCGTGGTGAGCACGTCCACCGAGCCCGAGCGGCGTGGCCGGATGAACACCGGGATGCGCTGGATCTCCAGGAGCCGCACATAGTCCTCCGCGGTGAAGGGATCCTCGGCCGTGGCCGCCCGGACGAACTTCCGGGTTTCCCCCTCACCGGGCAGCGGAATGTGGCGCTGACGCATCGCTTCCGCGTCCACCAGGGCGGTTCCGGGACAGTCCGCACACTCCGTCACGCCCTCCTGGTACTCGGAACCGCACTGCATGCAGTATTTCATCGTGCCTCCCTTCGCAGGACCTACACCCTGGCAACCGAGCACGATTTTAGCACGCCCCGCCTCAGTGCCTGGCTGCTTCCCCCAGGCTTCCGACGACGGCTGACAAACGCTCGACATCAATCGGTTTGCGCAGCACCACGTCGCAGTAGCCAGAGTCCACGTTCGAATACCCGGACACGAGCACCACCCCCGCCTTGGGCTGTCGGCTCTTGACCTCCTGGGCGAGCGCTGTTCCACACATGCCCGGCAATGACTCGTCCGTGACCACCACGTCCGGATGATCGTCCACGAACGCGCGCAGCCCCGCCACTCCGTCCGCGGCGGTGATGACGTCGAAGTCCAGCTCGAGCAGCTCCGCGAGGAGCTCGCGGCTGTCTCCGTCGTCCTCGACCAGCAGGACCTTGATCCGCTCTCCGATTCGCTCACCCATTCGAACGCTCAACCTAATGACGACACGAAAACATCCCCATGGAGCCTTGCCCCTACCCTTGGAGAGCGGCCGGGCGGGCACGTTCGCGCTACCCCCCGCTCACCGAATGCGCCGGGACTGCCCACTCTGGGGAGACCAAGGGGAGGTGACACCATGAAGGTGTTGATGCGAGGAGTCCATCTGCAGCTGACGGACTCGCTTCGGGACTATGCGACGCGGCATCTGGTGGACCCCATCGCGAAGTTCATCGACGATGAGGCGAGCGAGGTGGATATTTCCCTCGTGGATATCAACGGCTCCAAGGGGGGCGTGGACCAGGAGTGCCGGGTGACCGTGCGCATGGCGGGCTTCTCCAGCATCCACGTGACCGAGACGGCCGAGACCATGTTCCAGGCCATCGACTCGGTGCGCGACAGGCTGGAGAACACCATCAAGCGCACCGTGGAGAAGCGCCGGGAGATCAGCAACGACGGCCTGCCCCAGGACGTGCGCTTCTAGCAGCGCGCTGGAGCCCGGACTCCTCGTCTGGTGTCCGGGCTCCCAAGCGTTGGGGACCGAACCTTGCTGGTTCCGGAGGGGGGGCGCTATAACCGGGCCTCCACCCGAGGGCGTAAAGGTCGGTGATGGTTCGCTTCAAGTTCTTCGTTTTCGCGCTCCTGGTCCTTGGACTGGGAGTGGCGCATCTGCCCCTGGTGTCGGGCCCGCTCAGCGCGGATGCCGTGAAGGGGGCCGCGTCACCGGCGACCGCCGCCATTTCGGAACTGGCCCGCGCCCTGGAGGCGCGCCGTTCCTCCGTGCAGGCCCTGGCCCTCTCGCTGGCTGGCAATCCCGACGTCGTCGCCGCCGTGCAGCCCCATGTGGAGGCACTGCCCCGGGGCAAGGGGATCCGCATCGTGGAGCCGCCCGTGGGCGAGCGCTTCAACGCGCTGCGCGCCGCCCTGGGCGAGCGCGTGCCCAAGCCGCTGACGGACTCGCTCGTGCTCGGCCTCGTCACCGCCGAGGGCGCGCTGTACGCGCGTGGCGCGGGCGAGGCGAGCGCGGATGAGCAGTTCGATCCGCGCTCCCAGCAGAAGGTGGGCAGCGAGGGCGGGGTGGCGGACGCGTTCGGCGCTCCCCACGTCTTCTTCTCCGTGCCCGTGCTGTGGAGCCCCGACGGCGGCCACGCCCAGGTGGCGGCGACCGTGGTGCTGGGCGCTCCGGTGGTGCACAAGGCCTTCCTCGAGTCCGCGGCCGTGAACTCCGGCGTCGCCGCGCTCGCGCTGGTCCAGGGCAACCAGGTGCTGGAGAGCGCGGGCGCCGAGAGGGAACTCGTGGCGAAGGCGCTCGAGAACGTGGGCGCGGGCAAGTCCGGCCAGGTGGTCGAGCGCGGCAGCGTGCGCAGCCTGCTGGCCCAGGTGCCGCGCGTGCGCCTGCCCCTGCTCACCAATCCCTCGGACACCCTGGGGGGCGATGCCCCGCTCGCCGTGGGCTCGCGCCAGTCGCTCGGTGGAGGGCTGGAAGCCGTGGCCGTCTCCAGCGTGCGGCCCTTCATGACCGCGCTGGCCAACTACCAGCACGACGCCCTCTTCGCGCTCCTGGGCCTGCTGGGCTTCTCGCTCGTGTGGACGTTGTTGATGGGCGCGGGCCATCCGGCCGCGACCGCCGCGCCGAAGAAGCAGAAGAAGGGCGGCAAGCAGCAGGAGGAGCCGGCGGGTGCTCCGGCGGCGGGCCCCGCGCTGGCCTCGTCCGCGCCCCTCGCCGGTCCGGTGTTCCTGACGCCCGCTCCCGAGCCGCCCACGGCGGGACCGGAGGACTTCCCGTTCCCCGGTTCGCCCGCTCCGGTGCGGCCCGCCGCCGTGACCGCTTCCGCCGAGACGCCCTTCGACGCCCCATCGGACACCCATCCCTTCGCGGCGCCGCCCGTTCCCGCCGAGCCCGCCTTCGCCCAGGCTCCCGCTCCCGCCGGGGATCTCTACCCCTTCACCACCCCGGAGACGCCGCGAGGCGGAGATCCGTTCGGCACGCCCACGGTTCCCGGCAAGGATCCGTTCGGCACGCCCACGGTTCCCGGCAAGGATCCGTTCGCCTCCCAGGGTGGGGCCTCGCTGCCCTTCGCTTCCACGGATTCCGCGGCGAGCGTGCCCCCGGCCGCTCCCCGGCGCGGCGCCCCCTTCGCCTTCGAGGACCACCCGACGGCGGCCTACTCGCTGCAACAGGCGGCGGACCCCTTCGCCGCGGCCACCGCCCAGGCGCGCCAGAATGGTGGCTTCGATGAGGACGGCGGCTCTCCCGAGCCGACGCGCGTGGCGGCCATCCCGCGCGAGCTCCTCGCGCGCTCGGCCCGGCCGATGACGGGCGAAGTCAATGTGCCGCCCTCCGCGCTGGGCCTCCACCCCGGCGTGGCCTCGCCGATGAACGCGCCCCAGCAGCAGGCCGGCGTCACCACGTCTCCGTTCGGAACGGGAACGGGCGCGGGTGCGGTGGCCTTGACCGAGGAGCAGCACTTCCAGGAGGTCTTCCGCGAGTTCGTGCAGACGCGCGATCAGTGCGGTGAGCCCCAGGACGGACTGACGTACGACAAGTTCGTCGCCAAGCTGCGCAAGAACCGCGAGCAGCTCGTGCAGAAGTACGCGTGCAAGACGGTGCGCTTCCAGGTGTACGTCAAGGAGGGCAAGGCCGCCCTCAAGGCCACGCCCGTCAAGGACTGACCCCGGCCGCGCGGCGCGAGTCGGCGCCGCGCGCGGCCGTGGGGTTCACGGCGAGGTGTGGACGGTGACCTCCGCGGAGAGGCCGGCGCGCGGCGTCAGCTCCCGCGGGGGATTCACCCAGGCGATACGCACCGGGACGCGCTGCGTGACGAGCCACTTGTTGGGCGGCGCCTGGACGGTGACGGCTCCGCTCGGAGCGGGCAACGCGGCGGAAGACATGGGGGCTACACCTCGATTCCCTTCGAGAAGACCTGGAGCAGCACGTCCGCTCCCCGCTGGAGCTCGTCGCTCCGCTTCGCCTCGGCGGCCCGCAGGAGCAGCGCGCGCACCATTCCCACCAGCAGCGAGGCGTGGAACTCCGAGCCCTCGCGCCGCACCTCACCCGCCTCCACCCCGCGCCGCACGAGCTGCTCCACCCGCGTCGTCAGCTCCACGATCGTGCCGCCCTGGGCGGGAACGAGCGGACCGCGCAGGGCCTCGGACTGCATCGCCAGGGCGAAGAATCGCGAGTGCTCGCGGAAGTGGGCGAACACCACGGCGAGCAGCGTCTGGAGTTGCTCGCGGAAGGGCCGCCCCTTCACCTCGGAGACCACCGCGTCCAGCTTCTCCACCAGCGCCTCGCGCCGCGTGCGCAGCAGCTCGCGCAGCAGTGCCGTGCGATCCTCGAAGTGGTTGTAGAGGGTGCCCACCGACACGCCCGCCCGCTCGGCGATGTCCTCCATGCGCGCGCCGAACCCCTGCTCGCCCAGCACCTCCTCCGCCGCCGCGCGGATGGCCTCCGTCGTCGCTTCCTTCAGCCTCGCCCGCAGCCGGGGCACGGGGGCTTTCTTCGCTGAATCCCGATTCATTTTCTGAGTCTTGATTAACTCCACCTCCTGGGCGCGTCAATGGAGGCGCCTGGATGGCGCTGGGCGTCCGAGCGGACGAGGACTCGCGGTCCTGGCCGGGACGCTTGGGGAGGGTGGGGTGGAGGCCGCGGCCGGAGGGTGGGGGGACGAAAGGCCCGGTGGTCCTACCTCGGGGGGCGTGATACCCCGGCCGGGTGACCGACACCTTCGACCAGCTTGGACTGTCCCCCGAGGCGCTCGACGCCGTGCGCCGCGCCCGGTTCTCGCGGCCCACCCCCATTCAGGAGAGAGCCATTCCTCCGGCGCTCGAGGGGCGGGACGTCATCGGGTGCGCGGCCACGGGGACGGGGAAGACGGCCGCGTACGTGCTGCCCCTGGTGGAGCGCCTGGCGGGTCAGGAGGGGACGCTGGGGCTGGTGCTGGCACCCACGCGCGAGCTGGTGCAGCAGATCTCCGAGACGGTGCGCTTCTTCGGCGAGTCACGTGGGGTGTCGCACGTGGTGGTCATCGGGGGCGAGGACATGGGGGCGCAGGCGGGGGCGCTCGAGCGGCGGCCCACGCTGGTGCTGGCCACGCCGGGGCGGCTGGTGGACCTGTTGAAGTCGGGCCTGGTGGACTTCTCGCGGCTGCGCACGCTGGTGCTCGACGAGGCGGACCGGATGCTGGACATGGGCTTCCAGGAGCAGCTCGAGCGGATTCTCGCGGCGCTGCCCCGCCGGAGGCAGACGCTGTTGTTCTCCGCGACGCTGAGCCCGGACGTGAGCGCCTTCGCCTCGGCGGAGCTGCACCGGCCCGTGCGGGTGGAGGTGACGCGCAGTGGGACGCCCGCCGAGCGCGCCGAGCAGCGGCTGTATGTGGTGAAGCCCGAGGAGAAGACGGCGCTGCTGCTCGCGCTGCTGGCGAGGGACGAGGCGACGGCGCTGGTGTTCGCGGGGACGAAGGAGCGGGCGGACAAGGTGCACAAGGCGCTGCAGCGGGCGGGGTACCGGTGTGGGGTGCTGCACGCGGACCGGACGCAGAACCAGCGCAACCAGGCGATGAAGGCGTTCCGGGACGGGACGTACCGGTGCCTGGTGGCCACGGACATCGCGGCGCGAGGGCTGGACGTGGAGGACGTGGGGCACGTCATCAACTACGACCTGCCGCACGCGCCGGAGGACTACGTGCACCGGATTGGGCGCACGGCCCGGGCCTCGGCGAGCGGGGTGGCCTCGACGTTCGTGACGTCGAAGGACCGGCAGATGACGGAGAAGATCGAGCGGGTAATGCGCGCGAACATTCCCCGGCAGGAGGTGCCGCGCGAGGATCCGGTCTTCCAGGAGGAGATGGCGCGGCGGGAGGCCGCCCAGCGCGACCCCGGGCCGCCCCAGAAGGACCAGGGTGTGAAGAAGCCCGAGGGCCAGGCCCCCGGGCGGCACGCGCGGACGCACCAGAAGGGCCCGGGAGCCAAGGCACAGCCCAAGAAATGACCTGGGTGCTCGGGGGCAGGTGTCCTCCGAGATGAGGTCGTTCCACCCCATACCGTGCGTCCTTCACTGTCCCGCGCCGAAGACCCTCCACTGCGGGCATGGAGACAGGACGTGCCTGGTTGGTTTTCGCGCTGGGTGATGAGCGCCAGTATGCAGGAAACGTGGGATACGCCGATGAGCTGCACTCGGTCTATCGCTATGACAGCTTTGTGGCCAACCATAAGCAGATTACCGAAGGGGATTTGCTGATCCTTCGGGATGGGCATCGCGTTCTGGGGACGGCTCGGGCCTCCTGGATCAGCACCGAAGAGGGATTCAAGACGCTGAATCGCTGTCCACGCTGTGACAATACAGGCATCAAGCGTCGCAAGATCAAGCGTCCGCTCTATCGCTGTGATTGCGGCTACGAGTTTGATGTACCCAAGTCAGTAGAAGAGGAGTGCGTGAAGTACTCTGCCTGGTTCGAAAAAACGTTTCGACCCCTGACAGAGCACGTTCCCGTGGAGCAGGTCCTGGCGGCTTGTCCCAGGTATAACGAGCAGATGGCCATGCAGGAGTTGGTCCTGGAGCTTTTGGAGGGCTCTGCCAGAGTTCTGGTGCAAGGTGCTGCGGCGCAATCTTTGGAGCCGAGCTATGTGCTCCCCATTGCTGCGGATGCATCAACTGAGTTGTATGCGCCGGACGGAAGAGATGAGCGAGAGGGTGTTGTTCGCCAGATTTGGGGGCGCCGGGGGCAAGGAGCCTTTCGCCACACGCTCCGGAAGCAATTTGCAGACACGTGTCTGGTGACTGGATGCACGCTGGCCGATCTTCTTGAGGCTGCGCATATCAACCCCTACCGCGGAGAGAAGGACCATCATCCGTCGAACGGATTGCTGCTGCGCACGGACATCCATACGCTCTTTGATCTGAACCTGCTTGGGATCGAGCCTGAATTCCTCCGGATCCATCTGCACCCGAAGCTCAAAGGCTCCGAGTACGAGCGCTTCGACGGTAAGCGTCTTGCGTGTGAAGCGAAGCTGCTGAGCAAAGAAGCGCTGGAACTGCGATGGAATGCATTCCAAGAACGGCTGATGCTCGTCGCGGGCCTCAAACAGAGTAGGGAAGGTTTGTAGCCGTCCACCGCTCGGGCTCGGTTGAGGGGGAGACAGGCTCAGCAGCGCACCCTGGTCGGCCTTCATTCCGCGCTGGCATCCGGCACAGCGGTCCATCCCTCGTTCTCATCAGGGCTTCCAGACAAGCGCCAGGTGTCGTGCCTCCGGTGGGGTGCATACCTCAGCGGGGAACCTCCTCGAACAGTGGGGTAACACCATGGACGTCAACGAGGTCATCGACAGGGCACGTGATTCCTTCTCCGTTCGGCGCGTTTTCGGAGAACCCATTCAACAAGGCGAAGTGACCCTGGTCCCCGCAGCCTGGGTAAGAGGCGGAGGGGGTGGTGGTGGGGGCGAGGGCCCTGCCACCGAGGGAGCGCAGGCAGAGGAGAAAACTGCCAAGGGCTACGGCCTTGGCGTTGGCCTGAATGCCCGGCCTGCTGGCGCCTTCATCGTGAGGAATGGAAAGGTGCAGTGGATGCCGGCGGTGGATGTCAACCGCATCGTCCTGGGGGCCCAGGTGTTGGTGGGCCTCTTCCTCATGACGATTGGCAAGCAGCTCGTGCGCCGCTTCCTCAAGGAAGACAAGCCGTTCGGCCGCAGGCGCTTCGCGTGGTGATGCGCCGGGTGGAACGGCTCGTCCTGAGACTCAAACAGAGCGGGGCAGGGACAGGGTGAAACAGGCCCCCTGGCCCGGCTCGCCGCCCACGTCCAGCTTGCCCCCGTGCTCCTGGAGGATGCGCGCGGCGATGGCCAGCCCCAGCCCCGTGCCTCCCTCCTTCGTCGTGAAGTAGGGCTCGAAGATGCGGGCGCGGTGCTCGGGCGGAATCCCCGGGCCACTGTCCTGCACCTCCACCAGCGCCTCCCGCTCCGTCCCCTTCACCCGCACGTGCAGGTCGCCGCCCCCTCGCGCCATCGCCTCCTCGGCGTTCTTCACCAGGTTGACCAGCACCTGCGTCAGTTGATCCCTGTCCACCCGCGCCACCACCCCCGGCTGCACCTCCGAGTGCAGGTGAATCCCCTCGGGCGGCGTCGCGTAGAGCGACAGCACGTTCTTCGCCAGCTCCCCCAGGTCCACCGGCTCCAACTGCGGCTTGGGCATGCGCGCGAACTGGCTGAACTCGTCCACGATGCGCCGCAGCCGGTCCACCTCTTCCAGGATGACCCCCGCGCTCTGCCGGAAGATCGTCGGGAAGCGCGCGTCCTTCGCGTCCTGCACCGCCAGCAACGTCTCGATCGACATGCGGATGGGCGTCAGCGGGTTCTTGATCTCATGCGCCAGCCGCCTCGCCACCTCCTGCCACGCCGCCACGCGCTCGCTCGCCACCAACCGCTCCGTCGTCGAGCGCAGCTCCGTCGTCATGTGGTTGAACGTCTTCACCAGCTCGCCCACCTCGCCCGTCGTCGCCACCTGCACCCGCTCGTCCAGCGCCCCCTGGCCCACCCGCCGCGCGCCCTCCGTCAGCGCCTCCACCGGCTGCGTGATGCGCCGGGCCACCAAAAGCCCCAGCAGCACCGCGAACGCCAGCCCCAACCCCGCCAGCAGCAGGAACGAGCGCAGCACCCCCAACGTCGCCTCGCGCTCCGCCGCCCGGCTGAACACCAGCCGCACCGAGATGCTCTCGCTCAGCGGCAACACCCGCGCCACCGTCGGCCGCGTCACCTGGCCCGCCCGCGCCACCACCGCCTCTCCCGACAGCAGCGTCACCTCCGCCTGCGTCAGCCGTGACAGGTGCGCCGCCAGTCCCTCGTCCAGCAACACGCCCCCCACCACCCACAGCCGCGCGTCCCCGTAGTCCACCGGCCTCGCGGTGACGAGCGCGGGCACGTCGCGCAGTCCCTCGTTCCCCCGCACCGTCACCGTCACCGGCACCGGCTGGGGCGACTTCTCCCGCGTCACCGCGAAGAGCACCGGATCCTCATCCCCCCGGCGCGCCGGCAGGTGCCCCGAGGACAGCGTCGTCCCCTGCCTGTCGAACAGTGACAACACCGTCAGGCCCCGGCTCTTCATCAACGGCCGCGCCGTGTCCGCCCGGATCGCCCGCGCGGGCGCGTCGCGGGACTCGCGCGCCAGATCCTCCAGGGCGGGGCTCTCCACCAGCTCCTCCACCGCCCGGCGCACCGTGGCCGCGGTCCGATCAATCGCTTCCTTCCCCGAGGTGGTGGCCCCCTCCATCCGCGCGTCCAGGCTCCTCGAGAGCGTGGCGCGCAGCCGCGTCAGCGTGAAGGGCACCATCACCGCCAGCGGCACCAGGGCCAGCAGCGCGAAGGCGAGCGCCAGCCGCGTCCTCAGCCTCATCTCCGCCCTCCCGAGCCCCCCGCCGCCGGGGCCGGGGTGAGCCAGACGCCCTCCAGCACGGGCAGTCCCTGGGCATCGAAGACGAGTCCACCCACCTCCGGCTCCGCGCGCAGCGCCAGTCCCTGCGCATAGAGCGGCAGCAGCGGCAGGGATGGGGCGAGCACGAGGGCCCGCTCGCGCACCCGGGCATCCCGCGCCGCCGCGTCCGGCAGTGCGCCGATGCGAGGCAACTCCACGCCCAGCAGGTCCTTGCGGCCCGCCGCGTCCAGCACCACCGCCAGGGCCGGGCCCGGCACCGGGGGCAAGAGCAGCGAGTGGAGCATCAGCTCGTAGTCCCCCTTCGCCCAGCGCGCTCGGAGCTCGGCGCGGGGCAGCGCCGTCAGGGCCACCGTGTAGCCCTGGTCGTGCAGCTTCACCTGGAGCCGCTCGGCCACCGCGCGTTGATCCTCGTTGTCCGCGTCGTGGAGCAGCGTCACCTGCCGCCCTCCGGAAGGCGCGGGCGGGCGGGGCGGACGGGGCCCCGCGGCCTTCGGCATCAGCGCCGCGGGCAGCAGGTGCGGCATGGGCTCGGCGGGCCCGCGCACGAAGAGGCGCGTGAGATCCTCGCGGTCCAGCGCGTTCTCCACCGCCTGCCGGAACTCCGCCGGCACCCGCCGGGGCGACCAGGCGAGATAGGTGGCGTACAGCGCCGCGCCGGTGCCGCTGCCCGGATCCGGGGGCACGCCGAGCGCCACCTGGGTGCCGTGTGTCGACAGCAGGCGCGCGAGTCCCCGCTCATCGGTGGCGCGCGCGCGCAGCGTGTCCAGGTACGGCCGCCCGGGAGGCCAGGAGAGCCGCGCGTCCAGGGTCTGGGCGGTGGCGGTGGAATAGGAGAACGGACCGAGCGCGGCGGCGGACGAGCGCGGCGGCGCGAGGGTGGGGTGGCACAGGGCCCGCTCCTGATCGGGCCAGGGGAAGGCGAGCGTCAGCTCCAGGGTGTCGCCGGTGGCGGAGATCCGCCGGCCCTCGTCGCGCAGGGGGAAGAGGAGTGCGCGGTAGGGCGAGGTCTCCTCGGGGCTGGAGAGCCGGGCCCAGGCCTGGACGAGTGCCTGGGCCTGGGCGGGCGAGGGCAACACCAGCCGCACCACCTGGGGAAAGGGGCGGGACATCGACAGGGCGAGCGCGGGCGCGGCCTGTCCCTCGGGGGTGAGCTGGCAGACGGAGCGGGAGACGAGCCCGAGCAGGGTGGCCTCCAGCGGCGTATCGGCGAGGGCGGGCACCGCGGGCGTGGCGGGCCCCGTGTGGGCGAGGCGCAGCTCTCCGCCATAGGGAGTCCGTCCCGCCGCCCGGGCCGGGGTGGCGCCGAGGAGCAGGAGGCTGGCGAGGAGGGCGGAGCGGAGCGTCATGGCGCACCCTGGCGCAGGAGGAAGAGTTCGCCCGAGCCATCGGGCCGGGTGAGCCCCACGAGCACCTCGCGCAACGCGTCTCCGTCCAGGTTCGCCGTCACCCCCAGCAGCGCGCGGCCCGCGGGCAGGGGGCCCTGCCAGAGCGGCTCGCGCGACAAGGAGATGCCCCCCTTCGTCGGGAAGACGCGCAGGACGTCGGGCGTGGGTTGGAACTCGGGCGAGGTGGTGAGCAGCTCCGGCGTCCCGTCTCCATCCACGTCTCCGAGCAGGCTACCCGCGCCGAGCCCCGAGAGCGGCACCGGGGCCGCCGAGGGCTGGGTGTAGAAGGAGCCCGAGCCGTCCGGGTGGACGAGGAGGATCTGGGTGCCGACGGCGCTGAAGGAGGTGAAGCGGGCCGGGACGTGCTCGAGCCGCTGTTCTCCGGGGCCGAGTCGCACCTCGGGGGCGAACGCGGTCTGTCCCGGCACGAAGGTGCCCCGCGCCTCTGGTCCCAGGGGAACGGTCTCGAGCCGGGACACGAAGCGCAAGGTGCCCTGTTCCAGCGCCAGCACCGTGCCGTGGGCGAAGCGGGTGGAGAACGCGGCGATGCGCGGAGGCCCGGAGAGGACGGCCACCGCGCCGAAGGGCTCCCGGGTGGCCGTGGTGGAGGGGGGCAGCACCTCCAGGGAGCGCTCGGCGACGAGGCGCCCGTCCGCGGCGAACACCTGGACGGCGCGCTCGGTGAGCACCACCACCTCGTCCCGTCCGTCCCCATCGAGATCCCCCGCCGCGAGCGCCGCGGGTGGCGTGGACAGGTGCGCGAAGGAGGCCCCCACGAAGCGGAGCGGACGCGGCGTTCCGGTGGCCGGAGGGGGAGCGGGAGGGGGCGCCACGGCGGCGAGCGCGAGGACCGCGGCATCCGCCTCCACGGCGTGAACGAGGGCGGCGGCGGGAGCGGGCGGACGCGAGGGCGTGCGGCCGGACCAGAAGTTCACCCAGGTGCCCACCACGTCACCGCGCGCGTGGAGCTTCCCGGCCTCCAGGGCCAGCGAGAGCCGCACCAGGGTACGGGCTCCCCGGTCCTGGGCGAGTGGCTCCGCGGCCTCGGCCGAGGGCGCGTCCAGGATGAAGGGCGCCAGTCCCCGCTCGGCCAGGCGCGCGGCGAGCAGCGTCCCCCAGGCGCGCCGCAGCTCGGGGGAGGCGCCCGAGAGGAACAGGGCCACGGGGGCCTCGGGTCGGGCCTCGCCCACGTCCTTCGCCACCGTCAGGGCGAGCCGTTCGAGCGCGGCGCGCGCGGGCGCCGGTTCGGCGGCGGCGGCGAGGGCGGCGGCGAGCAGCAGCGCGGCGGCGAGGGCGCGGCTCACAGCCCCCGGCTGCCTTCCTGGAGGAAGAAGTCGGTCTCGGAGGCGTGGCCGGGCGGAGGCGCCTCGGCGGTGGGCTGGGTGCCCTCGAGGAAGGACTCGAGCCGGCCGGGCACGGAGTTGCCCGCGAGCAGGCCGGTGGCCGGATCGATGCGCACCTGCACCACGCCCGGGGGCACGTCGAACTCGCGCGAGGGCAGCCCCTGGTGCGCGGCGCGCATGAACTCCAGCCAGATGGGCAGGGGGGCGCGGCCGCCCGTCTCCGAGCTGCCCAGGGGCGAGTGGTCATCGAAGCCCACCCAGGCGCTGGCCACCCAGTCGGCGGTGTAGCCGGAGAACCACGTGTCGCGGCTCTCGTTGGCGGTGCCCGTCTTGCCCGCGGCGGGGCGGTTGAGCTCCGTCACCGCGCGCGCCGTGCCCTCCTCCACCACGCTGCGCATGAGCGACGTGGTGAGGAAGGCGACCGCCGGGGGCAGCTTCTCCTCGAAGGCCGGCTGGTGCTCCTCGAGCACCTTGCCCTGGGCGTTCATCACCTTGAGCAGCATGAGGGGCTCGGCATAGCGGCCGTTGGCCTGGAGCGTGGCGTAGGCGTTGGCCGCTTCCAGCATGCTCACCTCACCGGTGCCCAGCGCCAGGGTGAGGTTCTCCGGCAGGGGCGAGCGGATGCCCGCGCGGTTGGCGAAGTCGATGGCGGCCGCGGGGGTAATGGCCTCGATGATGCGCACGGACACGGTGTTCTTGGACTTGGTGAGCGCGGTGCGCAGCGTCATGGGGCCCTCGAAGGTCCGGTCGTAGTTCTGCGGCTTCCACGTCTTGCCGGTGTAGGGGTCGCGGATGGCCTCGGGGGCGTCGTTCACCGTGGTGATGGGGGTGAAGCGCCCGCTGCCGAGCGCGGCCCCGTAGATGAAGGGCTTGAAGGACGAGCCGGGCTGGCGCCGGGCCTGGGTGGCGCGGTTGTAGGGCGAGCGCGTGAAGTCATAGCCGCCCACGAGCGCCACCACGTGCCGGTCCGTGGGGCGGATGACGACGAGGCCGCCCTGCACGAGCGGCACCTGATCCAACGTGGCGTCGAGCAGCGCGGGCGCCGGGGTGACGCGCAGCACGCGCACGTGCACGATGTCCCCGGGCTTCATCACCTGCGACATCTTCGTGGGCGCGCTCTTGCCCTTCAGGCGGGCCCAGGTGACGGAGGCGAAGGGAATCTCCGCCATGCGCCCCACCAGATCCACACGGGCCTTCTTCGCGGTGTCATCCACCTGGGTGACGACGCCCGCCACGCGCAGGCCCTCGACGAGCGGCGCGAGCGCCACGCCCTGCGCGAGCTTCTCGTCGGGCGACAGCGTGGCGTCCTCCTCCTCCTCCGTGGGCGTGGGGGCCACCGGGGCGCCGGCCACCGCGGGCGGCGGCTCCTCGGTCTGCGCGAGCGAGGTGAGATCCGCGACGGAAGCGCCTTCCTTCTGCCGGCGACCCGCCTCCTCCACCTGTTTGGCCAGCAGGGGCTTGAGCCGCTCGAAGCGCGCGAGATCGATGGTGCCCACCGGGCCGCGGTAGCCCTGGCGCCGGTCCACCGCCTCCAGGCCCTTGCGCACCGAATCATCGGCCACGGCCTGGAGCTTGGGATCCATGGCGATGTCCACGCGCAGTCCGCCGCTGAGCACGGCCTCCTCGCCGTAGCGCGCCACGAGCGTGCGGCGGATCTCCTCGGCGTAGTACAGGCCCTGCTCCGTGGGGGGCCGGGGCGCGAGCACGATGGGCTTCTCCAGCGCCTTGTCCACCTCCGCCTGGGGGGCGAAGCCGTGGGTGGCCATCTGCTTGAGCACGTACGTCTGTCGCTGCTTGGCCTTGACGATGTTGCGCTCGGGGTTGATGCGGTTGGGCGACTGCACCGTGCCCGCCAGCACCGCCGCCTCGCCCAGGCTCAGCTTCTCCGCGTGCTTGCCGAAGTAGTAGAGCGCCGCCTCCTCGATGCCGCTGCGGCCCTGCCCGTAATACACTTGGTTGATGTAGAGGCTGAGGATCTGATCCTTGGTGAGCGCCTGCTCCACGCGCGGGGTGAGGATCCACTCGCGAATCTTGCGCGAGAGGCTGCGCTCGGGCGTGAGCAGCATGTTCTTCACCACCTGCTGCGTGAGCGTGGAGGCGCCCGACTTGCGGCTGCCGGGGATGAGGTTCTTCACCGCCGCGCGCGTCATGCCGAAGAAGTCCAGGCCCGCGTGCTTGTAGAAGTCCGCGTCCTCGGCGGCGAGGAAGGCGTTGCGCACGTGGGGCGGGAGATCCTCGATGTTCACCACGGTGCGCCGGCCCTGGGGCAGGAAGTACTCGGCGCACACCGAGCCGTCCGCGCACCGCACCTTCGTCACCTGGGGCAGGGCATAGGTGCGCAGCGCCTCGGCCGAGGGCAGCCCCTGGTTGAAGTAGGCGTAGACGCCCGCGCAGACGAGCACGAGCAGCACTCCCGCCACGGCCGCGAGCACCAGCAGCCGCTTGGTCCAACGCCACAGCCGGCCTCCCGGACCGGAACGGGGCGCGGGCGCCGGGGGAGTCGAGGAGGAAGGAGAGGGAGTCATGGGGTACGGGGACGGCGAGGGGGGACGACGTTAAACCGGCGGGCGGGGAACCGGAATGCCCTTCCCGGAGGGTCAGCCCGGGTCGACTTCCCGCGACCGCTCGCGCGAGACGGCCTGGACCTGGGCGGATGCGTGGGTCTGGCGCTCGAGCCGCGCGTGGTTGAGGCGCGCCCTGCGGTTCTTCGGAGACAGGCGCAGCGCGGTGTCGAAGGCCATGGCGGCCTCCTCGTAGCGCCCCAGCCGCTCATAGGCGAGCCCCAGGTTGTTGTGGACGAAGCCCTCGTAGGGCAGCAGGTAGGCGGCCTGGGCGAGCGCCTCCACGGCCGCCTCGTTCTGACCGGCGAGCAGCCGGGCGAAGCCGAGGTTGTTGAGGGCATACCCATGGTACGGGTCGAGGTGCACCGCCTGCTGGAAGCGGATGATGGCGAGCGCGAGCTGTCCGTCGGCCAGGTGGGCCCGGCCGAGCACCTGGTACACCTCGGGGTACTCGGGGTCGAGCAGGAGCGCGGCCTCGGCGGCCTGCCGGGCACTCTGCGTCTGCCCCAGCTCCAGGAGGATGCGGGCCTTCTGCACCAGGGGTCCGGGGCCGTCCGGGAAGAGGTGGGCGAGTTCCTCGTAGGCGTCGGCCGCGAGCTGCTTCTGGCCGGTGAGGCGGGCCAGGGGGATGAGGTGATCGAGCGCCGTCTCGCGCGCGTCCAGGTCCTCGCCCGCGTCGTGCACGGCGCGGCGCGCCTCGGTGAGGGCACCCGCGAGGTCTCCCTCCTGTCGCAGCACGCGCGCCCGGCCGAGGTGATCCACCGGGGCGAGGTGCTCCTCGTGGGGCAGCGAGAGCGCGTCCGCGGGCTCGGCGGGAGCGAGCGCCTCGGCCGTCACGGCGCTCGCCTGGGCGGACGTGTCCTCGGGCTCGGCCTTGAAGGAGGGGCACGGCGCGGCCTCGGCGGACGCGGCCCGGGAAGCGGCGCGGGGAACGGGAGACAACCCCTGGGGGCCTCGCAGCGAGCGGGCCTCACAGCCGGCGAGGCAGAGGGTGACGAGGCAGGCGAACAGGGTGGTGGAGCGCATGTGAGGGGGTAGTGCGACGCCCATGCCAAGGCGGTCTTCCCTCTATGGGGCGGCGCGTCATGCGGGAAGGCGAGGACGCTCGCCCGCTGGGGAAGGCGCCGCCGTGTGGTCCGCGGGCCACACCGTGGAACATACGTGGGCCTACAGGGGAAAAAGGGTGGCGAGGTAGGAGATCACATGCCACGTTGGCTGGGATGAAGATCGCTGCCTGGAACGTGAACTCGGTCCGCGCCCGGCTGGACCGGCTGGTGGAGTGGTTGAAGAACACTCAGCCCGACGTGGTGTGCCTTCAGGAGTTGAAGTGCACCGACGCCGAGTTTCCGCGGGAGGCCGTGTTGGAGGCGGGCTACCACGCGGCGGTGCACGGGCAGAAGACGTACAACGGGGTGGCCATCCTGGCGCGCACGCCTCCCCAGGACGTGGTGAGTGGCCTGTCCGACGGAGTGGAGGACTCGCACGCGCGGGTGATCGCCGCCACGGTGGACGGGGTGCGGGTGGTGAGCGTGTACGCGCCCAACGGGCAGCAGGTGGACTCGCCCGCGTACGTCTACAAGCTGGAGTTCTACGCGCGGCTGCGGCGCTACCTGGACACGCGGCACAAGCCGGGCGAGCCGCTCGCGCTCTGCGGGGACTGGAACGTGGCGCCCGAGGACCTCGACGTGTGGGATCCGGTGGCGTGGCAGGGGCAGACGCTCTTCACCGAGAAGGAGAAGGCGGCGTGGCGGGAGCTGTGCGCTTTCGGCCTGACGGACACGTTCCGCTCGCTGTACCCGGCCGAGAAGAAGTTCAGCTGGTGGGACTACCGGATGCTGGCCTTCCAGAAGAACCAGGGCGTGCGCATCGACCACGTGCTCGCGACCGGGCCGCTGGTGAAGCGGCTGACGGCGGCGGGAGTGGATCGCGAGGCGCGCAAGGGCAAGCAGCCCTCGGATCACGCGCCGGTGTGGGCCGAGTTCAAGGCCGGCTGAGTGTTCAGGGCGCCACGCCTTCGTGCGCCCGCGGGGTTGCCATCGAGCGGGAGGGGGCCCACCTGAGGGGTTGCCTCCCGAGATGGAAAGGAACCCGCATGGCCGCCAGGAAGAGTGCTCGCAGCAGCACCCGCTCGTCTTCGGGCAAGTACACGCGCCCCGCGCTGCGCGAGCGGCTCAAGAAGAAGATCCAGGCCGGTGACAAGGGTGGCCGGCCCGGTCAGTGGAGCGCCCGCAAGTCCCAGCTCCTCGCCCAGGAGTACAAGAAGGCCGGTGGCGGCTACGCGGGCGGCAAGGGCGAGGCGCAGAAGTCCCTCGACTCCTGGACGAAGGAGGACTGGCGGACGAGCAAAGGGGGCACCCGAGCACGCCAGGGCCGCACCACCTCGCGCTACCTGCCGAAGAAGGCCTGGGACTCGCTGAGCGAGAGCGAGAAGCGCGCCACGGAGAAGAAGAAGCGCTCGGCATCGCGCCGGGGCAAGCAGTTCGTGGCCAACACCCCGGCCGCGAAGGTGGCCCGGAAGAAGGCCACGTCCAAGCGCTCGGGGACTCAGCGGACCTCTTCGAAGACCTCGGCGTTGGGCAGGGCGAGGACTTCCCGCTCCTCCTCGGCCAGCCGCTCCCGAGGCAAGTCCCGGTAGCGCTCCACGTAGTGCGGCGCTCCGTCAGGATGGACGGGCTTGCCTCGTCCGGCGCGGGATCCGCTTCTGCCTGGAGGGAGCCCTGCTCCTGACCCTCTCGACGACCCACGTCCCCGCGACGGACCTGGGCTACCTGCTGCACAAGAACCCTTCCCGGCCCCAATCCTTCGAGCTCTCGTTCGGCCAGGCGCATGTCTTCTACCCGGAGGCGAGCCCCGAGCGATGCACGGCCGCGCTGTTGCTCGAGGTCGATCCGGTGGCGCTCGTGCGGGGCCGCCGGGGAGCCTCGGGAGAGGGGGGCGCGCTGGAGCAGTACGTCAACGATCGGCCCTACGTGGCCTCGTCGTTCATGAGCGTGGCCCTCTCGCGGCTCTTCGGCTCGGCCCTCGCGGGTCGCAGTCAGGGGCGGCCGGAGTTGGTGGAGCGGGAGTTGCCCCTCGTGGCGCACGTGTCCGTGCTGCCGTGCCGTGGCGGGGAGTCCTTCCTCCGCCGGCTCCTGGAGCCGCTCGGCTATCGGGTCACCGCGACGCCGCATGCGCTCGACGAGACAGTGCCCGAGTGGGGTCAGAGCCGGTACTTCACGGTGACGATCGAGGGCCACAAACGGGTCAGCGAGCTGCTCACGCACCTCTACGTGCTCATTCCGGTGCTCGATGACGACAAGCACTACTGGGTGACCGAGGACGAGGTGGAGAAGCTCTTGCGGCACGGCGAGGGGTGGCTCGCGGCGCATCCCGAGCGGGAACTCATCACCCGCCGTTACCTGCGGCACCAGAAGAGCCTCGCGCGCGAAGCCCTGGAGCAACTGCTGGGCGAGGAACTCTCCGCCCCCGAGGAGCGGGCGCGCGACGAGGCGGAGGCGGCGCTCGAGGCGCGGTTGAGCCTCAACGAACAACGCCTGCGCGCGGTGGTGGCCGAGCTCCAGGCGGGCGGGGTGACCCGGGTCGTCGACCTGGGGTGTGGCGAGGGCAAGCTGCTCAAGGCACTCCTCCAGGAGCGGCGCTTCACGGACATCCTGGGCATGGACGTCTCCTGGCGCTCGCTCGACATCGCGAGCGAGCGGCTCGACCTGGAGCGGATGCCGGAGCTTCAGCGCGAGCGGGTGAAGCTCATCCACGGCTCGCTCATGTACCGGGACCAGCGCCTGGCGGGGTACGAGGCGGCCACGGTCATCGAGGTGGTGGAGCACCTGGATCCTCCCCGGCTCGCGGCCTTCGAGCGCGTGCTGTTCGAGTTCGCGCGGCCGGAGCGGGTGGTGCTGACCACGCCCAACGCGGAGTTCAACGTGCGCTTCGAGAACCTCCCCGCGGGCCGCTTCCGGCACGCGGATCACCGCTTCGAGTGGACCCGGGCCCAGTTCGAGGCGTGGGCCCAGGGACTCGCCTCGCGCTTTGGCTATTCGGTGCGTTTCGGCCCGGTGGGTCCCGTGGACGAAGAGGTCGGCGCTCCAACCCAGATGGCGGTGTTCTCCCGATGAAGACCACGATTCCCGAACTGGCGCTCGTCGTGCTCATCGGGCCTTCCGGGTCTGGCAAGTCGAGCTTCGCGCGCAAGCACTTCCTGCCCACGGAAGTCCTCTCCTCGGATGCCTACCGGGGCCTCGTCAGTGACGACGAGCTGAACCAGGACTCCACCGCGGACGCCTTCGAGGCCCTGCGCTTCGTAGCCGCCAAACGGTTGGCGCGCGGGCGGCTGACGGTCATCGACGCCACCAACGTGCAGCCCGAGTCGCGCAAGTTCCTGGTGGAACTCGCCCGGGAGTACCACGTGCTCCCGGTGGCGGTGGTGCTCGACGTGCCGGAGAAGATCTGCCACGAGCGCAACCGGCTGCGGCCGGACCGGAACATGGGCTCGCATGTCGTCCGCACCCAGCTCCAGCAACTGCACCGTTCGATTCGCGGTCTCGAGCGCGAGGGTTTCCGGCATGTGCATGTACTCGAGCCCGAGCGGATCGAGGCCTTCCAACTGGAACGCCAGCCGCTGTGGAACAACCGCAAGCACGACACGGGCCCGTTCGACATCATCGGCGACATCCACGGCTGCCTGGACGAGCTCACCCGGTTGCTCACGCGGCTCGGTTACGAGGTCTCCCCCAAGAGCGACGGGACGCCCGGCTTCGACGTGCGAGCCCCCACGGGCCGCAAGGCCGTCTTCCTGGGCGACCTGGTGGACCGGGGCCCGGACATCCCGGGAGTGCTCCGGCTCGTCATGGGCATGGTGGAGGCGGGCAGCGCCCTGTGCGTTCCCGGCAACCACGAGATCAAGCTCATGCGCAAGCTGCGGGGCAAGGACGTGAAGGTCTCCCACGGTCTCGCGCAGTCGCTCGAGCAGCTCGAGCGCGAGCCGCCGGAGTTCCGCGCGTCCGTGGCTTCCTTCATCGATGACCTCGTCTCCCACTACGTCCTCGACGGTGGGCGGCTCGTGGTGGCGCACGCGGGCATGAAGGAGTCCATGCAGGGGCGCGGCTCGGGCAAGGTGCGGGACTTCGCCCTCTATGGCGAGACGACCGGCGAGACGGACGAGTATGGAATCCCCGTCCGCCACGATTGGGCGGCCGAGTACCGGGGCAAGGCGATGGTGGTGTACGGCCACACCGCCGTGCTCGAGGCCGAGTGGCTCAACAACACCCTCTGCGTGGACACCGGCTGTGTCTACGGCGGCAAGCTCACCGCGCTGCGCTACCCGGAGCGGGAGATCGTCTCGGTGCCCGCCGCCCGCGTGTACTGCGAGCCCACCCGGCCCCTCGTTCCTCCGGCCGCGGCGCCGGGACTCAGCGCGCAGCAACAGCACGATGACGTGCTCGACCTCGCGGACGTGTCGGGCAAGCGCCTCGTCACCACGCGCCTGATGCACAACGTCACCCTCCGGGAGGAGAACACCGCGGCCGCGCTCGAGGCGATGAGCCGCTTCGCCATCGATCCCCGGTGGCTCATCTACCTGCCGCCCACGATGTCTCCCTCGGAGACCAGCTCGGTGGAGGGACTGCTCGAACATCCCTCCGAGGCCTTCGGCTACTACCGCAAGGAAGGCGTCGCCCGGGTGATCTGCGAGGAGAAGCACATGGGCTCGCGCTCGGTGGTGATCGTCTGCCGGGACGCGGAGGCGGCGCGCAGGCGCTTCGGGGTGGGCACGGGAGAAACCGGGGTCTGCTACACGCGCACCGGGCGGCGCTTCTTCTCGGACGAGGGGCTGGAGGCGGCGTTCCTCGCGCGGGTCCGGGCGGCGCTGGACGCGACGGGCTTCTGGGAGACGTTCCACACGGAGTGGGCCTGCCTCGACTGCGAGCTCATGCCCTGGTCGCTCAAGGCCCAGGAGCTGCTGCGCAACCAGTACGCCGCGGTGGGCGCGGCGTCGCGGGCGGCGCTGTCGGATGTCGTGGGCGTGCTCGGCCAGGCGGCGGCCCGGGGGCTGGACGTGGGCGGCCTCTCGGCGCGCTTCCAGGAGAAGCAGCGCGACGTGGGGCTCTACGTGGACGCCTACCGGCGCTACTGCTGGCCCGTGCGTTCGCTCGAGGACGTCCGGCTCGCGCCCTTCCACCTGCTCGCCACCGAGGGCGCGGTCCATGTGGACAAGGATCACGTGTGGCACATGGAGACACTCGCCCGGGTGTGCCGCGCCGACGAGCGCTTCCTGCTCGCCACGCCGTATCAGGTGATCGATCTCGCGGACGCTCGGGCGGTGGAGGAGGGCGTGCGCTGGTGGGACGCCCTCACCGGACGCGGCGGAGAGGGCATGGTCGTCAAGCCACTTGCCTTCACCGCGCGGGGACGCAAGGGGCTGCTCCAGCCCGCCATCAAGTCGCGGGGCCCCGAGTACCTGCGTATCATCTATGGACCCGAGTACACGGCCGCCGACAACCTCGAGCGCCTGCGGCAGCGGGGGCTCTCCACGAAGCGCTCGATGGCGTTGCGCGAGTTCGCCCTCGGTGTGGAGGGGCTGGAGCGCTTCGTGCGCCAGGAGCCCCTGCGCCGCGTGCACGAGTGTGTCTTCGGCGTCCTGGCGCTCGAGAGCGAACCCGTGGATCCACGCCTCTAGAGTTCCTCTAGAGTAGCGCCGCCATGGACACGCTCCCGCGGTTCCTCCTCTCCGAATCTCCCCACCCGGCCCCGCTCGGCTCCGTCGAGGACTGGTGGAAGCAGCACCTGCGGCTGGCCTTGCGCTTCTCCCTCCCGGTGGACGTGGCGCTGGCCGCGGGGTTCTGCGCCGACCGCCTGGGCTATGCGTTCGCCTCGGGCTACCACTCGGCCATCCGCTCCCTGCTCCCGGGCCTGCCGCGCGAACACCGCTACGCGTTGTGCGCCACCGAGTCCGGGGGCGGTCATCCCGCCGCCATGAATACGCGCCTCTCGGGCCCGGAGTCGGGACCCTGGCGTCTGGACGGCACCAAGACCTTCGTCACCCTGGGCCACGCGGCGGACGAGCTGCTGGTGGTGGCCAGTGAGGGCCAGGACGAGGGCGGTCGCAACCGGCTGCGCTTGGTGCGCCTGGACGCGCGCCGCGCCGGGGTGACGCTCACGGATCTTCCACCCCCGCCCTTCGTCCCGGAGGTGCCCCACGCGGAGCTGCGCCTGGAGGGCGTGGCGGTGGAGCTCGGCGAGGTGCTTCCCGGGGATGGCTACGTGCGCTTCCTCAAGCCCTTCCGGACGGTGGAGGACTGCCATGTGTTCGCGGCGGTGCTCGGCTGGCTCCTCCAGGTGGGGCGGCGCTCGGGCTGGCCGGACGAGGTGCGCGAGGGACTGCTCGCCCTGGCGGTGACGATGCGGGGGCTCGCCCAGATGGATCCGGCGTCGCCCGAGGTCCACCTGGCGCTCGGGGGGGCGATTGGCCTGTTCCGCGAGCGCGTGGCGTCGTTGGATCCGCTCTGGGCCCAGGTGGATGCGCCGACGCGCGAGCGCTGGGAGCGGGACCGTCCGCTGCTCCAGATCGCCGGGAAGGTGCGGGCCTTGCGCCTCGAGTCCGCCCGGCGGAGCCTCTCCGGACGCGGGTGACACACCGCGACAGGGTCGCACGGAGGCCCTCCAGGCGGGCAGCGGAGCGCGTTCGCCGGGGGACCGATAGGCTGTAAGTCATCCCGGTATGGGGAGGATCTGATGGAGTTCGACTGCGACTGGCTCATCATCGGCTCGGGCTTTGGCGGGAGCGTGAGCGCCCTGCGCCTGACGGAGAAGGGCTACCGGGTGGTGATGCTGGAGAAGGGCCGCCGCCTGGAGGGCAAGGACTTCCCCGAGACGAACTGGAAGCTGAAGAAGTGGCTGTGGATGCCGGCGCTCGGCTGGCGCGGCCTCTTCAAGATGACCTTCTTCCGCCACGTCACGGTGCTCTCCGGCGTGGGGGTGGGGGGCGGCTCGTTGGTGTACGCCAACACGCTGCCCGTGCCGAAGGACGACTTCTTCCAGTCGCGCTCCTGGGGAGGACTCGCGGACTGGAAGACGGAGCTGGCGCCGCACTACGACACCGCGCGCCGGATGCTCGGGGCCAGGGTGAATCCGCTGCGCACCCTGCCCGACGAGATCGTCCAGCAGGTGGGCAAGGAGATGGGCCGCGAGGACTTCCAGCCCGCCACGGTCGCCATCTACTTCGGACAGCCCGGGGTGACGGTGCCGGATCCCTACCACGGGGGCGAGGGCCCCAGCCGCACCGGCTGCAACTCCTGTGGCGGGTGCATGACGGGCTGCCGCTTCAACGCGAAGAACTCGCTCGACAAGAACTACCTCTACCTCGCGGAGAAGCGCGGCCTCACGATCCACGCGGACACGGAGGCCACCTGGGTGCGCCCCCTGCCCGGCGGAGGGTACGAGGTGAAGGCCGTCGAGGGCACCTCGCGCGCGTCCCGTCGCGAGCGGCGCTTCACGGCGCGCCAGGTCATCTTCTCGGGCGGCGTGCTCGGCACGGTGGAGCTGTTGCTCAAGCTCAAGGCGCACCCGGACGGCCTGCCCCGGCTCTCGGAGCGCGTGGGCGACTACGTGCGCACCAACTCCGAGTCACTCATCGGCGTGGTGGCCGGCAAGCGCTTCCAGGGCGAGGACCTGTCCCGGGGCATCGCCATCGGCTCCATCCTCCACACCGACGAGCACTCGCACCTGGAGCCGGTGCGCTACGCGGCGGGCTCGGACTTCTTCCGCACCCTCATGGCGCCTCACGTGGGGGGCACCACCGCGCTCTCGCGGCTGGCGGGTGTGCTGGGCCTCGCCTTCCGCCATCCGATCAAGCTGATGCGCGCCTGGTTCACCCGCGACTTCGCCCGGCGCTCGATGATCCTCCTCTATATGCGCACGCTGGATGGGCATCTGCGCATGCGCCGGGGCCGGGGGCTGTTCACCGGAGGGACGAAGGGGGTGCTCACCAGCCTCGCCGAGGGACCGGCCCCCTCCGCCTACATCCCCGAGGCCACGGAGCTCGCCCACCGGGTGGTGGAGAAGCTGGACGGGCTGCCCATGAACATGGCCTCCGAGACGCTGATGGGCATCCCCACCACCGCGCACATCCTCGGCGGCTGCTGCATGGGCAGCTCTCCCGAGACGGGAGCCATCGACTCCCAGCATCGCCTCTTCGGCTACGACGGGCTCTACGTCATCGACGGCGCGGCCATCTCCGCCAATCCGGGCGTCAACCCCTCGCTCACCATCACCGCGCTCGCCGAGCGCGCCATGACCTTCATCCCCGCCCGGCGGCGGGTGGAGTCCGGCGAGGAGATGACGCGTCCCGCCACGCACCTCGCGGCCGTGGGGGCCTGAGCGCCCCGCGTGCTACGAAGCGGGGCCGCATGATCTCCCTTCCGTCGAAACGAAGCGCGGGCGTGCTCGCCTGCGTGCTGCTGCTGGGCGCGGGCTGTGGACTCGGTGATGCCCCCGGGACTCCGCGCCTCGTGGCGCACCGCTCCGGCTCGGGCAACTTCCCGGAGAACTCCCGCTCGGCCATCACCGCCGCCCTGCGCGAGGGCTATCCCTCCATCGAGGTGGACCTGGTCCTCACGCGCGATCGCATCCCCATCCTCTCGCATGACGCGTGGATCGATCCGGTGCTGTGCACCTATGCGCAGGGGCCGGGTGAGGCCGAGCCGCGTCGGCTGCCCGAGGACTCGCGCTGGCCCATCCAGGACTTCACGCTCGAGGAGCTGCAGCGGGACTTCCGCTGTGGAGGGCTGGGCGATCCCACCAAGCCCGAGGCGCAGCGGGTGGCGGACACGTATGTCACCTTCGACGAGCTGCTCTCGCGGGTGAAGGGCCACCCGGACACGGTGCTCCAGTTCGACATCAAGGAGGACCCCGCGTACACGCAGTCCCCCGAGGTCTTCGCCGAGGAGATCCTCGAGCGGTGGAACGCGGCGGCCCTGCCCAACCGCTTCTTCATCACCTCCACCCGGGGCGCGCTGCTCAAGGCGTTCCAGGCGCGCCAGGACATGGAGGCGCTGCTCATCTGGCCGGAGCTGCGCAAGGACTCGAACGCCACCGTGACGGCCATCCTCAACGAGTTGCAGCGCCAGGTGGGCGTGAAGGAGCTCATCCAGCTCACGCGTGACGCGGGGGCGGATGGCATCGCCGTGGCCTACCAGGTGGCGGATCGCGCCGCGCTGGAGTCCGTGCGCGGCGCCGGGCTCAAGACGGCCGTGTGGACGGCCAACACCGAGGCCCAGCTCTCCCTGTTCTGCCGCTGGCCCCTGGACTACCTCATCACCGACTACGTGGAGCGTGCACCGTGCCGTTGACCCTCTCCCTGGTGGCCGCGGGCCTGACCCTGGCCGCCGCGCCCGTGCGACTGGATCGCGTGGACCTGCTCAGCGAGGACGAGGGCACCTTTCTCAACTACGACATGCCCCTGTTCTCGGCCTATGCGCCCATCACGGGCGGGCGCTTCCTCGAGCAGGTGAAGGTGGTGCTCGCCCTGCCGGTGAGCGGCCTGTACGCGGGGGCGTCCATCGCCTCGCAGTCGATCTCCTACGAGGGGCCGTTGTTGCGCTCCCAGGATGGGCGGGGCCTGTTCTGGGTGGGCAGCGTGCACACGCGGTTGCTCATGCCCTACGGGGCGCACGCGGGGGTGGCGTGGCGCTTCGGCCTCTTTCGCCTGGGCGTGGGCGCGAGCCTGTCCACCGAGGCCACCTGGGTGCGGCCGGAGTGGAACCAGTGGCGGGTGCTGCCCGTGCTGGCGGTGGGCCTCGGTCCCAACGTGGCCCCGGGGATGTAGCGGTGGCCGTCTCGCCGCTGACACCTTCCCATCGCATGAACAGGCGGCTGCGCCCGTGGGTGCGCGGGATGAGCTCGGACATGCTCAGAAGGGGCGGCGGCGCATCTTCGCATCGACGCTCAGGGGCCCTCCGCCGATGAACACGGCCGCGAGGAACACCGCGAGGTAGAGCACAGCCAGCTCCATGCGCCCGAAGGCATCCATGCGGTGCTGGTAGAGGGCCACCCCCATGGTGCAGGCCACGAAGAAGGCCCCGAGCCGGGTGAAGAGCCCCAGCGCCACCAGGAGCCCGCCCACCAGCTCGGACAGCGCCGCGGCCCAGGCGAAATAGAGCGGGTAGGGGAAGCCCAGCGCCTCCACGCCCTGGGCGAAGCGATGCATGTCGCCCATCACCTTGGGCAGCCCATGGGCGAACGCCAACGAGAGTCCGAACACCACCCGCACCAGCGTCCAGCCCAGCGTGAGTCCACGTGAACCGTTCATCCTTCACCTCCCGAGGTGGACGGATCCTTGTCGCCGCCGCGCTTGAGCCCGAGGGCCTTCGCCTTCTTGTACAAGGAGGGGCTCTCCACCTTTTTGCCCCAGTTTCCTTTCTTGTTTTTACGAGAGGTTGCGGGCGGGGGCCACTCCACACTCCTGGTTTGCCTGCCCCCTCGGTGGTTGCGGGCCGCGTGCTACAGGGTGCTTCCACCCGATCCCACGAGGGACGAGGTGGCGACGATCGGCACGGCGGTGGATGCCGCGCCGCATCGTCTCCATCTGATGACTTCTAGTCCCGTCGTATCTCGAAGGCGGAGGAGACGTAGCCCGCGTCGGTCTGGATGTAGGTCATGGTCGCCCCGTTCTTCGTGACGAAGAGGTCGAAGTGCGCGGTGTCTCCGTTGTTGTCGGTGAGCGTCGCGGTGCCTCCACAGTCGGCATTGAGGGTGTAGGTGCCAGAGTAGGCGATGCGCGTGATCTCACCCTTGGTACTGACGGTCGCCCAACCGGTAAAGGTCCCATCCCCCTGGAAGAGATCATGACCGGCCTGTGCGAAGGGGATCTGCTCGGACCCACTCACGATGTACCCATCGGTTGCATAGACGTAGTGGCCCTTCAGCATGCTCGGCTTGCATTGGGAAATCATCGAAGGCTCCACCGCGGGAGCCTCGCCAGATGCCTCGTGCGCAACTCCCAGGAGACCGGCCGTGAGGACACTTGCCATGACGCACCATTGGAATCGCTTCATGCTCCCCCGCCTTCGTTCGGGCCACCACGGCCCGATGCACTGCCGGACGGAAGTAGACTCGGCCCGGGTTTTCTCAAATCGGACCCGGGTAGGTCTCGGCCGTGCAGTGCTGGATTGCCGAGTACGACCGCGAGCGGAGGAAGGCCTGGCTGGACACTGGTGGCGGGTGGTTCTCAGGGGATACCGGGTTCCTTGTCGCCCCGCCGTATCCCGAGGGCCTTTAGCTTCTTGTACAACTCGAAGCCCTCCACCCAGTTTGCCCGAATTGCCTTCTCTTGTTTTTACGGGAGGTTGCGGGCGGAGGCCACTTCACGGTGTTTGTTCGCCTGCCTCCTCGGCAGTTGCCGGTGAGCACACCGCGAGCACACGGGGCCGGGTGCTACAGGCTGCTTCCGCTGAGTCCCTGGACGGCCTGAGTACCAGCTCGCCCAGCGTCGCCTACTGGCATGGCGGGGCGCCAGGCCGGGCCGTGGGCGAGTACCTCCTCCCCCCGTCCGTCACCCACACGCCCCACGTGCTCTCCGCCTTCATGGGCGAGGAGGGCCGGGCTCGCGCGGGCGTCCGGGCTGACAGGGTGTACGTGGCCACCCAGTACGAGGCCGCGGCCCTGTTCGCCGCCCTCTTCCCTGGTGGGGGCTGGGTGTACCGCGTCCTCCCGGAGGGGCCGCTTGAGGCGGACCCGGACTGCGACGATCCGACGCTCTCCCTGGCCTGCCCGCGGGCCCGCGTCGTCGAAGTCCTCCAACTCCACCCGGCCGACGTGGTCCGCATCCTCGAGTCCGTCCAGAACGGGGGGATGACGTGAGCGCCGCCGACTGCCCGACCCCCACGAGGGACGAGATGCGGCAGCTCGGCGCGGCGGTGGACGCCGCCCGCCGTGTCGTCCTCGTCACCGACACGCCCACCACGTACGCGGGGCAGGATGAGCACCTCGCCCGCCTGCGCGCGGCGCTCGCCGAGGCCCACGCGGCCCTCGTCGCGGTGCACCCGGCCGCCCCGGAGTCCGTCCAGGGCTGGGCGGAGTTGCTCGCCGCCGTCGAACCCTTCCTGCAGCTCGCCCACGACAGGCTGGCGCGGCGCTCGTGGGAGCCCGTCTCCGACGAGGCCTGTCGGCGCTTCCTGCGCGCCTTCGGCCACGAACTGCCGGCGACGCCCGGGGTGGATGCCTCTCGATGAGCCCCCTCACGCCCAGGCGGATGGCTCTCGTGGGGTGCGGCAAGGAGAAGTTGCCGCGCCCCGCTCCGGCCCGCGAGCTGTACACAGGTCCGCTCTTCCGTGCCGCGCTCGCCGTTGCCGAGGCCGAGTTCGGCGCCGACGTCTGGATCCTCAGTGCCAAGCACGGCTTGGTGGACCTGGACGAGGACATGGCGCCGTATGACCTGGCGCTGGGCGAGCTCAGCGCCACGGAGCGGGCCGCCTGGGCCCGCGACGTCATCCGCGACCTCACCGACGACGACCACGGCAGCCCCGCTCACCTCACCGTGTACGCGGGGGCGCCCTACGTCGACGCCCTCCGCGGGCACTTGCCGAGGAGTTGGAGCCTGGAGGACCCCTTGGCGGGCCTCGGCCAGGGCCAGCGCCTCTCGTGGCTGAAAGGCCGCCTCACGCAGCTCTCCAACCGCCTCGGCGCCCCAACCCCTCTCACCACCTCTCCGGCGGGCCCCTCGGGCTCTGCCCTCCTGGAGTCCTCCGTGTCCGCCCCCCGCCTCACCGACGAGCAGCGCGAGCAGCACTTCCACCGCGGCCTCGCGCTGGAGCGCGCGCTGGCCGAGCTGCCTGTCCTGAAGGCGCGCTTCCTGGAGGAACTGGCGCGTCAGGAGGAAGCCCTGCGCGCGCAGCACACCCGGCACTTCGCCGCGGCCACCACGGGCGAGGATCCGGACGCCCGGGCCGAGCAGCAGGACTTGCCGCTGGACGCGCCCGCCTCGGCGCAGCCCACGGCCCAGGAGCGCTCGAAGCCCGCGCCCCGGAAGGACGCGCAGCCCGACCCCGAGCCGCCCACGGGCACGGGACGCCCGCGGCGGCGCCCGGCCACCGAGACGAAGGGAGAGAAGCGCGCCGGGAAGGCGGCGTCCGCGCGGACGGCGACGGTGGCGGAGGCCTCGGCCACCTCCGAGGGGGACGAGGCCGCGGTGCCCGCTCCGGCGGTGCCCTGTTGTACCTGCGGTGACTCACTGGCGGACCACACGAGCCCGCGGGGGGCAATCGGCGCCTGCCACGCGAAGACGTGCCCGGCGAAGCCGCGGTGCCAAGCCTTCCAGCTCGGCCGGGTGCTGGGCTGGACGCTCACGTGGCAGGGTGGGTGGAAGGAGACGGGTGGCCAGCCCGTCTTCTTCCTCTCGCAGCGCGAAACGGACGTCGCCAAGCACGGCCCGCTCCTGTCCAAGGAGGGCGGACTCGTCTACGCGGACCCGGTTCGCCTCGGGCGCGGAACGGACGTGCTTGAGGTGGCGCGCGCCAAGGGGGAGTGGTCGTGCGTGAAGGGACTGCGCGGCGTACCCCTGCGCGTGCTCGAAGTGGTGGCCCGGGTGCTCGCCGCCCCAGCCCTGGAGAGACCCGCCGTACCTGTCTCCGCGCGGGAGCGGTACTTGGCCGAGACGCGCGAGCGCGATCCCGACCTCAGCGAGGACGAGGCGATCGACCGCGTCGAGCGCCGCCTGGAGCTGGAAGGCCAACCGGTACCGGCACCGCCGGAGTTCTCGGGACTCGACGCCACGGCCCTCCTGGACGCGCACTTGGGCCCCCGGGAGGAGGGCTGGGAGTACAAGGACGAACTGGTGGTGACGGGGACGGACTGCGCATGCTGGGCATGCGGCACCCGGACGGGCCCGCGCGCTCGCCTGAGCTTCGGACGCTCCCACCGTCCTCGAGGCGTGAAGACGTGGCGCGCGGACAAGGACTCGCGCTGCGGTGCCCATTGGTTCTCCTTCTGGCTGTGCTCGCGCTGCTGCACCCCGGAGGTGCTCGCCGGGAAGCGCCAAGCGCGCGAGCTCGAGGCGGCCCAGCAGAGCGGGGACGGCACCCCAAGCGAGTGCGACGGGTGCACCAGCGAGTTCCCTGCCTCGCAACTGCAGCCGGTGGGGCCCAAGGATGCGCGCGGTTTCTACTGCGCGGAGTGCCGGGCGGAGATCGCCAACACCAGTCCGACGCCCGCGGCGCCCGTCGCGCCTGCGCCCGTGGACATGTTCGGCCGACCGTGGCCGGCCGTGGACGCGTCGCTCTTCCCCGGGTGGCACGTGGACGTGACGCCCGGCTTCTGTGGGGAGCCGGACAGCATTTCGGCGGGGCGCCTCCACGAGTTGTTCCTCTTGGTGGACTTGGCGGGGCCTGAGGGGCAACGGATTGAGAAACTCGGGTGGTTCCCTGCTGCGTATGGCGGTCCTGGAGTGCGGCCGACCGCCCACACCACCCCCAGAGGGGCCCTCGCCACGCTTCTGCCCGCCGGACTCGAACCGGCGCTCGTCGCCTACCTCTCCGCGCACTGGCCCCTGCCCGAGGAGACGAGGCGCGCCCAGGACGTGGCGGCGGCGGCACCCATGAGGAAGTCTCGCGCGCGGGCGAAGACTCGAGCTCAGCGAGAGGACGCACCGAGCACACCCAATTCCACCGCGAAGCCGGACGCTGCGAGCTGTCGGTGGGCCGTGGCGGAGGATTTGGACTTGGAGGTGACGGACTCGGGCACGGCCAACGCCCGGTTGTGGGTGGTACCCCGCGGCGCGCGGGGCAAGGCGCGCCGGGGTCCTCTCGTCCTGGACGCGGAGGGGAGCCTGAAGCCAGCCCCGGAGGCGGACGACAGGCTTCGGGGTTGGTGTGGCGGGATAAACAGCCTCGCGCTCCGGCTGCGTCTCAGCAGGTTCATCGCGGAGTCGAAACATGTCCGCGCGGCCTTGGCTCTCGTGCTGCCCGCCGCACCGTCCGCACCGGCCCAGGCCAGCACCCCGGAGGGACACTCGGCGCATCTCCAGAGCACCGGCGACTCCTGGCGCGTGGAGCTGCCGGAGCGGCTCCTGGGCGGGAGCCAGGTCGTCCCGCTATGGCTCGTGAATGAGGCGCTGGGCGAGCGGCGCGCGGCGTCGTGGTGGGGCAGAAGCGGCCTCAAGGCCAGCCACCACTACGCAGGCACGCTCCGAGGCGCTGCGCTCGAGGAGCACCGCGCCCTCTTGTCCTGGTGGAAGGAGCACGCCGAGACGGTGGTGAAGCCGCTGGCGCAGGCATGCCGCGACGGCGCCGTGCCCGGGTTGAGGGTGGGCGTGCCCGCTGAGCCGCTCGCGGAGGGGCCGTTCTTCTACGCGCTCTCTGGCGGCTGGCGACTGGAGGTGTGGGACTTCAACGAAGGCGCGCCGGAGGTGCACTTCACCGCGACGGACGGGACGCGCCACGGACCGTTCAGGTGGGACGAGGACGGACTCGTGGCATCGATGATCGCCGTCGTCTCCTGGGCGAGCCAGCACAAGGCGCTGATGGCCGAGGCCGAGGACTTCATCCGACGGGGCTTTGTCCTTGAACTGTGCCCGGAGGGGGTCGGGCAGTGAGCACCACGCCGATCATCACCGAGCAGCGGCTCTTCGCCGTGACGCTCCGCCGCCCGTGGGCCGCCCTCGTGGCCCTGGGGCTGTGCCCCGTCATCAGCCTGCCGCCAGCGGACGAGTACCTCTTCGGGGAGTACGTCGCCATTCACGCGAGCGCGGAGGAGGACAGCCGCGCAGCGGAGCGTCTCGCCCTCGCCCGGGCCGTGGTGCCCGAGCACGAGCTCGCCCAGGTGACGGACGCCGTGGTGGCCGTGGCCCGTGCGCGGCGCCTGGAGAGCATTTCTCCGAGCCTCGCGCCGGCGCTGTCCCCTTGGGCGCATGGCTCCGTCCTACTGTGGGTGGACACGCCTGTGCCCATTACGCCGGTGCCCACGCGGGGTGGCCGCTCCATGTGGACGCCCCCGGAGGAGCTGCGCGTGCGGCTCGGCCGCGCCTACCGGGACGCGCGAGCAGAGCAGAAGGCACTGGCCCGCGCTGCCCAGTGGAATGAGGAACTGGAGGCCCAGCTGTCCCGGGTGCTCACCGTGGACGCGCCGGGCCGGGCCCGCGGCCCCGCGCCCTTCATTCACACCGCCCTGCACAGCGTCCTCCCCGCCCAGCGGGTGCAGCGCCTGGTGCCCTGTGCCTACTGCGGCCGGCTGTGGAGCGGCGGTGGCCCGGGGAGTTTCCACTCGTACCGACTGCCGAGCGCGAAGTGTGAGGAGCCCGGTTGGCCGCGCTGCTCTCACGGGATTCCGCACTTCGTGGACTGCCGCTGGACGGTGCCCGTGCCCCCTCCTTGCTGCCGGGTGTCCGCGATGGAGGGAGCATGAGCCTCAAGGCCCCCTTTCCCTGGTTCGGCGGCAAGTCTCGGGTGGCCCACCTCGTGTGGGACGCCTTCGGCGCCGACGTGGCCAACTACGTGGAGCCCTTCGCCGGCAGCCTCGCGGTGTTGCTCGGTCGCCCGGGCGAACCGCGGGTGGAAACCGTCAATGACTTGGACTGCTACCTTGCGAACTTCTGGCGCGCGGTGGCGGCCGATCCCGAGGGCGTGGCGCACCACGCGGATTGGCCCGTCAACGAGGTGGACCTGCATGCCCGCCACCGCTGGCTGGTGTCCCAGCGGGACTTCCGCGAGCGCATGCGCCAGGACATGGAGTACTTCGACGCCAAGGTGGCCGGCCTTTGGGTCTGGGGCATCAGCCAGTGGATCGGCTCCGGCTGGTGTGCCCAGCCCGCGTGGGAAGAGCAGGCGGAGGCGGGCGCGAAGAAGGGCGTGGGCATCCGCACCGCCGAGTACGCGAAGCGGCCGATGCTCGACAAGCCGGGCCGGGGCGTGCACCAGCTCGCGGTGCGCGAGGGGACGTACCGTGACGGCACCTTCAAGACGTCGTGGAACGTCTCGCTCGCCAACTCGGTGAACTGGGAAGGCAGGACCAATGCAGGGCGGAGGGCACAGGGCATCCATGCGCGGACTGCTAGGGGGGATACCTCGAGCACCTGGCGACAGCGGCCCAACCTTGGCAGTGGCAACGGAGTCCATGGCCAGCAATTGCGAGAGCAAATGCCGATGCTGCGGGGCAACTCGGGGGCGGTCGGGGCAGGCGTGCACGCCTCTGGGAGGCGTGGCTCCGTGCTGGAGTGGATGCAAGCGCTGGCCACGCGCCTGCGCCACGTGCGTGTGTGCTGTGGTGATTGGGAGCGGGTGCTGGGGCCCTCCGCCACCGTGGCCATCGGCAACACCGCCGTCTTCCTGGACCCGCCGTACTCCGCGGAGGCGGGGAGGGATCCGAGCCTGTACGCCCAGGAGGACCTCGACGTCGCCCACTCTGTGCGTGAGTGGGCTATCGCCCATGGCGACAACCCCAGGTTTCGGATTGTCCTCTGCGGCTACGAGGGCGAGCACCAGATGCCCGAGAGTTGGCGCTGCGTGGCGTGGAAGGCCTCGGGTGGGTACGCCGCCTCCGCGGGCAATACCGCCAACGCCCGGCGCGAGCGCGTGTGGTTTTCACCGCACTGTCTGGGCGAGCGCCAGCCCACCCTGGCCCTGTGGGGGACGAGATGACCTGCCACTCCCCATCCGCGGAACTCGCCGCCCTGCGCGCGGAGCTGGCTGCGGCTCTGGCCCGGGCCGAGCGGGCCGAGGCCACGGCGCGCCTGCAGGCCCAGGCGCTCGTCAACCTCACCGCGAGCTTCGCGGCTCCGGCCGCCGTGCCTCCACCGCCCGCGTCACGCTCGGACAGCGTGACGGAGGGGCGTCACGCATCACGCATCACGCGTGACGCCCCCGGCGTGACGGGCGTCACGGACGCGAGCGTGACGGAGGCCCAGAAGGATGAGCACCGCAAGGCCCAGGACGCAGCGAGATCAAGGGCTTACCGACTGCGCCAGCGCCTCATGACGGCCGAGCGTGACGGCGTGACGCGTGACGTGATGCAGGAGGAGGAGAAGAAGAAAGAAATAACTACACCTCCTCCTTCCTCCGTCACGCTGGCGCCCGTCACGCCCGTGACGCCGCCGAGGAGCGGGCGCCTCACCGTGACGCGCGTGGCGGCCCGGGAGTACCGAGCGCCCATGCCCACGGGCCACCTGCCTGCCGAGGTGCAGGCGCTGCGCGAGTTCTGGCAGACGCTCGTGGTGGGCTCGGGGCGTGGATTCGCTCCGTGGCCCGAGCGCACCTCGGTGGTCCTCCTGGCGAACGCGGAGGCGGCGTTGCAGGAGCGGCCGCTCGAGGAGTGGCGCGAGGTGTTCGCCCGAGTGCCGCGCTCCCCGCTGTGCCGGGGGGAGTTGCGCAACGGCCGAAAGGCCGACCTGCTGTGGATTCTCCTGGGCACCTGCCCCGATGGACACACGCCCGCCGACAAGCTGCTGCACGGGGGCTGGACGCTGGACCCGGAGGCGTCGGCCGGGGTCTCAACCGAGGGCCCAAGGCAGGAACCACCGGCTCAGGCTCCACCCGGGGACAGCCCCGCGGCCACGGCCTGGCGGCAGGTGCTCGCGTCCCTGAGCGAGAAGGGACTCAAGTACGCCGTGAGCCAGCTTGAGCTGCTGCGCCCGCGGGAGGTGGCGGCCGGGGTGCTGGTGCTCTCCGCGGGGGACAGGTTCCGCCGGAGCTTCGTCGAGGAGCACTTCGGCTTCCTGCTGCGCGAGCACGCCGAGCGGTGCGGCCTCGCCGGGGTGCGCGTGGACGTGGGGGAGGGTGGGCCATGACGCACGGCCAACAGCGCCTCGTGTTCCTCGCGCACGTGCTACTCGCCTGCGCGCTTCTCGGCACCCCGGGCGAGGCGCCCCGGCTGCTCTCCGCGGGGAGCCTCGTGGCCTCGCTGCTCGGCTTCACCCGCGCGGTGGGCGAGCTGCGCCGGAGGCGGCCATGAGTTGTTTCCAGCGCCCCCGGCACGTCACCTGCGCGTGCGGCGCGGAGGTGAAGGTGGGCCCGAAGGGCCCCGTGCCCTGGCGCTGTGCGGAGTGCGTGTACAAGCACAAGCTCGCCCGGGCGCGCGGGGAGAAACCGCCCTCTCGGCCCGCCCACCTGGTGGAATCGGAGCGGAGTGACGAACTCGGCCCCGCGCGCCCACTGCTGGGCCTCACCGCGGCGGAGCTGAGCGCCTGGCGCCACCGGCGGATTGTCGAGCTGTACCAGCGCGAGCCGGAGCTTTCGGTGGACGCGCTCTGCGAGCGCTTCGCGGTGTCGAAACAGGAGGCGCTGGACGCACTCCGGCGAGCGGGGATTCGCGTCCAGGGCAATGGCCGCACCGGACTGCCGGCGGGGCTCCCAGTCCGGTAATGGACGAAGCCCACAGCGGCGAGGACAAGGGCCGACATGGCCTGTTCCGCCTGTCCCGCCCCTTCGCGCTCCTCCGCTCGCGCGTCTCCGCGCCCTGCGCTCGCCGCCGTCCCCAACCCTCCCAGGCAGCAGCCCTTCGCCTTCCTCGCCGAGGTACCGCAACGCGAGGCGCGGCGCCGCGATCGCGCGCACCGGCCTCACCTGCGCGGCCGCACACCACCACCGGCGGCGCCTGGTGCCCAGCTGGTGCTGCCCTTCCAGCGGCCTTCCAGGGGAAAAGGGTGGCTCGCGCCGGAGGTGGCCGAGGCCATGGAGACGGCGCTGCGCGAGGCGCGGGGCCAGCCGGAGGGCAGCCGCCGGCAGCTCGCCGCGGAAGAGAAACTGCTGCGCCTGCTCACCCCCTTCCTCGCGGCCGAGGCGCGCCGGGCCTGGGCAAGCCATGAGCGCACGTACCTCTCGCGCGCGGACTTGCTGCAGGAGGCGGCCCTGCGCGCGCAGAAGCTCTGGCGCGGCTTCACCCCGGGCAAGGCCGGGCCGGGCCGCACCCTGTACCCCGCGTACGTCGCCCAGGCCGTGCGCCAGCACCTGGGCAACGTGCTCGCGGAAGGCCGCCTGGTGGGGCCGACTCACTGGGGGCGGAAGCTCGCCGCGCGCGCGCGCAAGCGGGTGGAGCGCGAGGAGGTGACGTACGAGGAGGCCTTGGCCACCGAGGGCGCCGACGCGGCCACGGCCCTGGCGCTGGCCCAGGGCGCCACCCGGTGCGAGGAGCGCGAGGCCTCGGACGTGGCCGACGCTGGCGGGGAGCGCCTCGAGGAGCTCTCTGCCCAGGGCTCCGCGGTGGCCGCCCTCGAGCGCCTCCCGCGCCGGCAGCGCCTCGCCGTGGGCGTGCCCCTGGGCCTCTCCACCCCGCGCCTCAATGACGCGCAGCTCGCGCGGCACCTCGGGTGCTCCCTCGCGGAGTTGCTCGAAGCACGCGCAGAGGGGCTGGCGGCGCTGCGCGAGCACCTTGAGGCGGCCTGACATGCCAACAATCACCACGAAGAAGGCTGGCACCTGCCGGGCCTGTGGAGGACACATCCGCAAGGGCGAGGAGGCGGAGTTCTCCGCGGAGCTGGGCCTCGCGCACGTGGAGCCCCAGTGCTCGCGGGGCCCCGTGCGCTTCCGCCCCAACACGCGCGCGGCCGCGTGCGCGTGCGGCACCTGGGTGAAGGCGGGAGAGGGGCGCCTGCGCCTCGTCTCGGACGCCGGCGCTCAGGGCGGGGGCAAGCGCTGGGCGGTGGACTGCGCCTCGTGCGTCAGTTGACGGGCCGGAAGCGGACACCGTCCAGACTGAGTTGCGAGCCGACGACGACGTTGTACGCCTGCACGAGGCCCGAGGGACGGACGTCCACCGAGCAGAGACGGCCCTGGTCGTGCGTGCGCAGGAGGTAGTTTTGTCCGGGCAGGTAGCCGGGGGGCAGGGTAAAGGCCGTGCTGTTGGCGTTAATCGCCGTGATGGCCGACAGCAATGTCCCCTGGAATTCAACGTACCCCAGGGGATCCAGTCGGTAGCTCACGGGGGCTGTGGGGAGGGGGCTCCACCCCTCCTCGTAGTCGGTGAGGTTGCCTCCCAACACGGGGTGGCGCAGTCGCTGCCATGCGGGCACCACCGTGAGGGAGGGCTCCACCACCACCGAGTCCACCCAGAGGACGCGGCCGGAGGACGAGGAAGCGGTGCCCACCTCCACGCGTGCGTAGCGGCCCTGGGCGGGCACGGTGACGTAGCCGGAGAGCGTCCGCCACGTGCCGCCGGAGAGCGCCTCGGCGCCCACGTTGGTGGTGCCCACAGGGGCGAAGCCAGCGTCGAGCCAGGTGACGTAGAGTCCCGCGCTCGTGCCGCCCTCCTGGGGGTAGAAGAGAGCCTTCACGGCGAAGCGCTCCCCGGCCCGGGCCACGAAGGGCTGCAGCCCCAGGCGCGTCCCTCCCGTCCGGGCCACCAAGCGCAGCGAGCGCGCGCCGGAGTAGGTGAGCGAGGTGTCCCCGAAGGCGTCCACGCCCCAGGTGCCCTGCAGCATGGCGCACCCGTCCGGCGGCGCGGCCGCGTCCAGGTGGGCCTCGAAGTCCCCGTTGAGGGGCAGGGCGCCGTAGGTGACGCTGGGCAGGAATGTCCCCGGGTAGAGGTAGCGGGGAGACAGCGTCACCTCCGCCGAGGCCGGGCCCACGTTGCCCTTCTTGTCCCGGCTGCGCACGCGCGCGTAGTAGGTGACGCCGGGGGGGAGGGCGGTCAAATCAAAGCGCGTGGAACTGCTCACGGCCTTGAGGGTGTCGCTGGAGAGGACGAAGCCCGGCGTGGCGCCCATGTGCAGCTCGAAGCTGTCCGCGGTGGGGCCGGTGGTGCCGTCCGGGGCGGTGAAGAGCAGCACGGCGCCGGTGGAGGCGTTGGTGACGGCGAGCCCCGAGGGCGCGGCCGGGCCGGTGAAGGTGGGCGCCGGGGCCACTCCGGGCCGGGCCTCGAGGCCGAGCCAGGCCCGCGGACTGAGGCTCGGCTTGCCGAGCAGCTGCACGCGCGTGGTGCCCCCGGAGACGGAGAGGGAGTGCGTCACTTGGCGCATGGCGAGCGTCTGGGCGTCGACGAAGTGCACCCCGTTGGGGGCGAGGCGCGCCAAGTCGGCCAGCTCGAGCCCGGGGTGTAGCGCCACCTCCACGCTCACCCCGAGCGAGGCCGAGGACAAGTCCGCGAGGGCCGCGTCGGCCAGGCGCCCGGCGGCCGCCTGGGAGCGGATGTTGCTGGCCGCCCCCTCGGCCACGCGCATGAAGCGCGGCACCATGGAGCCATCCGGCGCGCGGTACCCGTAGCGAGCGGTGGCGGCCGCGTCCTCGCGCACCACCACCTTGCGCTTGGGCTGCCCCGTCACGTCCAAGTCGCTCGCGTCCGAGTACACCACCTCCACGAGCGTCCGCACGTCCGCGAGCGAGGTGGAGAGCCCGCCGAGATCCTTGTAGTCCTTCGGGCCCCATTCCCAGACGGGCTCGGAGGCGCTCCTGTCGGGCACCCACAGCCACAGGCCCCAGTCTCCGGTGTCCGGGCGCAGCTTCCAGCGCCACTCGGCGCCTCGAGCGGTGGCGAGCTTCGCGAGGGCGTCGGCCACGGGCTCCACGGCTTGGTTGTAGGGGCCCAAGTCCCAGGCCAAATCGGTCGGCACGTAGAGGCCGAAGGCAGACAGGTGCGAGTCATTGAGAATGGACTGGCACACCGTCTGGAGGGGCGTGCCCGCGGTGGTTCCGTACGGGTGCTCCTGGCGCAGCCATACGTCCTGCAGCACGCCCGCGAAGTCCCGGCCCTTGAAGGTGAGCACCACGTCGCCGGCGTCCACGTCGTCCACCCTGCCGTAGAAGAGGGGCAGCCAGTCCCCGGGGCCGGGCTCGCAGCCCAGCGCGGAGAGGCCCACCTCCACCCGGAAGGCGCGTCCCGCGTCCAGCAGGGGGGAGTAGGCGCCGGCGAGGTTGTTGGCGCGCGAGTCCGTCACCAGGGGCGAGAGGGAAAGGCCATTCACCTCGCGCAGCACCCGCACCGTGGCCTGGGCCACCGGGCTGTCCAGGGACTCGTCCACGTCCACCCCCTCGAGGAAGTCCCGGCCGAAGAGGGCGGAGAGGTTGTGCCAGGTGGTGCCGTCCGGGCCGAGCACGCGGACGCGGCCGCGCACGGTGTAGCCGGCGGGGCAGGAGAGCAGGCGAAGCTGGGAAGGGGAGAGTGGGCGCATGCCCCGGGAGAAGGGCCGCTCTCACGTGCCGTGCAGGGAGAAGTCGAAGGACTCCCCCACGGTGGTGAGGAGCACCTCGGCGCGGCCCGCGCCGGCCTTGCCCAGCACGAGCTGCCCCTGGGCGGGGAAACGGGGACCCTGGGCCACCACGTACGGCAGGGCAGGCCAGCCGCGCGCGCTGTGCCAGGCGTACAGGTGGGGCACCCACGCCGAGGGCACCGAGTAGGGCAGGGCCACCACGTCGTCGAAGTGGGTGGCAATGCCTTGCATGCCCATGTCTCCCAGCACGACGTAGCCGTCTTGGGCCTGGGCAAAGGGGTAGCCCCCGCTCGCATCCACGCGCTTGCCGTCGACGTGGAGGGACAGCCCGCCGGCGGCGTAGAGGATGTGTCTCCAGGGCCCCGTGCCCTCGCGCACCCAGCCCATGAAGGTGCCGCCCTCGCCCTCGTACCCCTGGGTGCCCACGTTCCACCCCACCACGGAGCTGGGGGCGACGCTCAGGCAGGCGCTGCCGTGCCTCGCGCCCACGGTGGAGCGGGTGGCGCCCGTGGCGCTGAGCGGCGCGAGCTCGCGCGAGGTGTAGAGGTACCCGGCGGCGTCCTCGAAGGTGAGCACGTGCCCCGCGCCCTCCACGAGGCCTCGCACCGCCACCGCCTCCGGCAGGGAAAGCAGCCCCGTGGTGAAGCGGAAGTCCTTCTTCTTCACCCGGCCAGTGTCACGCGGCCAGCCGTTGAAGCTGCGCGCCACCTCGCCGAGCGTCACCGGCTCCCACTCCGAGGCGGTGCACTCCACCGGCACCCCGTTGACTCGCAGAAGGGCCATTACCCGCCCTCCACCGCGTACCGGCCCGGGCCCGCGCGGGTGCCCCGGTTGCGGAAGGAGAGGTTGTTCAAGTGCTGCTCGAGCTTGGCGAGCGCGCGGCCCGTGTCCTCGCCAGAGACGTTGACCGTGCCGATGGCGATCGCCGGGGCGGCCGTCTGCGCGGGCGCGGCCTGGGCGGTGCTCGGTGCCAGGCCAGCCGGCAGCAGGGGCGAGGTGCGCGCGTCCTGGGCCTGGAAGCGCCGCTGGGCCACGCGCCACGCCGCCGGCACGTTGGTGAGGCTCTCCGTCGCCTCCTGCAACGCCTTCGTGTTCTTGATGGTGGCCGCCGTCTCGGCCGCCTTCGCGCGGGCCTGCTCGTAGGTGAGGTTGAGCAACTCCTCCTGGGACTGCTTCAGCGCGTCCCGATCCACCTTCACCGCCTCCAACTCGTCGGCCACCTTGTTGAGTCCGTCGAGGAAGGGCAGGTGCGCGAGCGTTCGGAGCAGCAACTGCACGCCCTCCACCAAGCCATTCCACAGCCAACTGATTCCCCGGACCAGGGCCAGGAGCGCGACGCCGAGCATCTTGAGTCCCTCGAAGAGCATGCGCAGGGCGGTGTCGACGAGCAGCTTGATGGGCATGGCGACGAGCTGCAACGCCCCGGCGAACATTTGCAACAGGGGTTCCAACACCTGGAGGACCTCGCCGATGACATAGAAGACGGGCACCAGGGGCTCGAGGAGTTGCCCGATGAAGCTGAACACCGGGCCCAGGGCGTTGGCGATGATCGGCACCAGGCGCAGCACCGACGCCACCAGGGGTTGGAGTGGCACGAGGAAGGAGCCCAGCGCGTCCGCCACCTGCTGGATGACGGTGTTCACCATCTCGATGATCTGCTGAAACCCCTCGGACTGGGTGAGTAGGTCCAACCCCACGGCCACCGCCGCGCCGACGGGCCCGCCCACCATGGCTCCCTGCCCGGCTGACTGCACGAGGCCCTGGAGATTGCCGGTGCGTGAGGCGAGATTGGACGCCAGCGCCTCCCGGGCGTCCGCCACGGCCTCCGCCAAGCGCCGGGCCTCGTCTCGCGAGGCCCGCCAAGCCTCCACGGCTTGCTCGGCTTCTGCTGCCTGGGCGCGCCGGGCGTCCTCCGCGGCCTCCAGACTGGCTTCCGCCTGCAACTGGGCCATCTCGCTCGCCTCCTGCGCTTCTCTCTCTACCTGGCGCACCGTCTCCTCGATGGCGGCAGCCTCTGCGGCGAGGGCCTTGTTCGCCGCCGCCGCGTCCTCGTAGAGAGCCTCGCGCAGGCTCGCGTCCTGCTTCTTCACCCAGTCTGCATACCGCGCGGCCGCGGCCTCCCGGTCGTCGGGCGCGCTGACGGAGGATGGGTCTCCCACCTTGGGCATGAGGCCCTGGAGCCAGTTCTCGATCTGCTCCTTCATGCCGGCGAGCCCGGTGTCCTGAAAGAGGTCCTTCAACCCCCCGACGCTCTCGCTCAGCCCGTACCCGATGGCCTGCCCCGTCTCCTTGCCGATGCTCTTGAGTACCGCGCCGGCGCTGGCGAGCTTCTGCCGGGCCGCGTCGACCACGGGGGAGACTTGCCCCACGATGGCCTTCACCATGCCGGTGCCGGACAGCTTCTGGACCTGGGCGAGGTTGTCGGCCCAATTCTCCCGTCCAGCCTTCCGGGCGACCTCCTCGGCGAAGGCAGCCACGGCGCGGACCTTGGCGGCGAGCACCTCGAGGAACGCGGACGCCAGCCCCAGGGCGAACTCCATGAAGGCGTCGAAGATGCCGACGAACGTGTCCTTCACCTGCGCGGCCAGCCCCCGGACGGACTCGCCGACACCGGCGAGGACCTCCTTGAGGCCCGCTCCGCCCCGGTTCCAGGCCCGGTAGAGGGAGCCCGCGAGGAGCACCAGGGCCGCGACGGCGGCGGTGATCGCCAGCACCGGGGCACCCACCGCAAGGAGGGTGGGCAGCATCGACTTGAACGCCGACCCGAGCCCGCCCGCTTGCCCCGGCAGCGCCCGGAGGTTGGCGGCGAACGTGCGCAGCGACGCGGTCACCGCAGCGAAGACATCCCCCATGCTCGCCTGCTTCAGGTAGACGAGCTGCCAGCCTAGACGGGTGAGCAGCGGGCCCGCACCCCTGAGTCCAGTGGCGAGGATGCCCAGGCCGCCATTGAGCGTGCGCAGTCCCCGCGCGAGCACCACGGTGCCTTCGAAGAGCGACTTGGTGAAAAGCAGCGCCCGCGATGTGGCGAGGCCGGCCGCTCCGACGATCGCGCTGTACCGGACGAAGGAGACGAGCTGCTGCTTCTGCTCGGCGCCCAGTCCTCGCCAGGTCGCCGTCAGGGTGCGCACGCCCTCGGTGAGCTCGCGCACCAGCGGCAGGAAGACCGCGCCCACCTCGGACGAGAGCTGGAGCATGGACGCCTTGAGGTCGTCCGCCGCCTTCTTCGCCGCCTCGTTGGACTCGGCCGCGCCAGCCACCGCCGCACCGGCCACCGCCGCGACCGAGAGCAGTCCCTCGGAGAAGTCCCCCAGGGCAGCCGCCGCCTTGGACATGGCGCCCTCGATGGCGTCGGCCGCTTCCTCTACGTTTTCGAGCAACTCGTCGATGCCCTTGGTGAACTCATTCAGCGACGCGCTGACCGCCACGAAGACGTCGCCGACCTTCAGTGCTCCGCTCATGCACCCCCAGAAGGGGCGAACGGGCTACTTCAACGCGGCGATCACCTTCTGTCGGTCGGCATCCACACCACCCCAGATGCTGAAGACGACGTGCCCCTTGGGCACCAACGTCTCGCCTCCCGGCATCTCGTCCATGGCCTTGCGCCACGTCTCCGCCGCCTCAGGTGTGTTGAATTGGAAGACGCTGACGTTCGTCGCCCCGGATCTATAGCCATAACATCGAGGAGCGACGATCTGGTCCGTGTTCTCCTTCTTGTCCGTCAGAACCACGCCGCGCGCCTGCGCGAAGGACTCGGCCTCCTCGATGGTGGCGAGTCCCGATTTCGAGCAGGCGGCGACGGACAGGAGCACGGCGACGGTGGCGAGGGTTCGGATCATCCCCCCAGCCTCGCGCACCTGCCTGTCCCCGCCAAGTCACGACGTCGGCGGGGCGGCTGGGCTACCCCTTCATGGTGTACCGGATGATGCGCTGGCGGCCGCCCCCTGGGGCTGACGTTGAACTGGAGGCGGGGACGTTGCTCTCCTGGCGAATGGACTCGCTCTCCAGTTGGGCGTCGGCGGCGAGTTCGTACACGTATGAGAGGGGCTGGCTCCGCATCTCCTCGTACGTCCACCCCGCGAGGCGGGCGACCCGGACCACGAGCCCGTGGAGCGGGTCGCCCGTCAGTTTCCCCGAGCGTTCTCCAGGGCCTTGGCGGGCATGATGGCGGCCATGCAGGCGTCGGCCACCTCGACGAGCCCGGGCCAGGCGTACGCCTCCTCCGGGGTGAAGAGCGAGGTGACGGCGTTCGGCAGGAAGACGCAGGTGGCCACGACGCGCGCGCGGAAGCGCAGGACGTCCTCGACGCGCTTCTCCTCGGCTCCCTCGTCGTCGAGGCGCTGGGCCTTGGCGTCGCGGAGCAACGGCTCCAGGACGGCGTCCGGGGGGCGGCGGATGACGAGTTCGATGGCTCCGCCCTCGGCCTCCACGCTGCGGCGGATGTACTCCCGCCAGGGGGCGTTGAGGAGGCGGCGCTTGATGGTGTCGACGTCGGACATGGGATGCTCCTGTTGGGTGGGTAGAGAGAGGGGGGGGCGTCAGATGGGCTCGAACTCGTTGATGCCGAACTCGATGGAGACGGAGACGAGGGTGCCCGCCTCCAACGTCAGGGGGTAACTACCGATGACGCCCTCGTAGCGCACGCCCTGGGCGCCCGTGGCGGCGTCGGGATCCTCCACGCAGACCACCCAGATGGGCTTGCGCGCGGCGTAGGCCGTCTTGATGGTGGTGAGGATGGGGCTGTCCTTCACCACGTCCAGCTCGAGCGTGCCCTTCATGGTGCGAAAGCCGGGGCTGTACTGCACGAGACCCTTGGTGTTGTTGAGGTACTTCAGCTCCCGCAGCTCCATGGAGTCCGGGATGTCGAACTTCTTGAGCGTCTTGGGCTTGTTGGCGTCCGACAGGGCCTCCGTCTTCGTCGCGAGGACGTGAATGGAGTACAGGTGGGCTTCGATGACTTCGGGGGTGGGCATGGTGTGGCTCCTACTGGGTGAGGCGGGCGATCTCCCGCATGAGCACGTGGCCCACCGCCTTCTTGAGCTGGCGGGAGATGCCCTTGGTGGCGCGGCGCAGGAAGTCGGGTGGGGGCTTGAGCGCGTCGCCCCAGTGGAAACCCTGGTGGATGGCCCCCGCAGCGGGGTGCGCGTAACCACAGGTCCACGTGGAGGACTTACGCTCGGGGTTGAAGAAGGGGCCGTCGAGGAAGGCGGTGTCGGCGAGGTTGAGCGGATCGCCCGGAGCTCCACCGCGGGGGACGAGGAAGAGGGAGATGTCGAGGATGCGCCGGGCCGCGTCGCGCAGCGGATGGTCCAGGGCCCGGAGCACCTGCGGGGCGTCGTCACGCAGCTGGCGCAGGGCGGCGGTGTCCACCGTCACCTTCACCCTGATGCGTCTGTTGCGGCGGGGAGCCATGCCCCGGCAGAAGGGGCGGGTGGTTGGCCCGGGATGTGCTCAGAAGACGTCAGGTTGCGAGCCCCCCCCGTGCACCGAGGGGCGCGACAGGATGCGCCCGGTCCAATAGGCGGGAGGGTGGTCTATGGGCGGGAACGGACGGCCGCAACTGGCCGAGAGGCTCCTGCGGGCGGAGGGTGCTCCAAGAGGCGCAGCGGGGTCGTGATGGAACTGAAGGGTCCCGGATGCGCTACCTGGCTGCTCGGGTGGAGCACGCGGAGGCCGAGTGGGATGCAGTGTGTGGCATGCTAGGCGCGGCGGAGACACATCCTCGCTGCGCCAGCCCCGACGCACAATTCGCTCCTGTGCCTCATGGCAGGTAGGCTTGATGCATGAGCAAGCGAGTTTGGATTCTTGGTGCTGGGTTCAGTAGACCACTGGGTGGTCCATTGCTTAACGAGCTGATGCGTTCGGAAGTGCTGAATCATCTCGAAGCATGCTACCCCAAAGCGCAGTTCCCCAAGTTGGATGCACTCATTTACGACCTTGTTCTGCGTCTCTATAGCTATGGCTCAAGAAGCGCAGACAATCAGGCACGAAATCGCTGGAATGACGTTGGGGAGTTTATTTGGGGAGACGCGGAGCAGTTCCTTGACTACATGGACACTGCGGCCGCCGGCGGAGCAGGCTCTCCTGCCTACCATCGGCTTGTGCGCATCTTCAAGTCCTGGAATTGTGCGCCCGATGTAATCCCAGAACCCCTAGAGCTTTCCCGCGCCGCCAAGCGAATTGTGGCGGCCTACTGCTCCGCCTTTCTTGTCGGGGCCGATCCATCCACTGAGCGGTGGAGTCCGTTTGTGGATTGGGCTTCGCGTCTGACAAATGACGATACGATCATCACATTTAATTACGATTGCGTGATCGAGAAGCTCAATGCCGTCACCAACAAAATTCACGTAGTGCGACTGGGTGAGTCGGCGATGCACTCGCTATCCTATCACCAGCGTGCACGCCTGCTGAAGTTGCATGGCAGCGTGAATTGGCAGGTAAAGGGCTTGCCGGACGATTCCAGGGAACTGCCGACCGGTGAAGAGACGGTCGAGGTGCATCATCAGCCGGATTTCGATTTTGCCCTCAAGTGCAAGGATAGTGAGTTGGCGATCGCCAGTCCTGGCCCCCTCAAAAAGCGGATCTCCGACGGCTGGCTGCGGCAACTCTGGGTGGCTGGCGAGGAAGCAATCAGGAGTGCGGATTCCATTGTGTTTATTGGCTTTCGCTTCCCTCCCTCGGACAGCCACGCGCGCGAGCGCTTGTTGACGGCTATTCGAGGGAACGAGAAGGCGTATCTCGCCGTACACACTGTTCTTGGAGTTAATTCTCCGGATGCGCAGCGTCTCCAGAGTTTGCTTCGTTTCGCATTGTCTGACCGCCATCCTATTGCTGATGGGTCCCCGCCACAGAATGCTGGTGGTCTCAGGTTCACGCTCGTTGACCACCCTCTCTATGGTGAGGACTTCTTGTCTGTGTGTCCTGCGAAATGGATTGATGAGCCATGGAGAATGTTTTCCTCGCATTGGCCGCAGAGGCGATGAAATGCGACGTTATGCATGAGAGTGGTACAGAACGCCCACCGTGAGTGACCACCGGGGCCGCCCCTCCTCGTCCTCGCCGAGGTACGTGGGCCCACCGTCCTCGACGTCCACGCTCACGTAGCCCTCGGGGTGGGCGTCGTACAGCGCCTCCCAGGCCGCTCGGGCCCGGGCGCTCCCCTCGGAGTAGCCGTCCGGGCCGCGCGCGGCGCGCACCAGCACCGTCACCGTACAGCGGTGGAGCGCCGTCCTCGCGCCCGCGAGGTACTTCTCCGGCTTCTCCCCGCCGGAGAACCGGCACGCGATGAAGGCGTCCGGGGCGCCGGGCGGGTAGGGCCCCGCGTAGAGCGTGGGCAGTCCGTCCGCGAGGCTGCCCAGGCCCGCTGCCTCGAGCAGGCGCGCCACGTCGAGCTCCACGTCCTTGAGGCGGCTCACACCACCACCTCGCTGTGGTCGAAGGCGCCCGTCTCCAGGTCCTTCCGCTCGTAGGAGTTGAGGGCCCGGCGGCTCGCCGTGTAGTCGGCCGGGTTGGCCCCGGGCAGCCACAGCAGGTCCCGCGGGCCGAGCCGCGCGGTGGTGAAGAGCGTCCCCTCGCACACCACCTGCTTGCCCTCGGCCGACTTCACCAGCCGCGCACCGGGCTCCCACCGGCAGGGGTGGGGTTCGGGCTCGCTGAACTCCTCGCGCCGGCCGTTGTCCACCATGCGCACGAAGCGGCGCAGGTGGAGGGTTTCCTTGAGGTCCTCGGCGATGAGACTCATGCATGCCTCCGTCCGGGCTTCTGGTGGGGTGCGGCGAGCTGCTGGGCCAGTAGGGGCACCGCGCTCGCGTCCGTGCGCCAGGTGACGGAGGCCGTGCCGGTGGCGCGGGAGACGACATTCAAGTCCCGCCCGGCCACCCGGTGGAGTGCGGTGAGGGTGAGCAGCGCCGCCTCCTCGAGCTCCGCCGGCAGCTCGCTCGCGAGGGTGCTGCTCGGGTCCGCCTCGAGCGCCAGGGCCACCTGCCCGGGCGTGCGCCAGCCCGCATCGAAGGTGACGACAATTTCCCCGGTGTCCCAGGCGCGCAGCGGGGTGGGGACGATGCCCCGCGTGGCGCTGCCGGTGAAGGGCCAGGTGCCGCGCCGGTGCACGAGGCGCCCCGCGCGGGGGCAGTCAATGGCCACGTCCCCCGCGGGCAACTCGGCGCCGCGCACGCGCACCGAGCGCAACTGGCGCACCGCGCCTGCGCGCAGCCACACGTACGCGCCGCCCTGGCCCACCACCGTCTCCTCCACGCCCTCGCGGAAGGCGGCCGGGTAGCCGAGGAAGTGGGCCACGGCGCGGGAGGCGGCGAGCACCAGGCCGGGCAGCTCGGTGCTCGTGGAGGGCACCTTCAGGCGATCGGCTGCCCGGGCCAGGGTGGTGAAGTCTTCGGCGAAAGGCATGGAGGCACCTCGAAATGGAAAGCCGGGGAGGCCGCCCGGGGTGGGCCACCTCCCCGGCGGGTAACTGGCGGGCGCTGGGGTTACCGCGGGGCGGGCAGCGTCTCGTAGCCGCCGAGCACCACGTGGGCGGCCACCGTCTGCTTGGGGGAGGAGCCCCCGGTGAAGCCCACCACCACCTTGACGCGGGCCTGGGTGTGTCCGGCGGGCACGCGCCCCAGGGAGAAGTCGGCGCGGCCGCTCTTCTCGTCCCCGGTGAGGGTGACGGAGGCGCCCGCGTACTCCGTCCAGGTGGGGGACTCGCCGCCCGCGCTCGTCTCCAGGGTGAAGACGTGGCTCTGGGCGGTGGGGCCGCTCGTGGCGGTGCCCGTCATGGCGGTGAGGACGGCGCTGCGCGCGCCGTCCAGGGAGAAGGCGTCTCCGTCCGTGTACGTGTTGGCGGCGAGCGTGGCCGGCGAGTAGCCCTTGGGGCCGCTCGCATCCGCGAGGGTGCCCACCATGGAAAGGTACGCGCCAATGTCATTGAGGGAAGGGTGCAATGCCATACGAAGTCCTGGGGTGAGAGGTGAAGGGAGGACGCACCGGGCCCGTGCGGCACCCGGCGCGCACGGGCGTCACTGGAAGGTGAGCTCCTCGATGACGGCGAAGGTGTTGTTGTAGCGCAGCTTCACGTCCACGTAGGTGATGCCCTTGAAGGTGGCCAGGTCCTGGGAGAACTTCGGCTCGCTCATCTCGACGATGATGCCGTTCTCGGGCGCCTCTCCGCCGCCAAATGCCATGCCGAAGGTGGCGGTATCCCAGAGGCCGAAGATGATGAAGTCCTTCCCGCCCTTGCCCTTGCCGCTGGTGCTGTCGGTGACATGGAAGGGGTAGCCGTTGAGCATCCCCTGATCCAACTGCTGCCGGAAGACCCAGCCGGCGTTGTCGCGCAGGCTCTTGAGCGCCATCAGCGTCTTGCTTGTCATCACCCAGCCCGGCTTGGCGCCCTGGAAGGTGTGCTTGCTCTCGCGCACCAGTCGCTCGGCCTTGTCCAGGGCGGTGATGATCGAGGCGAGGTTGGCGCTGGTGATGGGCACCGTGAGCGAGAACTTGTTGCCCGCCACGATCTGCCGCACCAGCCCGAGGGGGCGCGGGCCCGTGCCGTCACCCACGAGGCATTCGAGGTCCGCCTTGAGGCCGATGGCGGCGAGCAAGTCGTCGGTGAAGGTGGCCTCGCTGCCGAGGAAGCTGGGATCGCGCAGCATGTCCTTCGTCGGCTCGATGAGCCCCATGCACTTCTTCGGCGCGAGGATGACCATGCCCGTGTCGATGTTGCTCGGCGTGGGCGACTGGCCCGGTTCGACGAACTCGGCCGTGGCGCCCGAGTTGAGCTTGCCCAGGTTCTTCTTCGAGCCGTGCACCGCCTCGACGCGCACGCCCGCTGCCTGGAGCACCATGACGTCGCGGAGCATGCCGATGATGTCGGTGCTCCACTCCTCGGACATGAGCGCGCCGCCAGTGGTGACCACGGCCCCGTTGGGCCCCTCCGCCTTGGCGGCGAAGCGCGAGCCCAGCTCCGTCGCCGCCTTGGCGGCCGCGTCGGCGAGCGTCTGATTGACGTGCCCTCCGGCCGCAGCCGCCTGGAGATAGCTGGCCTTCGCCGACAGCCCGAAGAACTGCTTGAGCGTCTTGCGCCGCTCGCCCGGGGTGGCTCCCGCCGATGGGGCGGGGGCCGGGGCGGGAGCCGCGGGCCGCGCGGCGAGCTCGTCCGCGACGCCCTTGGAGATCAGCGCGTTGAGTTCCTTCTGCTTGGCCTTGAGCTGCTTGGCCACCTGCTCGTCGATGTACTTCTGCTGCTCGGGGGTGAGCTTCATGGTGAGACCTCGGGAGAGAGGGGAGGGGTAATGGGTGCTGGCTCAGCCGCACACGAAGGGCGAGCGGAAGCGCTTCAGGGACTTCGCCTCGGTGGGCGCCTCGGCGGGAGGCGCGGGCGGCTCGTCATCTCCCTTGCCCGCCTCCTCCTCGGTGTCGGTGGGGTCCTCGGCCGGTTCCTCGGCCTTGGCGGCCAGGGCCTGGGTGAGCTTGCCGAGGGCCTCCACGAGAGGACTCAACTTCTCGTCCAGGAGCGCGCCCAGGTCCTGCCCTTCGGCGTCCTTGCCCGCCTCCTCGGGAGGTGGGGTGGGGGCGTCGTTCTTCTTCGTCTGTCCTTGGTTCTTCACGCGGCAGGCCTCGGGGTTGGCGGGGATGTTTGTGATTGAGACTTCGAGCAGTTCGCACTCCTCGTAGTCGAGCCCGCCCTCGGCGTTCGGCTCGTACTTGGAGAAGCGGAAGAAGATGGAGCAGGTGCGCAGGGTGCGCGCCTCCACCTTGGCGCCCACCTCCTTGGACAAGTCGCCAATGCCGTCGAAGGCAGGCTCCATGAACCACTCCTCTCCCTCCTGGAAGACGCGAGCGGTGCCAATGGCGGGAACGCCGTGCTCGTGATTCCAGAGCAGGACGGGGTTGGCGTTGTAGGCCTCGGTCCTCAAGGCTCCGGCGCGCACCCGGTCGTTGTGCCGATCGAGCACCTCGGAGGTGATGCGGAACACCGGCTTGCCGCTGGCGTCGCCCTCGGACTTGCGCACCAGGTGGCCGAGCGACTTGAGCACGCCGTCAGTGGGCGGGGTGGGGGGCAGCTTCATGCCGGAGGAGAAGGGGTGTCAGCCCTTGGCGGGCCCGCGCGGGGGCGGCTCGTTGTGCGGCTCCTTGGGCCCGTCCTGCACGGGCTGGGCGCCGGGCAGGGGCTGGAAGCGCATGCCGTTGAGCTTCGGGTCCGGGGCCTGGCCCGCGAGTTCGCGGGCCTCATTCATGAAGACGTGGGGCCCGTAGGCGCTCGTCATCGCCTTGAGGCGCCGCTCCCAGGAGTGAGGGCGCGGGTCGTCGTAATCGAGCACGGCGTCGCGGTCGACGAGCGGCACGAGGTGCAGCTGGTACTCGGTGCGCAGGAACTCCAGCCGGGGGAGGGTGGCGTACTCCGCCAGCGTGTACTTCGCCTCCTCGCTCGTGCTGCGGTTGGCGCTGGTGAGGTCTCCCACCAGCTCCGGGGGCACGTTGTACACCTGGCGCACGTAGTCGCGCAGGGACTTCTCAGCCTCCACGAGCTGGAGCGCGCGGAAGTCCTGCTGCACCTGGGAGAGCGTCGTCTTGCCATTCACGAACCAGACGAGCCCGGCCGAGTCCGGGCCGCTGAAGCGCTCCTCGTACTTGGCGCGCAGGTCCTCGACTTCGTCCTCGCCGTCGCCCGCAGTGCCGCCATCCACGCCGACGATGGCTGCCGGCAGGCCGCCCCGCTCGAAGGTGGACTTGAGCGTCTGTTGAATGGCCTCGGACGCGTCGAGCTCGTCCCCCAGCGCGAGGCCCCGGCCAACGCCACGCGCGTGCAGGTTGTCCGGGTCCAGGTGGCGCAGCCACACCATCTCCGAGCGGGGCACCATGCCGGAGAAGTTGTTGTAGACGACGAGGTAGCCCGCGCCCGTCTGGGTGGGCGTCTGGAGGACGCACGCGGGGGGCACCACCTCGTAGCCCACCACCGAGCCAAACGTGGAGCGGCGCAGCCACAGGAAGGACTCCCCGGGCAAGTCGAGGTGGAGCTGCTGCACCTTGCGCAGGGAGCGGCCGGTGAAGTCGGGGTGGGGGTGCTCGAGCAGGGTGAGCAGCTCGTGGGTGTCGAGCTCCACCAGGTCCCCGCGGGCGAGTCCCTTGGCCTGCACCTGGTGGCGCTCGAGCGCGCCCGTCCGGGTGCGCGCCTCCGTACTGAGTCTCTTGCACGTGGCGAGCAGCGCCTTGCCCTTGGGTGTGGTGGCCTTGAGCACCCGCCACCGGGGCGTGGCCACGGACTCCGCCACCGTGTCCGCCACCGCGCGCAGCCAGCCGTTGGTGCGGTAGGCCGAGCACACCGCGCGAGAGCCGCGCCGCGGGGTGAAGGGGTTGATGGGGATGCCGTGGACGAGCGGACGTCCGCTGCCCGGCAGGAGAAAGCCCGCCAGGGCCGCTTTGAAACGGGTGCCGAAAGAGGGGCGCGCCATGCCCGCCGAGAAGGGGCGCGCGGCTACTCGTCGTCCTCGTCCTCCTGGGCCTCGGCGGGACGCCCCGCCACGCCGGCGTTCTGCCGCTTCGGGCACACGTACAGGTAAATGGGCCAGGCGAAGGCGTCCGCCCGGTCGTCGCGACCGTGGCCGCCGTCCTGACCGGTGAACTTGGCGAGCTGCTCCTCGAGGCGGTGGTGTTTGCCCACCATGTGCACCAGGCGCGCCTCGGCCATGGCGGACACCGGGGCCGCGCGCTCGGCCTTGGACTGCATGGCGCGCATGCCCTTCACCTTCACCTTGCCGTCCACCGAGCGGATGACGTTCTTCACCAGCGAGCCGCCGGTGTTTGTCTCCGCGAAGATGAATGCCTTCCGCTTCGGCGCCAGGTGCTCCCAGCGGTGCAGCGCGTCCACGGCCGCCTGGGCCCAGGTGGTGGGCTCGGGGGAGCGAAGCGAGGCGTCCTGCAGCACGTACGTGTGCAAGAGGCCATCCGCCTCCTCGCGGATGCCCTCCACGACAATCCCGTGCAGGTCGCTGTCCTTCTTCTCCCCGGTGGCCGGGTCGACGCTCACCACCAGCTTGTCGAAGAGCGGCTTGCCCTCACGCGGGGCGATGGCCTCCACGCTCTCCACGCGCGAGGCATTCCAGTCCACCTTGCCGTAGAGGCACGCGTCCTCGAGGAAGAGCAGCTCGCCGTGGAACTCCCGGCGGCCGATGGTGGTGTTCTGAAGCCGCCGCGCGTAGGCGATGTACTTCCCGTCCAGGTTGGCCGCGTTGTCGAAGGTGGACGAGCACGCGAGCACCAGCCCGTCCCGGTCCGACAGGATCTCCCGAAAGAGCGGGTTGGGATTGGGCGTGGTGGTGATGATGAGCCGCGCCGGCAGGCCCTGGGCGCGCATCCGCGAAGTCTGGATTCGGGCGACGCGGCGGCACTCCCGATAAACCTCCTCGGGCGACTTCTTCCAGGCGACAATCTCATCCGCCCAGACGACGCTGACGTTGTACCCGCGCAGTTTGTCGGGGTTCTGTGCGGGCACGTAGAAGGCCTTCGCCCCGTTGGGGAAGTCCAGCGTGCGCTTGCTGCGCCGGTGCACCGGGCGGAACCACGGCGGGGCGAGCGAGAGGATGCCACTCGGGCCCTCGAGCTGCGTCTTGCGGATCTCCGAGTCGGTGGGGCCGACGATGAGGATGCGGGCCTCGGGGTCCGCCTGGGCCTCCTCGATGACGGCGATGCTGCCGGCGTACGTCTTGCCCGCGCCGCGCCCGCCCAACAGGAACCAGGTGCGCCACACCCCCGAGGGCGGCGACTGCACGGGACGTCGCCACAGGGTGGGGTCGTAGTGCCAGGCGAGCACCTCCGCGGGGCTCATGCGCAGGTGCCCGTCGAGGGCGAAGTCGGCGGTGAGCTTCGCGCCCAGCTCGCGCTGGCGGCGCAACTGGTCGCGGAACTTGAGCCCCGCGCGCTCGGAGAGCGAATGGCGCCCGTGCGTCTCCGGGCGGATGATGGGCAGGCCCGCGAGCGGGTTGTCCTGCACCGCGACCATGGCGACCATCAGCCAGCCTCCGCGGGCGCGGCCTCACCGGACGGGGGTGGCGTCTCCTCGGGTGGGGGCGCGCGGCTCTTGTCGTCCTCCTCGAGGAAGCGGAGCAACTTCTCGCGCACGCTCTTGGCGGCGGCCTCGGGGGACACGAGCTCGAAGGCGGGCCCGAGCGCGCCGCCCTGTGCCTGGGCGGCCGGCTCGCGCGGCACGGTGAATTGCTTCGGCGCCGTCACCTGCATCAGCCAGGTGATGAAGCGGGGGTTGCAGTGCCGGTCGGTGACGGTGCGCTCGCCCAGCTCGATGAGGAAGCCGAAGCGGTGCGCCCAGGCCTGCTCGCACGCGAAGAGCAGCTCGGTGTAGAGGCTGGCCTTGCGCCGGGCCACGGCATCGCGGCCCTTGGTGAGCCACTTTCCCAGGCAGTCCTCGGTGGTGCCCGCCTTCGCCGCGGCGATCCGCTGGACGCCCGTCCGGGCGAGCGACTCGGCGATGACGGGGATCATCGCCTTGGTGAGCGTGGTGCGCGGGCCGCGCGTGCCGGGCCGTAGGTGGAAGCCCGCGAGCGGATCCGGCAGATCGGACGCATCCTCCCCAGGCCCGTTCGAGGGCTCGCCCAGCAGATCCGGCGGAATGCCCTTGGGCTTGGCCATGCCCCGGAGAAGGGGTGATCGACCTCCAGGACCGCTTGTTCCGTGTGAATGCAGGGCTGACAGTAAGGCAAACCTGTCCGCTTCAACTCGCTACATCATGCAACATGTCGCATGCGAGCTGAGCCACACGGGAGCTCGAAAATTCGACAGGAGAGCTGCCCTCCGTAAGGTCGTTTCATTGCACGGAGGCGAAAATGAAGTGACGAACGGCGTCGAGAGAGACGGGCGCTGCAGTGTTTGCCCCACTGCAGCGCCTCTGAATTCACACTGCCACTGACCCACTAACCACCGAGGTGGTTCCACACAGGTGCCTACATTTAGTGCCGACGACCACAGTGGTCAAGTCTTCGCTCGGCGAAGTTCTTGTTCGCACCAAAGGTGTTCGAATCTCGGATGGTGAATGGGTCGCCACACTTGGATCATTGAAAATGGCGATTTTATCTTCATCGGTACTGATGCTTTGTTACGACCTCAACCAGTTCGAGCCATCGCGATCGTATGACGTCGTGAGAACGTTCATCGAGCGGCATGCCATCTCGTGGAGGCGCCCGCTCATGTCCCAGTGGTTCGTAGAAACCTGTGACACACCAGAAGCGTGGGCCGATGCGCTCAAGCTCTTCACTGATGAGAACGATCGGTACTTTGTGTGTCGCATTCATACGGGGATGAGTGACTTCGCGGGGTATCTCGACAAGGAGATCTGCGACTGGCTGAGGTCTCGATGCCGGTGAGCAGTTAGAAGTTGATCGAGCGGCCTGCGGCGCTCGTCCTCTGCACTGGGCGAGCGCCGTTTCGGCTCATCCCAGAATTCAGGACTGAGTCAGCGGGGTGAGCTCGCGCATCTGCGCGCTGAGGCACTTCGCCAAGTCCTGCACCAGCGTGGCCACGGACCTGGACGCTTCGGAGTCACTGGTGCTCAGGAATGCCGACGCCTCGGCCAGGGCGCGCGCCCCGTGGCACAGGTCGGACATGGAGACGGGCGCGGTGGTGAGCCAATTGACCGAACTGTCCCGTCGCCCCAACTCCGGATTCAACTCGGACACGTACACCTGCATCTCGGACAAATCCACGGTGACGCTCCTCATGGAGCGTTCCTTCTGGGGCGGCGTGGACCCCGAGCCACTCTGCTGCTCTCACTCGGAGATGATGGTCCGAGCCGCGATCTCCCACCGGTCTCGGGTGAGCTGTCCAGCCGGTCCGCCCTTCTTCAGGTCCGACCAGGTGGGCATGGGTCGGCCGTCGAAGGTGGTCCACGGGCCATGGGCACCGGGGTGATCTCCGTAGGCCTCATAGCCGATGCGACCGGGCGTCCAATCTTCGGGGACGGGTTCGGGGGTGGAGGCAGAGGAGGAGAGGGTGGCGGACGACTCGGACATGCGCGCTCCGGGGTGGACTGCGAGGTGACACCCCCGAGAAGGGGCGTGGGGTGCGCCGTTTTGCGCCGTTTCGCACCCCCTCCCGGCGAGGCCCCGAGAGTGATTCCAGGCGGTTAGAGGCTGGGGTAGGGCCCTCCACCTCGATTTTTCGGGGGGTCGTCCGACAGTTTCCGTCCAAAGCTTCGGTGGGGGAGCGTGGGGTAGCCGCGAGCGCGAGATTGCACCGCGCCAAGCAATCGTCCGCCGGGCCGCGCTCGCGGTTTTTGGGGGTGGGGGTGGCCCGGTGTCCCACATGTGCGACATGTGGGCCTCGCCCGGGCGCGAGAGTGCGGTGGATCATCGGGTGACTGTCGCCGCCAACCCCTCGCCGACACTGGGCAAAGGGCAGTTCCCGACGCGCGGCTCCGGCAGGTGGATCGTCCCCTCCCGCGCCGAGGTTGATGGTGTGCGCGCCCCTTCTGGCGGGGCATGAGCACGCCCCCTGCCCCCACCCCCACGGAGTCTCGGCCTTCGCCGTGGCTCACCATGGCCGTGCCCATCGTCGTCACCCTGCTCGGGCTCGCCGTGCAGTGGGGCACGCTGGGCGCGGACGTCCGCCACCTTGAGCGCCGCTGCACCATCGCCGAGGCCGAGCTCACGCGCATCTCCTCCGCCCAGTCCAGCGCCGCCACCCAAGCCGCGCGGATTGAGGCTCGCTTCGACGGCATGGAGCGCGAGCTGTCCCGGCTCGCCCGCGCCGTCGAGCGCCTCACGGACGCTCCGGCCACCTCTGCCCGCTCTGTCCCCTGACGCCTTTCACCCAGGGCGGGCGCTGCCGCTCGCCCACCACCCAACAGGAGCAACACCATGCAGCAGCCCCAGAAGCCGAGCCTTGGCCGCGTCGTTCTGTTCGTGGACGAGCGCGGCGACGAGCACGCCGCCGACGTCGTGAAGGTGGACCCGAGGTGGTGCGGCGAGATTCGCCTGCACGTCAAGACGACCGACCCGGCGCAGCCCATCCTCGTCGAGTCCGCCCCCTTCCAGGAGGGCGTCAAGGACGCGCGCGGGCGCAGTTGGCGGTGGCCGCCCCGCGTCTGAGTCCAACCCTTCAACCCCGGGCGGGCGCTGATGCCCGCCCCTCACCCCCGGAGTACCTCCATGCGTCTGTCCCTGTCGTCCCTCGCCGTCCTCTCGCTGCTGTCCCTCTCCTCGCCCGCGCTCGCCCAGGCCCCCGCGGCGGACACCACCCACGCGGGCGAGCTCACCGCCCACATGTTCGACCAGGCCGTGTCCCAGGCCCGGAAGAGCCCGCTCGCCCCCGTGGCCGCGCCGGTGGTGCAGGCCCCGCCCGAATCCCCGTCCTCCACCGAGGTGGCCCTGGGGGAGGTGGTGAAGCTGGTGGTGCAGGCCCTCACCTCGCGCAACTGGGGCTTGCTCGCGTGCGCCCTGGTGCTCGGCGCTGTCTACGTGGTGCGCCGCTTCCTCGCCTCCCGGGTGCCGTGGCTCTCCAGCGACGTGGCCGGCGTGGTGCTGAGCATGGCCACCGCCGTGTCCCTCTCGCTGGTGGCGGCGCTCCAGGCGGGCACGCCGGTTACCCTCTCGCTGGTGTTCGGCGCGCTGCTCACCGCTGCAGGCGCCTCGGGGCTCTTCAGTTGGGGCAAGAAGCTCACCGCTGCGGCGAAGGCAAGGGTGGCGGTGAAGGCCGCCGTCCACTGACGCGGCTGTTGTCCTGACGCACGAAGGGCCCGGCCTCCACCTCGGAGACCGGGCCCTTCTCGTCCGTGAATGCGAGCGTGTCCTTAACTGCCGACTTGCGTGCGCCTGAAGGGGATGACCCGAGCCCCATCTACTGGAATCTCCGGCTCCTCCCAAGCTGCGTCCTCACCAACGATGCGATTGAGCATAGCCGGCATCCAGCCCAGTTCCTGTGCGAGGTGGCGCGGCGTCGCCCCTGTCCTCGTTGCGATGTGTTTGAGTGAGTTGCGGACCATCTCGGGTGGTTCGTCCGCTGGCTCGTCGGGCTCGCCCTTGTGCCAGTGCCGGTACATGTAGTGCTTCCATGAGCGCCGGTACTCAAGGGCGTCGATGCGTCCCAGGTCGAATGCGCGCCGTACGATGGACGCAGCACTTGCTCCCCATCGCCGCTTGATCGTGAACACGGTGTCCCAGTTCAGCTTCGACTGCTGCGGGAACTCCTTCAGGAAGCCCGTGCGCGGCAAAAGAAAAGCACTCGCGAAGAAGTCGGCGTCCTTTTCCTGCTCGATGTCGCCCGGGCGTAGTCCCCCATGGAGGACGAGGTGACCGAGCTCGTGGGCCATATCCCACCGCGCCCGTGACGTACTCCCTTTGTCGGCGTTGAGGACGACCACTGGACGCTTCGAGCCCAAGCGAGAGAAAGCATCGATCTTCACCGCATCGTGTGCCTTGATCGAGGCCTCGAAGCGCGTCACCACAACCCCGCGGCCTTCCAGCACTCGGACCATGCTCAGAATGGGTCGGTCAAGGCCCAGCCCGAGGGTGCGGCGGCACATCTCGGCGACCCTCTCCACAGACTCCTTCCCGGAGGCTCGTTCGCTCGGGAGAGAGGGTGGAGGTAGTCGCAGGCGCGCCGCCTTGAGGTGCAACGCGACGTTCTCCACGAATAGCCCGAACAGCGTGCCATGTGCCAGGACGCGAGTCTTGGCCGGCCCCGGGATCTTCTCACTCCGGAAGTGGCACTCCTCCTCGCGAAACTCCTCCCTGATGGGTACGCCGAAATAGGACGGAGTAACGTCGAGCGCCTGCGCCAAGGCGACGACGAGTGACTCGGTAGGCCTGCGCAACTCGGTTTCGAAGTGATGAATGGCCGAGTGCGACAGTGTGACCTTCTCGCCCAGTTCGGCCAGCGTCAAGCCGTGGAGGTTCCTTGCAACCCGCAGGTTGCCACCAACGAAGGCTGCCTCATTCGTCGCTCTCATCGTCCGTTATGCCGCCCTCGGCGCCCTCCGTACCAGTTTCCTCGGCTGCCGGGATTTCCTCGGGCTGCGAGGAAGGCAACTCTACTCCTTCTGGCAGGTACTCCTCCACCGCTGCAAGCGGCGCGATGTTCTCCTTGAAGGGGATCTCGAACGCGTTCCGATAAGCTCCGGTACTGTGGACCTCCTCGAGAGTGATGCTCGTGACCTCGCCGGTCTCCTTGTCGCAGTACACCGCAAACCGCCAGCCCCACTCCAGGTCCGGTCGCATGATCTGATTGAGGTCGAAGGCCTCGCGCTGCTTCTGCTGCTCCTTGACACTCAACTTGCGTGCGCTCCGATTCGGCGCCTCGGGCTCGCCGGTGTAGAATCGGAACGGGACGTCGGCGATTGACCCGACAAATTGAAGCGTCGGATCGACGATCCCAAGCCATGGGTATTTGCCCGACTTGTGCGCCGAGATCAGCGCATGGGCGACCCGCGCGTACACGGTGGTGCCTGGCACCCACCTGCCGAAAAGCAGGTCGCCCTTATCGGGCTCGATGTGGCGCGCGACCCCTTCATGCACGCCGTTGATGAGTCGCGCGACGACGAGCAACCGGTCGAGCGTCAGACCAGCACTCAGTTCCCATGGCTTCTTGGCCTTCATGCGGGCGTACGATCGATCGCAAGTTAGAATTGATCAAGTATTTTTATACGGCCCTCGAACTTTGTTACAGGTGCTCCTGTTTTATACAGGCCAATCAAGAAGGGCCCGGCCTCCACTGCGGAGACCGGGCCCTTCTCACGTCCGGAGCGGGCGGGTTACGGCAGCGCCCACACCGGCGCCGAGAAGATGATGGCCGCGCCGATGGCAGCCACCTCGGCGGGCGTGAGCGGCCGTCCCATGGCCTCGCGGGCGGCGCTCACCCCTTCGTCGATGGCCTTCTCCAGGGCGCTCCGCTCGTCCCGAAGCTTGGAGTCCTCGTCCCGAGCCCACGCCTGGTACGCCACGAGTCCGGGGTTGCCCTTCGGGCAGCGATCACCGCCCTGCTTGCTCAGACGGTGGAGGATTTCCCCCACGGCCTCCGGGCTGTGGATGCCGCCCTTCATGAAAGGCGCCATCGCCTTCACATGGAACTCGGTCAGCTTCTGGCGGAGGCACTCCTCGGACTCGGGCGTCATCGTGCCCTTGCCGTACTTCTTCCAGGTGGCGTGGATGTGGTTGGTGATGATGTCGTAGAGATTGTGCCACATCCGACTCCCATCCCCCTTGTTGATGAAGTCCCGCGTCAGCTTCTCCGCGGGCAGGTCCGCCGCGTACGTGACGGTGGGGCCGGAGAGGACGAGGAACACCGACGCGGTGAGCCACTTCATGGACTGCCTCATGGGACTGCCTCCTGAGTCGCCCGGCGCGCTCCATGCGGCCTGGGCAACGAGTCAGAAGGGGCGCGCCTCACGCCCGGCGGACGCTCCCAGCGCCACCGCAGCCCGCGCACAGGGGTTGCTCCAGGCCGCTCCCCTCGGGAGGATGTGGGGGAAGACGCTGACTGTCGCGGCGAAGGGGTGGGTGGCGGTGAAGGCCGCCACCCGCTGAGGCAGCTGCCGTCTTGACGCACGAAGGGCCCGGTCTCCACCTCGGAGGCCGGGCCCTTGTCACGTCTGGCGCGGGTGGCCTACAGCCCCTGGCTCGGCTCCACCTTGGGGCGCGCAGGCCTTCTCACATGCCCTTCCGCAGGTCGCCGCTCTTCCCGGGCACGTCCTTGTAGTCCGGGGGTAGCACCCACACGGGTAGCACGCGGACGGCGACGGCCCGGCTGATGAGGGCGAAGCCCTGGCGGGCCGAGAGGGTGAGGTACGACACGCCGATGCTCGCCATCACCCGGAAGCGCTCGATGTCCTGGCCCGTGAGCTGGCCGCTTGTGGCGCGGGTGAGGAGTTCATCCACAGCCGTCTTGGGGAAGTCCTTCGTGAGCCGCTCGCGGTTCTCGGTGAGGAAGCCGACCATGTGCTTGACCGGGTCCGGGTGTGGAACGATGTCGGGGCCCCAGACGGAGTGAGTGTTCCATCCGGGATTGGTGTTCGTCCATGCCTCGACGAAGGCGTTGGAGCCGAAGCCCTTGGGGCCGCCGGGCCCGTCCTCGTCATCGCACTTGTGTTTCTTGATCTCCTCATAGATGCGCTCGAAGGCGCCCCCGGCACCATCCTGGTCGGGGGACGGGAAGTAGAGGGGACCGCCCTCCCTGCCGAATCCATCAACGACCTGGGCGAACCGGTAGAGCCGCACCTTTACGAGCAGATTGGTGCAGCGCTTTTGCTCCTCGGTGGCGTTGGGGTTGAGGCGGGAGATGGCCTTGGTGATGGCGTCGGCCCGGTCGCACAGGCGGCCCCATGCGCCCGGGTCGACGTTCGGGAGCCGGACCTCGGGACCGAGCGGGAAGCCGGCCTGGCCGGCGTGCGCGGCGCTGGCGAGGACGGTGGTGGAGATGAGTCCGACGAGGATAGGGAACCGCTTGAGCCGCGGGGTGAGCTTCATGGTGCGCTCCTGGGCTGCGGCTCGCGGGATGCTCGCCGGGCCCACGACGCAGAAGGGGCGCGCCTCACGCCCGGCGGACGCTCCCGCTGCCACCGCAGCCCGCGCACAGGGGCCGCTCCAGGCCGGAGCCCTCGGGAGGACGTGGCCCCCAGCCGGAGCCCTCACATGCCTCGCAGACGACGTAGGGCGAGGCGGCGAAGTGCCGGGCCATGGCGAGGGAGAACTCCAGGGCCTCGCGCAGGACAGCCTCGTCCACGGCGAGCGCGCGCCAGGCGCGGCGGGAGCCCGAGGCCGCCGAGGAGCGGAGAATCCACTCCTCATAGGGGAACCGGAGCCCACCAGGCGCCACCGCGGCCAGCGCCGCTTCGTCCTGGAGGAGTTGCGCATGCGCCTGGGCGCACGACTCCTCGAGGGCGGCCACCCGCGCCCGGTACCGCTCGGCCTCGGAGGGGCTGACAGACTCGAGCGCCTGCAGCAGCTCGGCGAGCGTGGGCACGGGGAGAGGGGAGGAGGAGGGCAGGGGACAGGGCATGGGCGCAGCTCGGCGTGGGGTGGAGGGAAAAGACACGGGCCCCGGGCGGAGGGGGGAAGTCCGCCCGGGGCCCGCGGAGGCCGGAACCGCTCGGGGCCTCAGTCGTGGGTGAGTCCGGTGCAGGGGTTGAGGCGGCGCCCGTGCACGGGGCACTTCCACCCGCGCGCCTCGCAGGTGCAGCGCTCGGCCACCGCCTTCTCACAGCAGCGCGGGGGCATGCCGGTGGGCACCTTCGGCTCGGGCTCCTCGTCGGGCAGCCCCATGAGGCGACGGTGGCGGGCGGTGAAGAAGTGCTTCATGCCCGCGGAGAAGGGGCGCGTGAATATCCCGAGCTGGACAGCGTCGGTGCGGGCCGTGGTACACCCCGGCGCGGGAGGGCCGCGCCATGTCCAACACCCCGCGAAGGAGCCAACTCGGGCCGTACCAACTCGGGCCGAGGTACCGGAACACCGGAGAGGACCTGGGCCGCATCTACCGAGCCCGGAATGCGAAGACCGGCGCTCCGGCGCTGGTTCTCCAGCACACCGATCGCCAGGCTCTGGACGTCCCGGTGGCTGACTGGACGCTGCGCCTCTCCTCCTCCGTGTCCCCCGCGTACCTCTCGCTCGAGGTGGAGTCCGCGCCCGAGGATGCCGACGCGCAGGATGTTGGGGAGGAGCTGGACTTCTTGCTCTACGACTTGCACGAGGTGGTCACCCGTACCCTACGTAACCCGGAGACGCTCCGGCACCTGCGCGCTCTCCATGTGCCAACCGCGCGTGCTGCGCCGCCTGCGACTCCAGCTTGGCTCCGCCCGGCGTTCGGGGCCGTGCTAACCGCATGCTTCGCGCTGCTTCTCCTTCGCGCGGGCAACTCCGCCCAGGTGGAGGACTGGAGCTCCCGCCCCGAGCTGGTCACGGCCCGGCGCGATGCTGGCTGGGATGCTGGTGGGGATCTGACGGGGTTGCTGCTCACCGACACTGTCGACGTCGGACCGGTCGTGCTCGCCCGGCCCATGCCCAAGAAGCCCTTCGACGTTCAGAAGCGGCCGCCGTGCAACAAGGCATTGGAGGAGGAGCACTTCGACGGCTGCTGGGTCGAGACGAAGAAGTCCGCCCCATGCCCGGATGAACTGTACGAGCTTGAGGGGAAGTGCTTCCTGCCGGCCGCCAAGCCGCAGCAGAGGCCTGCATCGCTCTTCCGCTGAACGCTTGCGCTTCAGGTAGAGCGGTAGTATCCGTTTTAGTTAGTTGCTGTCTCTCTGCGGAACAACCTGTGGGCTAGCAGGTCTCCGCAGCACACCACCAATTTACAGGGCTCGCCGTGCATCAACGGGCGACCCTTATCCAGACCGCCCCACTGGTACGTCCACGGGGTCGTCGGCCGCGCCCCTGTACCGGTCTAGCCCCCGGTGCCGGGGCGTTGGTTTATGGGGTGTGCGGTGGAGCATCTCCAGCGTCCTCTTACTCTGCTGAACCCGGCCGCTCGCGCCTCGTGCGCTGGAGCGCCAAACCCATTCCCTTCCAGTTCATCCTGTCCGGTCCGCACTGCGCGCGTGACCTCGGACGCACATCCGTCGCGTCGGACGCGTAGGCGCGGGTGTCTACGCGATGGATGGTGGCACGAAGGTTGTTAACGGCGCGGTATCCGAGAGAGGGGCGGAGAGGGGCAGGGGGAGTCATCAACGCACAGAAGGCGGCAGACGTACGGGGACGTCGTCTCCGTGCGAGCCGGGGAGTGAGCGTGGAAGCGATGAACGACTGCAACAAACAAGAGCGACGGCCGGGGTTGGTGGCGGTGCCGGAGGGCGGCCTGTGGGAGTGCGAGCAGGTGGCCGCCTTCCTCAACGTGTCGAAGTCGTGGGTGTGGAAGCAGGTGCGCGAGAACCTGGGGCTGCCCTACGTGATGCTTGGGGCGCGCAACTACCGCTTCGATCCGGCGCAGGTGCGCGCGTGGGTGCAGGCCAAGTCGAAGACGGGACAGGTGGGGTGAGGGCGTGACGAGCGCGTACTTCCGGCCCAACACGAAGGGGAAGGCGGTGCTCGCCGCGGGCAAGCGCCTGCAGCGCCGCGCCCCCGACTTCGGCACCTGGTGGATTCGCTACCGGGACGCCGCGGGCCGGGCTGCGCGCGAGCGCACGGCGGCGCGCATGGAGGCGGAGGCCGAGCGCATCGCCCAGGAAAAGGCCATGCACTCGGAGCGGGTGGCGGCGGGACTCGCCCCGGCGAAGCCCGTGCCCATGACGTGCGACGAGCTTTTCCGCCGCTACCTCGAGGCCACCCGGCACCTGAGTTCGCAGGATCCCACCGCCTCCTACGTGAAAGTGTGGTTCGGCCCCCACTTCAAGAAGAAGCCGGTGGCGGCCGTCACTCCGGCCGACTGTGACGCGCTGCTCGTCCGCGCGCGCAACGCGGGTAAGTCCGACTCCACCGTGAAGCAGCTCTACGTGTTCGGGCGCTTGTTCTTCAAGTACGCCCTGCAACTGGGGGCTCGTCGGGACAACCCCTGGACGCTGCTGCCCCGCCCGAAGGTGGCGATGAAGAAGCCGCGCTTCCTTTCGCGCGCCCAGGTTGCGGCGCTCCTCGAAGCCGCAGGTCCTCACCGGTTGCTGCTGCTCACGGCGGTCCTCTCGGGCCTGCGCCGCGGCGAGCTCGCCGCGTTGCAGTGGACCGACATCCACTGGGAGGAGGGTCCGAGCGGCGTCCTCTACGTGACTCGGAGCTGGGAGCGGAGCACCACGAAGAGCAGCAAGGAGCGGCTGGTGCCCGTACACCCAGCGCTCCGTCCCGAGCTGCGTGCCGCGTACGAAGCCGCCCCCCGGGACGGGCACGGACAGCTCATGGATCCGCTCGTGTTCCCGTCTCCCAAGGGGGGCCTGCGCAGCCAGGGGTGGCACACCGCGAAGCTCGTGCACCGCATTGCCCGCTGGGCCGGGATGGAACTGCCCGAGGGCTTCACCTTCCATGACTTGAGGAAGACGTTCCTCACCCACTTGATTCAGGACACCGGCGGGAACATCGGCGCCGGGCAGCTTCTGGCCGGGCACTCCACACCGGCCGTCACCGCCACCTACTACTTCGCCCGGGACGTCGGCTTCCTGGTTGAGGCGGTGGAGGGCCTCAAGCTCGTGCCGTCAGCAGCCGTGGCTGGCGCGCACACGGCGAGCACACGGCAGCTCAGAGCAGTCCCCACCGTCGTCGGAGGTCACCGAAATGACTAATGATTTTCAGGGGTTCCAGTGTCCTGGCTCCCTCGCTTTATCCCGAGGGCTTTTAGCTTCTTGTAGAAATGGCCGCGCTCCAGATCCAGCAACCGCGCCGCCTCGGTGACGTTGTCCTGGGTATGTGCGAGCGCGAACAGGAGGATCTCCCGTTCGGCGTCCTCGACCTGCTCGCGGAAGGTGCGGTCCGCGCGGGGCCGGAAACCACCCGGGGCCCCCGGGGGCATGGCCGCGGGAGCGGGCGCGCGGGGCCCCGGAGGAGAGGGAGCATCGGAGGGGGCGGGCGGTGGGGCGCCCTTGCTCCGAGGGAGCAGCTCGGCGGCCTCAGCGCCGGTGACGGTGGGGCCCTCACAGAGGATGGCCAGCCGCTCCACGAGGTTGCGCAGCTCGCGCACGTTGCCCGGGTAGGAATGGGCGGCCATCACCGCGAGGGCGTCGGGCGAGAGGGACAGCGGGCGGCGGCCATTGCGCGCGCATGCCTCCTTGAGGAAGGTGTCGATGAGGACGGGGAGGTCCTCGCGCCGCTCGCGCAGGGGGGGCGAGTGAATCTGCACCACGTTGATGCGGTAGTAGAGATCCTCGCGGAAGCGGCCCGCCTCGATCTCCTTCTCCAGGTTCTTGTTCGTCGCGGCGATGACGCGCACGTCGACCTTGAGCGTCTCGGCGCCGCCCACTCGCTCCAGCTCGCCTTCCTGCAACACGCGCAGCAGCTTGGCCTGCATCGCCTGGGGCATGTCGCCGATCTCGTCCAGGAAGAGCGTGCCCTCGTGGGCGAGCTCGAACTTGCCCCGGCGCATGCTCACGGCGCCGGTGAAGGCGCCCTTCTCGTGGCCGAACAGCTCGCTCTCGATGAGCTCGTGCGGCACGGCCGCGCAGTTGAGCTTCACGAAGGGGCCGCCCTTGCGCCGGGAGTTCTGGTGCAGGGCGCGGGCGATGAGCTCCTTGCCGGTGCCGTTCTCCCCGGTGATGAGCACCCGGCCCTCCGAGGGGGCGGTGCGTTGGATGAGGGAGAAGATGTGCTGCATGGCCGGGCCGCCGCCCACCATGTCGTAGCGTCCCATCTCCGCGCGCAGGGCGCGCAGCTCCTCCAGGGCGGCCTGGTGCTTGAGCGCGTTGCGCAGCGCCACGAGCATCCGGTCCCGGGCGATGGGCTTCTCCAGGAAGTCGCGTGCCCCCAGTTGGGTGGCCTTCACCGCCGTGTCGATGGTGCCGTGCCCGGACATCATGATGACGGGCAGCTCGGGCTTGAGCTCCATCAGCCGGGCGAGCACGGTGAGTCCGTCCATGTCCGGCATCTTCACGTCCATGAGCACCACGTCCACGGGCCGCGCGGACACCACCTCCAGGGCGAGCTGCCCATGGGCCGCGAGCTCCACGTTGTAGCCCGCGAGCTGCAGCGAAGTCTGGAGCGTCAGCAGGATGTTCTTCTCGTCATCGACGATGAGGACGGAGGCGGGCATGACGGCGCACCTGGGGAGCGGACAGGGGGTGGACGTCGCACCGTCTCGTAAATCAGCCAACCCTTCAAGGGGGCCGCGCCTTCCCGGGGTCCCCTTGGACGGCTCGAAGACGGCTCGGGGCCGCGGAACGACAGACAAGATTCCCACGCCGGGGCCGCGTGCTTGTCATTCTTTGCCGCGCTCCCCGCCCGCTGGCCCTTTTCGAGTCCGGGGGTCAAGGGAAAAGCGGACCCTGTGCCGTCCGCCCTGGCTCGGTCCGTGCTTCTCTCCACCGGGTTGAGTGGACGACAAAACTTCCGACCCGCGTGGAAGTGTCCAATAGCAGTGCGTTCTTGCACCTGAAACAGATCGGCAAGGAGCGGGCCCGCTCCGGCCACGGGGCAATGGACAAAAGGCTTTGACTCGATGTTCCAGGGCGGGCTAGAGGCGAGCGCGTTGCCCATCCACTGGATGACATCATTTTTTGGAGGATCAATGCGTCGGATCTCGATGGTCGCGGGGCTCGCCCTCGCCGTGGCCGTACTCACCGGCTGCCCGCCGACCTACCCCAACTGCAAGAGCGACGAGACCTGCCAGGAGAAGGGCGAGGTTTGCGTCAACGGCACCTGTCAGGAGTGCTCCACCGACGCCAACTGCAAGGAGGGCTTCGCGTGCCAGGGGAACAAGTGCGTGCCCAAGGCGCCCGAGTGCTCGCGTGACGAGCAGTGCACGGGCGGGCAGATCTGCGAGGGTGGCAAGTGCGCCGCGCCGCAGTGCACCGCCAAGGCCGACTGCCCCGGAGCCCAGGATTGCCAGAAGGGCCGCTGCGCGCTGCCCCCCGGCGCCTGCAACTCCAGCACGGACTGCGGTGATGGCCAGGAGTGCCAGGACAACAAGTGCGTGGCCGCCTCGGCCCCCCAGGGCCAGTGCGACTGGGAGCCGGTGCGCTTCGGCTTCAACGAGTACACCCTGCCCTCCGATGCCCAGGGCCGTCTGAGCGAGCTGGCCCAGTGCATCAAGGCCGCGGGCTCGGGCCGGATCGAGCTCGCCGGGCATGCGGACGAGCGTGGCACGGAGGAGTACAACCTCCAGCTGTCCAACAAGCGCGCCGCCTCGGTGCGCAAGTACCTGCTGGACCTCGGCATCCCGGCCAACCGCCTCAAGGCGGTGGGCTACGGGGAGAACCGGCCGGCCGAGCAGGGGGCTTCGGAAGACGCCTGGGCGGCCAACCGTCGCGTCGAGTTCGTTCGCTAGCTCTCTTTTGAGGTAGGCTGCGCGCGAATGGCCTCGATCGAGACCGAGACACGGCAGTCCTACCTCGTCTTCGCCTGCGGCGGCAGCTGGTATGCCGTGCCCGCCGAGTGCGCGGCGGAAGTGGTCAGCTTTCCGGAGCTGACGCGGGTGCCCGGTGCCGCCGGGCATCTGCTGGGCGTTTTCGCTCACCGCGGGGAGGTCATCCCCGTGGTGGACATCAGCATGTTGGTTTCCGGGGAGCGCGAGCCCACGCGTCGCGCGGTGTTGGTGCGGCTCACGCGCGGCACCCTGGCGCTGACGGCCAGCCGCGTGGCGGGCGTGTCCCAGGTGGATGGCCGCCTGGAGCCGCTGGGCGCTGGCGGGGTGCACCTGCACCTGCGTGGCCCGGCTCGCAGCGCGCAGCGCGACGTGGCGGTCATCGACCCCGAGGGACTGTTCGACCACCTCAGCCAGGGAGGCTGAGCGATGGGGACGGACAGCCGTATCACGGGCACGCTCCTGTGCCGTGCGGGCGAGGGCCGCGTGGCGTTCGCCGCGCATGAAGTGGCCTCCATCGAGTCTCCGGAGACGTTCGGGGGCTGGGCGGGCTCTGCCTGCGAGGCGTTCGCGGAAGCGTGCATCTCCGGGCGCATCCTCGTGGCCGCCTCGGGCGAGGCGGTGGGGGTGAGCGCGCTGGAGATCGACGCCGAGCCCTTGACCGTATTGCCCGCGCCGGCCGTGCTCGTGCGCGTGGCGGGGGGCAGCTTGAGGGGCTTCATCCAGGTGCGTGGCATGTTGTGGCCGGTGATGTCCCTGGTGGACTTCGGCCGTTTCCTGGCGCCCGGGGAGGCCGCGTGAGGGAGCCGAAGGATCTCAAGGGGCTGTCGGCGTGGACCCTGCGGCCGTCCTGGTGGGGCGGGGTGCTGGGCCTGTTGTTGGCCTTGCTGTACGGGTACGTCACGCACTCGCTCCCCTATGAGGGCCTGGGGCTGTTCCTCGGGTTGGTGGGGGCGGTGATGACGATGAACGTCCTGCTGACCTCCGCCCAGGAGCGGCACGCTCTGCGTGTGTTGTGGGCGCTGGAGCAGGGGCGGCTGCCTCCGACCCCGGACAACCTGCGCCGGGCGTTGCAGGAGGTCCGCCGCGTTCCCGGACGCTCCTTCTGGTTCACCCTCCAGGGGTGGTTGGGGGGCACGCTGCTCCTGGCGGCGACCTACACCTCGCTGGCCGGAGTGCACTGGATGGTGGGCGTGCGCATCGGCCTGGTGGGCGTGTCGCTCGGGCCGCTGTCCTCCATGCTCGTCTATCTGCTGGTGGTGCGCCGCAGCCGCCGGGCCGCCGTGCTCATCGCGGACAAGGGCCTGTCGCCGCAGGAGGTCATCTCGGCCCTGCCCGCCGAGCGGTTGCGGCTGCGCAGGCGCCTGGTGTTGTTCACCGCCGTGGCGGTGCTCTGTCCGTCCGTCTTCATCCTCGACGTGTCGGTCAGCCGCACCATGGACACCTTCGATCAGATCCTCCAGACGAGGAATCCCCAGGAGCAACAGCGCGTGGTGCATCAGGCGCGCCGGGCCACGGGCCTGCCGCTGGGGGTGCTCGCCGGGCTGGTGGTGGTGCTGGTGCTGGGCACGGCGTACGTGGCGGGCACGGCGCTCGCCGAGCCGCTGCGTGCCCTGTCGGAGGACGCCACGCGCATCGCCCAGGGCGAGGTGCGCACCCCCCGCTTCATCCCCGCCGAGGACGAGGTGTGGGCCGTGTCCGCTGCCTTCACCCGCATGCAGGCGCAGCTCGCCCAGGCGCTCGTGCAATTGCAGCGCGCGGGGCTGCAGATCTCCTCCACCACCGAGCAGCTGGTGGCGACGTCCGCGGATCAGGAGTCCGGCGCGGGCGAGCAGGCCGTGTCGCTCAACGAGACGCGCGCCACCACCGAGGAGCTGGCGCGCTCGGCGCAGCAGATCGCCGTCAACGCCGAGTCGGTGTCCGCCATGGCGGAGACGACCTTCGGGGCGGCGCAGAGCGGGCAGCGCAGCGCGGCGGCCTTCCTCGCCGCCATGCACCGCATGAAGGGCGACAACCAGGCCATCGCCGACGCCGTGGTGCGGCTCAACAAGCGGGTGCAGCAGATTGGCAAGGTGGTCGAGTTCATCAACGAGATCGCCGACAAGTCGGACCTGCTCGCGCTCAACGCCGAGTTGGAGGGCACCAAGGCGGGCGAGCCCGGCCGGGGCTTCTCGCTCGTGGCGGCGGAGATGCGCCGGCTGGCGGAGAACGTGTTGTCCTCCACCCTGGCCATCGAGCGGCTCATCGATGAAATCCGCGACGCCACCCAGGCCGCGGTGATGGCCACGGAGGCGGGGCTGAAGACGACGGAGCGGGGAGCGTCGCTCGCGGCGCAGGTGGACGCGAGCCTGGGCCTCATCCTCGAGCTGGCGCGGCAGACGTCCCACGCCGTGCGCTCCATCTCGCTCGCCACCCAGCAGCAGCAGACGGGGACGGATCAACTCGCCGCGGCCATGGGCGACATCCTGCGCGTGACGGAGGAGAACGCCGAGGCCACCCAGCAGATGGTGGTCGCCAACACGGACCTGTCCGCGCTCGCGCGCGATTTGAAGGCCACCGTGCAGCGCTTCCGCGTGGCGGACCGGGAGGGAGCATGAGCCGTCCCGTCTTGTCGTGGGTGCACCGGCCCTTCAGCCGCCCCCTGATGGGCGCCATCGTCACCGCCAACGTCATCACCGCCGCGCTCGGCTCGCGCTACGCGCTGTTGACCGCCAGCCTGCGCTTGAAGGAGAGCCTGACGCTGTTCCTCTCCCTGATGGGCAGCTTCTGCCTGGCGGCCATCGCGGTGGTGTGGTTGCTGGCCCTGCGCCGGCTGCGCGTGCTGCGCGAGGTGGAGGTCCTCCGCCCTCCCGTGGTGCCCGAGCGCTTGAGTCAGGCCCTGCTGGAGAACCACCGACTCGCGGACTTCGCCTTCGTCGCCACGCTGGTGGGGTGGCTGCTGGCCGCCGCGTTCGCCAACGTCGCGCTGTGGAGTCTGGGCGGGTTCACGGGCTCGCTCGTGGAGCTGCGCACCTGCCTGCCGGGCCTGCTCTTCGGGCCGCTCGCCGCGCTGCTCACCTATTGCATGGTCACCCTGCGCTCGCGCGCGGTGGGCTTGTACCTGTCGTCCCGGGGACTGACTCACCCGCAGGCCATCGCCGTGGCGCCCAAGCGCGCGCAGATCCGCCTGCGGCTCATCCTCTTCACCGCCATCGTCGTGGTGACGCCCGCGGTGTTCATCTGGGACGTGTCCTCGGTGCTGACGCACCGGGCCTACGATGAGCTGCTGGCGACGAGCCCGGATCGCCAGGCGGCCCTGGTCGAGGAGCTGCGCATGGACGCCATCGAGGTGGGCGGCGCGATGTGCCTGCTCGTCTTCGCCGTGGCGCTGGCGGCCGCCTACCTGGGTGGCACGCTCCTGGGCCGTCCCATGCGCCAGCTCGGCGAGGCGGCCCACCACATCGCCGAGGGGGACCTCAGCCTGTCCCGCCTCATCCCCGCCGAGGATGAGATCTGGTCCGTCTCCGCCGCCTTCTCCACCATGCGGGCGCACCTGGCGGGCGTGCTCGCGCAGCTCCAGCGCGCCGGCAGCCGCATCGGCACCACCACCGAGGAGATCCTCGCCACCTCCTCGCGCTACGAGGCCGGGGCCGCCGAGCAGGCCAGCTCCCTGGATCAGACGAGCGCCACCACCGAGGAGCTGGCTCGCTCGGCGCGGCAGATCGCCGAGAACGCGGGAAGCGTGGCGGAGATCGCCCACAAGACGCTCGCGGCGGCCAAGGCGGGTCAGGCCAGCTCCGAGGCCTTCATGGAGACCATGAGCCGCATGCGTCACGACAACCAGGCCATCGCCGCGGCGGTGGCCCGGTTGAACAAGCGCGTGCAGCAGATCGGGAAGATCGTCGAGTTCATCAACGGCGTGGCCGACAAGTCGGACCTGCTCGCGCTCAACGCCGAGCTGGAGGGCACCAAGGCCGGTGAGGTGGGGCATGGCTTCTCGCTCGTGGCGGCGGAGATGCGTCGTCTCGCGGAGAACATCATCGAGTCCACCAAGGAGATCGAGGGGCTCATCGAGGAGGTGCGCGACGCGTCGGGTGGCGCGGTGATGGCCACGGAAGGGGGCGTGCGCGCCACCGAGACGGGCACCACGCTCGCCCAGCAGGTCTCCGAGTCGCTGCGGCAGATCGTCGAGCTGGCCGGGCGCACCTCGGACGCGGTGCGCGCGATTTCCCTCGCCACCCAGCAGCAGCAGGGCGGCACGGATCTGCTCGCCGAGGCCATGGCGGACATCCTGCGCATCACCCAGCAGAGCCACAACGCCACCAAGCAGGTCATCAGCGCCAACGGGGACCTGTCCACGCTGGCCCGGGACTTGAGGAGCGTGGTGGAGCGCTTCCAGATCGAATCCTCCGCGTCCTCGGCTTTCTCCTCCGCGTCCTCGTCTTCTTCCTCCTCGGGAGCACTCGGGTGAGCAGCGCGCGGGAGAAGTTGCTCAAACAGTTCCGCGAGCTGGTGGGCGTGCGCCTGGAGCGCATCAACCGCCGCATCGTGGAGCTGGAGGCGGGAGCGAGCCTGGAGGCGGGTCGCACCGTGTTGCGCGAGCTGCACGGCCTCAAGGGCGAGGCGCGGATGATGGGCTTCGACGCCATCAACGCCGTCGTCCACGAGATGGAGGAACTGGTGCGCTCCACCGAGCGCGCCGACCACGCGCTGTCCGCCGGCTCCATCGACGCGCTCCTGCAGGCGGGGGACGCGGTGTTGGTGTTGTCCGGCGCCGCCGTGCACGAGCCTCCGCAGCCACCTCCCGAGGTGGACAAGCTGGTGCGCTGGCTGAAGGAGTGCACCCGCCTCGAGCAGTCCGGCCTCGCGGGGGCGGGGCAGGGGAGCGCGGCCCCCTCGTCCCGCGCGGCTCCTCCTCCCGCGCCTCCCCCTCGCCCCGAGCCCTTGGAGCGGGACGAGGAGGAAGTCACCCCGGCCTGGGGCTCGGCGTCGCTCAACCTCGCGGCTCCGTCACTGGTGTCGCGTCAGGCGCCCCCGCCCGCGCCGACTCCCCCGCCCGCCGCTCCCCGGACGCCGGGAGGAGGCCGGATGGGAGGGGGCGAGCCCGCGCGCCCCGTGACCTCGGCGGTCGTCACGGCCACCGCCGCCGCGATTGGCCGGATGCCGCCCGCGGCGCCCGAGCCTCCCGTCCGGGGCACGGGGTCCTCCCCCGCGGTCCGCCCGGGGGAGCGCGCGGATGGCTCGGTGCGCATCGGCGTGGCGAGCCTGGATCGGTTGACGAGCGCGGTGACCAACCTCACCCAGGTGTCGCGCCGCCGCGAGCTGGCCACCACCCGGCGGTTGGATCTGGCGCGCGAGCTGAGTCTGTTGGCGCGCGTCGCGGAGGACCTGGGCCCGGCGGGCGCGGAGCTGGCCGAGCGGCTGGGCCGCGCCAAGGAACTGGCGGCCACCCTCCACCGAGAGGAGAAGCTGCTGGCCAACGAGGAGCTGAGGGACCTGGGCTACGTGGCCGACGAGGTGCAGCGCCTGCGCATGCTGCCCTTGTCGGTGCTCTTCGAGCTCTACCCGCGCATGGTGCGCGACCTCGGGCGCGAGCTGGGCAAGGAAGTGGAACTGAAGGTGGAGGGCGAGGACACGCGCGCCGACCGGGCCGTGGTGGAGGCGCTGAGGGATCCGCTGCTGCACCTGGTGCGCAACGCCCTGGACCATGGCCTGGAATCGCGCGTGGACCGGGTGGCCGCGGGCAAGCACCCCCGGGGCCGGTTGTCACTGGTCGCCGCGCGCGATGGCAACCGGCTCGTGCTTCGGGTGGAGGATGACGGGGTGGGCCTGGAGCCCGCGCTCCTGCGCCGGGCGGCGGTGCGCAAGGGCTTCCTGGACGAGGCCGCGGCGTCGGCGTTGACGGATCAGGCGGCGCGCGAGCTCATCTTCCTCTCGGGCTTCACCTCCCGCGAGGTGGCCACGGACATCTCCGGACGGGGCGTGGGGCTGGACGCCGTGCGCAGCTCGCTCCGGGCGCTGGGCGGCGACGTGCTGGTGTCGTCCGAGCCGGGGGAGGGCACGCGCTTCGAGCTGCGGGTGCCCGTGTCCCTCACCGTCTCCCCGCTGCTCTTCGTGAAGGTGGCCGAGGAGACGTTGTGCCTGAGCGCCGCCCATGTCTCGCGGGCGGTGAAGGTGGAGCCCGGTCACCTCAAGGACGTGGCCGGGCGCGCGGTGCTGCAGGTGGATGAGCAGCCCATGCCCTTCGCCTCCCTGCGCTCCCTGCTCGGCCTGGGTGCCGAGCCGGGCCTGGACGAGGGCGCGCTGGTGCTCGTGGTGCGCAGTCAGGGCGCCATGGCCGCGCTCGCGGTGGACCGCGTCCTGGAGGAAAGCACCCAGGCCATCCTCCCGCTCAAGGGGCTGCTGGCCCACTACCCCCACCTCACCGGAGCCACCACCCTGGCGGATGGCCGGCTGGCCATGGTGCTGTCCGCGGCGCACCTCATCGCCAGCGCCCGGGGCCTCACCGGCTCGCGCATCGCCCGCTCGGCTGCCCCCCGGCCCGCGCCCGCTCCCCGCCGCCGTATCCTCGTGGTGGACGATTCCCCCCTGACGCGCGAGCTCATCTCCTCCCTGCTGGAGGCCGTGGGCTACGACATCGTCATGGCCACCGACGGAGCGGAAGCCCTGGACCTGCTCGCCCAGAATCCGGTGGACCTGGTCTGCACGGACCTGGAGATGCCGCGCGTGGACGGGCTCGAGCTGACCCGCCGGCTCAAGGAACACCCCACCCACAAGGTTCTCCCCGTGGTCATCCTCACCACCCGTGGCGGAGAGGCGGACCGTCAGCGCGGGCTCGCCGCGGGGGCGGACGGCTACATCACCAAGGGTGACCTGGTGCGTCAAGATCTCGTGGATGTGGTTGGCCGGCTACTCGGCTGATGGCGCGATGCCGCATGTCGGGCCACATTGGCTATACTCCAGGAAGTGCGCACGGGGTATGGAAGTCACATGGGCAAGAAAGTGTCGGTGCTGGTCGTTGACGACTCGCACATCTGCCGACAGCTGATTTGCGAAGCACTGAGCCGGGATCCGGATCTGGAAGTGGTGGGAACGTGCGCCAACGGCCAGGAGGCTCTCGACGCGGCACGAGATCTCCGTCCCCAGGTCATCACCATGGACGTGGAGATGCCGGTGATGGATGGGCTCACGGCCGTGGAGCACATCATGGCCGAGGTGCCCACGCCCATCCTGATGCTCACCGCGGATCCGCGGCAGCAGGCGCCGGAGCTCACGTGCCGGGCGCTGGAGATCGGCGCCCTGGCGCTGCAGATCAAGCCCTCCATCGACGCGGGCACGGAGGCGTGGAACCTGTCGCGCGAGGTGAAGCTCTTGTCCTCGGTGCGCGTCATCCGCCACATCCACAGCAAGCGTCGGCCGCCCCTGCCGGGCGGAGGCGTGGCGCCGCCGGCGCCGGTGGGCATGCCCTATGGCGTGCTCGCGGTGGCCAGCTCCACGGGAGGCCCCCAGGTGCTCTTCCGCATGGTGTCGGAGCTGCCGGCGGACTTCCCCACGCCCATCGTCATCGTGCAGCACATCAACGCCGCCTTCTCCGAGTCGTTGGCGGGCTGGCTCGCCAACTCCTCCAAGCTCAAGGTGCGGCTGGCGCAGGACGGCGAGCAGCTGCTGCCGGGCAACGTGCTCATCGCCCCGCCGGGCCAGCACATGTCCATTCCCTTCCGGGGCCGGGTGGCGCTGCGGCCGGGCGTGGAGCGTGACGGGCACATGCCCTCCGGCACGGTGCTGCTGGAGAGCGCGGCCAAGGCGTACGGACGGCGCTCCATGGGCCTCATCCTCACCGGCATGGGCGAGGATGGCGCGGACGGCATGCTCGCCATCAAGCAGGCCGGGGGCATGACGCTGGCGCAGAACGAGGAGTCCTGCGTGGTGTTCGGCATGCCGGGCGCGGCGGTGGCGCGCAAGGCGGTGGACCACCTGGTCCACGGAGACGACGTGGCGAGCACGCTGGTGCGCCTGGTGCGCGGTGAGTCCCTCTCCGTGGGTCGCTGAAGCCTCGGTGCCTCCCTACCGCACTCCCTTCGCCAACATCCACGCGCTCGTGGCGCGGCGCACGGGCACGGCCCTGAGTGAGCTGCAGAGCCGTCGCCTCGACGAGCGGCTGGCGGGGCGGGAGGGCAGCTCGAGCGCGCGCTATGTGCTCTACCTCCAATCCCCCGCGGGGGCCGCGGAGTTCGCCGAGCTCATCGAGGCCATCTCCGTGCAGAAGACGGAGCTGTTCCGGGACGAGTCCCAGCTCGAGGCGCTGCGCACGCACGTGCTGGTGCCGCTGGTGGCCCGGGCCCGCCGGCCACTGCGGTTGTGGAGCGCGGGGTGCGCCACGGGCGAGGAGGTGGCCACGCTGCTGGTGATGCTCGCCGAGGTGGGCGCGGATCCGGCCAGCACGGTGCTGGGCACGGACATGTCGGAGGCGGCCATCTCTCGCGCGCGCGAGCTGTGCTTCAGCTCGGAGCAGCTCCAGCGGGTGCCGCCCGGCGTGAGGGATCGCTGGTTCGTGCCCCTGGGCTCGGGCCGCCACTCGCTCGTCGGTCACCTGAAGGAGCGCGCCAGCTTCCTCGTCCACAACCTCATGGAGCCGTCCTACCCCTCGACGGTGGAGGGCCGGGGCTTCGACATCATCGTCTGCCGCAACGTGCTCATCTACTTCACCCCCGAGTCCTTCACCCGGGTGGTGGAGTCGCTCGCCGAGCGGCTCGCGTCCGAGGGGCTGCTGGTGCTCTCCTCCGCCGAGCCGTTGCTGAGCGCTCCTCCGAGCCTGCGCACCCTGCGCTACGCGGACGCGTTCTTCTATGGCCGCGCGCCCCCGGCGGCCCCTCCCGGTGTCCCGGCCCCTTCCCCGTCGGGACTGCCCGCGGTGCGGCCCTCGCAGTCGGGGCTGCCCGCGGTGCGGCCCTCGCAGTCGGGTCTGTCCGCGGTACGTCCCTCGCAGTCGGGGCTGCCCGCGGTGTCTCCCTCCCGGTCGGACGCTCCGTCGGAAGCCGCTCGCGGCGAGGACTCCGCGCATCGCGAGGCCGATGCGCTCTTCAGCCAGGTCCTGGACGCGGTGGGCAACGAGAACCAGCCGAATCCCCAGACGGAGGAAACCCTGCGGCGGTGCCTCTGGTTGGACCCGGATCTGTCCGCGGCGCGCTATCTGCTGGGCCTGGTGTTCGAACAACGCGGCGCGTGGGCGGAGGCCGCGGGCGAGTACCGGCGCGCGCTGCGCTCCCTCGAGGAGGGCAGGGCGCGCGCCACTCCTTTCTTCCTCAACAACTCCCGGCTCCAGGTGGCCTGCGCGCGGGCCATCGAGCGCGTGGAGCGGGCCACTCCCCCCACGTCGCGCTGAGGGGCGGACAGGCGGGCCCCCCCAAGCGTGAAGAAGCACACGCGCGCCGGGACTTTGCCCGATAGGATGCGCCGCCTATGCGAAGGCTTGCCCTCATCGCCCTCCCTTTCCTGCTCTCGGGCTGCTTCTACCCGGCGGCCCGCGGACGCGCGCTGGAGACCCGGCTCGATCAACTCGATGCCTCCCAGGTCCAGATCCAGGCGGAGCTCAAGCGCACGCGCGAGCAGCTCGACGCCACGCTGCCGCTCATCGACGAGAAGATCGCCCAGGTCTCCAAGGCCCTGGAAGGCCTGGACAAGGCGTCGCGCCGCTCGGGCGCGGACATCGGCATCCAGCTGCAGAAGACGGTGGAGGACCTGGCCCAGCTGCGCGGTCAGGTGGAGACGTACGTCTACAAGATTGGCGAGCTGGAGGCGGCGCTCGCGAGGACGACGGAGGACACCGACAAGCGGCTGCTCGAGCTCAAGGGAGAGCAGGCGCTCAAGGAGGCCGAGGCCCGCAAGAAGGCCGAGGAGCTCAAGCGCCCCACGGACAAGAAGGAGTTCCTCGCGCTGGCCCAGGACAAGGCCAAGGCCGGTGACGTGGTGCTCGCCCGCCAGCTCTACGGGGAGTTCCTCAAGAAGTGGCCCAAGGACGCGCTCGTCGCCGAGGCCCACTTCGGGCTGGGCGAGAGCTACTTCGCCGAGGACAAGTGCCGCGAGGCCCTCTTCGAGTACGGCAAGCTCTTGCAGGAGCACCCCAAGGCGGCCTCCACGCCAGAGGCCTACCTGCGCTCCTCGGAGTGCTTCCAGAAGCTGAAGATGCAGGACGAGGCGCGGCTGGCGCTCGAGGAGCTCGTGAAGGGCTACCCGAAGACCGATGCGGCCAAGACGGCCAAGACGCGGCTCGCGGAGCTGGACAAGGCCAAGAAGAAGGGAAGCAAGAAATGAGCAGGCGTCCGTTGCTCCTGGTGGTGCTGGCGCTGCTGCTCTCGCCCTGGGGGGCCGGGGCGGAGCCCAAGCACGTGGTGCTCCTCTTCACCGGAGACAATGGGGGCGAAATCGCCCCCTGTGGTTGAAGCCACAACCCGTCTGGCGGTCTGGCCAGACGAAAGACGGTCTTCTCGCGGGAGCGCGCGAAGGGGCCGGTGCTGGTGCTGGACTCAGGAAACGCTCTCTTCAAATCACCCGCTCCCGGAGGCATGGCTCGGGAGAAGGAGCGGGCCGTGCTGTTGCTGGAGCAGATGGATGCCCTGGGCACCGCGGCCATGGCCGTGGGCGCGCGCGATCTCACCCTGGGGGCCGGCTTCCTCTCCCAGACGGTGAAGGGCAGGACGCTCAAGCTGCTGTCCGCCAACCTCGTGGACGCGGAGGGCAAGCCCCTGTTCGCCGCCTCCACCGTGGTGACGGTGGGGGGGGTGAAGTTCGGCGTGGTGGGCGTGTCTCCCTCGGGTCCGGTCTCCACGGCCAAGGGGGTCAAGGGCCTGCCTCCGGCCAAGGCGGCCCTCTCCGAGGCGCGTCGGCTGCGCGAGAAGGAGAAGGTGGACGTGGTGGTGGTGCTCGCGGCGCTTCCCCAGGCCGAGTTCCAACCCCTGTCGGTCCAGGTGGGCACCCAGGTGGACTTCCTCCTCCAGTCCCACGAGGGCCGGGCATTCCTGCCCCAGCGCAACGACTTCGCCGTGATACTCGGGGGGGGAGAACGAGGCCGGCAGGTCGCCCGGCTGGAGCTCTCCGTGGAGGGGAAGAGCCCCTTCCAGGATCTCTCGTCCGCCGAGCGAGCCCAGCAGGGCGTCAAGCTCGTCGAGGAGAACCTCCAGCAGGCCCGGCGCAGCCTCGCGGCCTCCAAGGATGAGACCGTTCGGGCCTCGTGGCTCGAGACGATCACCAGCCTGGAGAAGCGCGTCCAAGAGCTCACCCTCGAGGCGAAGCTGGTCGGGAAGGCGGGCGAGCGCACCTTCCGCTTCTCCTACCTCCAGCTGGGGAGTGATGTGGTGGATGATCCGGAACTGAAGCGGCGCGTGGAGCGAATCGAGCCGCCCGGGTCCGCATCTCATTAGAAGGGACAGGGCCCGGTCACGGGCCTTGTGCCCCGCCCGGCGCGCCGTTATAAGCGCCGGCCTACCTCGAAAACGCCAGACCTCCCACCTTGGGGTGGGGGCAAGGCGCAGGGAGTTTCACATGAAGCCCGATCTGCACCCGGTTTACGCCCCGTCTCGCATCACCTGTGCGTGTGGCAACGTCGTCGAGACGCGGTCCTCGCGTGGCTCGTTCGCGGTGGAAGTCTGCTCGAACTGCCACCCCTTCTTCACCGGCAAGTACAAGCTGCTCGACACCGCGGGCCGCGTGGAGAAGTTCCGCAAGAAGTACGCCGCCAAGCCCGCCGCCGGCGAGGGCGCCGCGGAGGGTGCTGCCCCCGCCGCCGCTCCCGCGGCTCCCGCCAAGAAGGGCGGCAAGAAGGCCGAGGCCTGATCGTCTCGCCCTGTCGTTGAGTCACCGCCGAGCACGGCGCCGGAAGTCCTCCCCGAGGGCTTCCCGCCGTGCTCGCGGCGTTTTGAGGGACAGTGCTCAGAACAGCTTGTCGAGCGAGGCGGCCTGCTGGTCCCGAAGTGCCGGCAGGGCCACGTTCATCAAATCGCCCAGCCCGCCGCCCAGTCCGCCCAGCCCGCCGCCCCGCCCAATATTCGACGGTAGCGAGATCCCGTTGCGCCGCTCGTCGTTGCCTTCGTAGTTGGCGGAGAAGACGCGATCCGCGAAGTCCTCGCGCAGCATCCGCTCCTCCGTGCCCCACGGATTGGTGAAGTGGATGTACTTCTTCCCATTCTCCTCCGAAGTCCCCGTGACGAGCACCTCGTGGTACGAGTGCTGCTTTCCTTCCTCCTCGAAGCGCATGCCCGTCAGCACGTTGTTGCCGCGCTTGAGCTCGGAGTCGATGACGCTCAGTGCCTTGTCCTTGTCGTTGTCGCCGAAACTCTCGTGACGCATGTTCTTGCCGTGGATCGCGTCGTTGAGCTTGTCGAGATTATCGGTGGTCGCGCCGGCTCCCTCGCCCGTCTTGTCATTGTAGTCACCGTCCCCATTGGAGAACTCCATGAGGGTGGGGGCCAGGATGCGCTGGTTGATGGAGCGGCCGGAGCCGTCATCCTTGATGGACGCCTCCTTCTCGCGCTCGAGCGTCGTCTTGCCGTCGGCCAGCTCCACCTTGCCCTCGTTGCTGGCCAGGCCCTTGGAGATGCGCGCGTACTCGGCCGGGTTCTTGTCCGCCAGGTCGATGCTCAGCGCGGTGGGCGCACACGTGCCCTTGCTCCCCTGATTGATGGAGCTGGGCGTCGCCATTTCCCGGACCAGGGTGCCCGTGAAGTCGCCCCGGTTGATGCCCTTGGCGAGGTTCTTCCCGCTGGCCGCATCCGCCAGGTGGTCGAGCGTGGTGCCCTCGCCCTTGAGGTCCTTTTCGCCGGGCAGCTTGCCCTGGAAGAGCATCTTCTGGAGCGCCAGCTGTTCCGAGCCCTTGTCGTGGTACTCGCCGATGGCGTCCTTCACTTCCTTGTACTTCTTGCGGTCGCCCTCCGAGAGCTTCGCCAGCTCCTCTTTCTCCAGCTTCTCGTTGGCCTTCACCTGCGCGGACGCGATCCCCTCTTCCTTTTTGCCGGTGGCTTTTCCATCCGTCCCGTCATTGAGGACCGTCCAATCGTCGTCCCGCTTCTCACCTGAAGAGGGGTTGAGGATCTCATCCGCCCGGAGCAGCGCCTCTTCCTTGTTCTTGGGCTCCTTCCCCGGCTTGGGAGCACCCGGGGCGGGTGCGGTGGCTTCGAACGTCGAGGTCGCCTCGTAGCCTGGCTTCTGCTTGGCCTCGGGCTTCGTCGGCGTGGAGGTCTCGGGCGAGGGGCCCCCCTGCTTGGCAACGATCGTGTTGGGCTCGGTCTCCTTGGGCGGGGGCGGGGTGTAGACCGGGGCGTTGCGAACTTTGCTGAGGGAGGTCATGGCGGAGCCTGTCTTGGGGCCGCTCTCCTGGTTGGGAGGAGGAGAGGTATTGAGAGGGACAGAAACCTTGTACCAGGACTTATCTTGGAATACATCCCCTCACTGTTGGTTTCATGTGCTCTTGGCGTTTGAGAATTCAAGTTAGGGATTGTTTTTGAATTCTCACACCAGGATGGACGCATGTCCCCAGGACCTGAGAACGCCGTCGCTGGCATCGCCGGGGCCACCCTCTGCCTGCATGTGGCTGGGCATGGGACGGCGTCGGGTTTCCATGTGCTCTTGGTTCGTGAGAATTCAAGATCGGGATTGTCCTTGAATTCTCACCTCATGAAGGGCCCCCCGGTCTTTCTTCTCGTCTACTTGGGCTCGTCGGCCACCGGGCCGGTGACGCCGGGGGCCACCCACTGCATCTGGTTGAGCTCCTCCTTCGTCAGCGTCTTGCCCGCGGGCACGCGCGTGGCTCCGTGGCGATCCTGGATCGGGCCGGTGAAGGGATCGAAGCCGGGCTTGCTCGAGGACATGTCCTTGAGCAGCTCCTGCACCCGGTCATACACGGACACCTGCTTGCCGCCGACCGTCATCTGCGCCTTCTTCAGCGCGTCCACGAACTTGGGATTGATGGGCACTCCCGGCTGGCCGCCCATCTCCACCGCGCCCTCGCGCAGCAGCCACCAGTAGTCCACGTCCTGGAGCTTGCCCGGCGCGTACGTGCCGTCGCGCACCTTGCTCAGGAAGTCGATGTAGATCTTCTCCCAATGCACCAGCTGTCCGGACACCACGTAGTCCGGCGCGAAGCGCTGCATGGACGAGTAATGCCCGAAGGCCGGCACCTTCTTGCGCCCCGCCACCTGCACCACCGTGGCCGTGTCCTCGGTGAAGGCCAGCACGTCATTGCCCTCGGCCATCAGCGCCTCGGCCGCCTCGCGCGCCTTCACCGGGCTCACCCAGGCGCTGATCCACTTCACGTTCACCGTGGCCTGGGGATTCACCGCGCGCACGCCCAGCGCGAACGCGGAGATGTGACGCTTGAGCTCGGGGATGGGGAAGGCGCCCACGTAGCCCACCTTGCCGGACTTCGTCAGCGCTCCCGCCATCAGGCCGTTGAGGTAGTAGATTTGATAGAAGTCGGCCATGTAGGTGGCCATGTTGGGCGCCCGCTTGAAGCCCGTGGCGTGCGCGAACACCACCTTCGGGTACTTCCTGGCCGCCTCGAGCGTCTGATCCATGAAGCCGAAGCTGGTGGTGAGCACCACCTGGCAGCCGCCCTTCACCAGCCGATCGATGACGGGCAGCGCCTGTCCCTCGGGCACGGACTCCACGTACTGGGTCTCCAACCACGGCAGCGCCTTCATCGTCAGCTTGCGTGCCTCGTCGTGCGCGTGGCTCCAGCCAATGTCTCCCACGGGCCCCACGTAGATGAAGCAGGCCTTGAGCTTCGCCTCGTCCGCTCGCGCCGAGCCCGCCAGCCCCAATGCCAGCAATACCAGCCACATCACAGGTGACTTCATCCGTATGCTCCTTGTCTGATTACCGCTCGCCTCGATGATAGGGTTTGCCCAACGACGCTGGCGCCGAGCCCTGGGTGCGCCGCAGCCCCGCGAGCGCCAGCACCCCCACCACGAGCAGGTAGGGCATGGCCGCGAAGAGCTCGGTGGGCACCCGGCTCTGGTCCTGGAGCCGGAATTGCAGATAGTAGAGCAGTCCGAAGAAGACCGAGCCGAGCACCGCGCGCGGTGGGCTCCACCCCACGAAGATGACCAGCGCCACGGCGATCCACCCCAGGCCCGCCGTCATGCCATCCGTCCACGCGGGGCGGTAGGCCAGCGACAGGAACGCGCCGGCCAGTCCCGCCAGCGCTCCACCCACGGCCACCGCCAGGTAGCGCACCCCCGCCACGCTCACGCCCAGCACGTCCGCCGCCGCCGGGTTCTCTCCCACCGAGCGCAGCACCAGCCCCGGCCGCGTGGCGTACAGGAAGGCCCAGAGGCCCACGGCCAGCACTCCCGCCGCCACGGTGAAGGGCAGCTCGGGCGCGGGCTCCATGAGGATGGCGCCCTCGTAGCGGTTGCCCAGCAACCCCGACACGCCCAGCCCCAGCATCGTCAGCGCCAGCCCGGACACGTACGCGTTGGCGCGCAGCGTGAGCGTCACGAACCCATGCAGCAGCGCCGCCAGCGCTCCGGCCACCAGGGACAGCGCCACCGCGAGCCCCAGCGACTCCGTCTCCGTCGCCACGCCGAAGGCCGTCAGGGCCCCCAGCGCCATCATCCCCTCCACCCCCAGGTTCACCACGCCCGCCCGCTCGTTGACGAGCGCGCCCAGACACGCCAGCAGCAGCGGCGTGCCAAAGGAGAGCGCCCGGAGCAGCGCCTGGAGCATTTCGTCGATCATCGTCCCCACCTCACGCGGTAGCGCGCCAGGGCCTCGCCGGAAATGAGGCAGAACAACAACACTCCACTGAAGACGTCGATGACCCGGAAGGGCATGTTGAAGCTGATCTTGAGCAGATCCCCTCCCGCGAGGATGACGCCCATGAGAGGCGCGGTGAGCAGCACCAGCGCCGGGTGACCCCGGGCCAGCCACGCCACGATGATGGCGGTGAAGCCGTAGCCGAGCGAGAGCTGGGTGGGATCCAACAGCCGGTGATGGATGCCGGCCACCTCGCCCACGCCCGCCAGCCCCGCGGCTCCGCCCGACAGCAGGCCGGTGAGCAGCACCACCCGCCCCGTGGGCAGGCCCGCGTAGCGCGCCGCCCGGGGGCTCGCCCCCACCACGCGCAGCGCGTAGCCGAGCGACGTCCGCGTGAGCAGCACCTGCAAGGCCACCGCGAGCACCGCCCCGAGCACTCCGGTGGGCCAGTGCACCAACGTGTCCCCCAGCACCGGCAGCGAGGCCGCGTCCGGGAACGCGTCGGTATAGGTGTAGCCCTGCACCTGCTCCCCCCGCCACGGGCCACTGACGAGGTAGAGCACGAAGGCGCTGGCCACCGCGTTCAACATCAACGTGGTGAGGATCTCGTTCACGTCCACGCGCGAGCGCAGCCACGCGGCGGGCAGGGCCCACAGCCCTCCAGCCACCGCGCCCGCGAGGAACATGAGGGGCAGGCTCGGCGCCCCCGGCGGCAGGAAGAGCGCGACAGCCGCGCCCCCCACCGCGCCCATCAGGAGCTGTCCCTCCGCGCCGATGTTGAAGAACCCCACGCGGAAGGCCAGGGTGAGCCCGCTCCCGATGAGCAACAGGGGGAGGGTGCGGCGCAGGACCTCCGCCAGCCCCTGGCGCTCGCCCAGCGTGCCCTCCAGCAGCGCGCGGTAGACCTCCCACGGGCTCACGCCATAGGCCGCGAAGACGCCTCCAGTCAGCGCGAACGCGAGCACACCCATGCCCAGGTACACCCCGAGCGCCTTCACCCGGCGAGGCCGGGGCTCCTGTTCCAGGCGGATCACGCCGCGCCCTCCGTCGCCTGCGTCATCATCCGCCCGAGCCGCTCCACGTCCACCTCGCCCGCGGGCCAGGGCCCCCGCAGCTCGCCCTGGTAGAGCGAGGCCACGCGATGCGAGAGCGTGAACAGCTCCTCGAGATCCTCCGTCACCAGCAGCACGGACATGCCTTCCTGGGCCCGCTCGATGAGCAGCCGGTGCACCCGCTCGGTGGCCCCGATGTCCACTCCGTAGGTGGGATGGACCGCGATGAGCAGCCGGGGCGAGCCCGCCAGCTCCCGGGCGAGCACCGCGCGTTGGATGTTGCCACCGGACAGCAGGCGCAGCGGGGTGCGCGGGCTCGGCGTGGCGATGCCATACGTCTGGATGATGCCGAGCGCCTCGCGTTCCATGCGCGCCCGGTCCAGCCAGGGCCCGCGTCGCAGTGCCGTGTTCCACGTGCGCAGGGCGAGGTTCTCCGCCACGCTCAGCGAGGGCACGGTCCCGGCGGCGCGCTCCTCGGGGACATGGGCCACGCCCTGGGCGAACAGCTCGGCCGGTGACGTCGCCCGCAGGAGCTGCCCCTCGAAGCGTACCTGCCCCTGGTAGGGCCGCAGGCCCGTGAGCGCCTCCACGAGCTCGCGCTGGCCGCTGCCCGCGACTCCCGCGATGCCGAGAATCTCCCCAGGTGCCAGCGAGAAGTGGATGTTCTTCACCGCCCGCGTCCCGCGATCCGAGAGCACCTCCAGGCCCTGGACCTCCAGCCGCACGCCCGGGCGAGGAGGCGCGAGCTGGGGCCGGGGCACCGCCTCGCGACCCAGCATCAGCTTCACCAACTGCTCCCGTGTCGTCTCCCGCGCGGAGGCCTCGCCCACCTTGCGGCCCGCGCGCAGCACGGTGATGCGATCCGAGTGCGCGAGCACCTCATCCAGCTTGTGGCTGATGAAGAGGATGCCCACGCCCCGGGTCTTGAGCTGGGCGAGCTGCTGGAAGAGCGGCTCCACCTCCTGGGGGGTGAGCACGCTGGTGGGCTCGTCCAGGATGAGGACGCGGACGCCTCGCAGCAGCGCGCGGAGGATCTCCAGCCGCTGCTTCTCCCCGGCGGAGAGGTTTTCCACCCGGGTGTCGAGGTCCATCGGGAGGGGCTGGCCGGCGAGCCGCTCGCGCAGGGTGGCCCGCAGCCGGCGCCGGGTCATCAACCAGCCGCCGCGCAGGCCGAGCGCGAGGTTCTCCGCCACGGTGTGGCGCTCCACGAGCAGGGGATGTTGCGGCACCAGGGCGATGCCCCGCCGCAACGCCTGGGCGGGAGAGCCCATGCGCACGAGGCGCCCGTCGATGAGGATCTCTCCCGAGTCCGGTGCATCCAGCCCGTAGAGGATGTTCATCAACGTCGTCTTTCCCGCGCCGTTCTCGCCCAGCAGGGCATGGACCTCGCCCGCGTGGAGGTCGAGGCTGACGTGGTCGTTGGCGACGACGCCGGGAAAGCTTCGGGTGATGTTCGACAACCGGAGGAGCGGGGGGGACGTCTCCATGCGGGCCGCGAGCTTGCCACAGGGCACGGGCGCGCGGATCGGGTTCACGCGCGAGCACGTCGAATGCGATCCGAGGGACTCAACATTCCCAGGGATCGAGACAGGGCTCACGCTCTGTCTTCGTGCGGGGCGGCATACTGCGCGACACGGCACTGGACGAGAGGCCGTTTCCGGGGGAGCCGTTGTCCCCTTGGGCTGGGGGGAGCGCATGTCCGCTGAGCGAGGACGGAAGTGGGTGGCCCTGTTGCTGGGGCTCGTTGTCGTGGCCACGGGTTGCGCGACGGTATCCACGACATCTGGCGGTGCGTTGCTGGACCACGGCCCGGGTGCCGCGTCGGGCCCGATGCCTCGACTGAACCGCGGCAGGGGTGACAAAGGTGTGACCGGAATCGAAGTAATTTATACCTCGCCATTGTAGGAGAATATTCATGTCCAAGAAGTTTCAAAGGATTGATTCGTACTATGCAGGTGCTTATTGGGGGCCGCGAAAGGAGTCACCGGAGGATTGTGCCCGGCGAGCAGAAGTCTTCCTATCTGCCATGGCGAATGTTGACCCATCCTTCTCTCGCTGGTTTGAACAGGGCAGGTCCCGAAAGGACGCACTATCTCGTCCCGTCGAATCTACCCGAGAGTCACTCGAAAAACTGATCCGCCGAGGAAGGGATCGGCAATTCGAGGAACTCGGTTACTCTGTCTGGGCATGGAACGGCGTGTGTGCCGACTACGAGGATAGCGGCTTCAATTTTTTATGCGGCGCCTACTCGGAAGCCGTGAGCAACGTTTGTGTATGTAACCTGCCAAGCCGTGGGCCGAATTCGGAGCGGGTTCTGAGCGTGCCAGTTCTCACTGGCCTCGTGCGGAGCATGGTTCTGGCTTGGGATCCAGAGCGCGCCATCGCCTCGTCAACGATGTTCCGTGACAAGATCACCTCCACGGGGGACGCGGGGACCTTCGTGGGCTGGATCATGTATTTCTCTCGCGGCCGGGGCACGGTGCCTCCGCTGCCCGCTCCCGTTCGCATCGAGCCGGTGGAGGACAAAGGCATGCTCGTCATCCTCACGCCCGACTCGGCCTCGGTTTCCAACCCCGAACACGTCGAACTCGCTCAGCGCGTCCAGGGGCTGCTGGACAGAGCGGGCCTTCTGAAGCCCATCGTCACTCCGTGACGCATCCCCGCCGCGCTCACCCCGGGCGGGCCACCTGGAGTTCCTGGCGTGAAGCCCAGGCGCGCAGGTCCTTGCGTTGAAGCGCCGCGGCCATGAGTTCCGGGAAGAGGTCCGGCGTGCACGCGAAGGTGGGGATGCCCAGCGCCGCGAAGTGCGCCGCGTGGTGCGGGTCATGCGAGGGCGTGCCCTGATCACTCAACGCGAGCAGGCACACGACCGTCACGCCGCTCTGGACGAGCGCGGCGGCCCGCTGGAGCATCCGCTGCGCGTTGCCTCCCTCGTACAGGTCCGTGACGAGCACGAGGATGGTCTGCGCCGGGCGGGTGATGATCTGCTGGCAGTACCCGAGCGCCTGGTCGATGTCCGTGCCCCCTCCGAGCTGGGTGCCGAACAGCAGGTCCACCGGGTCCGACAACTGCTCGCTCAGGTCCACCACCGCCGTGTCGAAGAGCACCATCTTCGTGGACACCGCCCGCAGGGACGCGAGCACCGCGCCGAAGATGCTCGAGTAGACGACCGACGCCGCCATGGAGCCACTCTGGTCGATGCACAGCACCACGTCCCGCAGGCTCGAGCGCTTGCGCCCGTGGCCCACCAGCTTCTCCACCACCATACTCTTGCGCTCGGGCAGATAGTTGCCCAGGTTGGCCCGCAGCGTCCGGTCCCAGTCGATCTCCGCGGCCCTCGGCCGGCGCGTGCGCGAGGCCCGTGACAGCGCTCCCCGCACCGCCCGCTCGGTGGGGGCCCGCAGCCGCCGCTCCAGCTCGTCCACCACCTTGCGCACCACCCGGCGCGCTGTCTCCTTCGTCTTCTGGGGGATGACCTTGCGCAAGGACAAGAGCGTGGCCACGAGCTGCACGTCCGGCTCCACCGCCGCCAGCATCTCCGGCTGGAGCAACATCTCTGTCAGCCCGAGCCGCGCCATCGCATCCCCCTGCATGACGCGCACCACGGGCGCGGGGAAGTACTCGCGGATGTCCCCGAGCCAGCGCGCCACCTGCGGCGAGGACGCGCCGAGTCCCGCCTTGCGCTCGGAGTCGTACAGCGCCTCGAGGGTTTTATCCATGCTCCGCTCGGTCTCCCCGAGCGACACCCCCAGCGATTCCTGCGCCGGCTGCCCCAACACCAGCCGCCAACGCTCCAGCCGCTCTTCATCCGAGGTTTTCATCGAGCCTCACTCCCAAGATGAGCGACAGCACGGGCAGCACCTGAGCCACGCGCTCGGGATCCAGATCGTCTCCAGCCCTCGTGCCCCGGGCCGCTCCCGGCGCCATGGAGGGCCGCCGGATGCGCTCCGCCATGGCGCGCCGCTCGGCCGCTCCGAAGCGCGAGAACGCACGCCGTACCAGGGGAAGCTGCTCGACGAAGGTCTCCCGCGTGAGGCCGGAGAGCCAGCCGTCGAGCGCCGCCCACAACTCGTCGCGGTGCAGCAGCAGCAGCGCGCTCCCGGTGACGAGCCCCTCCAGCCACGCGGCCGCCTCGGCGGGGGGCACCGCCGGTGACAGTGCCTTCCGGGCGAGTGGGCCCAGCACGGCGTCCTCCACGTGGCCCATCTCCACTCGCAGCCGCAGCGCCGCTCCGCGCAGCAGTCCGTGCACCGCGTCCCGCTGCACGAGCCCCTCCAAGGCCTGGGACCACTCCTCCAGACGCGCCTTGTCCTCCAGCAGCACCAACGCGGCGTGCAGGGCGCTCAACTGGCCATGGCGCTCGCGCGCGGCGTCTTCGTCCAACGCGACGCACGCCCCGGGCAACCCGATGAAGATGCGCTCGAGCAGCCCGTGGATGATGGCGAGGATGGGCTCGGTGGGCGTCTCCCGGACGCTGCCGTAGCGCACCGTGCGCACCAGGGGAGGGAAGGCCTCCATCAGCTTCGGCACGTCCGCCGAGCGCGTGGAGAGCTCCTGCACATGGCCCAGCACGGTGTCGATGGACGCGGACAGCTCCGCGAGGAGGCTCGCCTCGAGCAGGGCCGTCAGCGTGTCCAGCTCCTTGGCCTCGGCGGCACGGGTCTTCACCCGGCCCGTGGCCGCCGACTCCACCGTGTTGCCGAAGAGGCTCGCCTCCACGACGCGCACGGCCAGCTCGGGCTCCCACTTCACGCGCCAGTTCTCGCGGAAGGTGCCCTTCGCGTTGCGCGTGTCGTCCTCGGGCGTGCCCCAGGGAATGTCGAGCAGCCGCAGCCGGTGCAAGAGCCGGCTCCGGCCCCGGTCGAGCTCCTTGCGCAGGTCCAACTCCAGGAGCTTGCTCTCGGACGTGGGCGGCAGGCGCAGCGACTTCTGCAGCGCGGCCAGGTCCCTCGCGAGCGGCACCGCGGGCACGTCGGAGGGCACCTCGCCCAGGCCCGTGCCCACCTCCAACCGGTCGTGCACGAGCGTCAGCGGGGTCGCGTCCCCCTCGCACAGCACGCTGAGCGCGGCGTCGCGCAGCTCTCCCAACCCCACCGCGCTCCGCCCCCGCAGCGCCGCGAGCGCCTCGGCCAGCCGCACTGTCTCGATGACGCTCGCGGACGATGCGTCCAATCCCTCGCCGCGCAGGAGTTGCGCGATGCGTGCCGCCCAGGTGCTCACCGGCCGCTCGGGGGTGAGCCACAGGTGCGCGTACCACCCGGGGGAGTCCACGCCCGCGCCGTACCCGCTGCGCCAGCCGAGCCGGTCATACGTCCAGGGAATCCACGTGGCCGCCACCTTCGTCTTCGGCAGGCCCTTGAGCAACGCGTCGTCCTCGCGCGCGGGCCGTGCCTGGACGAGCGCCGGGGCATGCCACGCGCCACACACGACGGCGATCCGCTGGAAGCCCTCCTTCCGCGCCTGGCGGATGCAGCGCCGCATGTGCGCCTCGCGCAGGGCCTCGCGCGCGGGAATGTCGCCCCCCACCTCGCGCACGGCCGTCATCGCCTCCAGCACCGCCTCGAAGACACCCCGCGCGTCCTGGCGCTGCTCGATGAGCTGCTCCCACCACGCCTCGCCCTCCTCGTGGCCGGCCGCTCGCGCGAGTCCCCCGAGCGCATCCTCCCGGGGCGGCTCCGCCTTCTCCTGGGCCAGGGCCTCGGGCACGAGCTGGTGCGCCTGGGGCAGGTCGATGAAGCGCACCGGCAGCGAGCGCCCCAGGGCGTACTGGACGGCCTGCCACTCCGGAGAGAAGACGGCGAACGGGTAGAAGACGGCGTGCGCGGGCGTGTCGAGCGCGTAGACGAGCAGCGCCACCGGCGGCTTCATCCCCGCCTGGGCCGCGAGCGGCAGGAGTTCGTCCGCGTCGGGAGGGCCCTCGATGAGCACCACGTCGGGTTGGAGCGCTTCCAGCGCGGAGCGCACGCCGCGCGCGCTGCCGGGCCCATGGTGCCGCACGCCGAGCACATGAACGGCCGCGCCCGGCTCCGCGCTCACAGGACCTCCATGCAGGCGCGGTAGAGGTCCTTCCACCCCTCACGCTCCTTCACCACCGTCTTGAGGTACTCCAGCCACACCACCCGGTCCTGCACCGGATCCTTCACGATGGCGCCCGTGAGGCCCGCGGCCAGGTCCGGCGCCCGGAGCACACCGTCCCCGTAGTAGCCCGCCATGGCCAGGCCCCCGTTCATCACGGAGATGACCTCGGCCGTGGACAGCGCGCCCGAGGGCGTCTTGAGCTTCATCGTCCCATCCAGCGTCGCGCCTCCACGCAGCTCGCGGAAGAGGGTGACCACCCGGCGGATCTCCTCCAGCGCGGGCTTCTCCGCGGGCAGCGCCAGGGTGCGTCCCATCTCGGCCACGCGCTTCTCGACGATCTCCACCTCCTGCTCCAGCGAGTCGGGGGTGGGTAGCACCACCGTGTTGAAGCGGCGCAGCAGGGCGCTCGACAGCTCGTTCACGCCCCGGTCTCGGTTGTTCGCCGTGGCGATGACGTTGAAGCCCGCGCGGGCCTGCACCTCGCTGGACAGCTCCGGAATGGGGAGCGTCTTCTCGCTGAGCAGGGTGATGAGGGCGTCCTGCACCTCGCCCGGCATGCGCGTCAGCTCCTCGATGCGGGCGAGCCTCCCCTCGCGCATGGCGCGCATGATGGGGCTCGGGACCATGGCCTTCTCCGAGGGGCCCTCCGCGAGCAGCCGCGCGTAGTTCCAGCCATAGCGCAGGGCCGCTTCGTCCGTGCCCGCCGTGCCCTGCACGAGCAGCGTCGAGTCCCCACAGATGGCGGCGGCCAGGTGCTCGCTCAGCCAGGACTTGGCGGTGCCGGGCACGCCGTAGAGCAGCAGGGCCCGGTCGGTGGCGAGCGTCGCCACGGCGATCTCCACCAGCCGCGCGTTGCCGATGTACTTGGCGCTCACCCGGAAGCCGTCGGGCAGCGTGCCTCCGAGCAGGTAGAGGCGCACGGCCCAGGGCGAGAGCGTCCAGCCCTGGGGCTTGGGCCGGTCGTCCGCCCGGGCGAGCGCGGCCAGTTCCTCGGCGTATTGCTGCTCGGCGTGCTGACGGAGAAGGGCGGTGGCGGTCACGGTTTCAGCTCCTCGTGAAGGGTCCGGCAGAGCGAGACGCTCGTCTGGAAGCGGTGGAGTTCCCGCTGCCAGTAGGACAGGGGGGCGGGCAGGTCGATGGGCTCGGCGGCGGCGGCGAGACACGCCGCGGGCAGGATGAGCGCGGAGCGGGAGAGGACTCCGAGCAACGCCAGCGCCCGGGGCGTCGCGTCGTGCTGCTGACGAAGGGCCGAGAGCCAGGCCCGGGCGAGCTCCTCCGGCCAGGGCGCGGGCGTCAGGGCGAGGGCGCGTTCCAGCGGGGGCAGGGCCTGGGCTCCGCGGAACACGCGCAGGGTGTGCCCGGCTCGCTCCGGGGGAGGCAGGGCCTCGAACAGCGTGGACGCCAGGTTCTCCGCGCGCTCGGGCGGGAGCACCTTGGGATTCTGACGGGCCCAGAAGTCGAACAGGGCGGAGGCCCAGGCCGGCGAGGCACCCAGGTGCATCGCGTGGGCCCAGCCCACCGAGACTCCAATGCCATCCTCGCTCCGCCCGGCGGCGGCGACGAGCTGCTCCGGCGTGGCGCCGAACGCGTTCTCCCAGGTGGACAGGGGCAGGGCCGACAGGAGCCGCTGGAGCCAGTGCTCGCTCTGGCCGATGCCGGCGGGCGGCTTGTCCAGACCATCGCGCTCGGCCTCGGCGTCCCACTTCGCGGGGAAGCGGACGCGGATCGTCCCGGGCGCTTCCCAGTGCAGCACCGCCCGGGCCCGCTCCTCCATGCGTCGCGCGAAGGCGGACGTGGGCAGCCGGGAGAGCAGCTCCCTCGCCACCTCGCGCACCCCGGCCGCGCGATCCTTGCGGCCCAGCTCCAACAGGGCCTCGTCCTCCGGGGAGAGTCCCTGCTTCAGGCTGGAGAGGAAGCGGACGCGGTGATCGCTCTTCTCCTGGGCGAAGGTGCCCTGGAGCCAGGCACGGGCGCGGGCCGGCTCCGTGAGCCGGGTCTGCTCGAGCATCGTGCGCCGCTCCTCGAAGGTCCCCTCCGCCCACACGCGCTCGGCCTCTTCGGGGGAGGTGCCAGTGCCGGTCCGCGCGGAGCGCCATTCGGGGTGGAGACGGGCGAGCCACTGGCCCCGCTCGCCCAGCACCGGAACGATCGCCTCGCGCATCGGTCCCTTGAATCCGAGCAGGCGGGGCAGCAGCTCCGGGGGAAGGCGGCGGCGCACGTGGGCCATCCGCTCGAGGATCGCCCGCAGCATCTCGGCGTCCGCGGCGGCCATGACCTCCACCAGGAGGGCGCTCACGCGGGGAGGACAGACTTCCAGGGTGTCGGGCGGTGCCGCTTCCCCGGGCGGGCCGAGCTGGGACAGGCGGCCACCCGCGGCCCGCGCCACGCCCCGCGCTCCGGCCGCGAGCAGCACCCGCTTCTCCACGGACAGGGCGCTCAGGGCACGCGCCGTCTGGCCCTCCACGCCTCCCAGGGAGTCGGGCTCGGGCGCGTGGGCGGTGCCCAGGAACGCGAGGCGCGTCAATGCATCCAGATCGTTCACCGCGCGCCTCCCAGGGCGTACAGCGTTCCGTCCACGAGCACGCTCAGCGGACGCAGCCGTTCCCCATCCCATTCGCCGAACACGTCCACCGGGTGGCCGCCCGAGAGCGCCAGCAGCTTCCACCGGTCACACGGGCCGAGTCGGAGCGCCGCGCCCGTGGCGTCTCGCAGCCACATGCGCTCCTCGTTCTCCAGCACGGGGACGACGCCGCCCAGCATCGCCGCCATGCGCTCCTGGAAGGGTTGCCGGGCCAGCTCCTCGGCGAAGCGCCGCTGGAGCGCGTCGAGCGAGAGCGAGGGCAGGGCGCCCGTCCAGGGCCGGAGATCTCCCCGTCGTTCCAGGACCTTCGCCCGCTGGGGCGCCGCGCTCGGCCAGTACACGAGTTCCGCGTCGAAGGCGGTGCCCGGAATGAGCTTCTCGGAGAACTGCCCGGAGGCCCCGACCGCGAACTGGAGGACGCGGGCCGTCCGGCCCTGGGTGGTGCCGAGCAGCCACGTGCGTTGCTCGCGCACGTGCGCCGAGTCGTCCAGCTCCTGGCTGACGACGGCCCAGGTGTCCTGGAGTCGCTCGCCGCGGGCGAGCACGTCCTCGTCGCGCAGCGGGGCACCTACCCGCGCCTGGACATCCGCCGCGAGGGGCTCGGGAAGCTGCTCCAGCTTGCGCCAGGCCTCGACGACGAGGGCGATCCGCCCGAGCCGCTCCACGAGGCGCCGGGGCTCGGGACGCCCCTCCAGCTCTCCCGCGAGCAGACGCAGTTGCGCCGCGAGGCCCGGGCTCTCCGCGTCCACCAGCCGCGCCGCCTGTTCATGCACGGGCGCCGCCGTGTCGAGCCGGGCCAGTCCCCCGCGCACGAGATCCTCCATCCACAGCCCCAGGGCCTCCAGGCCCCGGGCCATGCGCTCCTGGCGCTCGGAGGCGCGCTTCGCCCGTGCCTTCGTGTCCACGGGGGCGGCGCCTTCCGCCGCGGGCGCCGCCTTCTTCGTCGCCTTGCGCTCGGCGGCCGCGGAGCGTTTGGCGAGCCACTCCTCCACCCAGGGGGGCGTCGCGGCCTGGGGCAGGCGTTCCGCGGCGAGCAGCAGCAGCAACCCGATGCAGTGCTTGCAGGGAATCTTGCGGCTGGGGCACGTGCACGACGGGGTGAGATCCGACAGATCGATGCGCACCTGGTACAGCGCGCTGCCCTGGCACTCGCCCCAGGCGGCGCGCTCGCCGTGGCCCAGGAGCTTCCACTCCCGCTCCCGCGCGAGCTTCTGGCCAGAGGCGGCCACGGAGGAGTCGGGCGCGAGCGCGAGGGCCTGTTCGGAGGTGAGGGGCGGAGCCATGGTCGTTGGAGTCGGAGAGCATAGCGGCTCGGGCCGGGCGAAGTGGAGCCGTCAATTTTTTGGACGCGCTTCGGGTGCTACAGGATCGATCAGACAAAAACAGGCTGGGAATTAGACGTAGCCGATTGTTGCGGCACATTGCCCTCCGTTCACCGACCCCCCTGACGGAGGCGAGATGTCCGCCGAAGCCGCAGCTCCTGTCCTGAAGCTTGTTCAGCCCACCCTGCGCGAGAGCCTCTACGCCAAGAGCGATGCGTACCGGCTCTACCAGGGGGACAGCCTCGCGTTGCTCGAGCAGTTCGAGCCGGGCACCTTCGACATGGTGTTCGCGGACCCGCCCTACTTCCTGTCCAACGGCGGCTTCACCTGCAAGAACGGCAAGCGCGCCGCGGTGAACAAGGGCGGCTGGGACGTGTCGCGCGGGGTGGAGGAGGACCACGCCTTCACCACCGCGTGGCTCAAGGCCTGCCAGCGCGTGCTCAAGCCCACGGGCAGCATCTGGGTGAGCGGCACCCAGCACGTCATCTTCTCGGTGGGCTTCGCGATGCAGAAGCTCGGCTACAAGCTGCTCAACACCGTCACCTGGTACAAGCCCAACGCGAGCCCCAACCTCGCCTGCCGCTACTTCACCCACTCCTCCGAGCTGCTCATCTGGGCGTCGCCCAAGCCGGCCGCCAAGCTCCAGCACACCTTCAACTATTCGAAGATGAAGGCGGACAACGGCGGCAAGCAGATGCGCGACGTGTGGGCGCTGCCGCGCTCGGGCGAGGAGGAGTTGAACGCCGACGAGTCCGGCCGCGTGTGGACGATGACGGCGCCGCGCAAGGAGGAGAAGGCGCACGGCAGCCACCCCACGCAGAAGCCGGTGTCGCTGCTCGAGCGCGTCATCGAGGCGAGCACCCCCGAGGACGCGCTGGTGTTGGATCCCTTCAACGGCAGTGGCACCACGGGCGTGGCGGCGCTCAAGCTGGGCCGGCGCTACGTGGGCATCGACATGGACGAGAAGTACCTGTCGCTGTCCAAGAAGCGCCTGACCGAGGCCGAGCGCGCCACGCGCTGAGCCCTCACTTCGTGACGAGCGGGAGGGACTCTCCCTCCGGCGCGTGCTTCATCGCCACCGAGTTCATGCAGTAGCGCAGCCCCGTGGGCGGAGGGCCATCCGGGAAGACGTGTCCCAGGTGCCCATCACACCGGCCGCATCTCACCTCGGTGCGCACCATCCCGTAGGACACGTCGCGATACTCCGTCACCGCGTCGGGCTTGAGCGGTTGGGTGAAGGAGGGCCAGCCCGTCCCGGACTCGAACTTCTCGCCCGACTGGAACAGCGGGTTGCCACAACCGGCGCAGACATACGTGCCGGGATCCTTCGTGCCCAGGAAACAGCCGCTTCCCGGCCGCTCGGTGCCGTGCTGGCGCAGCACCTGGTACTCCTGGGGGGTCAGGCGCTTCTTCCACTCCTCGTCGCTCAGGCTCAGTTTGTCACTCATGCGGGAATCCTGCTGTCCGGCCCTCCCGGGAGCAAGCCCATCGCATGCCCCCGGGCGTGGGTTCTCCCGGGCGGCCCCGTGTTCTGTTGGCTCCTCTCCAGGCGGCTGGAGGCGCCCCGGGGCTCTACCCCTCCAGGACCTTCTGGATTTGAGGCAGGGCGTAGGGCTTGGGCAGGACCACCACCCCCTGCAGGCGCGCGTCCGCGCCGGTGAGCACCGAACTGCCGTGTCCCGAGGCGATGACGATCTTCATCCCGAGCTGGAGCCGGATGACTTCCCGGGCCAGCTCCACGCCCGACCTGCCCGGCAGTGACACATCGGTGAACAGCACGTCGAAGCGCTGGCGCTTGAGCACGCGGCTGGCCTCTTCCGCGCTGCCCACCGCCACCACCTCGTGCCCCAGCAGGCCCATCAGCTCGAGCGCCGACGTGCGGATGTCCTCGTCGTCCTCCACCAGCAGCACCCGCAGGGCCGCGGGCTCCTCCGGACGCGGTGGGGGTTCGGGCGCCCGGGGCTTCTCGGGGGCGGGTGGGGGCGGGCGGGGCGTCTCCTGTCGTGGCGGGCGCTGGTTGAGCAGTTGCCGGAGCTTGCGCGCCAGATCCTCCCGGCGGTGCGGCTTGCTCAACAGGTGGACGCCCGGGTCGAGCCGCCCTCCGTGCACGATGGCGTTCTCCGTGTAGCCCGAGGTGAAGAGCACCTCGATGTTCGGCTGCAGGGCCTTGGCCTGCCGGGCCAGGTCGGTGCTCCGCACCGGACCAGGCATCACCACGTCGGTGAACAGCAGATCCACCGGGAGGCCACTCTGGATGATGGCCAGTGCGCCCTGGCCATCCGCGGCCTTGAGCACGCGGTAGCCCAGGTCCGTGAGGATCTCCACCACCGTGGCGCGCACCTCGGCGTCGTCCTCGACGACGAGGATGGTCTCGGTGCCTCCCTCCACGGGCCCCTCGGGGAGTTCCTCGAGTGGCATCTCGGCCTGGAAGGCGCGGGGCAGGTAGATCTTCAGCGTCGTGCCATGGCCCACCTCGCTGTAGATCTTCACGTGGCCGCCGCTCTGCTTGACGAAGCCGTACACCATGCTCAGGCCCAGCCCCGTGCCGCGGCCCTCGGGCTTGGTGGTGAAGAACGGCTCGAAGGCGCGCTCGATGACCTCGGGGGGCATGCCGCCTCCAGTGTCGGAGACGGCCAGCAGCACGTACGGTCCGGGCTTCACGTCCGGGTGCATCCGCGCGTAGCGCTCGTCGAGCCGGGCGTTGCTCACCTCGATGGTCAGCTTGCCCGACTTCTCCATGGCGTCCCGGGCGTTGATGGCCAGGTTGAGCAGGACGTTCTCGAGCTGGTTGGGATCGACGGCCGTGTTCCACAGCCCTCCCGAGATGATGGTCTCCACCTCCACGTCCTCTCCCAGGGCGCGGCGCAGCAGATCATCCATGCCGCGCACCAGCCGGCCCAGGTGGAGCACCACGGGGGTGAGCGGTTGCCGACGGGCGAAGGCGAGCAGTTGCGAGGCGAGCCGAGCCCCCCGTTCCACCGAGTGGATGGCGGTGCGCACGCGGCGCATCCCCCGCTCGTTGCCCACCAGGTCGCGCTGCAGCAATTGGAGGTTGCCCCCGATGACCTGCAGCAGGTTGTTGAAGTCATGGGCCACGCCACCGGTGAGCTTGCCCACCGCCTCCATCTTCTGGGACTGGCGCAGCTGCTCCTCTGTCTGCCGTTGGTCCGTGATGTCTCGCGCGGTGGAGTAGGTGATCCCCTCTTGCGCCATGGGGACCGCCTTCCAGGACAACAGCCGGTAGGTGCCGTCCTTGTGCCGAAGGCGGTTCTCGAAGCGCATGACGGGCTGGCCCTCGGACAGGTTGCGCCGTTCCGCCTGGGTCTTCTCCAGATCCTCGGGGTGCTCCAACCAGGCGGACGTCTTGCCCAACAGCTCCTCCGGCGTCCAGCCCATGAGGGTGGTCCACGCCGGGTTGACGCGCAGGAACCTGCCCTCGGCGTCGGACACCACCAGCAGATCCTGCGACACGGTCCAGACCCGGTCGCGCTCGCGCGTGCGCTCCTCGACGCGCTGCTCCAGCGTCTCGTTGGCCCGCCGCAGTTGCGCCACGGCCCGCACGCGCTCGCTCGCCGTCCGGACGCGATCGGCCACGTCCCGCAGGAAGTCGATGTCGTCCTGGCTCCACTGGCGCACCTGATCGTCGTGAAGGTAGAGGAGCGCGACGAGGCGGCCCTGCTCCAGCAAGGGCACGTTGAGCAGTGCCCGGATGCCGAGCACCCGCAGGTTGTCGGCGCCAGAACTCGTTCGCTCGTCCTGCTCGATGTCGGGGATGGCGACGGTTTCGCCCCGTTTGAGCGTCTCGATGTAGACGCCATAGTCGGCGAAGCGGTGCAGGCCTGTGACGCTGAGGGTGTCGGGACGGGAGACCCAGTCCCGCTCGATCTCCACATACTGCTGCGAGGCGTCGATCGTGCCGTACCCCGCGCGCAGGATGTCCAGCAGCCGCCCGACCCGCTCCATGGCGGTGCCCGCGATATCGGCTGTGTCGGTCAGGTCGCGCAGCCTGTCGCCGATCTCGATGACGGCCGCCTGGCGCAGCTCCGCCTGTTTGCGCTCGTCGATGTCCATCAGCAGGCCGGGAAAGCGCAGCGGCTGGCCGTCGGCGCCGAGCTCGCAGTGGCCGTTGGCTTCAATCCAGAAGTAGGGCCCCCCCTGGGTGCGGCGGACCCGGTACTCGCAGCGGTAGGGCCCACCCGTGCGCAGCGTGAGGATCGTCTGCTCCGCGACGCGGGCGCGATCCTCGGGGTGGACGAACGTCCCGTACTCCTCGATCGGCAACCCCCGCGCGGCCTGCTCCGGCGCGAGCTCGAAGGTGCGCGCGAACCGCTCGTCACCCGTGAGCAGACCGGCCGGGATGTTCCACACCCACGTGCCGAGCACCGAGCCCGCGTTGAGCGCGAGCTGGAGCCGCTCGTTGGTTTCACGCAACCTGTCCTCGGCGGCCCGGCGCTCCGTCACGTCCTGCACCACACCGAGCAGCCGCAGGGGATGGCCCTTCTCGTCCCGGATCATCTCGCTGCGCCGGGCAATCCACCGCACCTGTCCCGAGCGGGCGTGACGGATCCGGTACTCGGCCTGGGCGCTCACGCGGCCGTGAGTGCGGAACTCCACCGTCGAGGCGTGGTGGAGATCCTCGGGGAGGAGGGTCGCCTCGATGGCCGTGGCGGGGGGATGCTCCATCGGCTCGATGCCATACAGACGGCAGAACTCCGGCGTCACGGTCAACACGCCGGTGGCCAGCTCCACCGTGAACACGCCAATGCCCCCGATTTCCTGCGCGAAGCGCAGATGCCGCTCCCGCTCCCGCAGGCGCTCCTCGGCCTCGCGGCGGGCGGTGATGTCCTGGGTGACGCAGATGGCGAACTTCGGGCGGCCCCGCTCATCCCGGGCGAGCGTGACGTGGTTGTTGACCCACACCACGGAGCCGTCGGGCCGCACGTTGCGCTTGTCCACGGTGTAGGGCTCGCCCGTCTCCAACAGCTTCCGCCACTGGGCGGCATGCGCGTCGCGATCGTCCGGATGCGTCAGGATTTGTTGGGAGTGGCCAATCACGTCCTCGAGCGCACGCCCGACGATGTCGCAGAAGCGCTGGTTGGCCATGACCAGCGTGCCGTCGAGGGCCCGCTGGGTGATGCCCACGCTCGCCTGGTTGACGAGCATGTTCAGCCGCTCCCGATCGTCGTCGCGCCGTGCCTCGCCCGTCTCCGGGGAGCCCTCCTGGTGGGGGATTCCAGGGGCCGTGGGGGCTTCGTCTTCGAGCTTCAACGAGGGATCCTGACCAGGGGTAGGCTGACTCAGAGTCATAGGGACGGGTGGACTCGCGCGGGGGCGCTTCGCAGACGACAGTTGATGCTGGGATCGGCCGCGTCACGCAACGACAAGCCCCTTTCGCGCTCCTCCCCGACCTGGCGTCCGGGCTCGGAGCGGATGCCACATGGCTCGCCCAGGGAGGGGGACCATAGCACGGATTAACGTGCGCTCCCCGCCAGTTCCTCCGCTCACCACCGGACACTCACAGGGGGATCGAGCCACGTCCCTGGTTGGCGGCCTGCTCGCGGGTGCGCACCATGGACCCTACCCGTTGGTGGGGTGGCGAGGGGGTCGGTGATGGTGCGCAAGGGATGGAAGCTCGCGGGAGCATTGACGGCGTTGCTGTTGAGCACGGGCGTGGCCCAGGCGCGGGAACTCGCGGGGGTGCGGGTGCCCGAAGAAGTCACGCTGCAGGGCAAGCAGCTGTCGCTGGCCCACGTGGAATTGCAGCAGATGTTCTTCTTCAAGGTCTACGTCTGGTCGCTCTACTTCGAGCAGCCGCCGCGGGCGAAGGCCGAGGCCATCTCCTCCAACTGCATCAAGCGCCTGCAACTGCGCTTCCTGCGCCATGTCACCCGGGAGCAGCTCGTGGATGCCTTCCGCGATGGCCTGGCCCGGAATGCCGCGCTGCGCCACTCACCCCTGAGTGACGACCTGGATCGGCTGCTCGGCTCGCTGCGGGACGTGCCCAAGGGTGGCGAGCTCACGCTCACCTATGTTCCGGGAGGCGGACTGCAAGTAGAGGGCGAGGCCACCCACGGTGTCTACATCGGGGGCAAGCCGTTCGCGGACGCGCTCTTCGTGTCCTGGCTGGAGAACCACCCCATCTTCGCGAACTGAGGCAGGGCGCGCTCGCACCGCTCAGTTCCCCGAGCACCGGTGGGCCCAGGAAGTTCATCCAGTGGATGCCATTGATGCGAGTGCCCAGGTTCCAGGACAGGTGCCCGACCTCGGTCCTATCCATTCCAGGAGAGCCCCTCGTGTCCGGGAGAAAGGTGCCCAGTTCCAAGGCCAACTCATGCACACGGCCTGGGCCGTGCTCTTCCATGAACTCCGTCCCATGGCTAATGGACGCTCGGTGAAGCGTCATTCTCAAGAGTGGTCTCCACGAGTTCCTTGCTCTGCCCCTCCCGCGCACGCACGGTCCGGGGCAGGCACAGACGGAAGGTGCTGCCCAGGCCCGGCTCGCTCTCCAGTTCCAGCGTCCCGCCCTGTGCCACCGCGGCACGGAACGCGATGCTCAAGCCGAGCCCGACGCCACCGGGTTGTCCGGGCATCACGGGTCGGAAAAGCTCCCGTTGGCGCTCGGGGCTGATGCCGGGGCCGGAGTCCTCCACCTTGAACACCACCTTGTCTTCTTGCTCCTCCAGCGTGACGCGCACGAAGCCCTTTTGGGTGTACTTGATGGCGTTCTGGATGAGGTTGCCAAGAGCGTCCACCAACAGGTCCTGGTCCACCTGCATGCGCGCGGACCGGTTGGCGGAGATGTCGAGCCGCAAGCCCTTTTGGCTGGCATCGTACTCGTAATCCGCGACGAGCTGTTCGATGACCTGCGCCGGGGCGAGGACCTCCGGGTGGACAGGCAGCTCGTCGGGTTTGAAGCGCTCCAGGCGGAGGATGCCGTCGACGAGCCGGTTCAGTCGGCCCACCGTGCGGCGTAGTCGCTCCACGGCCTGGGGGTCCGGCTCGCCCTGTGCACACTTCAACTGCTGGACATAAAGGCTCAGCGTGGAGACAGGCGTGCGCAACTGGTGCGCGATGCCCGCCACGTACTCCGAGCGCTCTCGGGTCACCCGCTCCGCCTGGTACCTCGAGAACCGGCGCGCCGACTCGGCGGCGAGTTCGAAGATGGCGATGGAGAAGAACGAGTATTCCAGGACGGACACCTGCTCGCCTCGCTCGTCAAGCCAGCTGCGGACCGCCTCGATGACGTAGGCGTACTCACGCACCACCTCCTCGATGGGCACCGCATCGCGCACGCGCTGCTCGGGGTCCAACCGTCGGTGCTGCTCCCACAACTTCCGGGGAGACACAGCGGCTCCTCCCTCGCGCAGCCTCTCGCCGATGGCCCGGAGTTGGAGGGGCAGGTGGTCTTTGATGGCGGCCTCCGTCATTTCCGGGAACGCGGGCCGCTCCTGCTGCCACCGCTCGTACCATCGTTGCACGAGTTCGTCGGTATGGTCGCAGAGCTGCTCTCCGAGTGAGGCCATTCCTCACCTTCCTCCAGTGGTGCCAGTTTCCAGAGGAAGATGGCCATTTCGACCGCGATTGCCCACGCCGCCCCGGTGCCCTATCGAATGGGGAGCAGCCGAGCGAGCCGCAACGCCTGTTGGCGACGCTCCACGCGCGGCAGCGACCCGCCTCCCTCGGTGAAGTGCACGTAGCCGCGCGCCGTGTAGCCGACTGCGGCGGGTTGCTTGTCATTCCATTGGCTTGGAATGCGGAGCAGGTGGCGCGGTTGTGGTGATTCCTCCGGGCGTCCCGTGAGCGCCCCCGTACGGCGCAAGCCCGCTAGGTGTCGCCCCAGGTGAGGCCGGTGCCCAGGGTGAAGGAGATGCCGTTCGCCCAGGGTCCCAGGGACGAAGAGAAGAGCCGGTATTGGGCTTCCGCGCTGAGCGACAGCCGCGTGCCCAACTGGGTGTGCAGCCGTAGGCCCACGGGTAGCTCCGGACGGGGCGCGCCGCCGAGGAAGGACAGGCCCCCGCCCACCATGGCGCGCAGGTCGAACCCCTTCGCATAGCCCAGCCGCGCCGCCCACAGCGGCGGAGAGAGCACGGACAGCGACCAGCAGCTTCCCCCGCTCGACAGGAGGGGAGCGCTCAATGTCTGGGCATAACTGGCCGATAGGGCCATCGCCCACGGCAGGGGAAGCAGTGCCCGCGCGCCGGCCACCGGCGTGGCCCCTCGTGGGGACGCGAGGGCTCCGCCCATCACCTCCAGGGCGAGCGCGGGCGAGGGGGCCCACTGGGCGCGCATGACCTGCTGACGCTCCCGGGCCAGGGTGGTGAGCCGCTCCGTCGCCCACACCAGGAAGGCGCGCGAGTAGGCCATGGCCGCCTCCGCCCGCCCGTTCACGAAGTCCTCGTACACCGCGGGGTCCACCTTCCACGCGCGCCCGTTCCAGCGCACCCGTGCCGCCCCGAAGGCGTTGCCCACCTCGCCATAACCGCCGAACACACCGGGGTCCGCATGGACGGGCTCGGCCCAGAACGCGCTCCAGGGGATGTTGCCGTCCACCACCGGCAGCGCGCCCGTGCGCACCAGATTCAGCGTCTCCTCGGCCAGGGCGAGCTGCGCCTCGTCGCCGGACATCGGCGGGATGTCGATCCGGGGCCCATGGGCCAGGGTCTCCGGCGCGATTGACCGCTGCTCGAAGCGATCCGCCAGCCCGTGCATCACCGGCACCACGTGTGGCGGCGACGCCATGTCCTGGATGTGATGCACCAGGTGCCCCACGCGGCCGAACGCCTGCGTCAGGTCGCCGTGGCTCGCGGCCTCCTCGGCCTCCTGCCACAGCGCCCGCACCCGCGACGAGGAGTCCTTGCGAAAGGCCATGTCGAGCGTCTGGCCCGGGTGGAAGAAGTGGTTCCACCCGGTCCACTTGACGTGCAGGTTCAGGTCCTCGTCCCGGCTGCCCGCCACCACGATGGCGCGGTGCGCCGCGAGCTCGGGCAGACCGTCCGACGCGACCGCCGCGTCGATGGAGGCGCGCGTCAGTGCCTCGTGGTTCGGCACCGAGAAGGCGTTGGCGAGCGAGGGAAGCAGGACCGTGGCCAACAGGAGCGGGAGGAGTCGGGGCGCGTGCATGGGGAAGCGCCATGCTACCGCGACGGGCCCGTTCTATTTCAGGGGGGTGGCGGGAGGCGGGCGCCTGCCCGGTCACCCGGTGATGACTTCCACGTGACAGGTCCGCCCCAGGGTCCGTTCTCCAATGGGCACACCCGGATGAGGACTCCGTGAAGCGCTCGCCTCCTCTCCTGCCCATGCCTATCCGGGCGGGGGACTCCCAGGAGAACGCACTTGAACAAGAAGACCCCGGACGCAGTGAGCATCGACGCGCGCAGCAAGGACGAGGCTCTGGCCAAGGATCGCTCGAATCCCACGGGCCATCGGATGACGTCGGACCAGGGGGTTCCCATCGAGAACACCGACAACTCGCTGCGCGTGGGCGCGCGCGGCCCCACCCTGCTCGAGGACTTCCACTTCCGCGAGAAGATCATGCGCTTCGACCACGAGCGCATCCCCGAGCGCGTCGTGCATGCCCGGGGCTCGGGTGCGCACGGCTACTTCCAGCCCTATGAGTCGCTGGCCGATCTCACCAAGGCGAAGCTCTTCCAGGATCCGTCGAAGAAGACGCCCGTCTTCGTGCGCTTCTCCACCGTGGCGGGCTCACGCGGCTCCATGGACACGGCGCGGGACGTGCGGGGCTTCGCCGTGAAGTTCTACACGGAGGAGGGCAACTGGGACCTGGTGGGCAACAACATCCCCGTCTTCTTCATCCAGGATGCCATCAAGTTCCCGGACATCATCCACGCGGCCAAGCCGGAGCCGCACCACGAGATGCCCCAGGCGGCCTCCGCGCATGACTCCTTCTGGGACTTCATCTCGCTCATGCCGGAGAGCGCCCACATGCTCATGTGGGTCATGTCCGATCGCGCCCTGCCGCGCAGCTACCGCATGATGGAAGGCTTTGGCGTCCATACCTTCCGGCTGATCAACGACAAGGGCGTGTCGCGCTTCGTGAAGTTCCACTGGAAGCCGAAGCTCGGCGTGCACTCGCTCGTGTGGGACGAGTGCCAGAAGCTCGGGGGCAAGGACCCCGACTACCACCGCCGCGATCTCTGGGAGAACATCGAGAAGGGCAACTTCCCCGAGTATGAGCTGGGATTGCAGATCATCGAGGAGAAGGACGTCGCGAAGCTCGGCATCGAGATCCTCGACTCGACGAAGATCATCCCCGAGGAGCTCATCCCGGTGCGCCGCGTCGGCAAGCTCGTGCTCGATCGCAACCCGACGAACTTCTTCGCCGAGACCGAGCAGGTCGCCTTCTGCACCGCCAACGTCGTGCCGGGCATCGACTTCACGGATGATCCGCTGCTGCAGGGGCGCAATTTCTCCTACCTCGACACGCAGCTGTCCCGGCTGGGTGGGCCCAACTTCGTCGAGATCCCCATCAACCGTCCGCTCGCGCCGGTGCACAACAACCAGCAGGATGGTTTCAAGCGGCACACCATCCCCGAGGGCCGCGCCAACTACTTCCCCAACTCGCTCGGGGGCGGCTGCCCGTTCATGAGCTCCGCGGCCGAGGGCGGCTACCGGCACTTCCCGGAGAAGGTGGACGGGGAGAAGCTGCGCGCGCGCGGCGAGTCGTTCCAGGATCACTTCACCCAGGCGGGCATGTTCTTCCGCAGCATGTCCAGGCCCGAGCAGGAGCACATCATCGCGGCCATCCTGTTCGAGCTGGGCAAGGTGGAGCGCAAGGAGGTGCGCGCGCGCGTGGTGGAGCAGATCCTCGCGAAGATCGACGAGGAGCTCGTGACGCAGGTGGCCGAGGGCCTGGGCCTGCCCGTGCCCAAGCCCGCCGTGGAGAAGGGGAAGATCGACAAGTCCCCGGCGCTGAGCATCGAGTACCTGAAGAAGGACGCGAAGAAGGACGCCATCCCCACGCGGCTCGTCGGCGTGCTGGTGGCGGACGGCTTCGACGCGGAGGACCTGTCGGCCACGCGCGCGGCCATCGAGAAGGCGGGGGGCCAGATGGTGGTCATCGCCAAGCGCCTGGGCACGGTGAAGGGCTCGGATGGCCAGCCGGTGATGGTGGACAAGAGCTCGCTCACCACGGCCTCGGTCGAGTACGACGCCGTCTTCGTGCCCGGTGGCGCCGCGAGCGTGGCGGTGCTCAAGAAGGACGCGGACGCGATGCAGTTCATCCAGGAGGCCTACCGGCACTGCAAGGCGATCGGCGTCACCCGCGAGGCCAGTGAGCTGTTGGACGCGGGTGGCATCTCCTCCTCCGCGCCGGGCATCGTCGCGGACGCCAAGGGGGCCAAGCACCACCACTTCACCGCGAAGTTCATCGAGTCCATCGCCGAGCACCGGCACTGGATGCGCTTGGACCGCAACAGCGTCCCGGCCTGAGCCGGGGCCCTCCGCGTCCTGGACTGGTCTTCCGAGCATGACGGCGCTGGGGTCCACGTCCAGGGCGAGCACCACCACACCAGCCGTGCGCCGAGCAGAGGAAACTCCGGGGTTCTGCTACCCTGCTGACCCCGGAGGTTGACCACATGACCGGACTCCTGCGATCCCTTGCTGGTGTCTCCCTTGGAGGGGCAGCGTGAAGACCACGCTGGAGGACGTGGTCCAGCCGGGGGCGGTGGTGGGCGGCTACCGCATCGAGAAGAAGCTGGGCGCGGGAGGCTTCGGTAGGGTGTATCTCGCATGGCGCGACGGTGGCCCGTGCGCGCTCAAGTTCATCCACCTGGAGAGCGTTGGGGAGTGGGGTTGGCGGGAGTTGTACATCATGCTCCGCCACGAGTTCCCCAACGTGGTGCGGCTGCTGAGCCACTTCAAATGGCCGGAGGAGAAGCCGGAGTACCTGGTGCTCGTCATGGAGTACGTGCCAGGGGTGACGCTGTACCAGTGGGTCCGGGACAACAATCCGTGTGCCCGCGAGGTGGTGGAGAAACTGCTGCCGCTCACCCGTGCTCTCCAGGAGGTCCACGCGAAGGAGGTCCTGCACCGGGACTTGAAGGGCGACAACGTGCTGGTGCGCGAGTTGGACGGGGCGCCGGTGCTGGTGGACTTCGGTGCTGGCACCATGCCCGGCGTACCTCGCGTCACCCGTGGTTCGCTGGCCCCGGCCAATCTCCGTTATCGCAGCCCTGAGTCCGTGGCCTTCTTCCTGCGCGAGGATCGCAAGCAGGGGGAGCGATACGACTACGCGGTGACGGACGAGCTGTACGCCCTGGGCATCATCCTCTACGTGCTCACCACCGACGTGTACCCCTTCGACGGCCCGGACGACGAGCTACTGGGGGAGATCATCGCGGACGTCCCCACGCCTCCGAACGTGCGGAACTCTCGTGTGCCCTCGAACCTCAGCGATCTGTGCCTGCGCCTGTTGGCCAAGGAGCCACACGCCCGTGTCCAGAACGCCGAGGCGCTGTACGAGTCGCTGAAGAAGCTGCTGGAGGAGGCGAAGGTGGATCCCCGTTGGGAGACGCCCCTGTGCTACGGCTGGACGGCGGACGGACGCACCACGGAGGACGCGCCGGAGTTGGTGGGCAAGAACCCCCAAGCGTGGCTGCGCAGATGGATTCGGCAGAAGCCCAAGCGGGGCAATCCGTCCCCTCCGCCACCCGCCAGCCCCACCGCGCAACCCGCACCGTCCACCGCGCAGACAGTCTCCACGCTTCACGCTCGGATGAGACGGCTCGCTCCGGTCCTCGTGGCCGTGGTCGTGGTGGGCCTCGCCATGGGAGCGGGTCACGTTCTCGATCAGCTCCGGCAGCCACTTCTCGCACTGACTCCGCCAGCAGTGCCAGACCAGCGGGTGTGGACGCTTCTCGAATCTCGGACGCCGACGCCTCTCGTCTCCGCGGAATCCACCCTCGGAGGACTGGCGCCATGGGCCCCGCACGTTCACGAAGTGGCGCCGCCCTGGAAGCCGCCTGAAGCTGACGCAGGCGCAGCGCCCCCGAGGGTGGACACCCCTGCGCTCGTCACCAATGTGGCGCTCAGCAAGGGAACGACCGGCATGAGGAAGAAGGCCCCCGGCTCACAGGCGGACAAGAAGAAGAAGGGATGCGGCCCCACCGGCAACAACGTGCTTCTCGCCGTGGCCGCCGCCGCCAACATGGCCTGTCCCGGTGCCCAGGTTCGCAAAGAGCCTGCCTCCCAGGAGTGCCCGGCCGGTGCCATCGAGACCATGAGAAGCAAGCTCGACCTTGACGTCGGCGACCACCAAGGAACTGCCGCGATTCCAAGATGGATATCGGGCAACAACAAGCCCATTCCCGTACGGGAAGGCCCCATCACGATGACGTTGGGCGGTGGATGGGGAAAGCTGCCGAGCGAAACAGTCTTCTCCGGCCAGCTCTTCATCGGAGAGAAGCGCGTCTATGGCCGCATCACCCAGGCCGTAACTCCCTCTGGCGACACATTCACCGTGTGCATGGAGCTGTGGGACTTCGGAGAGTCCGGCCTGGAGATCGAGTCCGACAGTGAGCAGACCATCAAGGTCCGTCCTCGCGTAGAGCTCAGGACGGTGAGCCACTTCAAGTAGAGCCCTCCCGGAGAATTGCCTGGCCCCCCGGAAGTCCGGGACGGATCGCGCACGACCGGGCAGGACGGTGTGGTAGAGCCCACGCCTCCGGTCTCGTCGCTTCCTCGTGGAGGTTCCGCTCCGTGCTCGTTTTTTCCTCGGCCTCCTTTCTCGGACTGGCCCTGCTCGCGGCCCCCGTGAGCGCGGAGCAGAGTCCATTGCCCGTGTGCGAGTCGGGCACGCGCTACATCGAGTTGGACGCGACCTTGCCCAGCACGCCGCCGGAGTTGTGCATCCGGCCAGAGTTATCCCTCAACCTGTTCTTCGACGCGAAGCTGGCGCGCGTGGTGGTGGAGAGACAGGAACGGTTCCGCCGGGTGAAGGTGGCGGACGACACCCTGACGCTCGTGGCTTCGGAAGCGCTGCACGACGGAGAGCGCGTACCGGTGACGGTCTATTTTCAGGATGACGCGGTCCCCGCGAGCGCCACGTTCGTCCTGGTGCTCCACCCGACCCAGGCGGAGCGGCAGGTGGAAGTGTCGCGCCATGAGCGCACCATGGCCTCGCTCCGACAGGGCGAGCAGCAAGCGCGAGCCGAGGCCCAGCAGTGCCGGGAGGAAAAGGCGCGTCTCCAGGCCGAGTGCAGCGGACCGGTGGGGCTGACGGGCCTCATCGCCAACGGCTGGCTCGAGGAGAAGAACGTTGTCTTCCGAAAACTCTCGGCTGTGGCTGAACGCCCGGGGAATGCCCTTGAAGCGTCGCGCGTCCGCAGCTACCGGACCGTTGGACTCCAAAGGCGAGGCCGAGTGGCCGTAAAGGTGGAGCTGTTCAATCCGCCGGGGAGGCCATCCTGGACGCCTGCTGGGGCGGCCCTGCTGGGCTCCAAGCAAGAGGAGTTGTCAGGGCTGACGGTGTGGCCGCTGAAGCCCATCCCGCCTGGGAAGGCCCAGGTGGTCACCGTGGAGATGAACGCGGCAGCGGATGAGGCACAAGGCGCCTTCACGCTCAAGCTGTGGGCGAAAGAAGCCGGAGTTGGGGACGTGAACCTCGACGGCGTGACGTTCCCCTGATGTGGCACGAAGGGGAGTCCAACCCGTCTACTCCATCACGTTGACCCCCGAGGCTAACCTATCTGGTCGGCCATGACTTCCCTCCCTATCGGGCGTCATGTTACCTTTAAGGACCTCTCAACAGGACCAAGGACCTGAAAGGTTCTCTGGATCGCTCAGGAGCATGGCGCATGACCTCACCGACCACCCACGCCCCGCCCCTCCTCTCCAGGGAGCCCGGTGGGCATCTCTTCGATGGAGCGGAGTACCGGTACACGTTCGTGGCCCCCTTGCTGGACGATGAAGAATCCAACCCCGTGGCCATCGCACGGCGCACGCCCCTGGTGCGCGGCGGCAAGGCGGATCTCGTCCTGCTCAAGCAGGTGGTGTTGCCGCCCGAGGGCCAACGCCGCCAGCGCGCCGCAGAGGAACTGCGCCTGGCCACTCGGCTGCACCATCCGAACATCGCCCGGGTGTTCGACGTGGAGGAGTACCGGAACGAGCCCTACGTGGTGATGGAGTACACCCAGGGCCTCTTCCTGGAGACGGCGCTGGAGACGGCGCAGCTGCTGGGGCGCGAGCTGTCGCTGGCCTTCTGCGCGTACACGGCCGCCGAGGTGGCCGATGCGCTCCAAGCCGCCTGGACATGCGAGGACGAGGACGGCGGTCCCCTGCACATCGTCCACCGTGCGGTCTGCCCCATGAACATCCGGCTGGACTTCCAGGGAGGCGTGAAGCTCACCGACTGGGGTCTGGCCCACGCGCGCCTGCTGGGACGGCTGAAGACGGGCTCCAAGGTGCTGCGCGCGGTGCTCGACTATGCCGCGCCGGAGGTGATGAGCCGCCAGCCGCTCGATGGGCGCGCGGACCTGTACTCGCTGGGCATGGTGCTACTGGAAATGGTGTCGGGCCAGTACCCGCTCGACCCCTCGGACGTGAACCTGCCCCCGGTGGAGTCCACGGACGTGCTCCTGTACAACGCCCGGATGCGTGCCGAGCGCACGGCGTGGGCGAGTGCCGGAGAGCTGGCGGCGCGCATCCGGCGCTTCGGGCCCGAGGACGTGGAGCGAGTGCTGGGACGAGTGCCCGCGTCGCTCAAGCGCATCTTGCACAAGGCCCTGCACGCCCTGCCCCAGGATCGCTACCCGAGCGCGGGAGCGATGCGCGACGAACTGCGCGCCTGGCTCCGGGCCCAGGACAAGAGCTTTGGCCCCGAGCAGGCCGCGCGGGAACTCGGCCAGCTGATGCGGGACAAGCCGCTACCCGAGGACACGGGGGCGTTCCCGGCCGAGAAGGGCGTGTTGCTCACACCCGAGGAGCAGGCCACGGTGGGACGGAGGAACGCGCGAAGGGAGAAGCGGTGAAGAAGCACGGCGCGCGGACGAAGAAGACGCTGACCGTCCATCTGGGCGAGACCTTGAGAGCGGCGAGAGCCCAAACCGCCTGGACGCAGGCAGATGTGGCCGAGCGAGTGGGCGTGGCCACGGAGGTGTACGGACGGATGGAGCGAGGCCAGTTGCCGCCCAGCGTGCCGAACCTGCGCAAGCTGTGCGCGGTGTTGAGGATGGACGCCGGTGAGGCGTTGGGCCTCGACTCCACGGGGACGGCGGCCTGGCTGAAGGAGTCCGCTCCCGAGGCCGCGGAGTCACCGCGAATGCGCCGGCTGATGCGCACCCTGCGCCAGATGGACGACAAGAAGCTGGCGGCCATGAGCGTGATGGCGCGTACCCTGGTGTCGGCCGGGGACGAGTAGACGCTCGGGTCAAAAGAGCCCCCGGAGTACGGGCGTTCACTTGGAGAAGTGGGAGTGGGCTGTCTCCAGCAATTTGCGAGCGAGCGCCAATCGTTCTGGGGGCCAACCGCGTAGGATGTGGATGATGCGACTCAACTCCGGGTGCTCGACCGGCTCGGATGAGCGCTTGGCGGCCGACCCCTTCTCCTCCCGAGGAGCCAGGGACAGAAGCAGGTCCGAAGAGAGTCCCAGGACCGTGCAGATACGGCGTAGGGAGGGCACGCTGGGCGTCATCTTCCCGCGCTCGATCCGACCATAAACGGCGGGCTTGAGGCGAACCTGCTTGGCCACCTCGGCCTGCGTGAGTCCCAACCGCAAGCGGGCAGCCCGGGCCGCCTCCCCCAGGTGGCGTTGCATCTTCTCGTCCATGGACTGCGTCTACTCCAAGACGAGGTAGGCTGCGACAGCATCCTGTGTTGGACTCCGATCCTGCCGACATCTACGAACGGAGGTTAAGTCATGAAGGACCTGAATAAGATCGATACTTGGGATGGACTGCTGGCTCTGGTGATTAAAGGACTTACCGAAGGCCCACATCTCGACTTCAAACGGGATGCCTACTGGGATCAGCGCAAACCTCCAGACAAGAGGGATAGGGACAAAGAGGAGCTTCGACGCGATGCGACATCTTTTGCAAATAACGGCGGAGGCATTCTCTTTATCGGCGTCGATGAGGACTCACAGCAGGGCCGAGCGGTTAGCGTTCTAGGCATTGAGGAAGCGGTAAAGAACGAGTACAAGTTCACCTCCTCCTGCGGGTGGATCCTCTATGTACGCTTGGCTACTTCTTCTGGCTGCCCTCTGCTCGACGACGGCTCACGCCCAAGCTGTGGCGCCCATGCCAGACGCGCCGCCAGTGTTTCCCGCACCCGCCTACACTCCGGCCGGAGCTGGCGCCCCCGTGGTGGGCCAGCCGGGGAAGCAGGGGGCGACGACGCCTTTCCCACGCTCGCCCAACACCCGTGTGCTCCCCCCCACCGCCGAGCTGGGCCTATGGGCCGCGGACGAACTGCGCGCAGCCAAGCGGCCGACCCAGGCCCCGCCGGACGTGGACGAGCTGCTCCTGTCCCAGCCAAGCCCGGGGGCGCCCGAGCTAACCAGTTGCCGCGAGCGCGTCCGACGTGCCACGCGGGACTCGGGCCTGGAGGAGTCGCGGCGAAACCTCCCCCGCACCCCCCGGGAGTGCCTGACGGCGCGGCTGCTCCTTCACTGCCTCCACCGGGAGCGGTACGAGTTTGATTCCAGTCTCAGTCAAACGCCCCGGACGGCGGTTGTGACGCGGCTCGTCGAGCGGCTCAATCACGAGGCGATAACGGTGGCACTCTGGCAAGAAAAACTGTGCGAGGGCTTCCAAAGCCTGCCGGGCATCGAGAGTCTCCATGCGGTCATCGTCGCCTGGCTTGAGCGGCAGTTTCCCCGCCCGGTGGCGCGCTAATGACTGCGTCAGAAAAGACGGCGGCTGCCTTTGGCCTCTCTAATGTCACCCTCAGGATCGAGAAGGTCCGAGAGGAAGCGGGTCAGGACGTCGAAAAGCTAGCGGCACTCTCCGCCGAACTTGAGCGCGCGTTGCGCGAGGAATTCCCGGACGAGCCGCTCATAGCCCATTACGCGAAGACAATCCTAGCGAACTTCTGTCTGCTAGCCCGTAACGGCCTCTTCCCCGAGATTTTCCGCGAGGAGCTTTAGCCCAACTCAGCCCTTCGGCGTCCAGCCCCGGGAGCGCGCGAGGAGTTGAAGAAACAAGCACGCGAGCAACAGCCACCCGCAGTATCCAAGCCTTCACGGCGAGTACGCTCTCGTTCAAAGTAAATCGGGCGGTTGGATTTCAAGCCGCATGGAGCCGCCCGGCAACTGCTATCTAGGGGCTTCCTTGCAGTCGCCAATGTGTGTGTAAAAAATGCCAATGGCCCCCCCGATGGGAAGGCAGGACTCGGACGGACAGAAACGGACGTACCATCTGCCCCGCTCCAGAGGGAAGCCGACCCCTGCGAGCGCCCCGCCGAGCCGGGCGGTGGGGTTTCCCATCCCGGCGGAGGATGCGCGCTAGAAGCGCCGGCCGTCGACCGGCTGGGGCTTGAGGGCGGCGAGGTCCACGTCCTCCAGGCACCGCACGTTGATGGCGTACATCCTCTTGCCGTCCGGCGTGGTCCCCGTGGCGAACGACTCCACGCCGCACTCCGGGCAGAACATGTGGTGGATGACCTTCTTGTTGAACTGGTAGTCGGTGAGCGCCTTCTCCTCGCCTTTCTGGAGGACGAACTGCTCGGGGGGCACGAAGGTGAGCAGCAGGCCCCGCTTCTGGCAGATGCTGCAGTTGCAGGAGATGACGTTGTCCAGGTTCGCGCTCACCTCGTACGCGACCTTCCCGCAGTGACAGCCGCCCGTGTACTTCTTCAATCCCGACATGTGGAACTCTCCAGACGTGACGTGGGCCCGTGCCCCCCGCGTGGCGCGAGGAGCATGCCCGGCGCGCACGATGGCACACCTCATCGGGCGGGTGGCGTCGGCATGAAGGGGCTCAGGCCCGGCGCAGGGTGATGACGGCCAGCTCCGCCGGAGCGCCCAGCCGCACCGGTGGCCCGGTGGTGCCCGCGCCGCGGTTCACGTACAGCCACGAGCGGCCCTGTCGGTAGAGCCCCGCCGTCCACCGGCTGATGAACCGGGCCAGTGACAGGTCGCGCACGCCCGGTACCGCGAGCTGCCCGCCGTGGGTGTGGCCCGACAAGGTCAGCTCGATCTGGCGGGCCTGGGCCTGGGGAAACAGGTTGGGGTCATGCGCGAGCAGCACCGTGGGGACTCCGTCCGGCCGCGCCGCGAGGGCCCTCCGCAAGTCATGGCGCGAGGTCCAGGTGTCGTCCACCCCCGCGACGTACAGGCTCGCGTTGCCCCGTTTCACCACCACGCCGCGGTTGCGCAGCACGGTCAGGCCCTGCCGCTCCAGGGCCTGGACGAAGTGCTCCCCGTCCGTGAAGTAGTCGTGGTTGCCCATGCAGGCGAACACTCCATCCCGGGCCCGCAGCCCGCCGAGCGCCCGGGAGACCGCCTCGACGTGCGAGGAGCCCTGGGTGATGAGGTCCCCCGTGACGGACATCAGGTCGACGTCGAGGGCATTGAGGCGGGCGACCCAGGTGGCCACGCGGCTCTCGGGGACATAGGGGCCGCAGTGCACGTCGGAGATCTGCCCGATGCGGTAGCCGTCCAGCTCGGGGGCGAGCCCCTCCACGCGCACCTCGAGCCGCCGCAGTCGGGGCCGGCCGAGCACCGAGTGCGCCCCCACGGCGAGCGCGAAGACGCCACACCCGCCCCAGACCCAGGCGCGGGGCAGGCCCGCATGGATGGCCAGCGTGGCGGGAAGCAGGAGCACGCTGAACACCAGGCAGGCTGTCCACCAGCCCAGCGTCAGGTAGGCCATGCGCGCGGGGCTCGTGGACTGCCAGGGCGTCCGCAGGTGGCGCAGATAGGGGAGGGACACCAGCACCGCCACCAGCGCCGGTAGGGGCGAGTGGGTGAGCGCGCAGGCCCAGATCACCGTGGGCAGCTGGATCAGGGCGACGAAGAGGATCGTGAGGACCTGGAGTCGTCCCAGGGCAGGGGCGTGGCTGGACATGAGCCCCCCGTTTTTAACGCACGCGCGCGAGGTCCGCTGGAACTCAGGCGTTGGCGTGCCGCGTGCCCTCCACCCCGTGCAGCGGCAGGCTGAAGCAGAACGTGGTGCCCTCGCCGGGGGTGCTCTCCAGCCAGATGCGGCCACCATGCGCCTCGATGATGCGTGAGCTCAGGTGCAGCCCCAGTCCGGCCATGCCCGCGTAGCCTGGCGCCCCGGAGGGCAGGGGCTCGTAGAGCGGCTCGAAGACATGGGGCTGGCGCTCGAGGGGAATGCCGGGGCCATGGTCGTGGACCGACACCACGGCCTCGTTGCCCGCGCATCCCAGCCGGACCTCGATGGGACGGGCGGGCGGGGAGTAGCGCAGGGCGTTCTCCAGCAGGTGCGCCAGCACCTCGCCCATGCGCTGTCGGTCCGCCTCGATGATGGGCGTCTCCTCGGCGACGAGGTGGATGGGGTGATCCGTGCTGCGCGACAGGCTGGCGACATGCTCGGCCAGCAAGGCGCGCAGATCCACGCGGTCCCGCTCCAGCTTCGTCAGGCCCGGTGCCATCCGCAGGGCCGTGAACAGGTGCTCCACGAGCCGTCCCAGCCGCCGGGCCCCCCGGGAGATGGCGGCGAGTCCCTTGCGCTGGCGCTCGGAGCCCGGCTCCTTCCAGGTGAGGATGTCCGCCCACGTCTGGAGCGTGGTCACCGGCGTCTTCAGCTCGTGGGCCGCCGCCGACATGAACTCCTCGCGCAGCCGCAGGGCCTCGCGCACCTCCTGGAACAGCCGGGCCTTCTCGATGGCCACGGCGACGAGCTGGCCCACGGTGGTGTGGAACTCGCGCTCGCTCGCGGACAGCTCCAGCGGCTCCCGGGAGAAGCACGCCAGGACGCCCACCAATCGCCCGCGCGAGTGCAGGGGGATGAGCACCACGCTGGCGAAGCCTTCCCGCTTCGCCAGCGCGTGGCCCGGGAAGGACACGTCCGCGCTCCCCTGGGCGTCGATGAGCTGGATCGCCTCGTCCTGGACGGCCCCGGGGGACAGCTCGCACAGGGGCAGCTCCGCCATGTCCGCGTGGCTCGCCGACGAGAAGCCATGGGCGGCCACCCAGGTGAAGCGCGAGGGATCCGGGTGCGCCAGCCACAGCCCGACGGCATCCGCGCCGAGCGCCTGGCGGCACTGCTCGCTGGCCACGGAGGAGATGCGCTCGAGTTCCACCTCGCGCACCAGGGCCTGCCCGACGCGGGCCAGGGCCTGCTCTCGCGCCAGGAGCCGCGCCCGCTCCTCCTCGATCTTCTTGCGCTCGGTGATGTCGTGGAGGACGACCTCCCCGAGGATGATCCGCCCGGTGGCGTCGCGCACCGGCGCCCCGTTGACGCTCACGAGGTACTCCTCGCCCGTGAGCGAGCGCATGCGCAGCTCCAGGTCCGAGAAGGTCTCCCCCCGCAGTGCGCGCATCAGGGGCAGCTCCTCCAGCGCCAGGGGGTGGCCATCGGGATGGCGGATCCACGAGCGCTGGAGGTGAGCGCTCAGGAGCACCTCCAACTGGGAGTGATCCGTGACGCCCAGCAGCCGCAGCCCGGCGGGATTGGCGTCGAACAACCGCCCGTCCGGACTGGCCAGGAGGATGGCATCCGGCACGCTGGCGATGATGGCGGCGAGTTGTCGGGCATGATCCTCGGCCTCGGCGCGCAGGGCGTCCACTTCGCGCTGCCGCTGGGCGATGTGGGTGGCCATCTGGTTGAAGGCCTCGCCGAGCTCCTCCATCTCGTCGCCCGTCTGGATGTGGGCGCGCCGGGCCATGTCCCCCTGGCCCAGGGCGTGGGCGAGCGACTGGAGCTGACGCACCGGCCGCGTCTGGCGGCGCGACAGCACCACGGCCAGCATGCCGCTGAACAGCGTGATGCCGAGGATGGCGCCCAGCTTCAGGTACAGCCGCTGGGTGAGCGGGGCCATCGCGAGCTCGCGCGAGGCCATCACCCCCACGGCCCAGCCGTAGCGGGGCGTGGGCACGAAGGCTCCCAGGATGTTCTCCTGGGTGAGCGGGTCCGTGGCCTGGGTGATTCGCATGGCGCGGCCCTCGAGCGCTCCGAGCAGCGGGGGGAACGAGGCGAAGGCCAGGCCTCGCGCGAAGGGCAGGGTGGGGGAGTGGGTGTGGAAGGCCAGCCGGCCGGCGGGGTCCACCAGGAGGATCTCCTGCTGGGAGTGGTGCCGGGCGGAGAGATAGCGTTGGGCCAGCAGGTGGGTCTCCATCACCACGCTGACCATGCCCATGGGTTGTCCCTGGTCGTCGCGCAGCGGCACGGCGACGAGCAGCGCCGTGCGCATGGGTCGCCGCAGCTCGAGCACCTCCGAGACGACGGGCGTGTTGGTGGCCATCACCTTCTGGAAGTAGGGCCGGTCTCCAATCCAGAGCCGGGGCTCGGCGGGCATCTCCGGATCCCCCCAGCCGCGGTTGTGGCCCTGGGCGTCGTAGACCCCGACCGAGCTGAAGCGGTTGTGGTGCCCGGTGAGCTTCAGCAGGTGCGCGTCCAGCAGCTCGGGGTTGAGCGTGTGCACGAGGGGATCATTGGCCAGCGCCCAGCCCAGATCGATCGCCGCCTCGAAGGACTCGGTGACCTGCACGGCGACGGCATGGGCCGTGAGGCGCTGGGCGTCCAGGAGCGTCTTGCGCGTCATCCGCGCGTCCTCGACGAGATCCACGCTCAGCAGCACCATCACCGGCAGCAGCACCGCGGCGGAGGCGAGCAACAGCTTGCGCTGGAAGGTCAGGCGCCACGGAGCACCGGGGACGGTTCGCACCCCTTCACAACCCCATGTGTTCCCTCCCCTCGTCCCTGGCCTTTCCGGGGTGCTTCCAGGGCAGGCGGGCCGCCGGGCGCGGACCCAGTGAAACAAGAGAATCCGGGGCTCTTTTCCGGGTCAAAAAAGTCGTCTTCCGAGGGGAAAACCCATGAGTGTTCATTCGTGAACAGCCTCATTCATTTAAGTTTTCCTCGGTTTTCCAATAAGACACCTTGTGCCTGCCCTGGCAGCCAAGATGAAGCCGGGCCCGACATGTACGAGGAGTTCCAATGATCTCGAGGCTGTGGAAGTCGCTGGGAATGCGCGGGTTGCTGACGGTGGGGATGGGGGGCGTGGTGCTGGGCGCTGGGGCCTGTGGTGGCGCCGCGCAGGTGCCGGCCGACCTGATCACCGAGACCCAGACGCGTCCGCTGGCGGCGGCGCCCATCGGGCAGACGATCTGGCTCAAGGCGTGCACCACCCAGCAGTACGTGTCGGCGGACAAGAACCTCAGCGCGGACGCGCCCCTGGTGGCCAACCGCGCCGCCGCGGCCGGCTGGGAGCAGTTCCAGGTGGGTGACGCGGGCAATGGCTACATCACGCTGCGCGTGGCGGAGACGGGCCAGTACGTGTCGGCGGACACGAACCTGGGCGGGCGGCTCGTGGCCAACCGCGCGAGCGCGAGCGACTGGGAGCACTTCCAGTGGGTGGACTACGGCAACGGCACCATTGGCTTGAAGGCCCGGAGCAACGGCCAGTTCGTGTCCTCCGACGGAAACCAGGCCGGGGCGCCCCTGTTCGCCAACCGCGCGGCCTCGGGCGGGTGCTGGGAGGCCTTCTCGTGGGCGTCCGTGGGCGGTGGAGGTGGCAACCCGGGCGGCGGCTGGGTGCAGGTCTGGAACGACGAGTTCGACGGCACCAGCATCAACACGTCCAACTGGGCCTATGTCACCAACATCCACGTGAACAACGAGCAGCAGCAGTACACGACCTCGTCGGAGAACGTGCAGGTCAGCAACGGCACCCTCAAGCTCATCGCCCGCTACCAGCCGACCAACGGCTACCCGTACACCTCGGGCCGCCTGGAGAGCGCGGGCAAGCGCGAGTTCGCGCACGGCCGCATCGAGGCGCGCATCAAGCTGCCGGTGGGCCCGGGCCTCTGGCCGGCGTTCTGGCTGCTCGGCAATGACATCAATACGGTGGGCTGGCCCGCGTGCGGCGAGCTCGACATCCTGGAGAACGTTGGCTACAGCGACTGGACGTCGGGCGCGCTGCATGGTCCGGGCTACTCGGGCAACACGCCCATCAACAGCCGCTTCTACCCGAACTCCTCCGTCAGCAACTGGCACGTGTACCGCACCGAGTACTCTCCCACGGACATCAAGTGGTACATCGACGACGTGCTGGTGAAGACCACGCCGAAGTCGGAGGTCACCCGGTACGGCAACTGGGTGTACGACAAGCCGTACTACATCATCCTCAACCTGGCGGTGGGCGGCAGCTATCCGCAGGGCGTCAACGGCGCCACCTACCCGTACCCCGGCGTGCCGCAGTCCACGGCGGACCTCATCCGCAACACGCCCCAGACGATGGAAGTCGACTGGGTGCGCGCCTACCAGTGGCGGTAGCGGTTTGGAGCGTGTCTGACGCTCCTTTCCTCTCCTGAAGCGTCCTCCCTTGCCGGTCCTCCTGCTCGTGCGCATGTGCTGCACGGGCAGTGAAGGAACCGGCAAGTGTGTTTTGGAGGGGTCGGATGAGGACGCGGATCGGCCTGGTGGTGGGCGCGGGGTTGTTCCTGGCGTGTGGGGTGAAGTTGCCCGGTGCGGACCTCCCGGCGCTCCCGGGTGGGCTGAAGCCGCCCCCTCGGCCGAGCCAGCCGTCGACGCCCCCGCCGGGAGACGCCCCCAAGGACCCGCCCGAGCTGCCCACGGACCCTCCCTCCGGATCGCCTCCGGATTCGGGCGGTGGCGACACGCGCGGGAAGTGGCTGCGTGCCTCCTTCTACGCGGGGGTGTCCCCCGAGGGGCTCGCGGTCGGTGACTTCAACGGGGATGGCGCGCCAGACGTGGCCATCAACGCGGGCGGCCGCAACTACAGCAGTCAATATGTGTCCCGGACTGGGGAGTTCCTGCTGCTGCGCAACGACGGAACGGGGCGCCTCGCGCTGGCCGAGGAACCGTTCCGCCTGACGAGCTCCGGGCGCATCGTGGCGGGTGATGCCGATGGGGATGGCCACCTGGACGCGCTCGTGGGCACCCGCTACGGCCTCCGGCTCCTGCTCGGCAAGGGGGACGGCGCTTTCGTGGATCATCCGTTCCCGTGGAGGACCACCGACGGTGTCGTCTCGAGCCTGGGCCTGTGGCCCTCTTCCTCTGGTCCGTCCGTCCTCTGGTCCCTGGGCAACTACTCCGATCGGGCCACCCCCGGAGGGACGGCGGGCTTCTATCTGCTGGGCCCCTCGGCGACGGGCACCTGGAGTTCCAGCGCCCTGAAGCTGACGCTGAACGACACCGACTACCCAGTGGTGTACGGGCTCGACACGGGACGGGCGGCGGCCATCGCGGACTTCGACGAGGATGGCCTCCCGGATGTGGCCTTCAACGACGCCCAGGGCCATGGGTGGCGCTCGCATGTCCTGCTGGGCACCGCCTCGGGCCATGTCCAGCCGTCGGGTGAGCTGCCCACGTCGCGGTTCTTCCGCCACGTGTACGCCGCGGACTTCAATCGGGACGGGCATGTGGATCTGCTCGGTGCCGGGGACTCCTTCCTGGAGCTGTTCCTGGGCAACGGGCATGGGGGCTTCTCCGAGGGGCACGTCCAGGAGCTCTCCACCGGGGCGGAGGATGCCGCCGTGGTGGACTTCGACGGAGATGGCGCCCAGGACGTGGTGGCCCTGCACGGCTCGACGTCGCAGGTGTCGCTGTTCCGGGGCAAGGGCGACGGAACGCTCGTGCCTCACGGCCGCCTGACGGTGGGCCGACGTCCGAGCGCCGCCGCCGTGGCGGACCTGGACCACGATGGCGAGGTGGAACTGCTGGTGGCCGAGGCGGATGACAACACGGTGTCCGTGTACACGGTGCCTCCCGTGCCCGGGTCCCCGCCGGCTGTCGCCACCACGTGTCCCCTGGACCTTCTCGCTACTCCCATCGAGGAGCGCGTGCATCCGGTGGTTCATCTCCAGGTGGGACAGGCGACCTCGCCCGCCATGGCGGTGGGGGATTTCGACGGAGATGGCCGGAGGGATCTCGCGCTCGTGCAAGGGAGCGTCCGGCTGGTGTTGAACCAGGGCAATGGCGTGTTCACCACCCGGGAGGTGCCTGACCTCTCCGACGCGACCAGCCTGGCCGCGGGTGACTTCGACGGAGATGGACGCGTGGACCTCGCCGTCACCTCGAGCGGGTCAGCGGTGTTCGTCTTGTGGAACGATCCGGAGGGACACTTCGAGGCGCGTCAGACCCTGGGGCGCTCCGATGCGCACGGCGTGCGGGCCGGGGACTTCAACGCGGATGGGCGCGTGGATCTGGTGGCGTCCTTCTCCGGGTGTGTGGGGAAGGTGAGCCGGTTCACCAACCTGGGCTCGCGCACGTTCCGCGAGGACGAGTTGAGGGACTACAACCCCGAGCCGGATGACCGGTGCCCGGGCTCGAGCGCGGCGCTGGCGGGGGACTTCAATGGAGACGGCACGCTGGACCTGGTCCACACCACGCTGGGCATCAACCTCAACCCCACCGCGAAGGACGGCACCCCGCTGCCGGGCCATGGGTTCGATTCGGCCCAATTCTGGAATGAAGCCTGGAGCGTGGACGCGGATGGGGATGGCCGGCTGGACGTGGTGAACCGTGTGCGCCCCTCGGTGGCGGAGCTGCGGTTCTATCCGGGAGATGGGCACGGCACGCTTCGCGCCCCGTTCACCTGCGCGCTGCCTCCGCTGGGCCGGCTGTTCGCCTGGGAGGACGTGAATGGCGATGGCCGCGTCGATGTCATCGCCGAAACACAAGACGGCCAGGGGCTCTGGTTGGCGCTGGGCCAAGGCCAGGGCAAGTGGAGCACGTGGAGCTACCCGCTGGATGGCGCGGTGACGTGGGCGCGCGCGGTGGACCTGTTGGGGGATGACCGCCCCGAGCTCGTCGTGCTGATGAGCTCGGGGGAGCTGCGGGTGTTTTCGATGTCGTGACTCAGGTGCGCTGGAGGATGGACTCGACCGCCGCCCGGGCGATGGGGTGATAGCGCTCGGCGTAGTCCTGGAAGAGCTGCCGCGCGCGCACCTTGCCCTCGGGGCTCTTCACCAGCGCGCCATAGAGGGGCTTGAGGTACTTCATCCGGCCCACCTCGCCGAGGAAGGTCGCGGCGCGCTCCCAGGCGGGCTCCCAGCCCGAGCGCAGCGCCACCGTGAGCCACGCCACCAGCACCTCCGCGTTGCCGCTCCGGGTGAGGTGGAAGCGCTCGTCCAACTCGCGCAGCGTCTTGCGCGGCGCCTGCGCGGGCAGCCGTTCGATGTAGAGCTGCCACTCGGGCGGGGTCCAGTCCTTCACGTCCTCGGTGGAGGGCACCTGGCCCGTGAAGCGCGCCAGGGCCGCGAGCCGCTCGGAGTGGGCCGTGGGCGCGCCCGGAGGGATGCCCGGCCGGCTCAGGTAGGCCTCCGCGTCCACCTTCGCCAGCGCGCCCGGCAGGCGCCGCTCCACGAAGGCGGTGAACTCCTCGGTGGTGAGCGCCTGGAAGCGGTGCTCCTGGAGGTAGTCGCGCAGGAAGCCGTCGAAGGCGTCGCGGCCCACCGCGTCCTCGATGGCGCGCAGGAAGAGGTAGCCCTTCTCGTACGGCACGAGCGAGAAGGCCTCGTCCGGATCCACGCCCGTCAGGTGGGTGCGCAGGCACGTGAGCTGAGGGTGCTCCTTGAAGTGCTGGAGCGTCTCCTCCAGCGCGCCCCGGCCCAGGGTGGCGTGCAGCGCCGCCACGTCCTTGCCGTAGAGCGCCTCCACGATGCGCCGCTCGGCGAAGACGGTGAAGCCCTCGTTGAGCCAGAAGTGCTCGGCGGACGCGTTGGTGACGAGGTTGCCCGTCCAGGAATGCGCCAGCTCGTGCGCCACCACCGACACCAGGCTCTTGTCCCCGGCGAGCAGGGTGGGGGTGAGGAACGTCAGGCGCGGGTTCTCCATGCCGCCGTAGGGGAACGAGGGCGGCATCGTCAGCAGATCGAACCGCTCCCAGTCATACGGGCCGAAGAGCGCCTCGGCCGCGCGCAGCATGGCGTCCACGTCCGCGAACTCGGCCGCGGCGCGCTCGAGCACCTCGGGCTCGGCCCACACGCGCGAGCGCGGCCCCAGCTCCTTGGACGCGAGCCGCCCCACCGCGAACGCCAGCAGGTAGGGGGGAATGGGCTGGGGCATCTCGTAGCGCTCCACCGCCTCCTCGCCCTTTTCCTCGCGCCCGACGAAGCCCGCGGCCATGACCGCCCGCAGCTCGCGCGGCACGGTGAGCTCCGCCTCGTAGCGGATGCGCAGCCGCGGCGTGTCCTGCATCGGCACCACCGAGCGCGCGTGGATGGCCTGGCACTGGCTGAAGAGGTACGGCGCCTGGCCTCCCGCCGTCTGGGCGGGCGTGAGCCACTGCAGGGCGCTCGCTCCGGGCGAGGTGCGGTAGCGCACCGTCAGCTGCTTCACACCCGGACGCAGCTCCACGCGCAGGCGGCTGCCCAGGATGGGTTCGGCAGGTGACACGAGAAACGACAGGGGTCGGCCCTCTCCATCCACCACCGACTCCACCTCCAGCTCCCGGGTGTCCAGGTCCAACGGCCCCGCGGAGGCCTCCTTCAACGTGAGGGTCGCCTCGGCGTGCAGCCGCCGGGTCTGGAAGTCCACGCGCGCCTTCCAGGAGAGGCGCTCGGTCTCGGGTTGGGTGTCATCACTGTACGAGTGCGGATCGCGTCGGGCCATGGCAGCGCACCTTACCCTCCATGCCTTCACGGGGGAGCCTCAACAGGCGATTGACTTTTGAATCAACCGGCGCGATGTCTCCCGCCATTCCTTTTTCCTATCGGGAGCCTCATTCGATGACGATGCGGATCCGCAAAGTGGCAGTGCTGGGCGCGGGCGTGATGGGCAGTGGCATCGCCGCGCACCTGGCCAACTCGGGTGTTCGCGCTCTCCTCCTGGACATCGTGCCGCCCAAGGCGGCGCCCGGCGAGGACACGGCCTCCAAGGCGTTTCGCAACAAGTTCACGCTGGGCGCCCTGGCCAACCTGCGCAAGCAGAAGCCGAGCCCCATCACCAGCGAGCAGGCGATTGGGGCGCTGGAGATCGGCAACCTCGAGGACGACATCGGCCGCATCGCCGAGTGTGACTGGGTCATCGAGGTGGTGAAGGAGGAGCTGTCCGTCAAGCAGGCCCTGTTCGCCAAGGTGGAGCAGTACGCGCGCAAGGACGCCATCATCAGCTCCAACACCTCGGGCCTGTCCATCAAGGGCATGCTGGAGGGCCGCGGCCCCGAGTTCCGCAAGCGCTTCCTCGTCACGCACTTCTTCAACCCCGTGCGCTACATGAAGCTGTTGGAGCTCGTCGCGGGTCCGGAGACGTCGCCCGAGGTGATGAAGACGATCCACCAGTTCGGCGAGGAGGTGCTCGGCAAGGGCGTGGTGTACGGCAAGGACACCACCAACTTCATCGCCAACCGCATCGGCACCTACGGGATGATGCGGGTGCTCGCGGACATGCAGAAGGCGGAGCTGTCCATCGAGGAGGTGGACAAGATCTTCGGTCCCGCCATGGGCCGCCCCAAGTCGGCCGTGTTCCGCACCGCGGACATCGTGGGCCTGGACACCTTCAGCCACGTGGCCAAGAACTGCTACGACACGCTCGCCCACGATGAAGAGCGCGAGGTGTTCGCCGCCCCCGACTTCCTCAAGAAGATGGTGGAGAAGGGGATGCTGGGCGACAAGACCGGCGGCGGCTTCTACAAGAAGGACAAGTCCTCGGGCGGCAAGGACATCCTCGCGTTGGATCTGAAGACGTTCGAGTACCGGCCCCAGGGCAAGGTGCGCTACGAGTCGCTGGGCGCCGCCAAGGACGTGGAGGACGTGCGCGAGCGCGTGGCCACGGTGATGCGCGGCCAGGACAAGGCGGCGAAGTTCGCCGAGCGCGTCACGCTGGACACGCTCGCCTACGCGAGCCGCCGCATTCCGGAGATCGCCGACGACGTGGTCAACGTGGACGGCGCCATGCGCTGGGGCTTCGGCTGGGACCTGGGGCCCTTCGAGACCTGGGATGCCTTCGGCGTGAAGCAGGGCGTGGAGCGCATGAAGGAGCTGGGCCTCAAGCCCGCCGCGTGGGTGGAGGAGATGCTGGCCAAGGGCCGCACGTCCTTCTACGGCGTGGAGAACGGCAAGGACACCTACTGGGACATCCCCAGCAAGTCCGTGAAGACCGTGGCGCAGAACGCGCGCACCCTGCGCGTGGAGTACCTCAAGCGCGGCAACAAGAAGATCTCCGGCAACGACAGCGCCAGCCTGTGGGACATGGGCGATGGCGTGACGCTGCTCGAGTTCCACTCGAAGATGAACTCCATCGACGACGGCATCATCGAGATGATGAACACCGCGCTCGATGAGACGGAGAAGAACTTCCGCGGCCTGGTGGTGGGCAACGACGGCGGCAACTTCTCCGCCGGCGCCAACATCTTCTCCATGCTGTGGGCGGCCAAGGCCGGCGAGTTCGAGACGCTGCGCAAGATGGCGGGCGCGCTGCAGTCGGCCAACCAGCGCATGCGCTACAGCCCGGTGCCCGTGGTGACCGCGCCCTTCAACCTGACGCTCGGCGGCGGCGCCGAGGTGGCCCTGGGCGGCAACGCCATCCAGGCCTCGAGCGAGCTGTACATGGGCCTCGTCGAGGTGGGCGTGGGCCTCATCCCCGGTGGCGGCGGCACCATGATGTTCCTGCGCAACGTGATGGGCGCGTACGCGGGGGACAAGGACTTCGATCCCTTCCCCTTCATCAAGAAGGTGTTCCTCACCATCGGCACCGCCAAGGTGGGCACCAGCGCCGAGGAAGCGCGCGAGATGGGCTTCCTGACCGCGGCGGATGGCATCAGCGCCAACCGGGACTTCCTGCTGTCGGACGCCAAGCAGCGGGTGATTGGCATGGCCAACGCGGGCTTCCGCGCGCCGCGCCCCACGCGCTTCCGCCTGCCCGGGCCCAGCGGCTACGCCACCATCGACATGATGCTCTACGACATGGAGATCAACGGTCAGGTGTCCGCGCACGATCGGAAGATCGCCCAGAAGCTCGCCCGGGTGATCACCGGCGGAGACACCAGCCCCTCGGTCCTCCTGTCCGAGGAGCGGGTGCTGGAGCTGGAACTCGAGGCGTTCCTGAGCCTCGCGGGCGAGTCGAAGACGCAGGACCGGCTGCAGTACATGCTCGAGAAGGGCAAGCCGCTGCGCAACTGAGCCAGCGGCGTTACGGGAAGTCCCACGTCATCCAGTTTTCAAGCATTCAAGGCCCGGGGTTCGCTCCCCGGGCGAGGAGACAGACAGATGCCCGGTCGAGTCGTGATTGCCAGCGCGGTGCGTACCCCGTTCACCCGCGCGAGCAAGGGAGAGTTCAAGGATACCCGGCCCGATACGCTCGCGGCCCTCGCCATCAAGGAGGCCGTGGCGCGCGTGCCTTCCCTCAAGCCCGAGCAGGTCGAGGACGTCATCCTCGGCTGTGCCATGCCCGAGGCGGAGCAGGGGATGAACGTGGCGCGCAACGCCTCGCTCCTGGCGGGGCTGCCGGACACCGTGCCGGGGATGACCATCAACCGCTTCTGCTCGTCGGGCGTGCAGTCCATCGCCCAGGCGGCGCAGGCCATCCAGGCGGGGTCCATCCAGGTCGCCGTGGCCGGTGGCACCGAGTCCATGAGCATGGTGCCCATGGGCGGCAACAAGGTGAGCGCCAACCCGGAGATCATGGAGAAGTTCCCCGAGGTCTACACCTCCATGGGCGCCACCGCGGAGAACATCGCCTCGCGCTACAGCGTGTCGCGCGAGGACGCGGACAAGTTCGCCTACGAGAGCCAGCGCAAGGCGGCCACCGCGCGCGAGCAGGGCAAGTTCAAGGACGAGATCTTCCCCGTCACGACCACCGTGTACGACGAGGAGGGCCAGGCCAAGCAGGTGACGGTGTCCGTGGACACCATCCTGCGCCCGGAGACCACGCTGGAGGGGCTCGCCAAGCTGCGCCCCGCCTTCAACCAGAAGGGCGTGGTGACGGCCGGTAACGCCTCGCCGCTGACGGACGGCGCCGCCGCCGCGGTGGTGATGAGCGAGGAGAAGGCGAAGGAGCTGGGCGTCAAGCCGCTGGGCTACTTCGTGGACTTCCAGGTGGCAGGCGTGCCGCCGGAGATCATGGGCGTGGGCCCGGTGCCGGCGGTGAAGAAGCTCCTGGCGAAGAACAACCTCAAGATCGAGGACATCGACGTCTTCGAGCTCAACGAGGCCTTCGCGGCGCAGGCGCTGCACTGCCTGCGCGAGCTGGGCGTGCCCCTGGAGAAGGCCAACCCGAACGGCGGCGCCATCGCCCTGGGCCACCCGCTGGGTGTGTCCGGTGCGCGTATGGTCGCCACCATCCTGAGCGAGCTCAAGCGCCGTAATGGCCGCTACGGCGTGGTGACGATGTGCATCGGTGGCGGCATGGGCGCCGCCGCCCTCATCGAGCGCGCGAAGTAGTCTCCCGCATCCAGACGTCCTGTTGCTCCGCGGCCCTTCCTGGCATTCCAGGAGGGGCCGTGGTGTTTCGAGCGCCCGTCAACTTCACTTCGTCGTTCCTCAAAGAACACCTGCCATCGATCTTGGAGCGGTAGGCTGGGCCGGATGAACGGCCTGCGTTATTGGGGAGACGCTCTTGCCGTGCTCTACGTCCTGCTGGGCGCTTGCGTCACCACGCCTGTCCCTGCGCAGCGGGAGGGCTTGGCGCCCACGCCTATGGTCTCGTGGGAAGAGGCCCGAGGAGACCCGGCGTGTGTCATTCCCTCCTGCGACGAGGCGGGCTGTACTCTCTGGCGCTGTCAGACGCTGGAGGAAGAAGACTCCGCGCCCGTGGTGTTGGCACGAGGCACGGTGGGCCTTCGTCCGCCCCCGATGGCTCATCCCGGTCGCTGGTGGGGACGTACTCTGGCCGCGCCCACGGGCGTGGAACCCGTCTTCGAGATTCCCTGGCACCACTGGAACACCCGCGGCCAATTCGCGCGCAAGGCGCGTCCCCTTTCCTGCATCCCGCCTCCAGAGCCCCTCGAGAAACACCACATCTTCCCTCAGCAACCAGAGTTGGTGAACTGGTTCAAGCTCAAGCAAATCGACATCCACGCCTACACCATTCCCCTCCCCAGAAGCTTCCACGCGGGACTTCACAGTGGTGGTCCACAAGGAGGACAGTGGAATCAGGCCTGGAGGGAATTCCGAAAGGAAAATATAGGAGCAACCCAGGAGGAGATCTGGCAGTTCGCGTTCACTCTCATGTCGAGATTCGGTGTGAATGCTCAGTTCGTGCCCTATTACTGCCGTTGACGAAGGCGGCCGGAGCATCCGGAAGTGCGTTACTTCATCATCGAGGAAGACAAGGCGGCAGGCTACACGGGCTCCATCGACGGCACTCACAAGTGGGGACTCCCAGGTGTCTTTCGTTGCCCCACCTGCCAGTCTACCTGGGGCGATAACTCCAGAGCATATCCCTCGGTGGACCTCACTCCAGTGGCTTCGCTCGCCGATTTCGAGGAGGTGCGCGCCGAGCCCATCGAGGAATATGAACGCTTGTGTGCGCTGGTCCGTCCCCTGCTCCCTCCAGACGCTCTGCCGGAACCAGGAATGTCGTTAGGACCCCTCGTGGGGCGAGCAACGGGGCGCTTTGGAGCGCTTTCATCTCCTTGGCCATGGTGGCTGTTGCTTCAACGCGAGGCCCTCGAAAAGCTCCAGGCCGAGGGAGTTCGAGGGCTCAAGGGTTGTCCTCATCAACTCCACTTCCGCCAGCGCCAGCCCCCCGAGTTGCTCGAACTGGAGTTTCTCGACGCGGGCCGTCTGCATCCAGACTGCCTGCCACCCGACCGCAAGCCGCCTTGCGCTCGCTGTGGTCGTGAAAGGCGGACCTTGCCCAAGAGCCGGTTGCTGGACGCCTCCACGATTCCCGTTCACCTCGACCTGTTCAGGTTGGTGGACTTCTCCACCGTCATTGTCTGTACCGAGCGCTTCGTCGACGCCTGCCAGCGACTGCGCCTGGATGGCGTCGCCTTCCAGGCTCTCCCGGTACGATGAGTTCTCGCTCCTGCATTGCCCACCTGCGGTACATGCCTCGACATTCCAGGAGGGGCCGTGGTGTTTTCCGGCTCATGAACCTCCGCGTCTTCGTCCCTTTGGCCGCGCTGTTCCTCATGGGTCTCGCCCCGACTCCTCCGAAGGAGGACGCCGCTCCCCGGAAGCCCCGGGCGCGCGCGCTGGGCATCACCTTCGGTGGCCAGGCGGGCCCGCTCGATGCGATCACCGACGTGCCCGGGGTGGAGGTGGGCCAGACGACGCTCATCTCCGGCGAGGGCAAGCGCACGGTGGGCCAGGGCCCGGTGCGCACGGGCGTCACCGCCGTGCTGCCCCGGGGCCGCGCCCGGCTGGCCGAGTCCGTGTTCGCCGCCACCTACGCCCTCAATGGCAATGGCGAGATGACGGGCACGCATTGGGTGAACGAGTCGGGCCTGCTCACCGGCCCCGTCATGCTGACCAACACCAACAGCGTGGGGGTGGTGCGCGACGCGGTGGTGTCGTGGGGCGTCCAGCATGGCGCGGCGTGGGAGCTGGCCCTGCCGGTGGTGGCGGAGACCTATGACGGCCTCCTCAACGACATCGATGGGTTCCACGTGAAGGCGGAGCATGCCGTGCGTGCCATCGACGGGGCGCGTGGGGGACCGGTGGCCGAGGGGAACGTGGGCGGCGGCACGGGGATGATCTGCCACGGCTTCAAGGGAGGGATTGGAACGGCCTCGCGCCGGCTGCCCGCGTCGCTCGGGGGCTACACGCTCGGCGTGCTGGTGCAGTGCAACTACGGCAGCCGCTCCCTCTTCTCGGTGGAGGGGGTTCCGGTGGGCCAGGAGATCAAGGATCTCTTGCCCTGCCACACGGGGAACGAGGCGCCTTCCTCCGCGTTCACCAAGGACTTGAAGCCCTGCGCCCAGCGAGCGGAAGTCGCCCCCCGCTCCGTGTCCGAGGGCCTGGGCTCCATCATCGTGGTGGTGGCCACGGACGCCCCGTTGCTGCCGCACCAGTTGGGCCGCATCGCCCGTCGCGTGCCGCTCGCCATCGGGAAGATGGGGGGCCTGGGCGAGGACTCCTCGGGTGACATCTTCCTGGCCTTCTCCACCCAGCCGACGAAGCCGCCCGCCGGGAGCCGGGTGGCGCAGGTGGGCTTCCTGGACAACGAGCACCTCAACCCGCTCTTCGAGGCGACGGTGCAGGCCACCCAGGAGGCCATCCTCAATGCCTTGCTCGCTGCGGAGACCCAGACGGGCGCCGATGGCGTCCGAGTCTTCGCGCTGCCACATGACCGGCTCACCCAGGCCCTGCGCAAGTACGGACGGCTGCCGCCCGCGCGTTGAGGCGTGTTCTCCAAGGGTGATAGGTACAGCGGATGCTCGGCCTGCTACGACGACTCGGATTGGCGGTGATGGCGGCGAACCCTGACGCCGGGACGATGGCTCTACCCGAACCGCTTCAATCCGTGGCCTCCTGCTCGCTGCCCTTCCGTCTCGGTGAAGCCGAAAGGCAGACGGCGAAGTTCGTGGAGGTGGGCGGGGAGCGGGCCGTCCGCGTCCAGGAGGCGAGTGAGTCCTGGGGCACGACCGGGCTCGTGGCGAGCAGGGAGTGGCTCGTCATTCCTGGAACGTGCCGGCACATGGCGCTCTCCCTGTTATGTGGCGCGGGTTCGCCGGAGTGCTCGGCGCGAATCCTCCATCGCCCAGAGCAGCCGCCCACGGACACGGAGCGCGTGACACTCCGCTCCTGGTTGGGGGGTGACCCGCTCGACGCTCGGCGTCCCGAGCACCAGTCCGCCAGTGTTGGGCGGTTGGAACAACTCCCTCCGCCCTCGGAGGATACGGCCACCTCCATCACCGCGAGGGCCGTGACGCAGCCGCCCCCCAATTGGCTGCCGGGGCCCCCCGTATCACAGACACGGTCGTGGTCCGAGTCGGACACCCTCGAGGAGCCGTACGCCCTCGACGAGGGCCCGAGGGGATTCGTGGTCTCCGGCCGTGTCTACTCGCTGCACCGGGGTGACTGTTGTGTCCGCCCGAAGGAGGTCCGGACCTGGGGAAGCGCGCGGCTCCACGTCTTTTCCACGGGAGGCAAGTGGACCGTGCAGCGCACGTACGTCGTGCTCGAGCAGCCGAAGCGCGGCCGCTCCCAATGGCTCTTCACCGCGGGGCCTGGATTGCGTGTGTTGGGCGTGCACCAGGGCCGAGCGTGGCTGGAAGAGCCCGTGTTCATGGACCCGGGCTTCTCCCTGGTGGCCATCGAGCTGGACACCGGCGCGGTGTGGCATCTGGCCCTGGATGCCTCGCCCACGTTCGAGCCCGATGAGTACCGGGCGGATCGGGTGACACCGCAGGGCCTGCTGCTCAAGAGTGTCGAGGGCGGGCGGCGCGAGCCGAAACTCGTTTCCTGGGCTCCTTTGGAGCGGGCCCTCCGCGAGGCGAAGCCACCCACACGGTGACAGGATTTCCTTCGGTCATCGCTGGGTGGGTTGTCCGCTGATCCCGAGCCCTCTTTGTGTCTGATGCATCTGTCTCCTGGCGGATGCGCCTGCTTCTCCCCCTCGCTCTTCGAGCTGACGATGCAGGCCACGCATGATGCCATTCTCAAGGCGTTGCTCGCTGCGGAGACCCAGACAGGCGGCGCAGATCTTGTGCCGATTGAGTCTACGCTGTTTGAACCAAGCTGAGAGTTGATCGCATTCAGAGTTGGTTCTATTTCCTCTATCTAGGATCGCGTGAATAGCAGCGTGAGGGGCTAGTCTTTTCAACAACTCAATCTTCTTGGTGAGTCGTTGAGATTTACCCCAAAATCTGGAAACAGGCCCCACGCGAGGTGGCGCTGCGCTCATTGTAGACCAGCCCGTCCCCGCTCGTGCGGGGGGCGAGGAGCCCGTCACCAACCGCCGTAGGGGACGGTGATGGCCTCCATGAAGTGACCCGAGGGATCCTGGAAGTAGACCCCTCGGCCCCCGTCGTGGGTGTTGATCTCCCCGGGGTGCTGGCCGTGCGGGTCGGCCCAGTGCTGGATTCCGCGCTCGCGGATCTTGGAGATCAGCGCGTCGAACACGTCGTCCGAGACGAGGAATGCATAGTGCTGGCCGGGGATGTCGACGCCGGATTCGATGTAGTCGAGCGACACCCCGTCATCCAGCTTGACCGCCTGGAAGGGCCCGAAGGGTTGCGGCTCGGGCAGCCCGAGGAGCTCGGCGAGGAATCGCGCGGAGCGCACCTTGTCCTTCGCGGCGATGATCGTGTGGTTGAAACGGACGGTCATGGAGGGCTCCTTGTCGGCGCGCACCTCCATGCTACCCCGTCATGCCGAGCGGGGCGGCTCGGCGCCATACGCTGTCTTCCACTGAGCAAGCAGCGCGGAAGTGTCGTGCTCCCATGGATGGAAGCCGGGCCGGTAGTAGCTCAGGTACGGACCCAGCAGCCCGAGCATCCCTCCGGGTCGGATGAACAGGAATCGCGCGAGATCGAACCACTCGCGCACGGAGAAGAGGATGCCCTCCGCGTGCATCAGCCGGACCTGGTGCCCGAAGACGCGGCCCCAGAACGACAGCGTCGTCAGCAGCATGACGAAACACCGCGCCCGCCAGGTGCCTCCGATGGCGGTGTAGACGTCGAACGCCACGGCCTTGTGCTCGTTCTCCTCGGCGGCATGCCAGCGCCACAGCTCGGCCATCTTCGGGTGGGCCCCCTCCATCATCCGCGGATCCTTCAAGACGAGGCTCGCCAGCAGCGCCGTGAAGTGCTCCAACGCACAGGTGGCCGCGAGCTGTCTGCCGCGAGGGACGTGCGTGGAGACGTACCGCAGGTGCCGTTCCACCCGTTGCTCCATGGCCGCCACGGGGTAACCGTGGCGGGCGAGCATCTTGTTGTACCGGACGTGCTCCCGGCTGTGGTGGCCCTCCTGCTCGCAGAAGGCATCCACCTCTCGTTGGAGCCGTTCATCCTCCACCCGGTGGCGGTACGCCTTCACACTCGCCATGAAGAAGCGCTCGCCCGCGGGGAAGAACACCGACAGGTTGTCGAAGAAGAGCGTGACCGCCCGCCGTCCGCCGTGCCAGTACTTCGGCACGTCCGAGAGGTCGAAGCGAAAGTCACGCACCTCCGGGGGATCCCTTCTTGGCGCCAGGGTCGTCATCCGAGCCCCTCCCTTTCCATGCTTGGAGCCGCGGTAGGTTGGATGCGGAACTCCGTGAGCGTGGATTCTACCGCCCGGCCGCATCCACTTCCCGAGCACCCTCCGTCGCTGGCGCGTTCACCCAGGGTGGGGCCCTGTCAGGGTCTCCCGTCCCTGAACACGCCCGCGAGTGCTCGAGGGCGTGAGGTGTCGGTGACGTGGAGGCGCCGCCTGGCTCAGCGGCGCGGGCTCGTGGCGGTACTCTGTTGCGCGTTCCACTGGGCCGTCGATGCTGCCTCCTCCTCCTCGGTGACGAGCGCGCCTCCCACCGCGGCCGACACCGCGCCCGTCGAGACCTTCGTGTCCGAGTCCTTCGGCTCGCACACGCATCCGGCGGAGTTCCTGATGACGACCACCCCGGTCAACTTCATGCCCAGCTCTTCGCAGTTCGTGGCGCACTCCGTGGCGCGCTCCTTCGGTACCTTGCTGTAGGCCGCCGGCGTCGTTGTCAGACAACCCGTGGACAGCAGACAGCACAGCATCGCAAGCGTATGACGCATCGTGAGCCCCCCTGGTGACTGGTGGATGCTCTCGCTTCTGCTCGGGCGTGGACGCCCTGTCAATGCCCTTGCCTCTTGTGTCCGCTGCTCGTCAGGAGGGAGGTCCTGCGGACAGCATCATCTTCCTCCACCGCCGCCGCGCGCCCGCCACCAGCAGGCGCTGGTAGAGCGTGGGCAGCAGGCGCTGCAGCAGGTCGATGACCACGGCGTCCGAGCCGATGAGCTGGCGCCGCCGGTTCTTGAGGATGGCGGAGAGGATGTCGGACGCGGCGCGCTCGGGCGTGGTGGAGAAGAGCTTCTCGAAGTCCGCGGAGGAGTCCGGCCCCACCCAGCCCATCCGGGGGATGCTCCGGGCGCTCCGGGCGATGTTCGTCTTGATGCCGCCCGGGTGCACGCACGTGACGCCGATGGGGAGTCCCTCGACTTCCAGTTCCTGGCGCAGCGCCTCGGTGAAGCCCTTCACGGCGAACTTCGCGGCGTTGTAGGCCGCCTGGGTCGGCACGGCGATGAGCCCGAAGACGCTCGAGACGTTGACGATGTGGCCCTCTCCCGCCGCCTTGAGGTGCGGCAGGAAGGCCTTGGTGCCGTGCACCACGCCCCAGAAGTTGATGTTCATGAGCCACTCGAAGTCCTCGTACCGGGTGTCCTCGATGGTGGCGCCCAGGGCGACCCCGGCGTTGTTGATGACGAGGTGGACCGCGCCCAGCTCCCGCGCCACCTCGTCGGCCCAGGCGTGCACCGCCTCGCGATTCGCGACGTCCACCCGCGCCGTGTGCACCCGCGCGCCGTGGACCCGGCACTTCTCCGCCGTCTGCTCGAGCCCCTGCTCGTTCACGTCGGAGATGGCCACATGGCAGCCGTTGCGCGCGAGCAGCTCGGCCGTCGCGCGGCCGATTCCCGAACCCGCGCCCGTGATGGCCGCGACCCTTCCCTTCACCGACTTCATGGGTTGACTCCGCTCTGGTGGGTGTTGCCGCCTGCCTACCACCGGACGTGCAGCGAGGAGAACCCGCGGAAGGCCAGGCTGTGGTGCTTGATGGGCGTGTGCTCCTCGTCCAGGCGCAGGCCGGGCAGCCGTTGGAGCAGCAGCTCGAGGGCGATCTCCAGCTCGCGGCGGGCCAGGCCGGACCCGATGCACTGGTGCGGACCGAACCCGAAGCCCACGTGCCGCGTCTGCGTCATGTCCCGGGTGATGTCGAACCGATCCGGCTCGGAGAACACCTCGGGGTCGCGGTTGGCGGCGCCCAGGGCGAACATCACGTGCGAGCCCTTGCGGATCGTCTGCCCGCGCAGCTCGAAGTCCTCCACGGCGACGCGGCCGATGAAGGGCACCGCCGGGTTGAAGCGGATGCTCTCCTCGATGGTGGAGCCGAGCAGGCCGGCGTTGTCCCGCAGCGCCTTCAACTGATCGGGGGAGGTCAGCAGCGCATGGACGCAGTTGCTGAACTGGTCCGTGGTGGTGGTGTGCCCGGCGAACAGCAGCAGCAGCGCGTTGGAGACCACCTCCTCCGTCGTCAGCTTGCCCTCCTCCTCGGCGCTCACCATCTGGCTGATGACGTCCGGCCCGGGCGCGCTCCGGCGCTCCTCGACGATCCGCGTCAGATAGCCACTGAACGCCATCATCGCCCGGTTGACCTCTTTGCCGAGCACGCCCATGTCCGCGTCCGGCGCGGGGCTCGAGAAGTCGGCGATGGGCTTGGACCAGGCCCGGAAACGCTCGCGATCCTCCACCGGGATGCCGAGCAGCTCGGCGATGACGAGCGGGGGCAGCTCGTAGGAGATCTCCTTCACCAGATCCATCTGGCCACGCGCCTGGACGCGCTCGAGCAGCTGCTCCATCGTGTGGCGGATGGCGGGCCGCCATTTGTCGAGCGACTGGGCCGTGAAGCCCGGGTTCATGTTGCGGCGCAGCCGGATGTGCTCGGCGCCATCCTTCATGAACACCTGATTGCGGATGATCTTCATGAAGTCCTGGATGCTGGCCGGGCCGAGGCTCTGCACCTGGTGCTCGAAGAACGCCGTCCGGTTGGCGCTCAGGCGCGGGTCGCGGAAGCTGGCCACCACGTCCTCGTGGCGGGACACGAGCCAGGTATTGATGGGTTCCGCCCAGTACACGGGCGCCTGGCGCTGGAGCTCCCGGTAGAACGGAATCGGGTCCGCGAGGTTCTGGGGACTGACGGGGTTGAGATCGAACGGCACGGAGGGAGGCGTCATGCGCCCCATGTTACCGCATACGCCGCTCGGAGCTGGATTCCAGATGGTCTGGAAGCCTTCAGTGGACATGCAACTCCTCTCGTGCGGACAGCCGAGCAATCAATGGAAGACGGGTCCCATGGGGATTCCACGTCTCGTCAATATCGCGTGACGCCCCGTGCGGCTCCGCGCCATAGTCCCGCGCAGGAGGAATGGATGAATCTCGCGCGCTGTTTGGGGTTGACGCTCGTACTCGGCATGGCTGGATGTGAGCCTTTCGATCCCTGGTACGACTTCCCCGCGAATGACAACCGGTTGCAGTACGTCGGACGCGTGGATCGCACCAATCCGGAGGCGCCGATCTATGCGCACCCGGGGACCACCATCCGCTTTCGCTGTGATTGCACCGGCGTGGACGTGTCTTTCGAGGACAAGGGCAAGGGCGGCGACGAGCACACCAACTTCGTCAACATCCTCGTGGATGGCGAGCAGGCCGCCAAGGTCGAACTGCGGCCCGAGGGCGGGATGCTCCGGGGCGCACGGGCCCTGCCTGCTGGCGAACACGTCATCGAGATCGTCAAGCGGACCGAGTCCTATGCCGGCAACATCCGCTTCCTGGGGCTCAGCCTCCAGGGCAGCCTGTTGGATCCACCCCCCTGGCCCTTGCGGCGCATGGAGTTCATCGGCGACTCCATCACCTGCGGCTATGGCAACGAGGTGCGCATCTACGCCCCCACCTACACCGAGCCGAACACCGGCTACCACTCGAAGAACGAAGACATCTCCAAGGCCTATGGCTCACTGCTGGGCCGCAAGTACAACGCCGATGTGATCACCACCTGCATCTCGGGCATGGGCGTCTACCGCAACCTGAATGGCGCGACGGGAGACAAGGCCTTTCCCAACCTCTACCGGCGCATCTTCCCCGGCCAGGACAAGCCGCTCTGGGACACCGAGCTCTTCGAGCCCGAGGTCATCGTCATCAACCTGGGCAACAATGACTTCAACGTGCGCGATGAGAGCAACACGCCGAGCGCCCCGCCCGCCCAGCCCTTCCAGGACGCCTACAAGGCCTTCGTCCAGCAGCTGCGTGGGTACTACCCCGATGCGAAGATCGTCTGCACCCTCGGCCCGCTGATGAACGACAACTATCCCAAGGGCCGCAAGCACTGGACGCTCATCCAGAAGTACGTCTCCGACATGGTGGATGTCCTCCAGGAGGAGGGAGACTCGAATGTCTACTACTTCGCCTATACCCCCGTCCTGACCGACCCCTACGGCGAGGACTGGCACCCCACGGCCGAGGTCCATGCGGCGATGGCCAAGGAACTGGGCGCCTTTCTCGACGCGAACGTGTTCTGACGTCCGGCGGGAGGGCCCCGGGCGGCTCGGCCGCCGTGCGCGCGCCCGCGGAGATGATTGGGAAGCCGAGCATCGCGGGGGGGGAGGGGGTCCCTGGTCAGCGGCGGGCAAGCCATGTATGAAGCGCGCCCCGGGCGCGAGGAGGGTGCGGCGCCCGAGAGGAAGCCATGAAGGCCGCGGAGGTCATCGTCTTCGAGGGAGCCGATCCCCGGGAGTTCACACGCGTGGATGCCATCGCCCGGGAACGCGCCCTGGAGGGCCTCTCCGACTACCCCGGCTTCAAGAGCATGACCCTCTTCGAGGACTCCTCGCTCGGAACGCTCCACCTCATCTTGACGTTCGCGACGGAGTACGACCGCCTGGAGACGAACTCGGCGATCGAGCAGATCTCGCGTGTCGTGGCTCTCGCCCTGGGCGCCAGGACGGTGCGCCGCTTCGGGTGCCCCGTGTTCAAGGCCCGGAAGTGATGAGCACCAACGGATCGCGAACCCTCCCCAGGAGCCACACATGAGCGAGCCGGAGCCGGGAACGCTGGGTGAGCGTTGGCGCCGTGCGCTCGAGACGCTCTTCCGGGAGCGCGAGCCGGCGCTGCCCGCCTTCCTCTCCCTCTACGACGAGCACATCCAGTTCCAGGATCCGCTCCAGCATGTCTCCGGCCTGGCCGCCTACGCCGAGCTCAACCGGCGCTTCCTGGCCCGTGCCCGCCGGGTGGAGATCTCCGTGGAGGAGCTGGCCAAGCAGGAGGGCCGCCTCTTCGCGTCCTGGCGGATGCGCTTCGCGCCGCGCCTCGGGCCGGAGCTCACCCTGGAGGGGGTCAGCCACCTGAGGGGGCGCGAGGGGCGACCGGGTACAACTCGCTCACCGCGGGTTGTACGCGTCACCCTCTCTGTCTGCTGTTACCCCCTGCTTGCCCACTCGCAAACCTCATCTGGAGCAGGCCGGTTCACGCGCCTCAAGCACATGAAGTGCGGGAGAGCCGGTTACGTGGCTCTCCCGCAGTACTACATGAAGCCGCCGCCACAAAACCAATCGCTCGCTGCCCACGCATCATACGCCGCCGTCCGCCACCCGTTTCGGCGACTGTGGCGACAGCTCGCGGCGCGCTCCTGCAGATGCGACCGGACGGCATCGGTCCCAGTGGCAGCATGAATGTCGCCCAAGTAATGATGAATGTTGAACAGTTCCTCGGCGGCCTCGGTCGCGTATAGTCTAGCTAGCCCCAGCGTCTTGAAATGGGTGCGGACGCGCCGCTGGAGAACGACATCCCAGGTATTAGGAGCATCGACGTAGAATCGCAGTGCCGCAGGGCGCGTCTTAATTACTTCCGCGTAAAGCCAGCGCTCTTGGTCAATGTCATCAAAGTAGGGATGGAGCGGCACGTCTGTAGCCGCACGCGGGGCGATATCCAGCTTTGCCTTATTGCAGTCCGCGCAGGACGGCACGAGGTTGAGCGGCGCGACAGCCAATGCCGGATAGTGTGCCTTCGGTAGATGATGATCGAGCGTCGTAACGAGGCGCTGGGCGCACAGTGGGCACCGGCCTTGGGCCGGTGCCGAGATCAGCTTGTCGTAGATATCTCGTCCGGGTGCGCCCTTCTTCGCCATTCGCTGAGTATAAACCGCCTCCATTTCATCCTTGGTGATGACACCACCAACCAACGCCTCGCGGGCAATCTTATGAAGTTCCTGTCGCCCCGCAGCGACGTCGAACGCGAGCGAAGCATCCCCCTCCAGCGGGTAATTGAACGGGACGAAACGGGATGGGGGATGACGAACCCAAGGGGAATCAAGGCGATAGCGGGTAACAGCGCGTCCTGTTTGGGGTTTTCTATCGCCCTGCCCACGGGTTCGAATCCCATCGGGGACACACTGCCGCGCCTCAAGGGGTGGAGCGCCCGCCGATTTCCGGGAATCGCTCGTAGGCCCGCCTGAGTGCGTCCAGGTGGGCGGGGTTGTCCAGGTCGAGCGGCGCCTCGGTGAGCCGGACAACCCACCCGCCCGTCGCGGTACGCCGTGAGCGCGCGAGCATCTCCGCATCGCGGGCCGGGTCCGGGAAGCCGATGGCGTTTGCGGCCGCAGCCGACCAGTAGTTCAGCCACCCGAGGAAGTGCGGAATCTCAGGCGCGGGGATGTCCCATGGGAGTTTGAGCGAGGGCAGCCCTTCAGGCGGGACATGCGGAGCATCCCCCGGGTGGCGAAACTGCTGCGCCACTGTCTCGGCCACCCCATCCGGATCCATGTGTCCCCAGATCGCGTGAGCGCCCTCCGCTACGGCTTCCAGCGCATCCGCTGCCGCCGCAATACCTGCTTCGTCGTGTGGCAGCCTGGCGTGGACTTCAAAGTGTGGCGTCATGTCCGCGGCAAGGCCTCTCGCGTTCTCCCATCCGGTAAGCGTCACGACGCGATTCTCGTCGTCATTGCAGAGGAACGGAAACCCGTTGTCTGTCCTGTCTGTCGCGACCCACTCATCACGGTGAGGCAATGCAATGAGGTCGTCCCTTTCAGAAGTCGTCCACCCCAGCCGCAAGCCGGGAACCGCGCGCTCCATTCCATGGACGATGGCAAGAGGGCGCCCATCGTCGCCCACAAGCGCAGGTGCGTAGACGGTAAGGTGTAAGGATTTTTGCGTGGCTGCCATCTCAGCACCAATCCATGACGACAACTTTGAGGGTACGGTCTAGTTTGAACAACACGGCTTTGTGCGCGGCGCTTTTGACGCCAACGATGAAGTTATACCCACACTGTCTGGCGAGCCTGTCCTCGCGTTGTAATTCCGGCAACTTCACTCTAGCAAGAAAGTCCTGGGACCGAGACGAGTGCTTGTCGAAGTCATCCGTTTTGACGTCCCACAGCGTGAGCGTGGCCAGTTGCAGCGCGTCGAAGTTCTTCCCATTCACGAACACATCCCAACCGGAGAAGCTGTTGTTCGGCATCAGGTCGGCGCATTTGTTGTGCGGGTCATTCCCGCCCAAGTGCTTCACCGGAACGGGCTTGCATCTCGGGTCGTCTTCCTCCACGAGGACGGACGCGGGCTGCTTCTGCGGCGAGGGCGCTCGGGCCGCTGCTTTCGCCGGACGAGGCTGGGCCTCAAGTTCCACCATGAGTTGCCGCGAGGATTCCGAGACGTCCTGCAGCCGTGCCTCGAACTCCCGTTGAGCGTCGACCCAGGGCGGGCGACGGTCGATCTCCGGCCCGGTGGTGCTGGAGGGGTAGAGCAGGACGAGGACCGCAAGCAACGGGCCCACTCGGGGAGTGCTTCAGCCAACGTCCCGGCGCGTCCGGCCTGGGCGAGGCCCTCGGCTCCCCTCGCCACCTCGGCGGCTTGCCCGCTCGTCCTCGCGACGCGGGAGAAGTGCTCGAAGGCTCGTTCCGCTGCGGTGAGCTTGCGGTCCAACTGTTCCCACTGATGCGGCTCGATGTCTTTGCGTGCCCGAGACAGCAGTGCCCTGGCCTTGTCCAGGTCCGCCTTTCCAATCCACGACCGTTCCGGTGTCGGCTCCATCGGCGCGGAAACGAGCCGGATGCGCGGACCCGAAGTGGGAGTCGACGCGAAGGCGTGGGGCCGCGGCATCGACCGCGGGGTGGGCGCGCTAGCGCAGGCGGTGAGCAGCAACAGAAGCGCGCTCCAAGTGCGCAAGCACATCGTCATGTCCGTTCATCAAGCGAGGGGACAGGCTCAAGTCGGGCCCGTTGGGGAGTATGCCAGCACGCCCCGACAGCGAGGCCGTCTTTCTCTCCAACCCCTGGGTGCCGCTGGACAACAACTTGGTGGAGTGGCAACCGCGCGACAGGGGCCGCGAGAATCACTACGGCTCCAAGTCGCTGCGCGGCACCGAGGTAGCAGCCCTCTTCTACTCGCTCATTGAGACGGCCCGCCTGCGCGGTGACGACCCGGTACGCTACCTGCTGCGCGCCGCGCTCGCCGCCATCGAGACTCCCGGCACCGTCACGCTCCCGGCGAGCTCCGACTGACGTCTCCGCGCATTGCTTCGATGCCCAGCGGGCTCATCCGCGTCCCGTCCAGAGGGGGCGCGGCGAGCTGTTACCCAGGACGGTGCGCCGCTTCGGGTGCCCCGTGTTCAAGGCCCGGAAGTGAGGAGTCCCAACGGAGCGCGAACCCTCCCCAGGAGCCACACATGAGCCAGCCGGAGCCGGGAACCGCGCTCTACCGGGCGGTGCTTACCCGGGTGACGTGAGCGGCGGGGGCGAGCCGGCTCACAGGGGATGGATGTCCCGAGGGCACCCACGCTGGAGCTGTTCGCCCGCGGGCCCGGCCAGGTAGCGCATGAGCAGGTCCACGATGGTGCCCCGCCGGTTCGTGTCCACCACGTAGTAGCGCGCCTCGGAAGGAGGCGTCCCGGGGAAGATGATGGGGTAGGCGGAGGCGGGCCGGTCCGGCGCGTGGGTGACGTCCCGGACTCCCATGCGCGCCTCGAAGTCCGCCCAGTTGCCGCCCTCGGGCAGCAGGGGGAAGCCCTCGTGGCCCCTGCCGCCCGGCAGCGCGGTGGTCGTCATCCGCAGGTGGCCGGGCCGCACGCTGCCCAGCAGTGCGTGGAGCACCGGGTGGGCGAAGATGCTGGGCCGCTGCAGCACCAGCGCCTGCTCCTGCAAGGCGATGAGCAGGTTGCCCTCGTGGACGAGGTGCCGGCGGCAGGACTCGAGCACCCACTGGCGGTCACGTGGGAGTCGCGGCGCGCGCGCCAGCAGGCCCAGCAGGTGCGCCTCGCGGTAGAGCGTGAAGCCCGCCTGGAGGTAGCCCTGGGGATCCTCCAGCGCTCCGGAGGTGATGACTTCCTGGAGCGCCACCCGTCCGTCACTCCCCGCGGACTCGGCTCGCAGGAAGACGTCGAAGGCGAAGCCCACCCGGTGGTACATCTCGGTGTTGCCCTCCACCAGCCCGTGGCGCATCGCCCAGGCCATCTGTCGCCGCTCGGACAGCAGGCTCGCCAGCCGGTGGGTCTCGGCCAGCGGCGACGTTCTCGTGCGGTCGCCCTCCAGCAGCCCCAGCACGACGCTGGTGAGCGCGGGCAGCAGGCCGTCCTGGTGCGCGAGCGTGAGCAGCGAGCGGCTCAGGCGCAACCGCCGCGCGTACGTCCCCGCGCCGAGCCCCAGGTGGCCGAGGCTCAGCATCGTCTCGAGGAGGCGGATCCACGAGCCCGCCTCGCGGGCGGCGTACTTGGCGAAGGTCACCCAGGTCGACAGCTGGGGAGCGCCGAGGTAGCGCGCCATGTGGAGGTCGAGGGCCTGATAGGTGGTGACGGTGTGGGCATTGGCCTGGACCCCGCACAGGCCGCCGCGCTCCGGTGTCCACTGGCGGGCCCGCCGCAGTTCCACGATCGGGACGCCGGGGTAGCTGAAGCGCTCGTGGGACGGGCCGGGGCGGGCGCGCGCCACCTCGTGTGGCACCTCGCCCAGGCCGAGCCTCAGCAACTCGGGGAGCACCGAGAGGGGGCGGTGGACCGCGTGAGGAGAAGGGAAGTCGTCGACGACGCCCGGCCCCGCTTCCCATGCAAGGGAGGCGTGCCGGGCGCCGGGGGGAGAGCCGGGGCGTGTGTTCAAGCGAGGAGTACCTTCTCGGGGATGCCGCGTCCGCCCCTATAACGTCAAGGACCTCCTCCTGGCCAGGGGCACGTCCTCGAAGCAACCCGTCAGGAGTGCATGGCGGATTAGGGGTTGCCCACCGCTACCGGGCGGCGGCGGCGACCGAAACCTCCTGGCCTGGCGTCGAAGTGGCCCGGCACCCTCGCTCCGCGGTCCGGGCATCGGCCCTCCGCCGTGAGCCGGTATTGCGCGACTTGGAGATGTCCCAGTTCTGGCAGAAGCGGCACGCCAGGTTGCACCCCGCCGTCCCGAAGGACAGCACGCTGCTGCCCGGATGGAAGTGTGCCAGCGGCTTCTTCTCGATGGGGTCCACGCAGAACCCCGACGAGCGCCCGTGCGTCGTCAGCACCATCCTGTCGCCCGTGCGCTGGCGCACGAAGCACATGCCCCGCTGGCCCTCGTGCAGCTTGCAGTCGCGCGGACACAGGTCGCACTGGATGCGCCCGTCCTCCAGCGCATGCCACCAGCGCGCGGGATGTTCGCTCTCTTGCATGTCTCCCTCCCCGTGGGGCGGGGGCCTCCCGCCGGTCCACAGAGAGGAAACACGGGGTGGAGCGGGCACCCGTCCCGCCTTGCTCCACTCCCCCGGGGCCGGGTCGTCTGGCGGCCAGGGCTGCTCCTCCGGCTGCTCCGGCCCTCGGGCTCCGAGCAGGCCTACGGCTGCACCGGAGTCTGCTCCCAGGGGCGGGTGCGCAGCATGTCCTCGATGAAGGCCAGGTGCCGCTGCTCGTCCGCGTAGTTGCGCTCGATGATGGCGCGGGCCTCGGGGCTCCACTCCTCGTTCAGTGCGTTGCGGTAGGTGCGGTTGGTGAGGTTCTCGTTGCCCCGCATCGCCTGCAGCGCCGCCTCGGTACCCATCATCGACGTCACCGCCGTGAAGCCCTTGAGGATGAAGCCCTTCGCGTCCGGCTTCTGCCTCGGCGTGCCGCCCAGCGTCTTCACCACCTGCGACAGGTCCCGGATGTGCCGCTCATGGTCCTGCTGGAACTCTCGCAGGTTCATCCGCAGGGACTCCACGTCGATGCGGTTGATTGCCGCCTGGTAGGCCCCCACCGCGTCGATATCCAGCGCGATGAGGTCATTGAGCCGCTCGAGCATCCTGTTCAGGTCCATCGCCGCCATGCCGTCCTCCTCCTGACTCCGCGCGGGGAATTCCGCGCCGCCGAAAGATGGGGCGGAGGGCGGGGGGTCTCAAGTGGCCCTGGAGGACACTCCTCTGCGTCCCGGATGAGGCTTTTCCGGCGAGGGGGCGGGCCAGGCGTTGTCACTGGCCATTACCTGCAACTGGATGAGCGGCCCCGCGATCGTCGAGAGCGACATGCGCATCAACAAGGCCGACCACAATTGGACGGTGCATGCCAATTGGGCGCTACGCGTGCTGCGCGCCGGTGAGTTCGAGCGCCAGCTGGCGCAATTTCTGGCTGTTGAAGGGCTTCCTCAGCTCCAGCAGCAGATCCGACTCGCCGAACTCGCGGCGGATGTCCTCCCAGGTGTAGTCGCAGTAGGCCGAGCAGAGCACCACCCGCAGCGAGGGCGCCACCTGGCGCAGGTGCCGCAGCGTCTCCACACCGTTCCAACCCGGCGGCATGCGGTAGTCCAGGAAGACCAGCTCATAGGGGTGGCCAGAACTCTGGGCCTCCTTCACCTTGGCCAGTCCTTCCTGTCCTTGGAAGGCCGAGTCCACCTCGAACTCCGCCGCGGCGGTGCGTTTGCTGGAGGAAGGCATGCCGAAGAGGGCGTCTTCCAGCAGATCCAGCTCACCGCTGTCCGACTTGTGCTCCGGGCACAGGATGCGTACGACATCCTTGTGGATGGCGGATGAGTCGTCGATGACCAGGATACGTTTCTGGGGGTCCGTCATGGGTTGGGTGTCTCCTCGATGGGTTGGTAGGGAAGCTCCAGCGTGAACGTGGCGCCACGCCCGGGCCCGTCGCTGTGGGCCTTCAGGGTGCCGCCCAGCTCCTGCGCCGCCACCGCGCAGGAGTGCAAGCCGAAACCGTGCCCCTCCTCGCGGGTGGTGAAGCCGTATTGGAAGATGCGCGTCATCATTTCCTGGGCGATGCCCATGCCATTGTCGCGAACCTCGATGGTCACGCGGTCGGTGACGGGGACGTCCAGCTTCACGGTCAGCAGGCGCTGCTCCGCGGGGATATCGTCCATGGCGTACTTCGCGTTGCTGATGAGGTTGACCAGGATCATCAGCACCTTGTGCTTGTCTGTCATCACCGGTGGCAGATAGGTCAGCTGCCGCACTTCCTTCACCTGGTGCCGGCTGAGCGCGGCCGTGTTGATGCGCATCGCGTCGTCCACCAGGGTCGCGAGGGAGACGGGCTCGTGGAGCCGGGGCGTCCGGGCGTGGTTCTGCTGCACCTTGACGATGTCTCCGATGTGCTCCGTGTACCGGCACACATCCTCGAGCAGACCGATGATCTTCTGACGCTCGTCCAGCAGGTTGCCGCCCAGCTTGTGCAGGAAGGGCAGCACGTTGCGTCCGCGCTCATCCAGCCGGATGAAGGTGTTGAGCTCCTCCTGGTGCTTCTCGAGCAGGGCGGCCATCTTGCCCACGTGCTCCAGCCGCAGCTCGCGCACGCTGTCCAGCGCGAGCTGCGAGGAGGTGTAGACGCTGTTGAGGACATTGCCCACGTTGTGCAGCACGTTGGTGGCGATCTCCGCCATGCCCGCCTGCCGGGCCGTCTGCACCAGTTGCCCGTGGACCGTCTTCAGCTCCCGGGTCCGCTCCTCCACCCGCTGCTCCAGCCCATCGTTGGCCCGTCGCAGCTGCTCCTCCCGCTGCTGCACCTTGTCGGACATGGTCCGGAAGGCATTCGCCAACTGCCCCAGCTCGTCACGCCGTGAGGCGTTCAGCTCCACGTGGAAGTCACCGGACGCCACGTGATCGGCCGCCTGGGTGAGCGCCAGCAGGGGCCGGGCAATCTGCCGCTGGAGCACCCAGTACATGATGACCAACTCCAGCAGCAGCGACATCAGACCGAACAGCAGGACATAGCGCGCCGAGCGCAAGGCCGCCGCGGACACCACGTGCGAGGGGAGCACCGTGACGAAGTTCCACTCCGGCCCCTCGAGCCGGGCCACGGCCAGGTACTCGTCATGCTCCGGGAGCTCCAGGAGGCTTTCGCCGGGTGAGCGGCCGCGCACCTTCTCGAAGAGCTGCCGCAGATGGGTCCGCTGCTGCTCGGAGCCCAGCTTCGGGGGCGCCTCCCCCGGCCTCGGCGTGTTGCCCAGGATGTTGTAGCCGACGTTGGCCCCCTCGAGGTCCAGCGAGGGATGGGCGATGAGCTGGCCGTCATCGCGTACGAGCAGGTTGTAGGCGCTGTCCAGGTGATCCTCGATGGAGCGATCCATCAACTCATCCAGCAGGACGTCATGGGCGAGCGAGGCGACATGGCGGCCCTCCATGTCCAGCGGGGTGGTGACCGTGACCATCCACTGTTGGGTGACGGGGTACTGGAAGATGCCGCTCCAGACCGTGCCGCGGCTCGGGTTCTTCTCGGGCGTGCTGATGGTGTAGTACTCGTACTCGAGCGTCGGATCGTCCGCCGGCATGTCGTGGGCCCAGTTGGGAACCGAGGGCCAGTAGGTGAGGAGCGGCCCCTCCACCAGGGTGACGTAGGTGCTGTTGAAACGTGTCGAGAAGGCGGGCCCGTACTGCATGAGGACGTCGTGGGCGGCCAGGATGCGGCGGCGCAGCTCCGTGTCGAGCTTCACGCCTGGGGGGATGAAGACACCCACCATCTTCGTCGCGTCGAAGCCCTCCGCGTGGGAGCGGAGCGAGCCGTCCGGCTGCTGGGTGAACAGGCTGTCGAAGCGGGGGTTGGGGTCTTGCTGGCTCCAGGCCCGGATGCGCTCCGTCAGCGCCCTCTTGAGGAGGGCATGGTTGTCTTCCGCCAGGACGAAGATGGCCTGCTCTCGTTGACTGCGCTCCACCACGTGCCGTTCCAACTGATGACGTGCGTCCTCACGCAGCGTGTGGAACATGTGCACGTAGCTGACCAGCGTGGTCAGGAAGATGATGACGCCGATGCGCACGCCCATGTGAATGAGCGTGGATCGCGCCAGGGAGGCAGGTGGCCGGGAGTTCTGTTCTGACATTCGAGGAACGGCTCAACCCCTAGCCAGACCGGGATGTTTCCCGCGTCCTCCTGCTCTCTTCCCAAGGGAGAAGCCGTGAACAGGGTTTGTCCGGTGTCTGTCTCGGCCACGCGGCCACTGGCGATGCGGAAGTGGCGATCGCGTCCTTCCTGCTTCAGGCGCGCGGCGGGAAAGGCGGGATTCGGATCGGTCGACATGGGGAAACTATCGCCAGGGCGTCATTTCGATGAGCGCCGAAGCATCGCGCATGGGGCCCGCGCTATGTCTCCCCCATGTCCATCTCGTACCCTTCAGGCCTGCGCGAGCTGCTGGAAGAGCTCGAAACCTTCGGAGAGCGCAACGACGCGACCACCACGGAGCGCGCGTCGAGGATGCTCAACATCACGCCGGAGACGGGCGTGTTCCTCTCGGTCCTCGTGCGCTCGATGTCCGCCCGGAACATCCTGGAGATCGGGACCTCCAACGGCTACTCCACGGTGTGGCTCGCGTCGGCGGCCGCCGCGGTGGGTGGCCGGGTCACGACGCTCGACGTGGATGCCCGGAAGACGCAGCTCGCGATCCACAACCTGCGCCGGGCGGGCCTCGAGCACGTGGTGGAGCCGCTCACCGGGGACGCGGGCGTCCATCTGGCCCGCGGAGCCGCCGGGAGCTGGGACTTCATCTTCCTCGACGCGGACCGCAAGCCCTACGCCACGTGGTGGCCCGACCTGTGGCGCGGACTGCGGCCCAACGGTCTGCTCGTGGTGGACAACGCCGTCAGTCACGCGGCGGAGATGGAGCCGCTGGTGGAGCGGATCCGCCAGGAGCCGGGCGCGACGCAAGTCCTGGTCCCCGTGGGCAAGGGCGAGCTCATGGTCCTCAAGGCCACCATGCGTGAGCCAGGCGGCACTTCGCCTGGATGACGTCCGTTGGGGTCATTGTTCCTCGGTCATGGGACGTGCCACGCTTCTCGGATGGCCGACACTCCGAAGCCAGACACGACCTTTGTCGAGGTCCACATCGACCGGCGACGACTGCTCACCTGGATGGTGGCCGCGCCCACGCTGGTGATCGCGGCGCGGCTGGGGCCCGAGGCCGCCGCGGCCCAGACCGCCGCCGCCACCTTCGATCTCTTCCTCGCCCTGCATCCGGATGGCCGCATCGCGCTCACGATGCCCCGCACCGAGACCGGCCAGGGCATCTCCACCGGCATGGCCATGCTCGTGGCCGAGGAGCTCGACGCGAACCTCTCCAGCGTGGACGTGCGCTCGGCGGACGCGGACCCCCGTTGGCTCGTGCAGCTCACGGGCCTGTCCACCACGATGCGCTACCTCGCCGACCCCGCGCGCGCCGCCGCCGCGTGCGCCCGCGCCCGGCTCATCACCGCCGCCGCCCACCGCTGGCACCTGCCCGCCTCGAGTCTCACCACCGCCCAGGGCGAGGTGCTCGCTCCCGATGGGCGCCGGGCGGGCTATGGGACGCTCGCCCACGAGGCCGCCCGGATACTCATCCCCGAGGTCTCGCCCCGGCCCAAGTCTCCGAGCGCGTATACCCTCGTCGGCCAGCCCACGGGGCGGGCCGATGCGCGCGCGCTCGTCACCGGCGCCGCGCGCTTCACGCTCGACCTGCCCCACCCCGAGGCCGTCTGTACCGTGGTGGCCCGGCCTCCCACACTCCGGGGGACGGTGCGGTCCTTTGACGCCTCGGCCGCGCTCGCCCTGCCCGGCGTCGTGGGCGTGGTGCCGCTCCCCCATGGCGTGGCGGTCGCCGCGGGCAACTTCGCCCAGGCCCTGGCGGCGCGCGACGCCCTGAACATCTCCTGGCAACCGGGTCCCGCCGCGGGCCTGTCCGACGCGAACATCCGGGCCACGCTCGAGGCCCGACTCGGTCCCCGGCCCCTGCCGCCCCTGTTCACCACGCGCACGCTCGAAGCCCGCTTCGACTTCCCCTACCTCGCGCACGCGCCCCTGGAGACCCAGGACTGCGTCGCCCGCGTCGTGGGCGACAGCGCCGAGGTATGGCTCGGCGCGCAGGATCCCCAGTTCACCCAGCGCGAGGTCGCCACGGCGCTCGGCTGGGCCCTGACGCCCGGGCGCGTCCAGGTCCACCCCCAGCGCGCGGGCGGCGCCTTCGGCCGGCGGTTCTTCTCCGAGCCCGCTATCGAGGCCGCGCTCGTGTCGCGGGCGCTCGGCCGGACGGTGCGGCTGATGTGGACGCGCAACGACGACATGCGCCAGGGCCGCTACCGCCCCGCCAGCCATCACCGGCTCCTCGCCTGGGTGGGCCCCGGCGGCGGCGTGCTCGGCTACAACCACCAGGCCGTCATCCCCACCCTGGATTTCTCGCATGGCTTCGGGGACCTGGCCACGTCCCTGGGCAGCGAACTGTCTCCCGAGCTCGCCAGCGAGGCCTTCTTCCTGCTCACCCAGCAGGTGTCCTACCGCCTGGGCCTGGTGAGCCAGCAGCTGCTCCAGGTCTCGCTGCCCATCCCCACGGCCTCGTTCCGCTCCGTCTACAGCAGCCAGGTCGTGGTGGCCAACGAGGTCTTCCTGGACGAGGTGGCGCGCGAGCTCGGTGTGGACGCCGTGCAGTGGCGGCGCTCGCGGCTCACCTCGAGCCGGCTCCTGGCGGTGCTGGACACGGTGGCGCGCGAGGGCCAGTGGGGCCGTGCGCTGCCCCCCGGGGTGGCGCAGGGCGTGGCCGTGCACGAGGAGTGGAACAGCGCCGTGGCCCACCTCGTCGAGGTGGACACCCGTGGGCCCACGCCCCGCGTGACGCGCGTCACCGTGGCCGCCGATGTCGGCCTGCCCATCAATCCCCGGAGCGTCGAGGCCCAATTGCAGGGCGCCACCGTGGACGCCTTCTCCACGACGCTGAGCGCGGGGCTGCACCTGGACGCGGGCGCGGTGCGCGAGGGCAGCTATGCCGACTACAAGTGGCTGCGCATGAGGGACACGCCCGCGGACATCCGCGTCCACCTCGTGCGCTCGGATGACCGCGTGGGCGGAGTGGGCGAGCTGGGCTACCCCACCGCCGCCGCCGCCCTGTCCAACGCCCTCGCTCGGGCCACGGGCGTCATGCCCACCCGCTTTCCCATTCTCGATTCCGGAGCCTGAGCCCATGGCCCTGCACCACTTCCTCCTCAATGGCCAGACGGTGTCCCTGGAAGCCCCGGAGGACATGCCCCTCTTGTGGGTGCTGCGCGACGTGTTCGGTGTCACCGGGCCCAAGTACGGCTGCGGCGTGGGCGTGTGTGGGGCCTGCACCAGCCACCTGAACGGGCACGCCTTCCGCCCCTGCATCCAGCCCGTGGGCGGCGTCCACGGCCAGCGGGTGACCACCATCGAAGGGCTCGGCGGCGGCGAGGCGCCGCACCCCGTGCAGCAGGCGTGGATCGATGAGGACGTCGCCCAGTGTGGCTTCTGTCAGCCGGGGCAGATCATGGCCGCGGTGGCGCTGCTCCAGAGTCACCCTCAGCCCACGGACGCGGACATCGACGCGGCCATGAGCGACAACGTGTGCCGGTGCGGCACCTATGTCCGCATCCGCTCGGCCATCAAACGCGCGGCCTTGCTGTTACGCGCCTCGCCTCGGCCCTGACGTAGCCGAAGAAGGGGCGATGGCTGTCGACTCCAACGGGCGGGCCGCTTTATCTTGATTTTCTGGTAAGGCTTGTATTCCTGGTGTTTTCCGGGGTACAAGGCGGTTGTCTGGGATGTCTTCCCCCCCAACCCCATATGAATATGTACCCGACCCCAACGACCGTCTGTCCGCGTGCGCGCTCGCTCCGCGAGCGCTTCTCCTGGAGCGCGTTGCACCTGTCCTCGAACCTTGTCGTCCTCGGCCTCATGGCCACCGCTACCCCGGCGGCCCATGCCGCCGAATACTACGTCTCCCCCAATGGCTCGGATTCGAACCCTGGCACGGAGTCCTTCCCCTGGCGTCAGATCAGTCGTGCGAACGCGGCGGTGGTCGCCGGCGACACGGTGAAGGTCGCGCCCGGCGACTATGACGGCGGGTTCACAACGAGCATCAACGGCAAAGCCACGGCGCGCATCACCTATGTTTCCACCACCCGATGGGGGGCCAGGATCAACGTCGATCCCAATCCCATAAGCCAGAAAAAGGACCATGGGTGGAAGAATACCGGTGAGTATGTGACGATCGACGGCTTCGAGATCGATGGCACGGCCGAAAACACCTGGCGTTTCGGCATCTACTCCAGTGGCAATCACAGCTTGATCACGCGCAACCACGTGCACCACATCGCCGATGAATACCCGGAATGCTCCAACGCCGGAGGCGCGGGCATCGAAGGCGACAACTGGTACATACCGGGAGACGTCGTCGACAACATCGACATCACGGACAACCTCATCCATCACATCGGGCCATTCGCGAAGGCCCCCTGCAACTACTATCAAGGCATCTATCTCATTGCCGGCGGGAAGATCAAGAACAACATCGTCTACAAGGTTGTGTCCTGGGGCATGTCGAGCTGGCACGACGCTGGCAATAATGACATCGCGAACAATGTCGTCACCGACTGCGGCTCCGGCGGGATCGCCCTGGGCGCTGGCGGCTCCGGCTCGACGTCCACCTCCGGCGATTACTTCAACGTCTCGAACAACATCGTCTACAAGAACTCGAACTACGGCATCGTCGAGGGGAGCGGATCGATCCTCGGCACTCACAACACGTATACGAACAACCTGGTTCGTGACAGCGGCACCAACTGGCGGTTGCTCAAGCAGGAGTCGATCGATAGCCAGACGAAGGGAAACAACATCTCCGCCGAGCCGCTGTTCATGGGCTACATCGCTGGCGGCGGGGGAGACTACCACCTCCAGAGCGGCTCGCTCGCGCGCAACGCCGGTTCCGCCACCTATGCTCCCCCGGCGGACTTCGACGGGGTTGCCCGCCCGCAGGAAACCGCGATTGATATTGGCGCCTATGAGTTTCATGCCGCCAGTGCCTCCGGGCCCACGCTCGGGTGGAAGTTCGACGAAGGCCGTGGCAGTTCCATCAGCGACTCCAGCGGCAATGCCAATACCGGCACACTCCAGGGCGACTCCTCGTGGGTGGCCGGCCGCCTCGGCTACGCGGTAAACCTCGGGAGCACCGGGAAGGTGGTCCTGAACACGTCCACCCCCGTCGATGTCACCACCGGAGACTTCTCGCTCAGTGGCTGGGTGTACCTCAATGCCTTGCCGTCCGCCTGGTCCTCCATCATCAACAAGGGCGGCTCCGGCTCCGCCGGCTATGGTCTGGAGGTGGACTCGGCCAACCGGCTCACGGCGAGTCTGCAGGGCGCGAGCGGCACCAATCAGCATGTGATTGGCCTCACCGTGCTCGCGCCAGGCCAATGGTATCATGCCGCCGCGGTGTTCAAGCGCAACGACAAGATCTACCTCTATCTCAACGGTGAGCTCCAAACCTCGGCCACCTACGCGCCCGGCAATACCAGCAGCCTGTCCAACACCAAGGCCTTCACCCTCGGGACCTATTCCAACGCGAACACCTGGCATTTGCCGGGTCGAGTGGACGCGGTGAGAATGTACCACCGCGCGCTCACCGCCGCCGAGGTGAGCGCTCTCTACTCCAACGGGAATTGACACCCCTGCGTCGGGGGCAGCTCGGACTGGCCAAACTCGCCAGAGACGGTGTCAAAGGACTCGAAACGAGGGACTCGAGCGAGAACGGAGGACTTGGAGTTGGCCCACGGGGTGCATCTGGCCCGGCGGAGTGCACGCGGGGGCAGGGGTGGGCTGGCCGTTGAGGATGTTCCAGTAGGAGGGGCTCTATTTCGTCACGTCCAGGTGCTTCCAAGGAAGGTTGTTGCTGCGTCCCAGCGCGGAGGTGAACGAGGTGGTGGGAGGCGTGCTGGCGCGAGCCGTCCAGCAGAGCGCGGACACCGTCCGGCTGCACGCCTTCACCTTTGTTTCCAACCACTTCCACCTGCTGGTGTGGGCGCGGGGAGCCGCGCTCGCCTCCTTCATGCAGTACCTGCGCTCCAACCTGTCCAAGAAGGTGGGCAGGCTGGTGGACTGGAGTGGCGGCTTCTGGGAGAGGCGGTACTCGGCGGAGCCGGTGCTGGACGACACGGCGCTGGTGGGCCGGCTGCGCTACGTGCTGGCCCACGGGGTGAAGGAGGGGCTGGTGGAGAGGAGCGCCGAGTGGCCGGGCCTGACGTGTCTGCCGCAGTTGCTGGGGTCCGCGCGGCGGCTGTTCCGGTGGTTCAACTGGACGAAGCGCTGAGGCAAACGGGGAAGCGAGGAGTTGGCAGTGGGGGAGGGGCGCTTCGCCGAGCAATGGGCCGAGCTGGTGGAGTTGGAACTGGCGCCCCTGCCGTGCTGGAAAGGACTGGGGGAGGAGGAGAGGCAGTGTGCGGTGCGGGCACTGGTGGAGGAAGTAGAAGCCGAGGCTCGCGCACGAGACGAGCCCGTGCTCGGGGCGAGAGCCGTGAGGGCCGAGCACCCGCATACCCGCCCAGAGCGCCTCAAGCGCAGCCCGCGGCCTCTGGGGCATGCCTCCACGCGACAGGCGCTGCGGGAGTTGAGTGATCAGTACCAGACCTTCGTCGCGGCGTTCCGAGAGGCAGCGGCTTGCTGGGGGCGCGGGGATTTCTCAGCGCCCTTTCCACCTTTCTCCTTCCCGCCGCAGGTTGTGCCAGATCGCGTCGCTCAAATTCTTTGACACCGATACTGGGCTCCCTGGTGAAGGCCCAGCGCCACCTCGACCGCGCTGGCAAGCTCAAGTAGGGCGGGGACGCAGAGGCGGGCTGCGCGCCCGCCAATGCTCGGCGGGACGAGGGGAGGGGCACGGTCCGTCCACTCGAGCGGCAGCCGCATGTACCGCCCGGGTGGGTGCTCTACGTCCACGTAGCGTCGGCCATCCTGGCTGCGGATGAACCGAGCGACCGGCAGTGCCACTCCCTTGAGGGGATGGATCGGCAGTGTGACGGTCACACGCTCAGATAAAGGTGGCGGACCCGTGACAGTGTCTTGGTGCCGTCCTGACGGCCCCCAACGCAGTGCGCGCCATTCTGCATCACCTGGCACTGCCCACGTGGCCTGCTCAGCTGGCCCCGGCGCTGGGGCCACCGCAGCGGGCGTGGTGTTGAGCCCCATGCCGTCGCGCTGCCCCACAAGCCCACTCCCCTGCTACCTCCTTCCAGCAGGAGGGGCCGCTTGGGCCGGCGTGTGCCTCCAGGTGGCTGCACGCTCTGCGCACCGGTCTGGCGATCAGCCCGGGGGCTCCCGTCAACGGCCCTCGGCCCCTCTGCACCAGCCCTCCCCCCCTCAACACGGCCTCTATCCTGCCTATACGCAGGCCGGACGGTACGAGGCTGGCGGCCCAGGCCCTGGAGCGGGCGCCGCTCCCCGAGGCGCATGCGCTGTACCGGGAGGCCGAGGCGCGGCTGCGGGTGTCGCTGGCGGACTAGGTGCTGGCGCTCGACGGGCGGCTCGTCTTCGAGCCCCTGCCCCGCCCGGGCTCACGGCGGATGATTTGTATTTGTATTCGAAGCTGCGTGGCAGCCGGAGCGTGCGCGAGGTGTTGCGCAACACGGCCATGGGCGAGTTGGCGGCGTACCGGGCCCTGCGGCGGCTGATGGACGCGCGGATCGTCCGCCTGCGGCCCGCGGACGAGGCGGCACGGCCGCGCGGAGACGCGAAGACGAATCTGTATGGGATTCCAGTGGTGGCGCGCTGAGGCGGTAACCTACCGCTCTGGCGCTCCTCGGCCCGGTCGTCCAAGACAGTCGAGACTCTCGCGAAATACAGTCGTTCCGCGAGCGCCCCTCCTGGCGCAATCTCCAAGGACGAATCCACCTGATGTCTTTTTATTCCCCCGCTTCGCGGTCGGTCCCTGCCCTTGTCCTGACTTGCCTGCTGGCCGGTCTGCTTTCATCGAGCCCAGCGCAGGCCCAAAGTGTGTCCCAGTTGGTCATTCTGGGGGTGGATGTGGATTACGCGGGCACGACGCTCTACATCAATGGGGAGAACTTCACCAACGGGGCCGGCCCGGTCGTCAAACTGGCCGGAGTTCCGGCTCGCGTCCTATCCTCGAAGGACACCGAACTCGCGGTCTCCCTGCCGACGACGTTCCTGGGCGCCGTGGGCTCCTATGTCCTGACCGTGTCCACGGGGACTCTGCCGGTCCAGAACGATGTGCTCGCGGTGACCCTGGGAGCGTCAGGCCCCCGAGGACCGATCGGCCCCCAGGGAGCACAGGGGCCCAAGGGAGACACGGGCGTCGCGGGTCCGCAAGGGCCCAAGGGCGAACAGGGCCTCACCGGGGCTACGGGCGCCACGGGCCCTCAGGGCCTCAAAGGAGACACGGGCGTCGCGGGTCCGCAGGGGCTCAGGGGTGACCGGGGTCTCACCGGGGCCACGGGCGCCGCGGGTCCGCAGGGCCTCAAGGGTGACACGGGTTCCCAAGGGCCCGCTGGGTCTCCGGGCCAATCAGGGATTATTACCGCCATCTACACGGCTCAGCAGACCGGCGATGTCAATGTGACCGGACTGCAGTGGACCTCGGTCCCTGGCACGACCGTCAACTTCGTCCTCCCGAAGAGGTCAACGGTTGATCTCGATGCCAACGGTTCTGTTACTGGGCTTCCTGGAAACCAGGGCAATTTCTCCCACTGCGGCTTTCGATTTCTCGTGGATAACATCTCCTATGGAGAACCTTCCTGGGGAGATGTGGTTGTGGGATGTGGAGTGGGGGGCAAAACCGCAGGCTGGTGGTGCCCGTGGACCATTCGCCGGACGCTTCAGTTGGAAGCCGGAAATCATGCCGTCACTGTTCAACAAACGGGTTGGGCTGGAACGACCAACGGCTGTTCGAGTACCGCTGTTGATTACTCGGCTGCTCGTTTCCGTGCCGTCATTCGCTGAGTTGTATTGAGTTCTGGTGGTGGCGCGCGGAGCAGAGCCCCGGCTTGACTGTGGTCAGTCGAGGAAGCGACGCCACCACCGCCTGGCCTCGGCTTCGGTGAGTAGGAGCTTCGTGGACGAAGTCACGGAGGGAGTGGTCTTCGGCCCTCCCCAAGATGCGCGAGTGGATCGCTCAGGCGTCCCTGACTATGTCCAGCGATTTCGTGGACACTCCACTAGCGGAAGGCATCGACGACGTAGGCCGCTGCGGTGGAGCCGTCGAGGATGGCCATTCCGGGCTTCGACTCGGGCCGCTTCCGCATTTGGTCTCGACTGAGCCGAGCCACCGCGCAGATGGGGAACTTCTCGCTGTCTGGCGGGTGGGCCTCGTAGTACCGGATCACGACTTGGGCGCCGCTCGTCCAGACCTGTCCGTACAAGCGAGTCGTCGATTCGAGCGTGCCAAAATCTTCCTTCAGGACGCTCTCGATCGGCCCGTCGTAGAGCGTGACCTGCCTCGCGTCGAGCTGGTTTGCGTCGAGGTCCACCCAGGCGGCATCCCCGACGCGCAGCTTCAGTGCTCGCATCATCCGTTTGGCTTCCTCGGGGCATTCCTGTGGACCTGGAGTGCCGTCCGGGCGCAGCACCACGCCGCCGGGTGTGGTGCAGCCGGAAGCCGTAGCGAGCAGGACGATGGATCTGAGCAGCAGGGCCTTGGTCGTGGGCATGAACAGCACTTCTACTGCCGAATCAGCGTGTGATCCATCGCAACGGCCACCTGTAGTAGACCGTCCCCACGGAAGAGCTGGAGGGCCAGATCGGCGAGTTGCCCGTGGTCTGTCTGGAAGGCGCTTTTGTCCACAACGACCGCGATCTTCCCCGACTGACCGGGTGCGATTTCGTTCCGGTCCATACGAAGCGCAAAGGGCCGTGCCGTGTAGCTGGTGAGGTCGCGGGTCAGGTATGCGCCGTCGAGCCTCCAGGGCTCGCCGTAGTAGGTGTTCTTCAGGTGAATCACGACCGCCGCCTTCCCGGGGCCCTCGAAGACCTCGACCCTCGTGTCCATATCCTCGTTTTTCGAGCGCCAGAATCTCACGCGGCGAAACGGTGTCTTCTTCACCTGTCCGTTCGCGAGGAGGATCGCGTAGGCATGATCGACGGAGTTCTCTTCCTTCTTGAACCGCTCGTTCTCCTCGCGCAGATCGCGTTCGCGGTTGAGGGAATCATAGAGGGACGAGAGGACCGCGTTGTAGCTGTCGTGGTCCTTGAACACGTTGACCTGATAGTCGATCCATCCCCAGTCCTCCCGGCTCTTGGGCTTCACAAGGAACGTGAATTCCGTTCCGTCAACGAGTGTCACGATCAGGGGCAGCGCCTCGCCGTCGTCGAGGTCACGCAGCGGCTCTAGAACCACCTTCTTGCCGCCTACGAGTGGAGTCTCGAAACGCCCCTCCCATGCCAAGAACTTCGTCTTCGCTGGGTTGACCTCGTTCTCGAGGCGGAGAGTCGTCACCACCTGTCCGGAAACGTAGATGGACGGCGCCTCTTGGTCTGGATGGGCCGGCACCTTGAGGGTCCGAATCGTGAGCTTTTCTTCCATGTCCCTGGCCAGTGCCGAGGAAGCCATCAGGACGAGAAGCAGGCCACACCTGAGAAGTGGGAAAGTGCGCATGGTGAGGCCAACTTAACAAGGCGGGTCCGGAGCATCCAGTCCTCGCGCGCCCCGCCTGTGGATTGCCGGTCATCGTCCCCAGGAACCCGTCGGAGCCGACGCGGCAAGCCCCGAATATAAGGAACTCGCCCTCCGACGGCCGCCCGGCACGGGGATGGCCAAAGATGGAAAGGGAGGGGACAATCTGGACAGCCCAGTCATCTTACTCAAGCACGGCCATGGCGGGCCGTGCCGGCCTCAAGGGGTGGATCGCCCGCCGATCTCCGGGAAGCGCTCGTAGGCTCGTTTGAGCGCGTCCAGGTGGGCGGGGTTGTCCAGGTCGAGCGGCATATCGGTGAGCCGGACGACCCAACCGCCGGTCGCCGTGCGCCGCGCCCGCGAGAGCAGGTCCGCATCGCGCGCCGGGTCCGGGAACCCGATGGCGCTTGCGGCAGCGGCCGACCAGTAGTTCAGCCACCCGAGGAAATGCGGAATCTCTGGCGCGCGGTTGTACCGTGGGCGCAGGAGCCGGGGCAATCCGTGGGGTGTCGCATGTGGCTCGTCTTCCGGATCACGAAACTGTTGCGACACGATCTCATTATAGCCCCACGGCGATGCATGCCCCCAGACCGCGCGAGCACCCTCTCCTATAGCATCCAGCACATCCACTGCCGCCGCGATGCCGACTGCGTCCAGTGGCAGCGTCGCATTGACGTCAAAGCGCGGCGGGCTTCCTACGGCAAGGCCACTAGGGTTTTCCCACCCGGTAAGCGTCACGGGCCGACTTTCATCATCGTTGCAAAGGAATGGAAATCCACCGTCTGTCCTGTCTGCTGCAATTCACTCGTCGCGGTGAGTCAGTGCAATGAAACCTCCCTTTTCAGAACGCGTCCACGCCAGCCGCAATCCGGGAAGCGCACACTCCATTCCATGGACAATGGTGAGCGGTCGCTTGTCGTCGCCCACGAGAGCAGGCGCGTAGATGTTGAGGTTGAGGGATTCTTGTGCGGCTGTCATTCCAGCACCAATCCATGACAACGATTGTGAGCCGTCCGGAGATTCCATGAGGGCACGAAGGGGATGAGTGCGACCCTCGCGTCCTTCAGCGGTGTTCCGTCGGCTCCCCGCACGAGTCCCGTGAGCGGAGTGCCCGTCGAGGAGGTGGGAAGGGGACGGGGCGGAGGTCGGGCCGAGGTGCAACCCAGCCCGCAGACGAGCAGCAGGATCCACGAGGCGGTGCGCATGGGGGGACCTTTCAGATGAAGGGTCTCGTGCCGGGGGGGAGGATGTCACCGTCTCCGGCGGGGGATGGTGGGCGCCGCATGGGACGTGGAGCGTGGGCGCGCGTGCTGACGGATGTCTCGGGGCGCGCTTCGCGTCCGACTGGCCCGCGATTTGCCCTGGGGCGGTTCGCCGCGCGTCCTGACTCGTGAAGGATTCTGGAGAACCCGCGCGGCCGGAGGAGCAGCGAACATGAACCGCGTTGGTTCGAGCCGTAACGATGATGTGCTCGTGCTCGGGATGAATCCACATACCGGGACCGAAGCCGAAGCCATTCACCGCGCCAATCCCAGGGCGCGGGTGACCACCCTCCAGGACACCGTCCGGAACGATCAGGTCGTGACCTCGAGCGCGCGGGGGGGCGAGCGGGTCCACGATCTGAAGGGGGAGGCGGGCATCCAGTCCTTCGTGGCCACCCTGGAACTGTCCTGGGCCCAGTCCCAGCGGGTGGCGGCGGCCCTCGCGGGCGCGGGGGAGGACGCCCGGGACGAGCTCGCGCAACTGGCTCAGGTGTGGGCCCGGGCGGAGAAGGGCGGAGTCATTCCCTCGCGTCTCGTGCTCTCGGGACACAGCGGGGGTTCGAGCCTGTGGGGCGAGGAGCGGGGCTTCAAGAATGGCGTGCTGTCGCGCGACAACATCGCCCAGCTCGCGGCGGCCCTGCCTCGCGCGGCGGCCGGTATCGAGGACTTGTGTGTCGCGGCCTGTTACAACGGAGGGCAGACCTCGGTGGAGGCGTGGCGCGCCATCTTCCCCCAGGTGCGCACGGTGTGGGCCTATCACGGCAGCGCTCCCGGGGCCGCTTCCGGCTCCACGGCCCACCTGGCTCGTTGGGAGAAGGCCACGCGGGGCGAGGTGAACGCGCTCCAGGCGGATGCGGCCCGGGGTCTGCGCAAGGGCGAGAACCTCGCGGTGTGGTCGCGTCGTGACGGCTATCAGACCGCCACCGTGAGCGCGAACCTCGACGAGCTGCGGACGCGCTACGCCTCGGGCCAGCGTGTTTTCGAGCGCTCCTTCTCGGGCGCGGAGGCGGTTCGGGATGCCCAGCGCGGCCCGTTGCGCGAGCACTACAACACCCTCCAGGCCTTGCTGGGACGGCCCGAGGTGTCCGCCTCGGAGCGCGCGCGCCTGGAGCGGGCGAGGGATCAGACGCTGCGGGTCCTCTTCTACGGCAACGTCGCCGAGCAGTTCCAACGGACCCATCGGACGAGCCTTCAGCGAGGCTTCGCGGCGCTGGGCTGGAGCGCCCCGGATTTCTCCCGGCTGGGCCGGGGCGAGGCGTTGTCCGTCATCGAGTCCTTCGAGGCCGAGCTGTCCCGCCGTCAACCGCCGCCCCTGGAGGCGCGGCGACTGCTGCCCCTGTTGACCGAGGGCTTGCGAGACCTGCGTCGCGAGCGCGTTCCGGAGAACTGGCTATGAGCCTGTCCGCCCTGGTGTTGGGGGGGTGGCTGGTGGGCACCCTTCCTCCCGGCGCCTCAGCGGAGGCGGCGCGAGGGGAGGGGCCCGTTGCACCCGAGGTGCTCGCCCGCTGTCACGCGGACATGGAGCGGGTCCTCGGGGAGGCGGCGCGGTTTGGTTCCGTCCAGCGGCGGGCGCAGGCACTGCTGGCGGGGTTGTCCACCGCGTGCGGGGAGGTGCTCCCCGAGCGTCTTCGGGAGGGCGCGGGAGTGGCCGCTTCGGCGCGTCGGGCCGAGCGCTCCCGCCGCCTGCTCGAGGCGGCGCGGGGGTTCGTCCCCGAGGCGTGTCTGGCCTCGGAGCCGGAGCGGGCACGCGAGGTGGAGGCTCGTTGTCCACCGCCCGAGGACACCCTCTTCGTCCGTCCCCTGCCGGACTCCCTCGAGGCGGGCAGCTACGCGTTCGCGCTCGCCGTGAGGGCGCGGCTGCGAGAGCGGGGCGCGTACGATGCGAGAGCACAACGCTGGGTCGCGGAGTTCCTCCTGCGCAGTGCCCTGGATGGAGAGGCGCAGGCCCATCGAGGAGCGCGGCGCTCCGACTGAGGAGAGGACGACACGCCTCGCCTCAAGGGGGGACGGGCCCGGTTGCCGGCCCGTCCCCTTCGCCCTTCTCGCGCAGCCGCAGGATGATCCACAGCGACAGCAGGCCAAACACCGTGACGACGCCCTCGGCGGCCACGTTGCCCGCGGCTCGCGCCACCAGGACGGAGCTCAGGTTGAACAGGGTATGGAGGCCCAGGGCCAGCCAGTACCAGCGGCGTTGGTCGCGGAGGAAGCGCTGGAGGACCAGCACGCTCATCGCGATGTGAAACGCCAGGGCCCACACCCGCTCGTAGGCGCCCAGCAGGGGCTCCCACCAGCGCAGCGCGGCCACCTGGGCCTTCGCGGCACGGACCTGCTCGAGCTGCTCCGCGGGCAGTGGAAGGGTGGAGAGATCCATCCGTGAGAGCACCACCACGTTGATGAGCCCGATGATGGCCATCCCTCCCACCAGGAGGGTCGCCTCCAGCCCGCCATGGCCGATGCCGAACCCCACCGCGTCGCGCCAGCGCCGGAAGTCCTTGAGCGGGTATTTGAAGGCGATGAGCCGCGCCGTCTCCTCGAACAGCCCGGCGGTCAGGGACAGGACGACGAACCAGAGGGAGAGCAAGGTCTGGGAGTTCTTCAGCTCCTCGCGCAGGAGGTACTGAATCACCTGCACCGCGGGCACGCGTGTCAGCAGTTGTGACAGGGCGAAGGCCAGCGCTCCCACGCCGACCGTCTTCCAGGCGAAGCCCAGCCAGCGCCGTGCCCACAGCGCGACGAGCAGCGGCATCGCCAGATCGAAGGCGATGACCAGGCAGAAACTCACGATGAGCCGTACGTCGAGTCCCGACATCGTTTCACTCGAGGGCAGGGGGCCGGAGTCCAGGGCCACGTCGTGCGCGCCATCTTCTCATGCCAGACGTGAGCGCGCTTCGCTCTCTGTCCTTCAGGCGCCCTGGCGCCCGGGGAGTCCTCGGGTAGTGTGCCCTTTGAAGGAGGAGGTCACGATGATGCGGCGTCTGGTCGAGCACGCGAGGGAGGCGGTCCGGTTCGCTCCGGTGAAGCCGGCGGTGATGGCCGGGATCCGGGCGGCGATCGCGACCATCTTCCCCGTGATGGTCACCACGGCCCTGCGGCTGACCGATGGGGTGTGGCCGAGCCTGGGCGGGTTCAACGTCTCCTTCGCGGACAAGGGGGGCTCCTACCGTGCCCGCGCCACGAGCATGGCGTCCGGTTTGATCGTCGGCGCGCTCGCGGCCTTCCTGGGCGCCCTGGCCGGGGAGCACCCGGTGCTGTCCATCGGGATGGCGCTGCTGTGGGTGACGGCCTGCTCGTTCGCGGGGGTCTACGGCGCGGCGGCGAACATCGTGGGCAACACCGCGGCGAGCGCCTTCGTCGTCTCCCTGGCGTTTCCATCCTCGGGAGTGGGAGAGGCCCTGGAGCGCGGGGGACTGCTGGCCATGGGCGGCCTGTCGGCGATGTTCCTCTCGCTCGTGCTCTGGCCCATCCGTCCCTACCGGCCGTCCCGGCTCGCCGTCGCCCAGTGCTTCCGGGATCTGGCGGAGTACGTGGGCGAGGTGACCCGGGTGTTCACCGCGGAGGAGGACGGCCCGCTCTGGCAGGGGCTCATCCAACGGCACCATGGGCGGATTCGCGAGACGTTGGAGGTGGCGGGAAGCACGCTCGCCGCCACGCGCCGGGGCCGCGGCGAGAGTCAGCGCGGCGAGCAGCTCCTGGTGCTGTTGCAGATCGCCGACACGATGTTCGGCACGGTCATCGCCCTGAGCGACGTGATGGAGAGCCTGCCGCGCGAGCGCCGGGCCGAGCCCGCGTGGCGGTGGGTGGAGCGGTCGGCCACTGGCTTCCGTGAGTCGCTCCTGGCGCTCGCGCGGGGCGTGGAGACGGAAGGTGGGGCCAATCCCCTGCCTCCGCTGGAGTGGGGGCTTGAGCCCCCGGGGAGCCCCCGGCCCACTGCGGGAACCGAGGAGCGGGCGAAGTACCTGTACGCGCTGCGGCTGCTCGCCCAACTGCGCGACTTCATGGGCGCGGCGACGCGGACGGAGACGCGCCTGACGGATCCGAACGCGCTGCCCCGGACGGAGCCCCTTCCCTGGACGCAGCGGGTGCTCGGTCCGGTGCGCGACAACCTCTCGCTGGACTCCATGGTGCTGCGCCACGCGCTCCGGGTGGGGTTGACCACCACGGTCGCCGTCGGCGTGTCGCTCGCGTTCATTCCGAGCCACGGCTACTGGGTGACGATCACCGTGCTCACCATCATGCAGCCGTACACGGGCGCGACGTTCCTCCGGGGGCTGCAGCGGGTGGGCGGCACGGTGGTGGGCGGCATCCTCGCCGCGGCGGTTGCCTCCAGCATCCAACAACACCCCCAGGCGCTCCTGCCGCTGCTGTTCGTCACCGTGGCGATCAGCATCGCCGTCATCCCGCTCAACTACGGGCTCTATACCGCCTTCCTCACGCTCACCTTCGTGCTGCTGGCGGAGATGGGGACGGGTGATTGGGGGCTGGCCCGGGTGCGCATCCTCAACACGCTCATCGGAGGCGCGCTGGCGCTGGCGGGCACCTGGTTGTTGTGGGAGCGCTCCGAGCACCTGCTGCTTCCCGAGCAGATCGCCGCCGCGCTCCGGGCCAACCGCGAGCACTTCCTCCAGGTGTTCGCCAACCGGCGCGAGCCGTCGAGGGATCCCCAGGCGGGCTTCTCCGAGGCGCGGCGCAAGATGGGCCTGGCGACGCTCAACGCCGAGGCCTCCTTCCAGCGGCTGCTCTCCGAGCCACGCCGGCGCACCGAGCCGCTCGAGCCGTTGATGACCCTGCTCGCCTACCTGCGGCGGTTCGCGGCGTCGGTGGTGTCCCTGTCGGTGACCCCGCGGGAGGCGTTTCCCGACGGACGCCGGGCCCACCTGGAGCGCTTCGCGGACACCGTGAGCGGGGTGTTGGATGATCTCGCCGACGCGGTGGTGCGGGGCCGCCCGCCCTCGCCGCTGCCGGATCTGGAGGGGTGGTTGAGGGAGGCGCCGCTCGCGGCGGAGCACGCGGAGGCCGGAGCCGAGGACGAGTCGCTGCTGCGCATCCAACTGGAGCGGGTGACGCGGCGGCTCATCGTCCTGCACGGGGCCGTGTCGCGCCGGGGGACGCGCTCGCCCCTGGAGCGCACGTCGGGCGCCGTGGCGACGATCCGGTGACGGCGGGAGCGGCTCGGGGGCTCAGGGCGCGGCGTTCAGCGAGGCGCCTTCGGCTCCGGCGGTCTTGATGAAGAGGAGCGCGTTGGTGCCCATGTTCTGGACCTTCAGGGACAGGTTCAGCTCCTGTTGTCCCCGGCGGAAGACGAGGGGTTCTTCCTCCTTGTAGCCGGCGGCGAGCAGCCGCTCGCGGTACCAGGTCTCCACCTGCTCGGTCCGGGCCGCCGCCCAGAAGGAGAGGGTGCGCGCGCCCTCGAAGTTGCCTTGGAGGACGTGCTTCGCCCCGGGGTAGGTGGGCACGAGCGAGGGGGTGGAGGGCGCCGTCTTCTGGTCCATCTTCGCCTCGCCGAGCACGACGGTGGTGAGGCCCTCGGGCGAGGGGTTGAGGATGACGGTGTAGGCGGTGAGCGTGCGCGTATCCAGCGCGGTGAGGTGGGGCTGGCGCGCCAGCCGCCGCGTCTTGCGGGGGATGTAGAAGCCCGCCGCGTCGGAGGCTTTGGCGAAGGACTGCAACAGCGTCTCGACGGGTTCGCGCGAGGTGTAGACCTGGAGGCGGATGGGGATGTTGCCCACGCTCATCTCTCCGGGGACATCCAGCGTGGACACGAGCCCCGGCACCCTCCAGTGGAAGGGCGCGGGGGGCGAAGGGGGCGGGGGCGACGCGGCCAGCCACCCCGCGGCGAGCACCCCCAGCAGACCGCTCAGCATCCGGGGATGCCCAGGTAGCACGTGTTGGAGTCACGCCGCTCCGGGTCGGGTTCGTGCTCGACGCCGCCCGTGTTGTAGGGCCGATCCTTCATGTCCAGGGCCTCGCCCTCGGGCGTCTTGTTCTCGATGTACCCGTCCTCCTCGCCGCGGTAGCTCATGAAGAAGCCGTCCTCGTCGATGGGGCTGAAGCCCGCGAACTCCTCGGCGAACTCCGAGCCGGCCTTGCCGGTGGAGCCCAGGTTGCGATCGAACACGCTCATCGCCGCGTAGTAGAAGGCCCGGTTCTCCCCGCAGGGCTGGTCGGGGTTCTCGGGCTGGAGGGGGCAGTGCTCGCTGACCTCGCGGTCGGCGAAGGCCCAGTCCCCGAGCAGGATGCCGTAGCGGCCCTTGCACTCGCCGTCCTTGGCGCGGCCCACGCCGCACACCTTCATGGTGAAGCGCGTGGCCAGCGGGGTGTCGAAGAAGCCGCCGTTCTGCTGTTCCAGGAAGTGCCTGGGCAGCGAGGGCAGCGTGTCGAGCCGGGCCTCGGCGCGGCACGAGATGCCGCCCATGTTCTGGTAGACGTCCGTGAGCACGCTGTCCGTGTCGTTGCCCGTCTGTGCGCCGGGCGGAGGCTGCGCGAAGTCGCCGTCGACGGCCTCCATGAGGGCCGGGCGCCTGCCACGCACCAGGTCGAACTCCACCTCGTCCTGGCGCTCGCAGCGCACGAGCATGTCCTGGATGCGGGTGAAGACCTGGGTGACGGCGGTGTCGCCGTTGCCCGGGGTGGAGCTGCGCCCGTCGAAGTCGTGGTAGCGCCCGTTGGCGTTGGCCTCCACCGAGGTGGGGATGGCGGGGAAGGTGGAGAAGTCGCCCATGTTGGTCTTGGTGCCGTGCATCCGGTGGACGCGCAGGGCGGTGCTGTCCCAGAGCGGGGAGACGGCCGCCTCATGCACCTTGATGGGCAGATAGCCCACCTCGGCGAAGTGGATGCCGAGCATGACCACGGAGATGAAGAGCAGCAGGGCCAGGGCCAGTTCCACGATGGATTGGCCCCGGGGGGCCTTGCGCGCGGTCCGCTTCATCAGTGCGCTCCCTTGAAGCCGGCCTTGATGAGGGCGTTGTAGGCCTGGGCGGCGGGGCCCCCCACCGTGCGCTCGACGTCGGCGTTGCCCGACGCGTCGACATCCGCGGAGGCGAGGGTGGCGCGCCAGAAGGGGTTCCACAGGTTGGGGGGTTCGTTCCAGCGCCCGCGCCGGTGGTAGTAGGCCAGCCCCGTGGCGAGCGAGTACTGCACGCTGATGTCGGTTCCGCTGGCCAGGGTCAGGCCGCGGTTGTCGAACGAGCTGGTGCGCGCGGGGGAGAACTGGAAGTTGAAGCGCAAGAGCCAGGGATCGGGCGGCACGCCCGCCGCGTCGCGGACCTTGTAGTCGCGCTGGACGAGCGAGAAGAGCTTGGGCTGGGCCCAGAGGTTCTTGTCGTTGACGTCGCCGGTGTTGAAGGCCATGCCGCCGACGAAGACGTTCGGGCAGTACTCGGGTCTGTCACAGGGCAGGAGCGTGTGCCGGTACTGCTTGTCCATGCCGGGGTCCTCGCCGACCACGGCTCCGGCGCCCCAGGTGTGGTTGTCACTGGTGTCGTTCTGGTCGGTGGCGCGCACCATGGCCCGGGCCCGCACGGGCACGCCCGCGCAGCCGGCGTAGCTGGCCGTCACGGTGGCGTGGTCCTCGGCGATGAGGAAGTCGGTGGTGCCGGGACTGCCCGTGCTTCCTCCGTGGCCGTTGGCGTCCCCCGGAGGGGTATCGCCCCAGTAGGTGCTGCCCCCGCCCTCTCCGTCGGGCGTGACGGTGATCTCCAACTGCCCCATGGGGCCATCGGCGGTGGCGGTGGGCGGGGGAACCGCCCGGCGGGTGATGAACTCGTAGCCGCGGCTGGCCATGGCCATGTCGCGGAACCAGCCATAGCCCGTGGTGGCCCAGGTCAGCTCGTCCAGGGACACCTGCGTGGCGCCCCCCTGGAGTTCTCCCTCGAAGCGGGTGCCCTCGCTGGCCAGCTTCGACAGCTGGGTGGCGAAGGACTTCGGCCCTCCGTCGACGGACTCCTGCAGCTGCTTGTACAGCTTGCCCTCGAGGCCCGACAGGTGCCAGGCCATCATCTGGATGTTGAGCGCCTGCACGCCCGCGGCCGCGTCCAGCTCGTCCCACTTCTCCTGGATCTCCTCGTTCTCTTCTTCCAGGGCCTCGATCACCTCGGGCGGGGGAGCGCAGCCGGCGATGCTCGCGCGCGCGGCGACGAGGCTGGCGCGCACCATGCTGGTCCAGCTCACCAGGCTCTCCGTCGCGGTGAGGGCCACGAGCTGGCCCGTCTGCGCGCGGTTCATCAGGGCGATGCTGTTGAAGGTGCGCGCGGTGGCCACCGCGCTGCTGTAGGCGGCGAGGTCCGCGATGCTCTGCGCCTCCATCTTCTCGCGCACGCGCAGGGAGAAGGAGAGCGTGACGCAGACCATGAGGGTGAGCAGCAGCATCGTCAGGCTCATCAACACGAGAGCCTGTCCACGGGGGCGCCTCGGGTGGGGGGACCGGGTCTTCACAACCCCTCCGGGGTCGGATTGCAGTTCTGCCGGGCGAAGTTCCTGCGACGCGGGGGCGTCATCATGCGCATGGCGTAGTTGGCTTGGAGTGGGAAGACGTATTGATGGCGGCTGGCGCGATCGAGCAGCTCCTGCCCGATGAGGCCGTTGAGCCGGAAGGCCGTCTGACTGCCCCACTGTGCCCGTTGGGGGGACATGAGCGGGTTGTCGGCGGTGTAGTCGCGCAGCCCCAGGTGGGCCAGGAACATGCGGCCGAGCACCCAGTTGGCGAAGGGGATGCGCATCGGGTACCAGAAGATGAGCCGGGCCTCCAGGCGCGTCACGTCCGCCACGCTGGTGTAGCGCGCCGGATCATCGAAGGACTCCTCCTCGTTGGCGCGGATCTCCCCGAGCACGGGCCGCTCGCGCACGATCCACACGATGGCGCCGGTGTGTCCCGAGTCATGGCCGACCGTGTACTCGTTGTCCCGATGGTTGCGAAACGCCGCGCCCAGCGCCGCGGGCGAGTCCGTCCGGGCGAAGGTGGGCAGCAGCGCCGCGATGGCCGCGTGGGTCATCGCCTCGCAGTTGGCGTGCTTCACGCTGCCGGTACGCACGGCGCGAAACGCCGCGTACTCCGTCATCGTGCGCGCCTGGAGCAACAGGAAGAATTGGATCGTCGCCAGGATCAGGAAGATCGATAACGGGAGCGTAAGCGCCGCTTCCACCGCCGCCTGTCCGGACTCGCCGTCCACAGGGCGATTGTTCTTCCTCGACATGGGCGCCTACTTTCAACCATTTCCGATCCTGAATCCACCGGGTATCGTGCCGTCCACGCTTTCCTCGTTTAAAAGGAATGGAGAGAGGGCGACGATGTAGGCAGGCGTGGTTCCGCGATCAGGAGAGGCTTTCACCCGGAGTGGAACGGAGCGGGGCGGAGGGTGCGTCCTCCACGGGAACGCCGGCCATCTTCAGGACGCGCAGGGCGTTGGTGGTGTCCACGACGCCGGGGCGCAGCTGGTAGTCGAACACCATCTTCCCGTCCTCCAGGTGATCGCGGAAGTGCATGTTGACCACCCGGCCGGCGTACTCCTCGGCGAGGCTGGCCAGGGACAGGTCGTGCGTGGTGACGCCGCCGCTGGCGCCGGTGGCGAGCAGCAGGCGCAGCACCTCGCGCGAGGCGATCTGCCGCTCGCGGGTATTGGTGCCGAGCAGGATTTCATCCAGGAGGAAGAGCGCCTGGCCCCGGGCGGCGCTCGCCGCGTCCAGCACGGCCTTGATGCGCTGCACCTCGGCGTAGAAGTAGGACACGCCCCGCTCCAGGGAGTCCTTCACCCGCATGCTGGTGAGCACCTGGACGGGCGAGACGGAGAAGGCGCGCGCGCAGACGGGGGCGCCGGCCAGGGCGAGCACCGTGTTGAGCCCCAGGGCGCGCAGCAGCGTCGTCTTGCCCGACATGTTGGAGCCGGTGAGCAGCAGCGCGCACCCGGGCCCCGGCAGCTCCACGTCATTGAGCACGGGGGCGTCCAGCAGCGCGTGGCCCATGCCCTCCGCCTTCACCCGGGGACCCGTCTCCTCGAGCGTGGGCCAGATGAAGCGCGGCCGATCATACGCCAGCCCCGCGAGGCACGAGAGCGCCTCCAGCTCCGCCAGGGCCTCGAACCAGCCGCGTACCTGGGCGCCATGGCGCTGCTTCCACCGCTCCAGGGCGAACATGGCGTGCACGTCCCACAGGGTGAACAGGTGCACCAGCGGGTGGAACTGGTGCCGTTTGAGCTCCGCGAAGGAGTAGAGGAAGCTGAAGCGCTTGAGGTGCGCCGACACGGGCTCGCGCGCCTCGCGCTGCATGCCGCCCTGGATGCGGCGCAGCTCCGGGTGCTCGAAGCGCTCGCGTTCCACGCGCTCGAAGACGGGGGCATAGCGCACGAAGCCCCGCTCGCCCGCGCTCATGCGCTCCTCCATGGCCTGCAGCCGCCCCCGGGTCAGCATCACCACGCCCAGCTGGGCGAACAGCCCGAGCCACCACGCCCAGCCGGGGAGCAGCTCGAGCTGTCCCAGCACGAAGAGCGTCAGGGTGATGGGGGGCAGCAGGAGCGCCACGGGCCGGGCCCATTGAATCTCCGTGAGCATGGGGCCGCTCTCCGCCCAGGTGATGAACAGCGCCGGGTCCGCCTTCTCCCGGGCCACGGTGCGCGCCTCCACGCACACCTCCTGACGGAAGCCCAACCGGGGGATGAGCTCGCGCGCCGCCTCCTGCCGGGTGCGCACCTCGGACGCCGTCGCCGGCGCGGACAGCCACGCCGCCAGCCGCTCCTCGCCCGCGCGTGTCGCCGTCTCGTTCATGAGCTGGAAGACGCTGCCCTGGCCGAAGACGTCCAGGTCCGCCGCGTACAGGTGCGAGCCCGACAGGAAGCGCTCCCCGCGCTCGGGGAAGTCGTGCCAGCCGCGCGTCAGCCGGGCGAGACCGCGGGCGTTGAGTTGAACGAATTGTCGCTGCCGCGCCTCGCGCAGGAACACCTGGTGGTGCAACACCGCCAGGACGACATAGCCGAGCAGGGCCACCCCCACGGCCCACCACCCCGTCCGGGGCAGCCGGCCGAACATGACGGCCACCGCCACCGCGGCGCCGGCGGTGAAGACGACGGCGCGCAGGTTGGCGTAGCGGGCACTGACCGTGTCCAGCCGCCGCAGCTCCGCCTCGGCGGCGGTGCGGCGCTCGGTGTACGTGCGATCAGGGAGGGCGGAGTCGGAGAGAGCGGGAGTCGTCACGGGCCCGCGCATGCTGGGTCTCCCGGACGGAGGGAGCAAGCCCGGAGACACGCGGCGCGCGCGAAAAAGAAGAACCCCGGCGCCCACCCCGTGTGCGACGGGGGGCGGCCGGGGTCCTGGGGCTTCCCGGAGGGGAAGCGCCGGGACTACTTCTCCTTGGAGGCCAGCTTGCGCAGCGCCTTCTGGTCGCGGATGCAGAGGATGCGGCCCACGTTGCCGAGCACGCCATCGCGCTTCATCTCGTTGATGAGCGTGGAGACGAAGGAGCGCGAGGCGCCCACCAGGTCCGCCAGGTCCTGCTGGGTGATGCCGCGCAGGTCCGTCTCGCCGCCGTGCGGGCAGCGCTCGCCGTGGGCCTCGGCCAGGGTGAGCAGGGTGTCGGCCAGACGGGCCGGCACTTCCTTGAAGGTCAGTCCCAGCACGCGCTTGCGCAGCGAGCGCACGCGCTCGGCGTAGGCGCGCACCACGTCCACCGCCAGGGCCGGCCGCGCCTCGAGCTGCGCGCGGAAGTCACGTCCCTCGATGCTCCACACCTCGGCCTCGCCCGACGCGATCGCCATCTCCTCGACCGGCGTGCCCTCCGGACGGAACAGCTCGCCGAACAAGTCCCCCGCGCGCAGGATGCTCACCACCGAGCGCGAGCTGTTCTTGCCCAGCCGCATCAGGCGCACGCGCCCGCTCTTGAGCAGGTACACGCGGTCCGTCGTGTCGCCGGGGCGGTAGATGACGGAGTTGTGGGGGAAGGACTCAACCTTGAAGTAGCCCTTGAAGTCGATCGCCTCCTGACCGGGCACCAGCTTGTTGGCGGTGACGAGCATGCCGGAGCTCGTGGTCTGGATGGGGGCGACGACGTTGGAACCGATGGGACCGAGGGGGCGATTGAAACCGTGCATGGCGGGCACTCCTGCAGGCGGTTGAGGGTTTGGAAGAGGGGTTGCTGTGCTGCGAACGGAACAGTCCCTTTCCAAGCTTTGTGCCAACCCCAACGTTCTTTCCAAATCCTGAAAAAGCCTGCGATGACGCCTACTTAGCGATGCGCCGCGCCGTGACGTGGTTTCGAATGTCCGAAAGCTGAAACAGAACGTTCAAACAGTCTGATCAATTTGAACGTTTCGTTCAATCCGGCGGGGGTGGTGTTGGAGGTCCGACAGTGTCCACCCGCGAGCCTTTGCCCCTACGGCTGATGATCTTGTCGGACACCGTACTTCTGGAGCTTGCGCTCGAGCGTGGGGCGACTGATGCCGAGGATCTGGCACGTCTTGCCCTTGTGGCCCTTGGTGACGTTGAGGGTGAGCTCGATGAGCATCCGCTCCGCCTCTTCCAGGGTGGGGATGAGGTTGGGGTCGGCGATGGGGGATGCGAGGAAGTTGGGCAGGCCGTTGGCGGTGGAGGGGCCCGGGCCGTGGCCGTGCTCGGAGGGGGTGGGCTCGAGGGCGGGGAGGCTCTCGGCGAGCAGCACCTCGCCCGGGGCGAGCACCACGGCGCGCGTGAGCACGTTCTCCAACTCGCGCACGTTGCCGCGCCAGGGCAGGCGCGTGAGGTGCTCGAGCACCTCCGGGGGCACGCGGGTGACGCGCTTGTGCACCTTCTCGTTGATGCGCTCGAGCAGGTGGTGCACCAGCGGGGGGATGTCCTCGCGCCGCTCGCGCAGCGGGGGGAGCTGCAGGGTGATGACCTTGAGGCGCTGGTAGAGGTCCTCGCGGAAGCGCCCCGCGGCCACCTCGTCCGCCAGGTGGCGGTGGGTGGCGGCGATGACGCGGGCGCGCAGCTTGATCCGCTTGACGCCGCCCACGCGCTCGAACTCGCGCTCCTGGAGCACGCGCAGGAGCTTGGCCTGGAGCATCAGCGACATGTCGCCGATTTCATCCAGGAAGATGGTGCCATCCTCGGCGATCTCGAACTTGCCGGGCTTCACGGAGCTGGCGCCCGTGAAGGCGCCCTTCTCGTGGCCGAACAGCTCGCTCTCCAGGAGCGTGTCCACGATGGCCGAGCAGTTGATGCCGATGAAGGGCTTCACCTCGTCATAGGAGTAGTTGTGGATGACGCGGGCGATGAGCTCCTTGCCGGTGCCGCTCTCGCCGTGGATGAGCACGGTGGCGTGGCTGCCGGCCACCTTGCCAATCTCCTTGACGAGCTGCTGCATGAGGGGGCTCGTCCCCACGATGTCGCCCAGGCGCGCCGCGGCGCTCTCCACGTTCACCGTGGCGGCGCGGCGCGACAGCTGCCGGTACTCCAGGGCGCGCGCCACCACGATGTCCAGGGCCGCCAGGTCCGGGAAGGGCTTGTGGATGTAGTCGAAGGCGCCGGCCTTCATCGCCCGGATGGTGGTCTCCATGTCATGGAAGGCCGTCACGAGGATGATGCGCGCGTCGCCGCACAGGTCCTTCATCTCCTCGATGATGTCCAGGCCCGTGCGGTCCGGCAGCTTCATGTCGAGGATGACGACGCTCGGCTGGGCCTCCTCCGCCATCCGCAGGCCCTCGGCGGCGCGTGTGGCCGTCACCACCTGGTAGCGAGGCGCCCCGTCGTGCTCGATGTCCTCGAAGTGCATCTTCAAGGATTCGAGCAGCGACAGGTCGTCGTCGACGATGAGAAGCGTCTCCATGGCCCTCAGACCGTAAAGGTAAGGGTGAAGACCGTGCCCCCATGGGGTCCAGCCTCGGCGGACACATCGCCCCCCTGGTGCACCATCACACGGCGCAGGGCCGCGAGCGACAAGCCCGCACCTCGTGCCAGACTGCTCTCGAAGGGGACGAAAAGCGAGCCGCGCTCCTCCTCGGAGAGCGTGCCGGCCGTGTCCTCCAGCACCACGCGCACCCGCCCCGGTGGGCCCGGGTGGATGGTCACCGGCACCTGGGTGCCCGACGCCTGGCCCATGGCCACGTTGAGCAGCACCTGGGCGAGCACGGGCCGCAGCCTTCCGGGCTCCATCCGCACGCGCGGCACCTCCGCGCTCTCCGTCACGCGCACTTCCACCTGGCGCTCGGCCAGCTCCGGCGCCACCACGGCCGCGGCTTCCTCCAAGAGGGTGCGCGCGGCATGCGGCTCCAGGGTGGGGGTGCTGTCCCGGGCGTACTCGGACAAGAGCCACAGCATGCGCTCCAGGGTGCGCACCTCCCGGTTGGCGATGGTCAGCCGGCGTTGATCCCGCTCGGACAGGCCCGTGTTGCGCGCCAGCGTCTGCACCGCCATCTTCACGGAACTCAAGGGGTTGCGCAGCTCGTGGCTGAGCTGCGAGGCGAGTCCGGAGAGCTGCACCGGCGGGGCGTCCTGCAAGAGGGCCCGCAAGTCCAACACCACCGCGCTGGCCTCACCCGCTTCCAGCCCGAGCGCCAGCCGCAACGGCACCGGATCCTGGGCGCCGAACGTGCCCGGCAGGAATTCCACCGCCCGGCGGTCCTCGCGCGCCAGGGCGTCGAGTGCCCGGACCTTCTCGGCGGTGGTTCCCAGCACCACCTCGAGGGGGCGATCCACCATCTCCGAGGCGGGGCGGCGCAGCACGCTCTCGCAGTCCCCTCCGGCGCGGGTCACGCGCAGACTCGGAGACCAGGACAACTGGACGGCTTGCAGCAGCTGGACGGTCATGGGCAGGCACGAACCATTGACGAGCCGCCATGGCGGGGGGATCCTTTCATGGCGCCGCGGTTTCCCTTTAGAATTCAATACATTGGAGCGCCACCCATTGGGAAGGCGCTTGAGCGGGCCCGGGGGTGTCCACCCCTCGACAGAGCAGCGGGGGAGGGACCAGGGAGGGGGAGGAGCCCCGGAAATTCCAGGGAAGTGCGATCATCCTCCCGATGACGGATGGAGCAGCGAAGGGGAGCAAGGTAGCTTGCGCATCGTTGGTGAGGGGCACCCCCCCCAGTCGTTACTCCCCGGAGGCATCACATGACCACCCAGAAGAGCCAGAAGAAGCTGCTGCGCAAGCGCCGCGGCCAGGGAATGACCGAGTACATCATCATCGTCGCCCTCATCGCCATCGCGGCGATCGGCGTCATCACCCTCTTCGGCAACAACATCCGCAAGCTCTTCGGCGCGTCGGCCGAGGCCCTGGCGGGTAACGAGGACGTGAAGAACACCGGGCAGACGGCCAACCAGCAGCTCCAGCGCAAGAACCTGAAGAACTTCGGTTCGAACAGCGCGGACTGATCCCGTCATCAGCTGACGGCTTCGAGGGCGGTTCTCTCCATCTAAGGAGAGGCCGCCCTTCGCGTTTTGCGGGGCCAGAGCACGAGCACCCACGCGCCCAGGGCCAGCCCCGAGAGGAGCGCGCCCCAACGGAAGCTCCCCGGACGGTAGTCGAAGCGCACCGTGTGGACGCCGGCGGGCACCGGCACCGCCCGCAGGAGGGCATCGGCCCGTCGCAGGGGCACCGGGGCCCCATCCCGCGTGGCCTCCCACCCCGGGTAGAACCAGTCACCGAGCACCAGGTAGCCCGGGCCACACGCCTCCAGCGCCACCTCCACCCACGCCCGTCCTTCCCGGGTGATGCGTGCCGTCGAGCCCTGGCAGCCCGGGCCCACCAGGGGCTCCCCCTCGGCGAGCAGCGCCTCCCGCCGCAGCGGCTGGGCGGGGTCCACGAAGGCCGCCAGGGCCTCCTCGTCCGAGGCCACGCGCGCGGCATGGACCAGGAAGGCCCTCGGCAGGGCGGTGCCGGAGCGGTAGAGGGTGGGCAGTCCGGGAAGGGCCAGGACGGGTTCCAGGTCCGGGAAGGGCGGCGGACCCCGGCGCACGTAGTAGTCCACGCCCAGCAGATCGAACGCCGCCCGCGCGCCCGCGCCCGACAGGGACTCCACGTGCTGGGGCTCCGGAGCCCCATAGCCCTCGAGGACGCGCAAGCGCTCCTCCACGAAGCGGTTGGGCACCAGGGCATCCCGGCTGAGCGCGATGTAGGAGCCCCCTTCCTCCCGCCGCGGCACGGTGCGGGGGCTCGCGGCGCGCGACACGTCGGTGAGCTCGTCTCCGGACAGCTCCACGCTCACCCGACCCGAGTACCCGGTGGGTAGGGCGGCGGCGAGGCGGGACGCCCGGCTCAGGGCTTCCAGGGGCGCGCTGCCCGTGCCCCCTTGCAACAGGTGGAAGGCTCCCACTTCCACCAGGGCGAGCCCGGCGAGCAGCCCGCGCACCCGGTGGGCCCGGCGGGGACCGGCGGCGGGAAGGCACAGCGCGAGGGCACCCGCGCCCAGGGCCAGCACCACCCAGGGCAGTCCGGCTTCCACGCCGGGGCGGAAGGGCGGAAGCCGGGCCAGGGGCGGCCCGAGCAGCAGCGCCGCGAAGAGGGCGGCCACCACCCCGGCCACGCCTGGCAACGAGCGGTGCCCCCCTCGCGCCCGGCGGGCGAGGGTGTCCAGTCCGAACGCGGCGAGCACCGCGAGGCAGAACGCCGCCCCGACGAAGTACTTCACCGGGTAGCGGAAGAGGTGGAAGGGCGGCAGTTGGAGCAGGAGCGCGGCGGGGGGCAGGTGGGCTCCGAGCGAGAGCGCCGTGAGGCCCAGGGCGCCGAGCCCGAAGGGCAGCCTCCGTCCCGAGCGCCCCAGGCCCGCGAGCGCCAGGGCACACACGAGGGTGCCCAGGAAGAGCAGGAGGATGAAGAACTGATCGCCGCCCTCCCAGTAGCGCGAGCGCGGATGCTCGGCGAAGGGCCAGACCACCGACAGCAACTGGGGCCAGGACAGGGACCACTCGAGGCCATTCATCCCGCCGGAGCTCCGGGTGGAGTGCCGGGCGAACTCCAGCGCGGGCAGGGCCACGAGGGCGCCGAGCGCGAACCCCCAGGCGAGTCCACCTGCCGTGGCCCCGAGCGCGCGGCCCGTGCGCCGGGTGGAGAGCGCCACGAGGAGGGCGAGCGGGGCCTGCCACAGCCAGGTCTCGGGTGAGCCCGCGAGGAAGGACAGGCCGGCGAAGAGCGCCACCCGGGCGGCGCTCCGGGGCGAGGGGGCGCGCGCGGCCTGGCGCGAGGCGAGCAGCAGGAAGCCCGTCCACGCGGCGGCGCTGGCCACGTTCTGCTGGGTGGCGAGCTCCGTGAAGGGCGCCGAGAGCGCGAAGGCGGCCGCGCCCACCATCGCCGCGGGGCGCGAGGTGCCCAGGTGCCGCGCGAGCCGCCAGGTGCCCGCCGCGGCGAGCCCCACGTGCAGCAGGTGTTGCAGGGTGAAGCCGAGCACCGGACCCGCGAGCAGCACCGTGAAGAGCCGGGGGGGATAGAAGACCTGGGAGTACAGGGTGGCGGCGAAGGGCTGGCCGAGCCTCGGGTAGGGCGTCCACAGGGGAAGCTCTCCCGCGCGCAGCGCCTCCAGGAGGAAGGCCGAGTCCGGAAAGAAGATCCGGAAGGCATCCCGTCCGGCGAGCACCTGTCCGCGCAAGAGGGCGCGGTACACGAGCGCCATGCCCAGCAGCAACCCCACCCAGGGCAGCAGCCGCCGTGCCGCCTTCCCGCGCCAGCTCATGACGCGGACGAGGCGACGGACGGAGCGGTGGACGGGGAGGGCGCCGTGGGCATGAAGACGCGGAACGTGGTGCCCTTGCCGACCTCGCTCGACACCTCGATGCGCCCGCCCATCGACGTGACGATGCCATGGCAGATGGACAGCCCCAGCCCCGTGCCCACGCCCACGGGCTTGGTGGTGAAGAAGGGCTTGAACAGGCGCTGCAGGTTCTCGGGGGGAATGCCCACCCCCGTGTCCTGCACCGCGATCTCCACCCACCCGTCCGTCGCCTGGCCGGTGGTGAGCCGGACGCACTGCCCCTTGGCGTCCCCCTCCGGGATGGCCTGGGCGGCGTTGACGAGCAGGTTGAGGAAGAGCTGTCCGAGCCGGGACTCGTTGCCGAGCACGGGAGGAATCTGCCCGTACTCCTTCACCAACTGGGCGCGGTGGCGCAGCTCGCCCCGGGCCAGGCTCGCGCACGAGTCGAGCACCGCGTGGATGTCCACCGGCCCCTGCCGCTCGTCCTCCCGGCGCGAGAAGCTGCGCAGGTCGCGCACGATGTTGCGCATGCGCTCGCCACCCTCGAGCGACTCCTGCAGCGCCTGGAGGATCTCCCGGGCCTGCTCGTCCGACATCGGCTGGCCCTCGCCGAGCCGCTCGTTCAGCTCGTCCAGCGCGAAGCGCAGGTTGCTCAGCACGTAGGACAAGGGGTTGTTGAGCTCGTGGGCCACGCCCGCGGCGAGCGTGCCGAGCGACACCATGCGATCCGTGGAGCGCAACTTCTCCTGCACCTGCCGGCGCTCGGTGACGTCGCGGGCGATGGACACCCAGGCCGGCTCACCCTCGAAGGGGATGGAGAAGGTCACCACCTCGCCGAGCACCGCATGGCCCTGGCGGTGCCGCAGGTGCATCTCGCGCATGGCCTCCGTCAGGGGCGCCTGGGTGAGCGGATCCAGCTCTCCGGGCATGAGCAACTCGCGCACCTCGATGCCCCGCAGCGTGTCCTCCCGCTCGTGGCCCAGCAGGGCCGCGGCCGCCGGGTTGGCGAAGAGCACGCGTCGGGCCCGGTGCACGAAGATGGCGTCCGGCGCGCGCTCGATGAGGGTGCGGAAGCTCGTCTCCGAGCGCCGCAGGGCCTCTTGATCCTGGCTGATGCGCTCGGCCATCTCGTCGAACGCCTGGCCAAGCCGTCCCACCTCGTCCATGCCCCGGAGCCCCGAGCGCACGTGCAGCTCCCCCGCGGCGAGCCGGCGGGCGGCGCTCTCCAGGCGCTGCACCCGCCGCCCCAACACGAAGTGGAAGAACACGCCCATCAACCCGGCCACCGCCGCCTGCATCAGGCTCGAGCGCAGCGCGTAGCGCTCGGCCCGGTAGCGCTGCTCGGCCTTGAGCAGCGACAGATCCTGCTGGAGATAGATGAGGCCCATCCGGCGGGGCGTGTCGCCCGGCCCGAGCACCAGGGGATAGGCGCCCTCCACCCGGTGGCCATCCGCGCTCACCCACACCGCGCCCTCGCGGCGTGCCTGGACGGCGTCGCGCCGGGCGGTGACCTCCGCGCTCGTCCAGTCCGGCCAGAGGCCGCGCACCGGCCGGCCTACCCAGGAGGACTGGAGGGCGGCCAAAATCACGCCGTGCTCATCGACGAGGAACGCCGCGCTCAGCAGGGAGTTGGCCCCGAGTGTGGAGACGACCTGTCGGGTCGCGTCGAGCTGCCCGGTGCCCAGGAGGTACTCGAGCGTGCCGCGCAGGGAGATCATCTGCAGGGTCATCTCCTCGCGGGATTTGTCCTCCACCTGCTTCTCGCGCTGCCGCAAGTTGCGATGCAGGGTCGTGACACCGAAGGCACAGGCATAGGCGAGCAGCAGGAGGGGGACGAGCACACGGAGCGACAGGAGCCGGTGCCATGGCTGGAGTCTCGGCGCATTCATGAAGGATCTTCCACGAGGATACCAATCCGGCGGGAGTCCGCCTGGGAGATCCGCGCCTTGGGGCCCGCCCGGTCCGCTCCGCAATGAACATTCCGGACCGTACGGGAGTGGGGCTAAGGTCGCCGCGAGGAGGGGACCGATGGACATACTTCAAGATCTGGGCGGTGGATTCCTGCTGGGCGCGTTGGCCTGGTTCGTGGTGCGCTGCATCCTCACGGGCTTCTTCACCGTGGATCAGAGCGAGCGCGCGGTGAAGGTGCGCTTGGGCCGGGCGGTGCGGCTGGCGGGAGAGCCCACGACGCGCGAGGGGCCGGTCAGCGAGGGGCTGGCGCGCACCGACGAGGAGCGCTACGTCTACCCCCAGCTGGAGGTCATCCAGCCCGGTGGGCCGTACTTCAAGTGGCCCTGGGAGAAGGTGATCAAGGTCTCGGTGTCCACGCAGACGCTCAGCATGGCGTACGATCCGGAGTCCCCGGACGCCAACGAGGGCGGCACGGTGCTCGACGCGGTGACCAAGGATCAGCTCAACACCGGGCTCACCGGCCAGCTGCGCTACCGCATCTCCGAGCAGAACCTCTATGCGTACCTGTTCGCGGTGAAGAACCCCATCGCGCACGCCATGGGCTACTTCATCTCCATCCTGCGCGAGCGCATCGCCAGCTTCGAGGCGCCGCCCCCGCCCGCCCAGGAGGGCACGCTGGAGGCCGTGGAGGCCTCGGTCGTCTCCGGGGTCTCCATCAATGATCTGCGCAAGAACCTGCGCGACCTCAACGAGCACATGGACCGGGAGTGCCGGGGCAGTCTGTCGCGCTACGGCCTCGTCCTGGATGCCTCGCTCATCACCGGCATCGATCCGCCCGCGGAGGTGGAGTCGGCGCTCGCGGCGATCAACACCGCGCACAACCACGTCTCCTCCGACATCAGCCTCGCGCAGGCGGCGGCGGACCAGAAGATCGTCCAGTCGCGCCGGGCCGTGGAGATCGAGACCCTCAAGGCCCATGCGGAGGTGGAGCCCCTCAACGCCCTGGCCGAGCAGCTCACCGTGCTCAAGAGCAGCGGGCCGGGCGCGCTCCAGGCCTACCTGCGCAACACCCGCCTCGGCCTCTTCTCCAAGGCGAGCCAGGTGGTGCTGGGGGTGAAGCCATGAGCCTGCTCATCGGACTCATCGCCGGTTTCATCGCCATGGGCGTGGGCGTGCCCGTGGTGCTGGGCCTGTGCCGGATGTTCGGCCTCTACGCCATCGTGGAGGAGCGCACCTGCCGCGTCTACGTGTTCCTCGGCAAGGTGCTGGGGGTGCTGGACGAGCCCGGCCTGCACTTCCTGTGGGCCCGGCTCGGGTGGAAGGCGCTGCTGGTCAACTGGTTCGGGCGCTGCCATGTGATCGATCTGCGGCTGGATCAGCAGTACCTGCGCAGCCAGGCCGTCAACTCCGAGGAGGGCGCGCCCATGGGGATCGGCATCTGGTACGAGATGTACATCTCGGATCCCCTCAAGTACCTCTTCGAGAACGCGGATCCGCGCGGCTCGCTGGCGGCCAACGTGAGCAACGCCGCGGTGCGCTGCCTGTCCAACATGAAGCTGGCGGACATGCTGGAGAACCGCCACGGGATGAGCCGCACGGTGCGCGCCGAGGTGTCGCCCATGTCGCACGCCTACGGCTACCAGCTCGGCTCGGTCTACATCCGCAAGGTGCACTTCCGCGACGGGGGGATGATCCGGCAGATCGAGGAGAAGGTGGTCAACCGGCTGCGGCAGGTGACCTCCGCCATCCGCCAGGACGGCGCCAACCAGGTGAGCATCCTCACCAGCTCCGCGGACCGCCAGGCCGCCATCGCCTTCGCCAAGGCGGCTGCCCTGCGCCCTCAAATCGTGGGCGAGGCCCTGCGCCGCATCTCCCAGGATCCCGAGGTGGCCACGGCCATGTTCGAGATCCTCGAGGTGCAGCGGCTCCAGGACGGCACGGCGAAGGTGACGCTCGTGCCCGAGTCGCAGAAGAACGATCTGCTCACGCAGATGCTGGCGGCCTCCCCGGTCCCCACCCGGTGAGGCGTGAGGCATGAGGGGGGACGCTCCGCCGCCGACCTGACGTATCGGGTCGGCCACCCTACGGCGGACGTCCTACCGCCTTCCCCAGGACCGTCCTCCGAGGTAGGACGGGGCATCTGACTGGAGAAGACATGTCCACGACCGTGACCATCACGATGCAGGAGCGCCGGTACTTCGAGCGCATCCACCAGGTTGTCGAGCAGGTTCCACGAGGGCAGGTGTCCACCTACGGGGACATCGCGCTCATCGTGGGGGGCGGGTGTGATGCCCGCGTTGTCGGGCTGGCCATGGGGGACCTGGGGCCGCGCTCCGCCCAGGTGCCCTGGCAGCGCATCATCAACCGCTCGGGAGGCATTTCCACCCTGGAGGCGGTGGGCCAGCGCGAGCGGCTGAGGGCCGAGGGGGTGGAGTTCGACGAGAAGGGACGGGTGGTGCTCGAGCGCTTCCGCTGGGCCGGGCCCACCCCGGAATGGGCCGCCCAGCACGGCTTCACCCCCCTGCCCGCGCGCTCCCCGTCCAAGGACGACGAGGAGGACAAGTCCCAACTGCGGTTGTTCTAAATGCCGACCGGGCGGGAGGGGTCCGCGCATATACTCCCGCCCCCATGGAAGGCCGTCTGGTCCTCAAGAATTGCTCCATCTTTCGCGCGGACGGCCGGGGCCGTGCCGGCATGGCCGTCGTCATCGAGGGAGGTCTCATCCGCCAGGTTGGCTCCGATGAGGAGATTCCCGTGCTGCCCGGAGACTGGGAGGTGGCGTGCCGGGGTCGGCTGGTGATGCCGGGCCTGGTGGATTGCCACTCCCACCTGGTGGGGGACCTGGTCATGCCGCCCTCCAGCGAGCTGCTCCTGCATCCGCCCCACATCCGCATGGAGCACGAGCGTCTGCTGTCCTCGTTCCTCACCCCCGCGGACGTGGAGGTGCTCTCCCGCCACGCCATGGCGCGGGCGCTGCGCTCGGGCGTCACCCTGGCGGTGGATCACCTGTCCTGTCCGAGGGACGTGCTGGGCGGGCTGGAGGCCATGGCCCGCTCGGCGGAGCAGCTCGGCATGCGGCTGGTGGCGAGCCACTGCACCCACGCGCTCGATGGAGACGCCCAGGCGGTGGCCCAGGCACGCGCCAACGCGGAGTTCGTGCGCAACCAGGGCTCGCACCCCCTGGTGCGCGGCGCGCTCGGCTTCCACGCCTCGTGGACGAGTGGGGACGCGCTGCTCGGGGAACTGCGCCGCTCGCGCGAGGTCTCGGGCTCGCCCATCATCTTCCACCTCTCCGAGGGAGACCACGACCTGGCCATTACCTGGGCCAAGCACAGCCAGCGCGTGGTGCCCCGGTTGGAGTCCTTCGGGCTGCTCGGGCCGTTGTCGGTGGCCGCGTACGCGCGCTCGGTGGACGACGCCGAGTCCATCCGCCTGGCCGAGTCCGGCACCTGCGTGGCGCTCGGCCCCGGGGCGTCCCTGCTCGTGGAGCCCGGTGGGCGCTCGCTGGAGACGCTGTATGGCCGCCAGAACCTGCTGGGGCTGGGCAGCGCCGGCCACGGCAACCTCTGGGACGCGTTGTTCGTCGCGCTGGGCACCTCCCTGAGTGCCGCGCGCGGCTCGCGCCTGGTGGATCCGGACGGGGTGCTGGTGCAGCTCTTCTCGGATGGCCCCGCGGAGTTGTGCTCGCGCCTGTTCGGCATGCCCTCCGGCACGGTGGAGGAGGGGCGGCTGGCGGACCTGGTGGTGTTCGACTGCGTGCCGGCGCTGGATCCGGACAGCGGACAGACGCCGCACATGATCGGCCAGCTGCTGCGCTCCCGGGTGGCGTGGACGGTGGTGGATGGCCGGGTCACCGTGCGCGAGGGACAGGTGCTCGGCGTGGACGAGGTGGCCCTGGCGCACGACGCCTCCGTCATCCTGTCGCGGCTGTGGGCCCAGGCCCGGCTGCCGGAGCCCGCGCCTCCGCCCCTACCGGCGCGCCGGACATGAGCCCTCGGGCCGCTTCCCGGGTGGAGCTGTTGCGCCAGGCCCACGAGCGGCGGGCTGCGCTGAGGGAGCAGCCGGGCACCACCGCCTACCGGCTCGTCCACGGCGCGGCGGATGGGGTGCCCGACGTGACGGTGGATGTCTTCGAGTCGCTCCACGTGGTGAGCCTCTACCGGGACTTCACCCCGGCCGAGGAGGAGGCGTTGCTCGGGGACGTGGACGCCGCGTGGGCTCCGCCGTGCGTCTACCTCAAGCGCCGGCCCCGCGAGGCGCGCCACCTGGCGAACGTGGCCCGGGAGCAGCTCGCGCCCGAGCAGGCCGTGCGGGGGGCCTCGGTGGAGTCGGTGGTGGCGTGGGAGAACGGGTGCCGCTTCCTCATCCGCCCGGGGCAGGGCTTGTCGGTGGGGCTCTACCTGGACATGCGTGACACCCGGGCGTGGGTGGCCCGGGAGGCGCGCGGGCGCACCGTGCTCAACCTCTTCTCCTATACGTGTGCCTTTGGCGTGACGGCGACGGCGGGAGGGGCGAAGCGGGTGCTCAACATCGACGCGAGCCGGCGGGTGTTGGAGTGGGGGGAGGAGAACGCGCGCCTCAATGGCCAGCCGGTGGACCGGTACGACTACGTGGCGGGGGATGTTTTCGAGTGGTTGGAGCGCCTGGCGCGCAAGGGCGAGGCGTTCGATCTGGTGGTGGTGGATCCGCCCTCCTTCGCCACCACGCGCACCAGCCGTTTCTCCGCCGCGAAGGACTACGCCTCGCTGGCCACCCTGGCCGCGCGGGTGGTGGCCCCGGGCGGACGGTTGGTGGCGTGCTGCAACCTCGCCACGCTGGCGCCCCGCCGCTTCGAGACGATGGTGGCCGAGGGGGTGGCCCGGGCGGGCCGGCGCGCGGGGGGAGGGGTGAGCCTGGGCCCCTCGCCGGTGGACTTCCCGGCCTCCGTGGAGCACCCGGCGGCGCTCAAGGTGCGGGTGCTCGAGCTGGCGTGAGGCCGGGGGGCGGGGGTCCTCCGCAACTCCGTTGTCCGCGCGGACCCGGGAGGCGCTATCGTGCCGCTTCCGATGGCTCCCGTCGCGCCGCGCACCCTCGTGCCCTTTGGGCAGTACCAACTCCTCGAGCGCATCGCCGTGGGTGGAATGGCGGAGCTGTTCCTGGCCCACCAGTCCGGCCCGGACGGCTTCGACAAGCCCGTGGTCATCAAGCGCATCCGCTCGGAGCTGTCCAAGCAGCCGGCCTTCGTGCGCATGTTCCTCAATGAGGCCCGGCTCGCCGCCCAGCTCAACCACCCCAACATCGTGCAGATCCACGACCTGGGGAAGGTGGAGGACAGCTACTTCATCGCCATGGAGTACCTCTTCGGCCGCGACACCCGCAAGGTGGTGCCCATGGCCGAGTCGCTCGGCATCTCCTTTCCCATGGTGTACGCGCTGAAGATCGCCTCGTCCGTGTGCGAGGGCCTGCACTACGCGCACCAGAAGGTGGACCTGTACGGCTCGCCGCTCAACATCGTCCACCGGGACGTGACGCCGGAGAACATCTTCGTGTGCTTCGACGGTACGGTGAAGGTGCTCGACTTCGGCATCGCCAAGGCGACCAACCGCGCCGAGCAGACGACGCGCGCGGGGGAGCTGCGCGGCAAGCTCAGCTACCTGAGCCCCGAGCAGTGCCTGGGCAAGCCCGTGGACCACCGCAGCGACTTGTTCTCCCTGGGAGCGGTGCTCTACGAATGGCTCACCGGCTTCCAGCTCTTCTCCGGCGAGTCGGAGGTGGCGGTGATGCGCGGCATCGTCGAGGGCAAGGTGTACGCCCCCTCGTACTTCCGCGCGGACATCCCCGAGCCCGTGGAAGCCATCCTCATGAAGGCGTTGGAGCGCGACCGGGACAAGCGCTACCCGTCGGCCTGGCACTTCCAGCAGGACCTGGACCGCTTCCTCAACGCGTACGACTTCACGCCCACGCATCTGCACCTGTCCAACTTCCTCAAGCAGCTCTTCCTGCGCGAGCTGGAGGAGGAGCAGGAGCGGCTGCGCTCGGTGCCCCGCCCCACCCAGGAACAGCTCGCGGCCTCGGACTCGCCCTCCGGGAGCGAGCACGTGCTTTCCGTGCCCGTCTCCGCCGCGCAGTTGGAGCAGTTGGAGGCGATGGCCCGCCGCAACAACGTCCCCGTGACGCGCATGGTGGGCGAGCTCCTCTCCGCCTGGCTCAAGTACCGCTGACATGCCCCGCCTGAAGCTGACGGTCGAATACGACGGCACGAACTACGTGGGGTGGCAGCTCCAACCCAATGGTGTCTCCATCCAGGCGCGGCTGATGGACGCGGTGGAGAAGCTGCTCGGCGAGCGCGTGCCGGTGGAGGCCGCGGGCCGGACGGACGCGGGCGTGCATGCCACCGGGCAGGTGGTGTGCTTCACCACCGAGCGCGTGCTGCCGCTCAAGGCCTACTGGATGGGGCTCAACGGCCTGCTGCCCGAGGACATCGCCATCGTCCGGGCCGAGGAGGTCGCCGCCGAATTCGATCCCCGCCGCTGGTCGCTCGGCAAGCGCTACCGCTACCGGGTGAGCAACGCGCCCTCGCGCTCGCCGCTGCTGCGCGCCACGCACTGGGAGGTGTTCGCGCCCTTGGACGTGGAGGCGCTGCGGCGCGGCGCGGCCCATCTGGTGGGGCGGCATGACTTCTCCTCCTTCCGGGCCTCGGACTGTCAGGCCGCCCACGCCATGCGCGAGGTGCGCCGGGTGGACATCCAGGGGGAGAGCCGCGGGGTGCTGTCCTTCACCGTCGAGGGCACGGCCTTCCTCAAGCACATGGTGCGCAACCTCGTGGGCTCCCTGGTCGAGGTGGGCAAGGGCCGCCGCTCTCCGGACTGGGTGGCCGAGGTGCTCGCCGCCCGGAATCGCAAGCGCGCGGGACCCACCGCACCGGCCCACGGGCTCGTCCTGGAGGAGGTCTTCTACGGGGAGGGCCCGCCCCCTCGTTCCCCCGGCGGCACGGCGGACGGGGGTGATGAGGAGTGAACGACTCGGAATGCCTGCCCGGTCAGGCTTGCGCTAGGCTCGCTTCCCCGTGAGCTCCTCGAAGGCCATTCTCGAACCGTTGCGCGTTCGCATCCGCCGTTTCCAGTTCACCGTGGGGCTGGGGTTTCTCGGCTTGATCCTCGGCTCCATCGTGAGCGTGGCCCTCTCCCAGCGCCTCCTCGGCCGGGTCCAGGCGTTGCCCTTCGGCTACGTGCGCTTCGCCATCGGCCTGGGCGTGCAGAACCTGTGGGTGCTCGTCGTGCTGCCCGTGCTGTGCTACGGCGCCGCGCGCATCCTCGAATTGCGCCCCCTGTCCACCGCGCTCGGGGCCGCGCTCACCGGGGAGCTCTTCCTGGTCGCGCTTCAGTTCGTGCAGGAAGGCCTCGACGGGTGGGTGGAGCGCGGGTGGGTCATCCTCTCGATGGAGGCGGCCGTGTTCGCCCTGGGCGTCTGGCTCACGCATCGCGCCATCCAGCGGGGCCGGCACGACGCGGCCCTGCAGGCGGAGCGGGCCCAGCAGCGCGCCGCCGGCCGTAAGGACGAGTACGCGGAGTTCCTTCGCGAGGCCGAGCGCGCCGGGGAGAAGAGCGCGCAGCGCGACGCCCAGAAGAAAGAGGAGCCCGGCGGCGCGCCCGAGACGCCTCCCTCCGCGCCGGAGCAGCCCGCCCCGCCGCCCGAGGGGCCCTCGCCGGAGCCCATCGAGCCCACCACCGGGGAGCCCTCGAAGACTCCCGTGGTGTGAGGGGAGCCCGCGCTCAGCCCTGGAGCACGCGCTTGACGCCGCGGCGCAGCAGCAGGTCGGGCAGGGAGAAGCGGTGATCTCCCCGGAGCCGCAGCCGCTCTCCCTCCACGGTTCCGGAACACGCGAGGCCCCGCTGGAAGGCCTGCAACCAGACCTGGAGCTCCGCCGCGGGCAGGCCCAGTCCCTCCACCACGGTGAAGTCCTCGCCGCCCTTGCCGCTCTCCCGGCGCACCGTCACGCGCTCGGGCCCCTGGTCGGGTGGGGTGGTGGGGAAGTCCTCCGGACGCAGCTCGGGCTTCGTGGAGGGCAGGGCGTCGCGCAGACCCCCGAGCCTGGCGAAGGGCTGGTGGAACCCCTTGGACTTGTCGTCGTTGCTGGCCATGGCCCTCACTCCTCCTTCGCCCGGGGCATGTGCCGCCCCACGAGCCGGGAAAGCAGGGCCTGGAACGCGTCGGGACTGATGTCCAGCTGCTCGACGACATGTCCGTAGAGCTGTGCGGTGGGCACGGCGCGCCCGGGGCGCTCCTGCTCGAGCCGGTGCAGGGTGTGCAGGATGATGCGCTCGGCCCGGGTGAGGCCGTCGCGCACGTCGGGGAGATGATCGAAGGGGTGGCCGGACATGGGGGACTGGGCAGGCAGCCTATTCCAACGCTCGGGATGCCCGCCCGCCCTCCAGGCCGGATTGACAGCGCCTCCGCTCAAACGGATATTGCGCCCGTCCGCTTCTGCGGACATGATTCCGTTATCGGAGACACTCCCTCATGAATCAGGCCGCCGAAGTCATCAACCTCGAAGAGTTCCGGAAGCGGCGCGAGCCCAGGGCCTCGTCGGCCCGGACTCACATGCCCATGCACCGCTGGACGCCGGTGTGGGTGTGGGTCATGGTCTGGCCGACGTGAAATCGGTTCGAGAAAACACCCCTCCCTCGTCGGAGGAAGCCGAAGTCGCTCCGGCCAAGGGCCGGAAGCGGGAGTCGACTGCCAAGAAGGTGGCGCCGCCCGTGGCCGATGCCCCCACCTCCGAGGAGGAGTGGGCCTACGAGGTCGCGCACGCGGAGGCGTCCACCGATCTGGCGCCCATCGTCGGACGCAACCTGCGCCGGCTGCGCACCCAGCGGGGCCTGTCCCTGGAGCGGCTCGCCAAGGCCTCGGGCGTGAGCCGGGCGATGCTGGGGCAGATCGAGCTGGGACAGAGCGCGCCCACCATCAACGTCATCTGGAAGATCGCCCGGGCGTTGGGCATCCCGTTCTCGGCGCTGATCAGCACGACGGCCCAGACGGGCACCCGCCTGATGCGCTCCCAGCAGTCCAAGCGGCTGTCCTCCCATGACGGGAAGTTCGTGTCGCGGGCGCTCTTTCCGTTCGACGAGCCCCGGCGCGTGGAGTTCTACGAGCTGCGGCTGGCCGCGCAAGCGACGGAGGCGGCGGACGCCCACCCACCGGGCACCATGGAGAACCTGGTGGTGACGTCGGGCACGGTGGAGATCGACCGGGGCGAGGAGCGCCACGTGCTGACCGCGGGAGACGCCATCCTGTTCGAGGCGGACGTGGCGCATGTCTACCGGAACACCGGCAACGTGGACGCGGTGATGTACCTGGTGATGACGTACGCGGAAACGGTCGGCTGAGCGGGCCTCCCGCGGCCCCGAAAACACCGAGAGCCGGCGCGGCCCCGTGGGGCGGCACGCCGGCTCTCGTGCTTCGTGCCTGGTGGGGCGCGGACTACTTGGCGCTGCCCATCATCCCCATCATCATCGGCATGCCGTTGCACATCATCATCATCGGCATCCCCATGGCCATCATGGAGTTCATCGCCTCGCAGCACTCCTTCATCATGTCCATCTGCGACGCGTCCATGGGCATCATCCGGCACATCATGCCGTCCTTGCCCATCTCCATCGTCATCCGGCACATCATCGGCATGCGCATCATCATGGGCATCATCATGGGCATGCCGCCCATCATCGGGTTCATGCCCATCATCGGGTTCATGCCCATCATCGGGTTCATGCCCATCATCGGCATCTGACTCATGCCCATCATGGGCATCATCCCGCCCATCATCGGCATCTGGTTCATGCCGCCCATCATCGGCATGGGCATGGGCATCATGCCGCCCATCATCGGCATCTGGTTCATGCCGCCCATCATCGGGTTCATTCCAGACTGCATGGGCATGGGCATCTGAGAAGCAGGCATCATGGTGCGTCCTCGCTTGCTGGGACTGCGTGTATGACTTCGGCCCAGCAACGGTAGAGAGAGACGCCCGTCGCGACAATCCACCCGATTCTTTTCCTCCAGTGAAACGGAGGGGCCGCTTCTTGCGGCGGATGACGTGTGGGATTCAGTACGGCGAACTGGGAACTCCGTGGACTCCAGCTCGCCCTGGGGGGAGGGGGCACATCGCCCGGCGCCTGGCCGCTAGCGGCACCGGGGCTGCTCGGTGGCTCCGGTGCTGGAGGCGATGAGTCGCAGGAACTCGTCGGGCGCGGGCTCCGAGCCGTGCTCCCAGAGCGTGGCTTCCGCCCAGCACTGCACCCAGTCGGTGTTCCAGTTGGCGGGCAGGGCATTGCACGCGGAGCGGCGCGCGGCGCCTCGCACCCGGGCATCGTGCTGCACCGCCGCGAACACGTGTGGAGCGAGCCGCTCGAGGAAGGCGTTCGCGAAGGCGTGGGGGGGCGGCACGTCGAGCGGATCCGCCGAGATGCCGGCGGGACTGAAGCCCACGTGCTCCGCGTCCGAGAAGCGCAACTCCCCGGCATCCCGCACCGGCGGCGAGCCCCCCGGGGTGTTCGCGTGCAGGGTGAACTGGTAGGGCGAGCGCCAGTCGTGCGTCAGCACGGAGTAGGTGAAGGTGTCGTGGACGTCCTCGGTCACGGTCTCGGGGAGGCCGTCCAGCGCCCGGCCCGCCTCCTCCCGCTCCGCCACCTTCTGCTTGCGCTCCTCGTCGAGCCGGCGGGCCTCGTCACAGGCGGGGGTGCTCGCGGGGGGCGAGTCCGGGCAGCCCACGCACGTCGCATCGTGCGCCGGCGGGTTCTTCTTGCACTCCTTGTCCTTCTCCTCGAAGGCCCGCTCGGCCCTGCGCAGATCGCGCTCGGCGTCTCCGAGCCGATCGCGGGCCCGCTCGAACCTGGGGTTGGGCACCTGCCGCGTGCCGCTCACGTATCTCACGTGGTTCACGTCCTCGGAGATGTTCTCCACCACGCGCTGGACGACCGCGTCCACCTGGAGGACGAGCGGCGAGGGCTGGCCGGACACCGTTCCGTTCTCGGCGCACCGGCTCCCCCGGGGCAGGCCCGAGGACAAGCTCATGCACGGGGAGGACAGGGTCTGGGCGATGGGACGGTAGATGGGGCCGTCGAGCCGGGTCTCCACGGGGATGCTGCTCTGGGCGAAGAAGTCCTGCTGCGCGCGCTGGAACTCGGCGCCCGTGGTGTCCGAGGGGGCCAGGCACTGCGCCGTCGTCCACAGCGCGGCGGCGGCGCCTTGCGTTCCCCGGGAGCGCGCGGTGGTCGCGAGCGCCGTGAAGCGCGCGGAGAGCTGGCTGGCGCGCGCGGCGAGGAGATCCTGATAGGCGACCACCGGAAGCTGGTGTCCCCGGGACTGGAGGCACGCGAAGCCCGCGACGGCCGAGCCCACCGAGCCATCCTCCTTCCACTGGCTGGCGCAGCGCTCCGTGTGCAGCTGGCTCGCCTTGTCGAGCATCGCGTTGACCTCGACGTGTTCGGGCAGCAGATCCCGCGCGTCGAGCAGCGGCGGCAGGCAGCGATCCAGTTCGCCCGCGTCACACCCCGGCCGGGCGGTGGTGATGGCCTGATCCGTGGCCTTCACGGAGAAGAGGGGGACGCGGCCGCAGGCCTCCTCGTCATCGGGCGCGGCGCGGCAGGCGTCGCGGTAGGAGCGCGCCGCGGTCAGGAAGTCGCCGCGGATCGCCGCTTCCCGGGCGCGGTTGAAGGCCTCCCGATAAGCGCTGTTACAGCCTGCCAGTAGGAGGAGGGTGAAGATCGAGACGAGTCGGAGCGGAGACGAGGCGGTGTTCATGGCGGAAAAGGAGGCGGGCGAGCGGGAATGGCGCTCCGGACGAGGACCCCGCCCCTCTATTCAGCCCCATCCACCGTCAACTTCCAAACCCCCCTCCTGTCCACTGAAGTCCATTGGCTCCGCCCGGAGGGCTGGAAGTATTGACGCGATGCGGCGTGAGTCTCAAGTTGTTAGGAAAGGAGCAGGAGGTCCGCCATGGGTTCCCATCGTCGTTTCCATCCTGGGTTTCGAGAGCGGGTGATGCTCGAGGATGGGACGTGGGCGGAGGTGCGCATGGTGCGGCGCGAGGACGCGCAACTCCTGCGGGAGGGGTTCGGGCGGCTGTCTGCGCGGGCCCGCTACCAGCGCTTCATGTCCGCCAAGCCCCGGCTGACGGACGAGGAGCTGCGCTACCTCACCGAGGTGGATGGGGAGAGCCATGTCGCGCTGGGCGTGGTGACGTGGGATGACCTGGGTCGGGAAGTGGGGCTGGGCGTGGCCCGCTTCTTCCGGCTGGCGGACATGCCCGAGGTCGCCGAGGCCGCCATCACCGTGGTGGACGATGCCCAGGGCAAGGGAATCGGCCGCCTGCTGATGGACAGCCTGGTCCAGGCCGCGCGCGAGCGGGGCGTGGATCGCTTCGAATTCCGCGTGCTCCCGGGCAACCAGCCCATGAACCGGCTCATCCAGGCGCTCGCCCCGAGTGAGCCCCGGCACGAGGGCGAGGCGCTGTGCTTCAGCGTGCCGTTGCACACGTCCGCGCTCGAGGAGAGCGATCTGATCCGCCCCCTGCTGTCGCTCGCGGCCCAGGGGGCGCTGACACTCGTGGGCCCCACGTGTCGCGCCCGGCTCCTGCCGTACACGCCGCTCGCGCGGCCGGAAGTCCACGCCCCCTGAGGGAGGGGCTCAGGGAGGGGAGGGAGCCGCCGCCACTTCCTGGTAGCGGAACGAGGGCCGCGCGGGAGTGCCCGCGGCGTCGTAGTACGCGAGCATCCGCAGCTTGAAGAACCGCCCGCGGCTGCTGCGCACCACGTAGAGCAGCTCGTCGCGCGGCTGGAGGCGGTGCTTGACGAGATCGTAGACGTACCAGCCGCCCTGCGCGCCGTTGAACACCGTCTCGGAGGCGTCCTGCTGGTAGCCCTCGGCGGGCGCCTGCGTGAGCGCGTCCCAGCCCTGTCCCTGGAGCACCGCCACGCGCACCGAGCCCGCCGGGTTGCCGCCGCCTCCGTTCATCGTGATGGTGAAGCGCTGGAAGGCCAGGTCCCACTCGTTGCTCTCCAGGGCCTCGTCGGTCTTCATCTCCCGGCCCTCGTCGATGTCGAAGTAGACCTGGGCGGACTTGTTCGTCGCGTCGATGAGGGCGACGTGGCTGCCGTCCTCTTGGGGTGTCACCTCGACGAGCGGCCCGGTGTTGAGCTGGCCATCGAAGGGGTAGTCCTCGCGCAGGTCCGGCGCGCACGCCGCCAGCAGCAGCCCCATCATCGGCCCCAGCCAGGGCCGCGCTCCGTGAAGTCGCGTCAGTATTCCCATTGCACACCCCCGAGCACGCCGCGTGGCGGGCGCGGGTTGAACTGCTGATCGCCCGCGTTGAACAGGTTGTAACCGTTGACGAAGAATTCGAATCCCGCCTTGAAGTGGTACGTCACCTGGGCCTCGAGATCGAAGTAGGCGGGCACGCCCACGCGCGTCTCCTCCCCGGCGCCGATCACGTTGGCGAAGCCTCCGCCCACGCCCAGGTAGTAGGGCCGCGCGCTCACCCACGAGCCGCGCACCACGGCCTCGAGGTTGAGCGGTCGGTAGCGCGTGGACAGCTGCGCGTTGACGCGGTGCCGCGAGCGGCCTTCCAGCGGCCGGTTCCGGGTGCGGTCCCTCGCGTCCAGGAACATGTACGCCAGGTCCAGGTACGTCGAGCGCACGGGCAGCCGGAAGCGGCCGTTGAGCTCGATGCCCTGGGTATAGGCGCGCGCCACGTTCTCGTAGTTGAAGGTGACGGGGTTGTCGGGGTTCGGCTCGCCCGTGGCGGTGACGTTGATGAGGTTGCGCAGCTGGGTGTGGAAGCCGCTCGCGGAGAAGAGCCACCCGTCGATCGGCGGCCGCCAGTCCACGCCGACATTCACGCCCACGGAGCGCTCGGCCGTGAGCTCGGGGTTGCCCGAGACCACGTAGCCGATGCCCGTGTTGGAGAAGCGCAGGTAGAGTTCCTGGAACGAGGGTGGGCGGAAGCCGAGTCCCGCCGAGGCGCGCACGGTGAGGGCCGGGCTCGGATCCAGCTTGAGCGCGAGCCGGGGTGAAGGCGCTCCGCCGAACTGCGAGTCCAGATCGAAGCGGAAGCCGGGGGCGATCTTCAGCTTCGGCCCCGTGCCGGCCGCGCCCAGGGTCACGTCCCACTCGTCCTGGAGGAAGGCGGCGCCCCGGAGGCGCTGCACGGGACTCTGGTCGAGCCGCGCCGAGGTGAGCCTTTCCCCGAGCAGCTCCACACCCCCGGTGAGGGCATGGGCGCCAAGGCGATGGTCGGCCTGGACGAGGCCCTCGTAGAGCCGGGTGAGGTTCTGCGAGTAGTCATCGAGCCCGCGCGAGCCGCGCTGATCCTGCAGGAGTTGCTCGCGGAACACGCCGAAGTGTCCCCGGGCGAGCAGGGAGGGTCCGCCGGAGAACCGGTGCTGGGCGCCCAGGGACAGGTCGAACTGCTCCTGGCGCTGCCGCCGGTCGAGCACGGCCCCCGAGGGGTTGAGGTCCACGGCGTTCTCGTCGCGCCGGTTGTAGCCGCTGCGCAGCCACACCCGGGACTGGTCATCCGGCGCGTAGGCGAGCGCCACGTCCCCATCGAAGCGCTTCAACCCGGCGCCGCTCGTCGCCGCGTCCTGGGGCTCCCAGTCATAGGGATTGCGCGTGCGGTAGCCTCCGCCCACGCGCACCTCGAAGGGTCCCTGCTTCGTGCCCGCGTGGGCGCGGACATCTCCCTCCAGCAGCGTGCCGAACAGGCCCCGGGCGCTGGCCTCCAGGGGGCGCTGGACGCGGCGGGTGATGAGGTTCACCACGCCGCCCATGGCATCCGCGCCGTAGAGCGCCGCGGCCGGCCCCTTGACGATCTCCACCCGCTCCAGATCGCGCAGGCTGAAGCGTCCCAGGTCGAGCGTGGTGCCCACCCGACCGCTCACGCGCTCGCCATCCACGAGGATGAGCACGTATTCAGGATCCAACCCTTGCAGGCGCAGCCCCACGCCCCGGAAGGTGTAGACGAGCTCCACGCCCGGGTGCTGCTGGAGGAGCTGTCCCAGGTCCCTCGCCCCGGTGGCCTCCATCTGCTGACGGGTGATGACCTCGGTGGCCACCACCGCGTCCTCCAGCTTGCGCTCGGCGCGCGAGGCCGTGACGACCGTCTGCTGGCTCCGATCGGGCTCCTCGGGCCCGGACGCCTCGGGCGCGGGCAGGGGGGACTGGGACGTGAGGACCGCGGCCACCAGGGAGAAGATCACGAAGACAACTCTCTGCCTGGGATGTCACCCACCGTCAATGAAACCCAGTTGCCGCGTGAGGGTGCAGGGCTTAAACCGGGCCCACCTATGACCGACACGTCTCCAGGTTTCGATCCGACGAAGTTCCAGGAATTGGTGGCCAAGGTCCGACAAGAGCAGCAGAGCGCCGGACCGTCCACGCCCGCGGTGGAACTCCGCCCGCTGGATCCCTCCGACATCGAGGCGGTGCCCGCGCCCGGCACGCCGCTGTTCGAGGAATGTCTCCGCCTGGGCTCGGAGTCCCTGCGGCGGGGTGAGGTCGCCATGGTCATCCTCGTGGGTGGCGCGGGGACCCGCTTCGGTGGGGCGGTCAAGGCCCTGGCCCCGCTCATCGACGAGCGCACCTTCCTGGACGTGCGGCTGGAGGACGTGCGTCAGGTCGCCCAGCGCCATGGCGCCCCGGTGCCCGTGGTGCTGATGACCTCGCCGCTGACCCACGAGGGCATCGAGGCGTTCGTGCGCGCCCGGGGTCTGGGCCGGGACGTCCTGCTGTTCCAGCAGCGGATGCTGCCGCGGCTGACGCCCAACTGGGAGCTGTTCCGCGACAAGGCGGGTGAGCTGTCCCTGGCCCCGTCCGGACACGGGGACTTCTTCCGGGCCCTGCGCGAGAGCGGCACGGCGGCGGAGCTGCACCGGCGCGGCGTGCGCCACGTGTTCTTCTCCAACATCGACAACGTGGGCGCGACGCTGGATCCCATCATCGTCGGGCTGCACCTCAAGCTCGGCCGGGAGATGACGGCGGAGGTGACGCCGCGCGCGAACCAGAACGGCGCGCTCGACACGGGCGCGGCCCCGGTGCGCATCGGCAATCACCCCCAGCTCATCGAGCACATCGATCCCAAGCAGCACCGGCTCATCAACACCAACAACATCGCCTTCGCGCTGGACGCGTTGCTCAACAAGAACATCGACCTGCCCTACCGCGTGGCGCGCAAGAAGGTGGAGGGCCAGGAGGTGCTGCAGCTCGAGCAGGTCACGGGCGAGGCCAGCACCGTCGTGGGCCCCGACAACCGCCCGCTGCTCTCCGTGGCCTTCATCGAGGTGCCGCGTGACAACCCCGTCACCTCGCGCTTCGAGCCCGTGAAGGCGCCCGAGGATCTCTCCTACGTCGTTCCCCGGCTGCGCGAGCGGCTCCAGGCGGCCTCCACCCGGGTGACCGCGGGCGCGTCGGAGACGCCGCGCTTCGATCCTTCCGAGCTGGAGACCAAGCTGTCGCGCGTGCGCGCGGTGCTGGAGAAGCACGGCCTGGGCGCGGTGCGGTTGCGCGGCGTGGACTGGTTCGCCTGGGCGACCTGCGGGGGCTCCAACGTCGTCCTGCTGTCGAGCGACGTGGGCGTGGCCGAGGTGCTCATCACCCGGGACGGGGCGTGGGTGCTGACGGACGCCATCGAGGCGGCCCGCCTGGAGGAGGAAGAGGTGCCCCCGGGCCTCACGGTGTGGTCCGGTCCGTGGCAGGACAAGGGCCAGCGCGAGACGTTCGTCGCGGCGCGCGCGGGCAAGGCCCCGGTGGCGTCCGATCGCCCCACGCAGGGCGAAGTGCCGCTGCCCCAGGAGCTGCTCCATACCCGCTGGTCGCTGCTCCCCCAGGAGCTGGCGCGCTACCGGGTGCTCGGGCGTGACGCGGCGGAGGCGGTGACGGACGTGCTGCTCGCGGCCAGGCCGGAGTGGACGGGCTGGCAGCTCGCGGGCGCGGGCGCCGAGGCCCTGTGGGCTCGGGGCATCCACCCCACGCTGACCCTGGTGGGCGAGGAGCGCCGCCTGCCCCTGCACCGCCACGCCACGGCGAGCCGGGAGAAGCTGGGCGGACGCGCCATGCTCGTCTTCTGTGGCCGCCGCCACGGGCTCTTCGCCAACCTCACCCGCTTCGTCTACTTCCGCAAGCCCACCCCCACCGAGCGCCACCTCATCGCGGACGTCGCCCAGGTCGAGGCCGCGGTCTTCAAGGTCTCGCGTCCGGGCGCCACGCTCGGCGAGGGCTACGACGCACTCGTGAAGGCGTACGCGGCGCTGGATCGCAAGGGTGCCGAGGCCTTCCACCACCAGGGCGGCTCGTGCGGCTACCTGTCGCGGGACGAGGTCGCCCGGCCGGGCTCTCGGACCGTGCTCCAGCCCCACAACGCCCTGGCGTGGAACCCGTCGCTGCCCGGCGCGAAGATCGAGGACACCATCGTCACCAGCGAGGGCGGGGTGGAGATCCTCACGGTGGACCCGCGCTGGCCCACCGTGAGCATCGACGGCCGCCCCCGGCCGGACATCCTGGTGCGTTAGGCCCCGGAGGGCTGGGGCAGGAGGATCGTCGGGCGCTGGCCGGAACGGGCCGCGTAGCGCTCGGCGATCCGCCGGGCCACGGCGGTGCCGGTGCCGTCACGGGCCAGCATCACCACCGAGCCGCCGAAGCCACCGCCCGTGAGGCGCGCGCCGTACACGTCCGCGTCCTCCCGGGCCAGGTCCACGAGCAGATCGATCTCCGGCACGGACACCTCGTAGTCCAGGCGCTGGGAGTCGTGCGAGGCGTAGAAGAGCCGGCCCAGGCCGGGGAGATCTCCCTTGCGCAGCGCCTCCACGGTGGCGAGCACGCGGGCGTTCTCCGTCACGACGTGCCGCACGCGCCGGCCCAGCGGCTCGGACAGGGCCAGGGCCCGGGGGAGATCCGCCTCGGTCAGATCCCTCAACTGGCTCACACCGAGCTGCTTCGCGGCGCGCTCGCACTCCGCGCGGCGCACGCGGTAGTCACCCGCCGAGTGGTTGTGCGCGACGCCCGAGTTGATGATGACGGGATCCACGCCGGGCGGGAGGGGAACGCGCTCGAAGCGCATGGTGTGCGTGTCGAGGAAGAGCGCGACGTTCAGGCCCGCGATGCTGGCGGCCATGGGATCCATCACGCCCACCGGCGCGCCCACGAAGTCCACCTCCACGCGCTGGCCGAGCAGGGCGATCTGCACGTCATCCAGCTTCAGCGCGAACGCCTCGCGCAGCGCGCGCAGCAGGCACACGTCCAGCGACGCGCTGGAGGACAACCCGCTGCCGAGTGGCACCTCGGAGGTGATGCGCAGCTCGACGCCCGACAGGGGGAAGCCCGAGCGTTGGAGCACGTGGGTGACGCCCTGGACGTAGTCGAGCCAGCCCTTGCCCGTGGACTCCTGGCCGAGCTCGAACTCGAGGATCTCCCCCGAGGCGCTCTTGTTGGTACTGAAGGCGCGAACACGCCGGTCCCCCCGTCGACGCAGCTCCACGTGCGTCTGCTGGGGGATGGCCATCGGCAGCACGAAGCCACCGTTGTAGTCGGTGTGCTCGCCGATGAGATTCACCCGGCCGGGGGCCTGTGCGACGACCTCCGGCGGATGACCGAACAATTCCTGGAAGGTAGGGCTCACGCCCCCTTTCATCGATTATTCGGGGGTGATGCGCAACGAATCAAAACGGGCGGAGGCGCCAGGCAGCCCGCCAGCGGTGAGTCCCACGCGCACGCCCCGGTCCCACGGAGGCAGGAGGATGGGGCCGTCCTTGCGGTAGCTGATGCCGCCATCCTGCGTTCCGCCCACGTCCACCCAGGTGCCCTCCTCGCCCCGCACCGAGAACTGGAACAGGTGCCCGGCCTTCGCCTTCATCCGCAGGGTGAGCTTGCCGTCGGCCGCGGCGGGCGCGTCGACGGAGGTGACCGCCACCTGCTGGCTCTCATAGCGCCGCCAGACCTCGACCTTCTGGCCGTTGAGCACGACGCCAATCCAGTTGTCCCAATCTCCCACCGCCGCGAGTCCGGCCTGGACTCCGTCGGTGACGCTGGTGACATCCACGACGGCCTCGGCCGCGTAGGCGCCGGTCGTGGTGGCGCGGGCGAGGATGGCGCCCACGGGCCTGTCCGCCCGATCCGTGGTGGGCACGCCCAGGGTCAACAGCCCGTTGGCGAGGCTCGGGATGGGAGGGAAGGCATTCGGCCACTGCCAGCCGAGGGTGAGCGACTGGGAGGTGAACTCATCGGAGAAGGGGGCTAACTGGGTGAGCACCTTGCCGCCCGGACCCCGGCGCGAGTTGATCGTGGGCCAGCCATCCTCGCCCCATTGGATGACGTCCAGCATGCCCTGGCGGCCGACGTAGACCGTGTCCGTGGTGCGGTAGGCGTGGTACAGCAGATAATCGCGGCCCTGAGCGTCCGTCACCACGCTGCCGTGGCCCGGGCACTTGAAGGACTCGTTGTTCTTCATGATGGGGTTGAGCGGGTTCTTCTCCCAGCCCTCGAGCAGCTTGCGCGAGCGGGCCACGCCCACCGCGTAATTGCACTCGCGGCCACAGCAGCCGGCGCCGGCGTAGAACAGATAGAACCAGCCATTGCGCTTGATGAGGTGCGGCCCCTCGATGAGCTGGCCCTCCCAGGGGGTGTCGTTGAGGAGGATCTGCGTCTTGTCTCCCACGAGCTTGGGCTCGTTTCCGCTCACGTCCAGCCGCTGCGCCCAGAGGGGAGTGGGCAGGCCCCGGCTGTTGCCGTCCAGCTTCCAGACGAGGAAGAGCTCATCGTTCTCGTCGCGGATGAGCGCGCCGTCGATGGAGCCCAGCTCCTCGCAGACGAGCGGACCATGGTCGGTGTACGGCCCCTGGGGCTGGGCGGAGGTGGCCACGGCGACACACAGCGGGCCGCCCTTCTTCTTCGCCGTGTAGAAGACGTAGTAGCGGCCCTTGTCGACCGCCAGCTCGGGCGCCCAGTAATTGGCCTCGGACCAGGAGGGCTGCTGCGTGAAGATGGAGCCCACCTGCTCCCAATTCAGCAGATCCTTCGAGTGCAGCAGCGGGTACTGGGGCGCCCACTCCGAGGACGTCGCCGAGGCCCAGTAGTCCTCGCCCACCTTGATGACGGACGGGTCGGCGAAGTCACCCGAGAGCACCGGGTTGGTCACCGCGAGCGGCGGCAGGGGCGGGGGAGGCGGCTCCACAGGGGGCTGGGGCTCCACCGGCGGCGGCTTGGGAGTATCCTGCGTGCAGCCTGTCACCGCGAGCGTCAGGGACACGGACAAGGAAAGCAGGGCCGCGGAAAACGAGACACCGCGTGAACGCATCAAAGAGGATCCTCGGCGAAAAGGGGCGGCAGGCTACGGTGTGCGGATCTCCCGGTCAATCCAGCAGGACGTCAGGATTGGCGGACACGTGTCACTCACTGCATGTCTGGGTTCGCGCTGGACATGTATTTCAGCCGACATCTGGTTTTGACGCAATGCATTGTCATCGCGTCTGGTGCGGCGGATGGAGGGCGGACGAGAGGGCGGCTCGCTGTCCTTGACACCCTCCACCCGCCTGTATCTGATGCGCGGCCTCTTGCACGGTGCCCGGGACCGGGCGGCCTGAGAGCCACCAGCCGTCAAATCATCACGCGAAGGGAGCAGGGTTCATGCGGAGAGGTTTGTCCTCGTCTCGGAATTGGAGCCGGATGGGAGCCCTGCTCCCGGTACTCGCATTGCTGACCCTCACGGCCTGTCCGAGCGAGCCGACACCTCCGACGCCCCCGGAGCCTCCGGGTTCCGAGCCCCCGCCGCCTCCGGCACCCACGCCCGTGAGCCGCGTCTTCACCAATCCCCTGCGGGCCTCCGTTCCGGGCGGAGGCTTCGTGGAGACCTGTGCCGACCCGACTCTCATCCGCGGCCAGGGCAGCGATACGTCTTGGTACATGCTGTGTACCTCGGATCCCCTGAACGAGCAGGACCGGGACAGCTCGGGCCGCTACAAACACCACCTGTTGCCCATCCTCAAGTCCCAGGACCTGGTCACCTGGGCCTACGTGGGGGATGCCCTGACCAAGATCCCGGATTGGGCCAGGCCCGGCGCCGGCATCTGGGCCCCCGAGATCGCCTGGTTCAACGACAAGTTCTATCTGTATTTCACCGTCACCGACACCCCGGAGGGCGGCAGCGCCATCGGTGTCGCGACGAGCGACAGCCCGGCCGGGCCCTGGATGATCTCGAACAAGCCCGTCGTGGAGCCGCACGAGAACGTCTGCTGCGGCAACTCCAGGCGGCACGTGTACGACCCCGAGGTCCTCGTCACGCAGGGGGGGAAGCGGTACATCTATTACGGCAGCTATTACGGGGGCATCTCGGTGCGCGAACTCTCGGAGGATGGGCTCACCTCCGACAAGTACACCCAGGTGGAGGTCGCCACCCCCAACCGCTACGAGGCGCCCAACGTCATCCAGCATGGGGAGTATTACTATCTCCTGGCCTCCGCCGCGGAGTGCTGCCGGGGCGCGCTCACCGGCTACAGCGTCTTCGCCGGACGCTCCAAGCAGCCCTATGGCCCCTTCGTGGATCGTGAAGGCGTGCGCCTCACCTACAACCGCGTGGGCGGCACGCCCGTGCTGGGCGCCAATGGCAACCGCTGGGTGGGAGTGGGGCACAACAGCGTCTTCACCGACACGGGCGGCCAGGATTGGATCGTCTATCACGGCATCGACCGCCACAGCCCCTACGTGTCGAGCACCCCCGGCGGGGGGGATCTCCTCAACAAGCGTCCGGTGCTCATGGACGCGCTGGACTGGGTGGATGGTTGGCCGGTGGCGCGTGGAGGCCAGGGGCCCTCGGACTCCGAGCAGCCCGCTCCCGCCGCCCAGGCCAACGAGAAGAGCCGCTACGCGCCCGTCTTCGCGAAGCAGGATCTGCCGGGCGCCGAGCTGACCGCCTTGTCGGACGAGTTCAATGGCTCCTCGTTGGACCCGAAGTGGTCCTGGACGCGTCCTCCCGTGATGAGTGACTACGGCGTGGAGGCGGGCCAGTTCCGCTTCAACACCCGGAACAAGGACATCTACCAGGGCGACAACGCCGCCGCGGTGCTCTGGCAACCCGCTCCCACGGGGAACTTCCTCGTGGAGACGAAGATGGCGCTGAACGTTCCGCCGGTGAGCTGCTGCCACAACTTCGTCCAGGCGGGTCTGCTCATCCAGAAGGATGATGACAACTACGTGCGGCTGACCCACGTCTCGTACTACGAGACCCGGCAGATCGCCTTCTCCAAGGAGGTGTCGCTGGAGCAGGTGCCGGTGGGGGCGCCGCTCTTTGGTGATACCTATGGAGGCCCCGCCGACGAGACCGTCTGGATGCGCATCGCCCGGCGGGTCCAGGGCAGCGAGGAACTCTACACCGCGTATTCGAGCCGGGATGGCACGACCTGGACCCGGACCGCGACGTGGACCCACGCGCTGGGCGCGGCGCCCCGGCTGGGCCTGTTGTCGATTGGTGGAGAAGGCTTCGTCGCCACCTTCGATTACGTGCGGGTTTATGAGCTGAAGGAGTAGAACGGACGCCGCTGTCCGGGCAACACCGTCGCTTGTGGTGCACCGAGTGGAGCTTCGTTGATTTCAGCGGCGGACCGGTTTCGCCGCTCACCTGGAGGGACGCATGAGATGGATGATCGTGGCGGCGATGGTCGCCCTGGTGGGTTGTAAGCAGCAGGCCGCGGAGAACAAGGCGCCGACGACGGGCGCGGAGGGCGCGGGCGCCCCGGTGGTCAAGAAGCTGACCGTGGGCTTCTCCCAGGTGGGTGCCGAGAGCGCCTGGCGCACGGCGGAGACCAATTCGATCCGCGGCGAGGCGGAGAAGCGGGGCGTGGAGCTCAAGTTCGCGGACGCCCAGGGCAAGCAGGCCCAGCAGATCCAGGCCCTCACGTCCTTCATCGCGCAGAAGGTGGACGCCATCGTGCTCGCCCCGGTGGTGGAGACGGGCTGGGACGTGGTGCTGACGCGCGCCAAGGAGGCCAACATTCCGGTCATCCTCGTGGACCGCGGCATCAAGACGAGCGACGAGAGCCTCTACACCACGCTCATCGCCAGTGACTTCGTGGAGGAGGGGCGCATGGCGGCCGAGTGGCTCGCCAAGAAGACCAACGGCAAGGCCAACGTCTACGAGCTGCAGGGCACCACGGGCGCCGCCCCGGCCATTGATCGCAAGAAGGGCTTCGAGGAGGTCCTCGCGAAGTACCCGGACATGAAGATCATCAAGAGCCAGAGCGCCGACTTCACCCGCGCCAAGGGCAAGGAGGTCATGGAGGCCTTCATCAAGTCCGACCGCGAGCAGATCCAGGCCGTCTACGCCCACAACGACGACATGGCCCTGGGCGCCATCCAGGCCCTGGACGAGGCGGGCATGAACCCGGGCAAGGACGTCACCGTCATCTCGGTGGACGGGGTGAAGGGCGCCTTCGAGGCGATGGTCGCCGGCAAGCTCAACGCCACGGTCGAGTGCAACCCGCTGCTCGGGCCCCTCGTCTTCGACACCATCACCAAGGTCCGGGCGGGAGAGAAGGTCGAGAAGTTCATCAAGAGCCACGACCAGCTCTTCGAGCAGACCACCGCGGCACAGGTCATCGGCTCGCGTGAGTACTGAGCCCATCCTCATCGCTCGCGGAGTCCAGAAACGTTTTCCCGGGGTCCACGCGCTGGCGGGCGTGGACCTCGAAGTTCGTGCGGGCGAAGTCCACTCCTTGATGGGCCAGAATGGCGCCGGCAAGTCCACGCTCATCAAGATCCTCACCGGCGTCTATGCGCGAGATGGAGGCTCCCTCACCTTCGAGGGACGTGACTTCCATCCCACCTCGCCAGGTGATGCCCAGAAGAAGGGCATCAGCACCATCTACCAGGAACTCAGCCTCATCCCGACCCTCACGGTGGCGGAGAACCTGTTCCTCGGCCGCGCCCCCCGGCGCTGGTTCGGCATCGACTGGCGGGCCATGCGCCGTCAGGCCGAGGAGATCCTCGCCACCTTCGATCTGCACGTCGACGTCACCCAGCCGCTGGGCACGTTGTCGGCCGCCGTGCAGCAGCTCGTGGCGATCGCCCGCGCCGTGCAGACGCGCGCCCGGGTGCTCATCATGGACGAGCCGACCTCGAGTCTCGACAGCCACGAGACGGAGGTGCTGCTCGACACCATCGTGAAGCTGAAGCAGCGGGGACTCGGCATCATCTTCGTCACCCACTTCCTGGATCAGGTCTACCGGGTGAGCGATCGTATCACCGTGCTGCGCAACGGCGCGCACGTGGGCACGTACGAGGCCAGCCAGCTCTCGCGTCTGGATCTGGTCTCGCACATGCTGGGCAAGGTGCCCGAGGAAGTGGAGCCCGCGCTGCACGAGCATGGGCCGGCCCAGCGGCCGGTGGTCGTCGAGGCCCGGGCACTGGAGCGCCGGGGCGTGCCCGCGTTCGATCTGACGTTGCACGAGGGCGAGGTGGTGGGCTTCGCGGGGTTGTTGGGCTCGGGCCGCACGGAGGCCGCGCGTCTGTTGTTCGGCGCCGACCATGCCCGGAGCGGAACACTCAATGGTGAGCCGTCCAAGGGTCCCCGCCACGCGATTGACCAGGGGATGGCCTTCCTGCCCGAGGATCGCAAGGCGGAGGGTATCTTCCCGGAGTTGTCGGTGCGCGAGAACATCGCGCTGGTCGTCCAGCGCAAGCTGGGCTTCACCTTGTCGTACGCGCGTCAGATGCAGCTCGCCCAGGAGTTCGTGACGAAGCTGGGCATCAAGACGCCCTCGGTGGAGCAACCCATCCGCCTGCTCAGCGGCGGCAATCAGCAGAAGGTCATCCTCGCCCGGTGGCTCGCGTACGAGCCGCGCCTGCTCATCCTCGACGAGCCGACGCGCGGCATCGACGTGGGGGCCAAGGGGGAGATCGAGAAGCTCATCCAGCAACTGTCCCAGAAAGGACTCGCGGTGCTCTTCATCTCGGCGGCGCTGGAGGAAGTGCTCCGGCTGTCTCATCGCATCGCCGTGTTCCGGGATCGCAAGAAGGTGGGGGAGCTGTCGCGCACGACGCTGCCAGAGGTCATGAAGATGATCGCCAGCGAGGACACCGATGCGCGCTAGGAATTTCTGGCCCTGGGTGGCGCTCGCGGCGCTGCTCGTCTTCAACCTGCTGTTCACCCCGGGCTTCGCGCGGCTGGAGCTGCGCGACGGCCGGCTGTTCGGCACGCTCGTGGACATCTTCCAGAACGGTGCCCCCGTCATGCTCCTGTCCGTGGGGATGACGCTGGTCATCGCCCTGGGAGGAATCGATCTGTCGGTCGGCTCGGTGATGGCGCTGTCGGGCGCGGTCGCGGCGCTGCTGATGACGGAGCAGGGGCAGTCGGTGCCCGTGGCGGTGCTGGCCGCCCTGGCCCTGGCGATGGGGGTGGGCGCTTTCAACGGGGCGCTCGTCGCCTATGGCGGCATCCAGCCCATCATCGTGACGTTGGTGATGCTGGTGATGGGGCGAGGGCTCGCGCAGGCGCTCACGCATGATCAGAAGATCCGCTTCGAGGTGCCGGCCTTCGAGTTCATCGGTAACGGGACGGTGCTGGGCCTGCCGTTTCCCATCTTCCTCGTGGCGGCGCTGGCGCTGCTCGTGGGGCTGATGCTGACCAAGACCGCGGCGGGGCTCTACCTCGAGGCGATGGGGAGCAACCCGCGCGCCGCGCGGTTGTGTGGCCTGCGGGTGCATGTCATCCGGCTGGTGGCGCACATGACGTGTTCCTTGTGCGCGGGGCTCGCCGGGCTCATCGCCGCGGCGGACATCAAGGAGGCGGACGTGGCCAACGCCGGGCTCTACCTGGAGTTGGATGCCATCCTCGCCGTCGTGCTGGGCGGCACGAGCCTGACGGGAGGGCGGGCCAACCTCGTGGGCTCGCTCATCGGGGCCACCTTCATCCAGACGCTCACCACCATGCTCCAGATGCGCGGGGTCATCACCGAGCACACGCTCATCATCAAGGCCGCGGTGGCGCTGTCCGTGTGCTTCATGCAGACGCCCGCCTTCGAGCGGCTGGCGCGTCGCTTCCGGTCCGCGGAGGCCGCATGAACTTCGTGCGCAAACACATCACCGTGCTGGCGGGCTTGTTCGTCTACGTGCTGCTCTACGCGGTGGCGGCGCTCCGCTACGAGGGCTTCTTCTCGCTGCCGGTCTTCATCAACTTCCTGTCCAACAACGCGGTGCTGGGCATCGTGGCGGTGGGCATGACGTTCGTCATCCTCTCGGGTGGAATCGATCTGTCCGTGGGGGCGGTGATGTCCTTTTCCAGCGTGGTCATCGGCGTGCTGGTCATGGACCTGCACTGGAACGTGTACGCGGCCATCGCGGCGTCGGTCGTGTGTGGCACCGCGTTGGGCGCGGTGATGGGGGCCATCATCCACGCGACGGGCATCAAACCGTTCATCGTCACGCTCGCGGGGATGTTCTTCGTCCGGGGTCTCGCCTTCCTCATCCACCTGGAGTCCATCTCCATCTCGGATCCACGCCACACGGCCATCGCCCTGGCCAGCGTGGGAGCGCTGCCGGTGACGGCGGTGCTGTTCCTGGGCTTCGTGTTGGTGGGGTGGTACGTGGCGGTGCTGACGCCCTTCGGCCGTGAGGTCTACGCGCTCGGGGGAGGGGAGGAGGCCGCGCTGCTCATGGGCCTGCCGGTGCGGCGCACGAAGATCGCGGTCTACGCCGTCAGTGGCTTCTGCGCGTCGTTCGCCGGGGCGGCGCTCACCTTCTACCTGTCGAGCGGCAGCCACCTGGAAGGCGTGGGCATGGAGCTCGACGCCATCGCCACGGTGGTGATTGGCGGCACGCTGCTGGCGGGCGGGGTGGGCTCGGTGTTCGGCACGCTCATCGGCGTGTTGATGCTGGGCCTCATCCTCACGTCCATCACCACGTACGAGGGCATGATGAGCTCGGGGATGACCCGCGTGGCCATTGGCGGCCTGCTGCTGGCGTTCGTGCTCTTGCAGAAGGTGCTGACGCGGCGGGCGGGCGTGGGCCGCGCCACCTGAGCAAAGCAGAAGGCCCGTCCTTCCAGTGGCGCCTCGCGGAGCCGGGAAGAGACGGGCCTTGGGGGAGCCTCCCACGGTCAGGTGCCGTGGGAGCCTTTCCCGGGGAAGACTAGAACCACCACTCCACGCGCGTGCCCAGGTAGTGGCCGACCTTGACCGGACGGCCGTTGTCGGACACGACCTGCTGGTAGGGCGAGACGAGGCCGATCGCCGCGGCATCGTTGTAGAAGGCGGCCGTGTAGAAGAGGCGGAAGTGGGGGCGGGCCCACATGGTGCGGCCGCCGAGCGGAACGAAGGTGGGCGCGATGGTCAGCTTCAGGGCCGTGGCCAGCTCGCCGTTGGCGATACCGACCTGCTTGACGCCCTGGTAGTGGGCCTCGCCGATGAGGTGGAGGTGGTCGGTGAAGTAGTACTCGCCGCGGGCGCCCACGCCGAAGTCCATGGCGTTGCCCACGATGGTGCCGGGCGCGCCCTCGGCGTCGGTCCGGTTCCGCAGACCCTGGCCCCAGTGCAGGATGGCGTAGGCGTTGAGGCTGAAGGCATTGCCGAAGTTGTAGAGGAAGTGATCCACGGCCTGGATGCCCGCGGAGTCGTCATAGACACCCTCGGTGTTGGCCTGGCCAAACGAGTAGTACGTCTGGGCACCGCCACGCGCGCCGCTGGCGGCGCGGCTGCCATAGCGGATGGACATGTCATTGAAGGAGCCGTTGCCCAGGTCGAAGTGCGCCTTGGCGCCCAGCACCCAGCCCATGTCGGCGTTGAGGCCGACCACCTCGCCATCCGACTGTCGCGTCACCTTGGCGGCCGGCAGCAGGTGCAGTTCCGCCAGGCCATGGAAGGAGTGACCGGCCTCTAGCTTGTGCACGTACTGCGCGACGAACACGGTGCGCTGGCGCCGGATGTCTCCCGCATCCAGGCGGCCGTTGCCGTTCACGTCGAAGTTGTACTGGCCGCCGGGGCCGACCGCGGTCTGCATGATGATGGCCAGATCCAACGGGCCGTACATCACGCCACCGCCCTGTCCCGCCAGGTTGTTGAAGTAGAAGATATCCGCGATGTGCACGTCCGTGCCGCGGTAGAACCGGGCGCCGCCCCACACCCGCAGGTTGGGCAGCAGGATGTTGCCCGCCTCCACGTAGGCCTGGAAGAGCGCGATGACGAGCGGGTCGCCGTTGTTGCTGATCGCGCCGGCGAACAGGCCGTTCTGGGTGTACATGGACGGGGTGATGACGAAGTCCACGTACGGCGCGCTCGTGTCCGTGCTCGGCGCGAGCAGGTGCAGCTTGATCGCGGGCTCGAGATAGTCGCCTTCCTCGAGACGGCCGCCGATGGCGCTGCCCGTCACGTTCATGCGCTGTCCCTGGATGTAGCGGCCCGAGCTGGGATCCCAGGCGACGCCCATGCGGCCGTACATGGAGATCTCGAGACGGTCGTACAGGAGGCTCGCGTTCGCCGGTGTGGAACCCGCCGCCAGGGCGATGACGCACAGCATCAGGCAGACGCGCCAGAGGCGGGACAGGGTAGGGGTGGAGTCAAGTGTCATGAAGTCAATCTCACAAGGGGTCCGCAGGGCAGCTCATACTCTGCTGCACATACTCTGACACCGAAGTTGTTGGGTTTGTCGAGAAAATTAGGGATGCTGCTACGCGTCGTTCTTCCCACCGGAGGCAGGCGTCGAATGCGAGACAGGCGGAGAGCGCCCACGAGGGCCGCCGCTCCAGTTTTCCTGTTGGAAAGTACCGGCCTGGGCAGGGACTCGAAGGCTGAAACGTGTAAGCAAGACCATTGGTGCGAGGGAGTGATTCGGCTCGTCCCGCCAACGGCAGTCCGCGGGTCCGGCGCTCATGACTGTCTACGGGTGAGATGGTGGGGGCGCGGACCATTGGCTTTGGCTGGATTGGTTTGAAGTCCTATGGTCCGTGGCGGTGAAGGGCGGCCGCGGTGGGAACGACATGGATGAATTCTTGACTTGTAACGCATTGATGAACCACGAGGGGACGCGTTGAGTATGGCGGACAGCGGCACAAAGGCAGCAACCCATCCATCCTCCGAGGGCTCCGCGCCGAGCCCGGGCTCGATGTTGGCCCGGCAGCGCGTGCGGGCGGCGTGGCTGTTCCTGTTGCCCACGCTCGTCGTGTTGGCGGGAGTTGCGGGGTGGCCTCTCTTTCGGACCTTCTGGTTCGCCTTCACCAACGCGAACCTCGGCAGCAGCGAGCCGCCCGAGTTCGTCGGCCTGGAGAACTTCGTCGTGGTGATGGAGGATCCGGACTGGTGGCGCTCGGTGCGCAACACGTTCCTGTTCACCGGGGTCTCCGTGACACTGGAGACGGCGCTGGGGATGATCATCGCGCTCACGCTCAACAGCCGCTTCCGGGGCCGGGGCGTGCTGCGGGCGGCAGTGCTCGTTCCCTGGGCCATTCCCACGGTGGTGTCCGCGAAGATGTGGGGGTGGATGTTGAACGACCAGTACGGCGTCATCAACGAGATGCTTCTGTACGTCGGATTGATCTCCGAGCCCATCGCCTGGACGGTGGATCCCAACCTGTCCATGGTCGCCATCATCGCGGTGGACGTGTGGAAGACGACGCCGTTCATGACGCTGCTCCTGCTCGCGGCGCTGCAGATGCTGCCGGACGAGCTCTACGAGGCGGCGCGGTTGGATGGGGCCCACCCGGTGCTCGTCTTCTTCCAGATCACCCTGCCGCTCATCCGGGGGCCGATGCTGGTGGCCATCATCTTCCGTGTGCTGGACGCCCTGCGGGTGTTCGATCTGTTCTACGTGCTCACCAGCAACAGCAGCGAGTCCATGTCCATGGCCGTCTATGCCCGGCAGCAGATGTTCGAGTTCCAGGATCTGGGCGTGGGGGCCGCGGCGGCGACGCTGCTCTTCGGGCTCATCGCGCTGTTCACCATCATCTACATGCTGGTGAATCGCAACTCGGTGATTCAGGAGGCCGCATGAGCCAGGCCCTGGTGTGGTTGAAGCGGATCTCGTTCGGCGTGTTGGTGACGGCCATCACCGTCTACACGCTCTTTCCCTACTATTGGGCGGTGGTGTCGTCGCTCAAGGAGGGCAGCGCGCTCTTCCAGGTGCAGTGGTGGCCCACGAAGCCGGCGTGGCACAACTACGTCGCGGTCTTCACCGAGCAGCCCTTTGGCCGCAACCTGCTCAACTCGGTGCTGGTGGCCAGCTCGGTGGTGATCGTGTCGCTCATCCTGGCGATCACCGCCGCCTTCGCCCTGGCGCGCATCCGCTTCCGGGGGCGTGTCCCGCTCATGCTGATGATCCTCGGCGTGTCGATGTTCCCGCAGATCGCGGTGCTCTCCGGCATGTTCGAACTCATCCGCGCCCTGGGGCTGTACAACAAGCTGTCCGGACTGACGCTGTCCTACATGCTCTTCACGCTGCCGTTCACCGTGTGGGTGTTGACGACGTTCATGCGTGAACTGCCCAAGGAGCTGGAGGAGGCGGCGGTGGTGGATGGTGCCACGCCCTGGGTCGTCTGCATGCACGTCTTCCTGCCGCTGCTGCGTCCGGCGCTGGTGACGACGGGCCTGCTCGCCTTCATCGCGGCGTGGAACGAGTTCCTCTTCGCCCTGACGTTCACGCTGGATCAAAGCGCGCGCACGGTGCCGGTGGCCATCGCGCTGATGAGCGGCGCCAGCCAGTACGAGTCGCCCTGGGGCCTCATCATGGCGGCGTCCGTCATCGTGACGACGCCGCTCATCGTCCTGGTGCTCATCTTCCAGCGCAGCATCGTCTCCGGCCTCATGGCGGGCGCCGTCAAGGGCTAGAAACGGCTCCGCCCCACACGGTGTGAGCACCGTGCGGGGCGGGGAAGGGCGCCCGGGACGAGCGCCCGGGGTTCAGGCCGCCTTCGCCTCGCCCTTGCCGAAGGTCAGGCCGTCCTGGTCCGCGTCCACGAGGATGTGCTCCCCGGGGGCGTAGTCACCACCGAGCACCTTGCGCGCCAGCGGATCCATCAGGTGCTTCTGGATGGCGCGCTTGAGCGGACGCGCTCCGTACACCGGATCGTAGCCGCGCTCGGCGAGCACCGCCGCGGCCTTCTCCGAGAGCGACAGGGTGAGCCGCTTGTCCGCGAGCAGCTTCTGCAGGCGCCCCACCTGGATGTCCACGATGCGCTGGATGTCGCGCTTGCGCAGCGGCTCGAAGAGGATGATTTCATCCACGCGGTTGAGGAACTCCGGCCGGAAGTGCTGGCGCAGGATGCCCAGCACGTCCTCGCGCGTGCGCTCGTCCAGCTCGTCCTTGCCCGCCATGCCCTCCTGCAGCGCCTGCGAGCCGATGTTGCTCGTCATGATGAGCACCGTGTTCTTGAAGTCCACGGTGCGCCCCTGGCTGTCCGTCAGCCGGCCCTCGTCGAGCAGTTGCAGCAGGATGTTGAAGACGTCCGGGTGGGCCTTCTCGATCTCGTCGAAGAGGATGACGGTGTACGGACGGCGGCGCACGGCCTCGGTGAGCTGGCCGCCCTCGTCGTAGCCGACGTAGCCCGGAGGCGCGCCCACCAGGCGGGCCACGGAGTGCTTCTCCATGTACTCGGACATGTCGATGCGCACCATGGCCGTGTCGTCATCGAAGAGGAACTCCGCGAGCGCCTTGGCCGTCTCCGTCTTTCCCACGCCCGTGGGGCCCAGGAAGATGAACGAGCCGATGGGCCGGTTGGGATCCTGCAGGCCCGAGCGCGCGCGGCGCACGGCGTTGCTCACCGCCTCGATGGCGCTGCGCTGACCGATGACGCGCTTGGCCAGCCGGTCCTCCATGTGGACGAGCTTCTGCACCTCGCCCTCCAGGAGCTTGGAGACGGGGATGTGGGTCCACTTGGCCACCACCTGCGCGATGTCCTCCGCGTCCACTTCCTCCTTGAGGAACTTGTGGCTCTTCTGCAGCTCGGCCAGCTGCTCGTTGCCCTGGGAGATCTCCTTCTCCAGGTTGGGGATGACGCCGTACTTCACCTCGGCGGCCTTGTTGAAGTCGCCCTGGCGCTCGGCCGCGGCCTGATCGTTCTTGGCCTTCTCGAGCTTCTCCTTCTTCTCGCGGATGCCGGCGATGGCCTTCTTCTCCGAGTCCCAATGGGCCTTGAGCGCGGTGAAGTTCTCGCTGAGGTTGGCCAGCTCCTGTTCGATCTTCGAGAGCCGCTCCTTCGAGTGGGGATCCGTCTCCTTGCGCAGGCCCTCGCGCTCGATCTCCAGCTGGGTCATCTTGCGCCGGATGTCGTCGATCTCCGTGGGCATGGAGTCGATCTCGATGCGCAGGCGGCTGCACGCCTCGTCCACGAGATCAATCGCCTTGTCGGGCAGGAAGCGGTCGGAGATGTAGCGGTTGGACAGCGTCGCCGCCGCCACGAGGGCCGAGTCCTGGATGCGCACGCCGTGGTGCACCTCGTAGCGCTCCTTGAGGCCACGCAGGATGCTGATGGTGTCGTGCACCGTGGGCTCGCCCACCATCACCGGCTGGAAGCGCCGCTCGAGCGCCGCGTCCTTCTCGATGTGCTTGCGGTACTCGTCGAGCGTGGTGGCGCCCAGGCAGTGCAGCTCACCGCGCGCGAGCGCCGGCTTGAGCATGTTGCCCGCGTCCATGGAGCCCTCGGCCTTGCCCGCGCCCACCAGGGTGTGCAGCTCGTCGATGAAGAGGATGATCTCCCCGGCCGAGTCGGCCACCTCCTTGAGCACCGCCTTGAGGCGCTCCTCGAACTCACCGCGGAACTTGGCGCCGGCCACCATGCCGCTCAGGTCCAGCGTCACCAGGCGCTTGTTCTTGAGTCCCTCGGGCACGTCGCCGTCGACGATGCGCCGCGCGAGCCCCTCGGCGATGGCCGTCTTGCCCACGCCCGGCTCGCCGATGAGCACCGGGTTGTTCTTCGTTCGCCGGCTGAGCACCTGGATGCAGCGGCGGATCTCCTCGTCGCGGCCGATGACGGGGTCCAACTTCCCGGCGCGCGCCGCGTCCGTCAGATCGCGCCCGTACTTCTCCAGCGCCTGGTAGGTGGACTCGGCGTCCTGGCTCGTCACCCGGGCCGAACCGCGCACCTCCTTGAGGCTGGACAACACGCGCTCGCGCGTCACGCCGGAGGACTTGAGCACCTCGCCCACGTTCCCCTTGTCCTGCGTGAGGGCGAGCAGCAGGTGCTCGCTGGAGACGAAGTCATCCTTGAGGGACTTCGCCTCGTCCTCCGCCTTGTCGAAAACCTTGGCCAGACGCTGGCGCACGGCCGCGCTCTCGCCTCCCTGCACGCGGGGCAGCTTCTGGAGCGCCTCGCCCAGCCGGGACGCGAAGAGCTTCACGTCCACGCCGATTTTGCGCAGCAGGGGCTCGACGATGCCGTCCTTCTGTTCGAGCAACGCCGCCGCGAGATGCTCCGGCTCGTAGTCCGGGTTGTCGGCACGCCGGGCCAGAGACTGACCTTCCTGGATGGCCTCCTGGGCCTTCACCGTATACTTGTCGAGTCGCATGTCTCCAACGTAAGGGCCACGCACCCCTTGGCAAGGAAGGCCAGTCCGAGCTCCTTTCACGCCCCGTGGGGGCTTTTCAGGGACTTTCTGGCTCTTCGGGAGTTGCCTTCCCCCACCCGGTCCAGGTATATGCCCGCGCGAACACCCTGGGGGGCACCCACCTGGAATCGCACGGCGGTTACCTCATTCGAGTCGAGTCGCTGGGCAGCCTGCCGTTGAGGACGCTCGCTCAGCAGGCGCTCGTCGAGGACGGCGCCCCGGTGGACACGGTGCTCTCCCTGTCCGTCTACCCGCGGCGGAAGATCGTCCGACTGGCCCTGGACTCGGCCCTCACGGCGGGCCGCCGGGGGGCCCACTGGTACAGCACGCACCACGCGCTCGCCCGCGCCCTGTCACGCACCACCGGTGTCACCGTGCACACCTACGTGTATGATCCCCAGGAGTACGAGGAAGTGCTCGCTTTTGGCCGGGGACAGCATGTGGGCGGAGAGCGGCTGTGTTACGACACGGTGGATCTGCCCGAGTGCGTGGACGGGGAGTTCGACGACGCGGCGTTCGCGCGGATGCAGGCGCGCTGGCCCCTGGGCCACCTGGCGTGGGTGTTCGGGGTGGAGCGGGAGCTGTTGCTGCAACTGCACCAGATGAAGCCGACGCGGTTGAGTCTCCAGGACTCGGGGCCAGAGCTGTCCCTGGAGCACCTGCTGCACGGCATCGCCGCCTGAGCCCGCCGCCCGAGGGCTACTCCTCGTTGGCGAGGTGCCCGTCGCTCAGGCTGATGGCCTGACGCACCCGCTCACTCTGGAAGTACTGGCCGAGCACGGCGAAGGAGCCGGCGATGAGGGCCGTGAGGGCAATGGTGGTGGCGGGCAGCAGCCAGGCCACGAGCTCCAGGGACGCGGCGGTGGGGCCCTGGAACTCGGGGAGTGTCTTCAGGGCCTCGGCGATGACGGGGCCCGTGCGCCGGGCGACCACGGCGTTCTGGGCACCGTCGATGGTGCGCAGCAGGGCGGCGGCGATGGTGGAGCCCGCGAGCATCCGGCGCATCCGCTCCAGGGGGAGCCCGTCGGGCCGCAGCAGCCGGCCGGCGGACACGAAGGCGAGCGAGCACACCACCGAGAGGGCGCCGAGGAAGAGCGCGCGCGACTCCCGCAGCGGCTCGAGCGCGGAGATCTGGGCCTTGGCGATGCGGGTGTCGAGCACCGGGTCTCCCACGAGGGAGAAGTTGGCGGCGTTCCGGGGGTCCTCGAGCTGGCTGAGCCCCAGGCACTCGCTCAGGGCGAAGAAGCCCGTGAAGGCGGAGAGCACGAGACAGACGAAGGCCGCGAAGCGCAGGCCTCGCGGCAGGGGGCCCTTGTGGGGGGCGGGTGCGGCGGGGGGCGTCACCGTTTGTTCGCCTCCACGAAGCGCAGGCGCAGGTCGGCGAGGAGGTTGTCGAAGAGCTGCTTTTCCTCGCCCGTGAGGTTGCCGCGGGTCTTCTCCTGCAGCATCCCCAGCAGATCCAGGCTCTGGCGCGCGAGCACCAGGTCCCGCTCGGCCTTGCCCGTCTCCGGGTTGGAGGCCTCGCCCAGGTGGATGAGGGCGCTGGAGGCGAGGCCGATGAGAAAGGTGCTGAAGGTGATGGGGGCCTCGGGCGCGCCCGGCTTCGGCTCGCCCCTCATCACGAAGGTCTCTCCACGCTTCTCATCGCTCATGGGCTCACTCGTTCGCTTCGGCGTCCTCGTCGCCCTCGTCCTCGTCCTCGTCGTCCTCGTCGTCGAAGTCGTCGTCGAGGTCCTCGTCCTGCATCAACGTTTCCACGGGCACGGACTTCTCGGCCACGTCCGGCAGGCCCTCGATGTGGCGCTTGTACGAGGTCTCGTCCAGCTGACCGCTGCGCAGGTAGCGCTCGACCGTGCGCTTGTCGAGGTGCTTGGGGTCCATCGCGTCTGCCATGCTCAACTCCTCGGAATCTCTTGGAAAAGGGCGCGCCACCTTATAGCAGGGCTCCCCCCTGTCAACGCCGCTCAACCCCCCGCCCCTCCCGAGCCGATGAACGCCCCCCTTCCTCCCCGACTTCCACGAGATTCATCCCCCCCGGGTGACGACGCGCAGCAGGTATCCGAGCAGGCGTGGTGGCCGTGCGCCGCCTTTGACGCGGGGGCCCAGGGGGCTAGCCTCGATGGGAGAGGCGTATGATGCACAAAACCCATGGTCAGGCTCCACGCCGGCCCAATATCGGTATCACCCCGGACTTCAGCGCGAGCCGGCCGGATTCGGTCTTCCCCAGCTACGAGCTGAGGGCGGCCTACCCGGAGGCGGTGTTGCGCGCGGGGGGGCTGCCGCTGGTGCTGCCGTACTCGGACGACGCGGCGTGCGTGGAGTCCTACCTGGACCGCATCTCCGGGCTGATGGTCACCGGAGGCGCCTTCGACATTCCCCCGGACGCCTATGGCGAGACGGCGCGCGAGGGCCTGGGGCCGATGAAGCCGCCGCGCACGGCGTTCGAGACGGCGCTGATGCGCGGGGCCCTCAAGCGCAACATGCCGGTGCTGGGCATCTGCGGGGGCATGCAGCTGCTCAACGTGGTGCTGGGCGGCACGCTGTTCCAGGACATCGGCCTCGAGGTGCCCGGCGCGAATTCGCACCAGCAGACGCATGACCGCACCCAGCCGCAGCACCCCGTGGAGGTGCGCGATGGCACGCACCTGTCGGAGGCGCTCGGCCGGGGTCAGCTCATGGTGAACTCCACCCATCATCAGGCGGTGTCGAAGCTGGGCGAGCAGGTGGTGGTGAGCGCGACGGCGCCCGATGGGGTGGTGGAGGCCATCGAGTCGCCGCAGCACGTCTTCGCGCTGGGCGTGCAGTGGCACCCGGAGTTGATGCTCCAGACGATTCCCTTGAGCGCGGGCATCTTCCGGCTGCTGGTGCAGAAGTCGCGCGAGCACCGGCGCTGAGCGCGCCACCCACCGTGCTGTCAGACCTGCATGGCAGACATGCGGGGCCGAGCATGGTGAGAGGACATGGCCCCGAAAGAACAACGCCTGCGCGAGCTGCTCCAACTGCCGCCCGCCGCCGCCGTTCCCGCCGCTGACGCCTCCTGGCCCGACGAGTACTGGGACGAGACCTTCATGCGGCTGGGGCGCGGGTATGTGTTCGAGCCCGACGCGGGTGAGTTCCCCGTCGATCATTCACGCTTGATGGCGGAGCTGCTGCCGCTCGTCTCGCCGTGGCTGGCCGGGGCCCGGTTCTCCCAGGTGCTGCCGGGCCAGGGAGACATGGCGGGGGAGGGGTGGGGGCCGTTCTTCGGGGTGGAGGACCGGGAGGGCGGGGGCGTGGCGTCCCGGTACACGCTGCGCCTCACCCAGGGGGGACACCGCTACGGCGTCACGTTCCACGACAGCTCCGAGTTCTACAACCTCAACGCGGTGCTGGCCCTGTTGAACGCGGCGCTGGAGACGAGTGGCACGCCCCTGCGGCTCTTCGGCCTGGGCAACGTGGTCCTCCTGGGGCCGCTCGGGGGTCTGCAGCAAGCCATCCGCGAGGGCTTCATTCCCGGCTTCGAGGGGGAGGGCATCCACGAGGAGTGGGAGCTGGAGGCCATCGATGCCTGGTGCGAGTCCGGAGACACGCCCGAGTCCTTGGCCCGACAACTCGAGAAGGGGCTGCGGCGGGTCCAGGTCTCGCTCGTGGTATGAGCGGCCCGCATGGACATGGCCTCGAATACGGTGCTCATCACGGGCGGTGCCTCGGGTATCGGTCTGGCGCTCGCCGAGCGCTTCCTCCGAGCGGGCAGTGAGGTGATTGTCTGTGGCCGCCGCGAGGACAAGCTGCGCGAGGCCCAGCGGGCCCACCCCGCGCTGCACACGCGCGTGTGTGACGTGGCGAAGGCGGAGGAGCGTGTCGCCCTGGCCTCCTGGGTGAAGAGCGCGTTTCCCCGGCTCAACGTGCTCGTCAACAACGCGGGCATCCAGCGCCGGCTGAAGCTCTCCGACATCGAGGACTGGGAGGCGTCCCAACAGGAGCTCGCCATCAACCTCGAGGCGCCCATCCACCTGTCGGCGCTCCTCGTGCCGCATCTGCTCCAGCAGCCGCGCCCGGCCCTCCTCAACGTCACCTCGGGCCTGGCGTTCGCGCCGCTGGCGTTCACGCCCATCTACTGCGCCACGAAGGCGGCCCTGCACTCGTTCACGCTGTCCCTGCGCCACCAGCTCGCGGACACGGCCCTCCAGGTCATCGAGATCGTTCCCCCCGCGGTGAACACGGACCTGGGCGGGCCCGGGCTGCACACCTTCGGCGTTCCCCTGGACGAGTTCGCCGACGCCATCGTCGAGCGCCTGCGCCAGGGTGAGCGGGAGATCGGCTACGGCACCGCGGAGAAGGCCCGCCGCGCCTCGCGCGACGAGCTCGACGAGGCGTTCCAGCGGATGAACTCGCGCCGCTGAACGCCTCGGCCCGCCCTCACTCCATGCGCGCGCGGCTCTCGAAGCGCGTGTACTCGGCGAGGAAGACGAGATCGATGTCCCCGATGGGACCGTTGCGCTGCTTGGCGATGACGAGCTGCACGGGGATGGCACTGCTCGTGCGCACCTCGCCTCCGCCCTCGCCCTCGCCCTGATCCTCGCGGTGGATGAACATCACCACGTCGGCGTCCTGCTCGATGGCGCCCGACTCGCGCAGGTCCGAGAGCATGGGCTTGCCGCCCTTGCGCTCCTCCACCTTACGGCTGAGCTGTGAGAGGGCGATGATGGGCACCTCCAGCTCCTTGGAGAGCTGCTTGAGGGAGCGGGAGATCTCCGAGATTTCCAGCTGGCGGCTCTCCACCTTGCCCTTCTGGTGCATGAGCTGGAGGTAGTCGACGATGATGAGCGACAGCCGGGGATCCCTCTGCTTGAGCCGCCGCGCCTTGGCGCGCAGGTCGAACGGGGACAGGCCACCCGAGTCGTCGATGTAGAGGGGGGCGTTGTAGAGCTTGCCCGCCATCTCCTGGAACTTCTCCTCGTCGTGGGGGGTGAGCCGGCCTCCGCGCAGCTTCTTCATGTCCACGCGCGCGCACGAGGCGAGCAGACGCATGAGGAGCTGGTCCGCGGGCATTTCCAGGCTGAAGATGGCCGCCGCCTTGGCATCCTCCTGGAGCGCCACGTGGGTGGCGATGTTCATCGCGAAGGACGTCTTGCCCACGCCCGGACGCGCCGCGAGGATGATGAGCTCTCCGCCGTGCAGGCCCGTGAGCTGGTTGTCCAGGTCGACGTAGCCCGTGGACAGGCCGGTGATGCCCGTCGTCGCGGTCTTCATCTTGTCGAGCAGATCGAGCGTGTGCTCCATCAGCTCGCTGACGGGCCGCAGGTCGCCCTCGCGCTTCTTCTCCGCCAGGAGGAAGACCTTGCGCTCGGCCTCGTCCAGCAGCACCTCCAGCTCGCCCGTCTCCTGGCTGGCGAGTTCCTGGATCTCCCGCCCCACGCCCGCCAGGCGCCGCCGGATGGCCTGGTCCTTGACGATCTTCGCGTACTGGACGGCGTTGCCCGGCACGGGCACCACCTGGTCCAGGCTCATCAGGTACGCGGGGCCGCCCACCGCGGCGAGCTGGCCGAGCACCTTGAGTTCCTCGGCCAGGGTGAGGTGATCCACCTGGCGGCTGGTGCCGTCCAGCTTGATCATCGCCGCGAAGATCTGGGCGTGCGCGGGACTGGCGAAGTCGTCCGTGCTCACCACCTCCGCGAGGCTGGCGAAGATGCTGTTGTCCGCGAGCACGGCGCCCAGCACCGCGCGCTCGGCGGCCAGATCCTCGTGGCCCCGCCGCGTTCCCGTCCGAATGTCGAGGATGTTGTCCATGTTGTCCCGGCCAGTCTCCGCGCTACAGACGTGTGGCGCAACCCTGGCAGCCACCCCTGACACACGCCTGGGTGCCCGCTCTCGAAAAAGCGGAGGGCCGCCCGGGAGTGAACCCGGACGGCCCTCGGTGCTTCACGCGATGTCAGGGGGGGGCTTTACGCCTCCGCCTGGACCTCGACCTTGATCTTCGCCGTCACTTCACGGTGCAGGCGCAGCTCCACCTCGTACTGACCGGTGGCCTTGATGGGCTCGGCCAGGTGCAGCTGGCGGCGGTCCACCGACTGGCCCTGGGCGGCGAGCGCCTCGGCGATGTCCAGCACGGTGACGGAGCCGTACAGCTTGTCCTGCTCACCCACCTTGCGGCGGATGGTGACCTTCACCGAGCCGAGCTTCTTGGCCTGCTCCTCGGCGGCGCCCTTGAGCTTGACGTTGCGCGCCGAGATGACCGCGCGCTCGTGCTCGAGCTGACGCACGTTCTGCTCGGTGGCGAGCACCGCCATCTTGCGCGGCAGCAGGAAGTTGCGGCCGAAGCCGTCCTTCACCGTCACGAGCTCACCGGACTTACCCAGGTTCGCGACGTCCTCACGAAGAATGACCTTCATTGAATGTCTCCGTTGGTGCGGGCGAGGGGACTAGCCGACCATCGCGTTGTAGGGGAGCATCGCCAGGCCGCGGGCGCGCTTGATGGCCGTGGCCACCTCGCGCTGGTGCTTGGCGCAGTTGCCGGAGATGCGGCGGGGGATGATCTTGCCGCGCTCGGTGACGAAGTACTTCAGCGTCGCCTGATCCTTGAAGTCCACCTGGGCGTTCTTCTCGGCGCAGAAGCGGCACACCTTCTTGCGGCCAAAGCCGCGGCCACCGCCACGCTTCTCGTCATCGCCCCCGGCGCCACCCCGGCCGCCGCCATCCCGATCCCTGTCCCGATCCCGGTCGCCGCCACCGCGGGACGAATTCCTGTCGCTGTTGCCAATCATTGAGCGTTCTCTCTTCTCTGGTAGGGGTCCGTGGAGGACCAAGGGGCTCACGCCTCCTCGGTGCTCTCCTCCTCAGCCTCGCCCGCATCCTCGACCACGCCGCGATCCTGCGCGGGGGCCACGCCCGGACGGGTCTCCTCGACATCTCCGGCGAGCTTCACGTCCTCGAGCACCGGACGGCTCTCGGGATCCACCTCGTCCGCCAGCTTGGTGGACAGGTAGCGCGTGACCTCGTCGAAGTTGCGCAGGTTGCGCTCCACCTCGGCCACCATCTTGGTGCCGCCCAGGTAGTGGGCGTGGATGTAGATGGCGCGGGGCTGCTTGGCGATGGGGTAGAGCGTCTTCTTCTTGCCCCACACCGTGAAGCGGATGACCTTGCCGCCCTCACGGCCGACGATGCCACGGACGCGCTCCTTGAGCTTGTCCACGTTGTCGTCGGTGAGGTCCGGCTTGACCAGGAAGATGGTCTCGTACTCACGAAGCCGCTTGGCGGCCTGCGTCTCAGCCATGTTTCTCTCCCCTTGGGGTTGAGTGCCCCCCGGAAGCCGGGGAGCGGGGAAACGGTCGGAGGGTCCAAGGGGGATCCTCCGCCGGGGACGGGAAACCGCGCGCCCGTCACCCTCGCGCTTTTGAAAAAGAACGATGAAGAGGGGGGCCTTCTAAGGGCGCCCCGGCCCGGAAGTCAAGGCGCCCGCTTGTTGTAACGGTTCATCGCCGTGGCCAATCCGTCCCGCACCCACGTCTCGGCCGCGTCCGCCGCCTGGGCGAGCAGCTCGTCGAGCCTCCGGCGCTCCCCGTCGTCGAAGTTGGAGAGCACGTAGCCGGCCACCCGCTCCTTGGCATTGGGACCCTGCGGCTTGCCGATGCCGAAGCGCAGGCGGATGAAGCTGTCCGCCCCCAGGGTGGACACCGTGCTCTTGAGCCCGTTGTGTCCCCCGCTGCCGCCCCCCGCCTTGAGCTGCAGGCGGCCGAAGTCCAGGTCCAGCTCGTCGTGGATGACCAGCACGTCCTCCACCGCCACCTTGTAGAAGCGCGCCGCCTCGGCCACCGAGCGGCCCGACAGGTTCATGTAGGTCTGCGGCTCGAGGAAGACGACCTTCTCGCCCCCCAGGGTGCCCTGGCCCACGCGGGCCTGGAACTTCTCCTGGTGGAGCTCGGCGCGCGCGCGCGGCAGCAGCGTCTCCACCACCATGAAGCCCACGTTGTGCCGGTGGCGCTCGTACTCGCGCCCGGGATTGCCCAGTCCACAGATGATCTTCATGGCGGAGGCTCCGCAAAACAGACGGGGCCAGTCCTTTTGACGGACCGGCCCCGCGGGTGTGACAGGGAAGGGGGATTACTTCTTGCCAGCCGCGGGCTTGGCCGCCGCACCGGCCGCGGGCTTGGCCGCCGCGCCAGCCGCGGGCTTGGCCGCCGCACCAGCCGCCGCCGCCGCCGCCGCGGGAGCCGCCTCGACCGCACCCTCGGGCGCGCTGACGACCGCCACGGTGTAGTTGACGTGCGACTTCACCGTCACGCCCTCGGGCATCTTCACGTCGTTGATGTGGAGCGCCTGGTTGATCTTCAGCGGCGTCACGTCCACCTCGATCTTCTCGGGGATGGCGTTCGGCTTGGCGTAGACCTCGATCTCGCGGCGGGCCTGGGTGAGCAGACCGCCGTCGGCGACACCCTCGGAGCGGCCGGTGAGCACCAGCGGCACGTTCACCTTCACCTGCTCGCCCTCACGCACGGCGATGAAGTCCACGTGGAGCATCTGCCGGGTGAGCGGATCCTGCTGGTAGTCCTTGAAGAGGACCTGCTGCTCGCCGCCCACGCCCGTGAGCGTGAGCAGGGTGTTGAACTTGTGCGGGGTGTTGATGGCCTGGCGCACCGCCTTCGCGTCGACGGCGATGGACAGGGGCTTCTCCAGGTGCTTGCCGTAGACGACGGCGGGCACGAGGCCCTGGGTGCGCAGGCGGCGGGCGGCGCCCTTGCCAGAACCCTCACGCGGCTTGACCTCGAGCGGGCGCTTGTCGATGGACATGGATTTCCTCGGTATGGACTGCGGTGTGTTCCCCGCCGACGTCCCGGCGCCTCTGGCATCCCGCCCCCGTGGCGGGCCCCAAGAGCAGCGCCTCGCTTTTCGGGCAAGGACCGGCAGGGTGTGCCCGCCACATGCCAGCGCGCGCGCCCCGAGTCAAGGCGCGTGGCAGAAGAAGCAGCGGACCCTCCTCCGTCTACCTACACGAAGAGCGAGCTGAGCGAGTCGGCGCGGTGGATGCGCGCGATGGCCTCGCCGAAGAGGTGATCCGTGGCGATGACCCGGATCTTCCCGCACGCCTCGGCCGCGGGCGACAGGGGCACGGTGTCCGTGAAGACGACCTCTTCCAGGGTCGAGTCCTGGATGCGCTGGATGGCGGGACCGGAGAGGATGGGGTGGACGGCGTAGGCCACCACCCGGCGCGCGCCCCGCTCCTTGAGGGCGGCGGCCGCCTGGGTGAGCGTGCCCGCGGTGTCCACCATGTCGTCGATGAGCATCGCGTCCTTGCCCGCCACGTCGCCAATGAGGTTCATCACCTCGGAGGAGTTGGGCTTGGGCCGGCGCTTGTCGACGATGGCCAGGGAGCAGCCGAGCCGCTTGGAGTAGGCACGTGCCCGCTCCACGCCGCCCGCGTCCGGTGACACGATGACGAGCTCCTGCGCGTCGGGGAACTTCTTGCGCGCGTCCTCGAGGAAGACGGGCGAGGCGTACAGGTGATCCGAGGGGATGTTGAAGAAGCCCTGGATCTGCCCGGCGTGCATGTCCATGGACACCACGCGCGTGGCTCCCGCGCCCTCGAGCAGATCCGCGATCAGCTTGGCGGTGATGGGCGTGCGCGGCGCCACCTTCCGATCCTGCCGGGCGTAGCCGTAGTACGGGATGACGGCGTTGATGGAGGCGGCGCTCGCTCGCTTGAGCGCGTCGCACATGATGAGCAGCTCCATCAGATGATCATTGGCCGGCGGGCAGGTGGACTGGACGATGAAGATGTCCAGTCCGCGCACGTTCTCGCCAATCTCCACGTGGATCTCTCCGTCGGAGAAGCGACCCACGTGCGCCTTGCCTAGAGGTCTCTTGAGATAGTCGCAGATACGCTGGGCCAGGGCCGGGTTGGAACTCCCGGAGAACACCTTGAAATCGCTCGGGCTCATGGGGCGCGCTCCTAGCGCGCCCCGTGGCGGAAGGGAAGATCCTTCCACCACCAGCGTGCAGTCCCAGGCTCAGTCGGCCACGGCCTCCAGGTGGTACGAGCCCATCGCTCCCATGCTCGTCTGCTGGTGCCGCTCGTACTCCAGGAGGATGGCACGCTCCATCTGCGTGCGGGTGTCCGCGTTGAGCGGGTGGGCGATGTCCTTGTACGTCCCGTCCTTGCGCCGCTTGGCGGGCATGGCGATGAACAGGCCCGAGGCTCCGTGGATCACCTTCAAGTCCCGGATGACGAAGCAATGGTCCAGGGTGATGGTCACGTAGGCCTTCAGTTTGTCTTCTTCAACCGGATATACCTTGACGTCGGTGATGTTCATGGTCCCCCCAAGGACCCTTCGGATCCAAGCGCTGGGGAGAAGCCTGAAACAGACAGGCCTGGAAAAGCAAGTCTGTCAGGACTGGATGTGCGTCACGCGACGGTTTCGTGGACCAGGTGCGCCAGGAAGGCCAGGTGGTAGATGTCGATCACCGTATAGAGCGCCGCGCCCGCCTGGATGGCGCGCTGGCTCAGCTGCATGGAGCGGTGCAGGCAGAGCAGGGCGAGTCCCAGGCTCACGATGGTGATCTTCACCGCCATGAACGACAGCGGCGAGTGCATGTAGGCCACCCGCATCAGCGGATTGAGTTCCTCGGCCACGTTCATCTGTAAAAACGTCAGGGTGAAGAGCCCGTCCAGCAGGTTGAGCACCACCAGCAGCGCCGCCGCCGGCGTGATGTGGAACGAAGCCCCCTCGATACCCGCCCAGCTCGACCCCTGCACCTGTGCTGTCGCCGCCACCCGTCACCTCGCCGTTTGAACCCGAAGCACTTCTTTTCAAGATGCTTGCCAGGGGCACGGGCGCCGGGGGCTGGGGGGCGGGTCCCCGGAAAGTTGACGACCCGGGGGGGTCATGAAAGAGGTGGCCGTCGCTGTCGTCACCGCCCGGAACGAGCCCCTCGCGTGTACCAAATTCCCAAAGACATCGGGTGGATAGAGGTCATCTGCGGCTCGATGTTCTCCGGAAAGACGGAGGAGTTGATTCGCCGCGTCAAGCGCGCCGTCTACGGCAAGCAGACCGTCCAGGTCTTCAAGCCGAAGCTGGATAACCGCTACGACGAGACGCAGGTGGTCAGCCATTCCCAGTTGAAATTGACCTCCGTGGCCATCGAGAGGGCTGAAGAAATTTTCCATCACCTGTCCCCCCGCACCCAGGTGGTGGGAATCGACGAGGTGCAGTTCTTCGGCTCCGAGGTGGTGGCCGTGTGTGAGGCGCTGGCGCACCGTGGCCTGCGGGTCATTGTCGCGGGGCTGGATCAGGACTATCAGGGCCGTCCCTTCGAGCCCATGCCGCAGCTGCTCGCCGTCGCCGAGTACGTGACCAAGCAGCTCGCCATCTGTGTGGTGTGTGGCAATCCCGCCCACCGCTCCCAGCGGCTCGTGGACCGGGGCGAGCGCGTGGTGGTGGGCGCCGCCGGGGCCTACGAGGCGCGCTGCCGCAAGTGCCACCGCGCCGAGCCCACCGAGGCCACGCCTCCCCAGACGCTCGATCTGTTCAAGGACTGAGGTCCGACTGTTCAAGGACTGAGGCCCGAGCGCCATGAACGACCCGCTCTACACCCACATCCCCTTTCAGTTGAGTGAGCTGCCCCACCGCTATGGACCCCAGGTCCACCTGGTGGGCACCCCGTTCCTGCTCTCCCATCTCGCCCGGCTGTGCGCGAAGGGGACGACCCAGCCGGACATCAACCGGCTGGTGGCTCTGCTCTACACGGACCTGGTGAAGGCGGTCCTCAACGCGGAGTTTCCCCGCACGCGCGTGGCGCTGGCCACGCGGATGATCGACTCCTCGCCCCAGGGCATCTACCAGGGCGAGGTGCTCGATCCGGCCGTGCGCGCGGTGACGGTCAACATCGCCCGGGCCGGCACGCTGCCCTCGCAGGTGGCGTACGATCTGCTCAACATCACCCTGGAGCCCGCGCGGGTGCGCCAGGATCACCTCATGATGAGTCGGACGATGGACGCCCGGGATGTCGTGGTGGGCTCGCACATCGGTGGGTCCAAGGTGGGCGGGGACGTGGACGACGCGTTCCTCCTGTTTCCCGACCCCATGGGCGCCACCGGCGGCAGCCTGAGCACCGCGGTGAACCTGTACAAGAACCAGGTGGCCGGCACCCCCCGGCGCATCATCAGCCTCCACCTCATCGTCACCCCCGAGTTCCTGCGGCGCGTCACCCGTGAGCACCCGGACGTGACGGTGTACGCCCTGCGCCTGGACCGGGGCCTGTCCCCTCCGGAAGTGTTCGGCACGGTGCCCGGGGAGTTGTGGGAGAAGGAGCGGGGGTTGGATGATCACCAGTACATCGTCCCCGGTGGCGGCGGCTTCGGGGAGATCATGAACAACGCGTACGTGTAGAGGTCGGACCGTGGCTTACTTCGAGCAGGACGTCGGCATCCACATCGATGAGCAGAAGCTCCAGGCGCGCGTGCGCGAGCTGGGCGCGCAGATCACCCGCGACTACCAGGGCAAGGAGCTCACGCTCGTCTGCGTGCTCAAGGGCTCGGCGTTCTTCGCCATGGACCTGGCGCGCTACGTGGATCTGCCGCTGACGATCGAGTTCCTCGGGGTGTCGTCCTACCAGGGCGGCACCGAGACGACGGGCGAGGTGCGCATCACCACCGACGTGAGCAAGCCCATGGCGGGCAAGCACCTGCTCATCATCGAGGACATCATCGACACGGGGCTCACCATGAGCTTCCTGCTCGAGAACCTCAACGCCCGGCACCCGGCGTCGGTCAAGGTGTGCACGCTCCTGGAGAAGCCCTCGCGCGCCCGCGCGAAGATCCCCATCGACTACAAGGGCTTCGTCGTCGACGACGTCTTCGTCGTGGGCTACGGCCTCGACTACGCCGAGCGCTACCGCAACCTGCCCTTCATCGGCGTGATGAAGGGCAAGTAGTCCACCCGGCCGGCTACCGCTTCCCCGCCGTCTTCTTCGCGGCGGCCTTCTTCACGGGCGCCTTGCTGGCCGCGCTCTTCTTCACGGCGGCCTTCTTCACCGGGGCCTTGCCGGCCGCGCTCTTCTTCACGGCGGCCTTCGCGGCGGGTGCCTTCTTCGCCGGAGCGGCCGGGCCCGGTGTGTCCGTGCCTCCGGTCAACCGGTCCACCAGCTTCTTGGGCGCCACGGCGCGGTAGCTCTCGTCGAGCCACCGCCGCAGCATCTCCACCGGAGGCGTGTCCTTCGCGCCGAAGCGCGCGGTGACCCAGCCGCTCTTGCCCAGCCCGTACCCGGTCGGCTCGGCGAAGGGCAGCATCAGCGCCGCGCCGTGTGACTGGGGCAGCTTCACGGACAGCGAGAGGCCCTCTTCGCTCAGCGAGAAGAAGACGAACGCCTTGCCCTTCACCTTCAGCGTCGGATGGCCCCAGGGAAAGTCCTCGGTGACTTCCGGGTAGCGCCGTCCCGCCTCACGCAGGCTCTTCTCGAACGGCTCGAGTCTCTTCATCTCCGGGGGAACAACCAGGGTCATCGTCATGTCGCGCGCCTCCTCGGACCCGGTGGTTATACCGCTCGCGCGGCCACGCGCTCAGCGCGCCGTGCCCGGGGCCTCGCCCGTGGAGCCCGGGGCCGGTCCGGCGGGCGGCGGAGTCCCGGCCGGTGTTCCCTCGCGCTCGGGAGTGGGGGCGGGCGCCGGGGTGGGAAGCGCGGGGGCGTCGGACCCCTCGAAGCTCGCGTCCACGGCCCGCAGGGCCCGCTCCAGCGCCTGCGCCGCCGGCCCCACGGTGGTGAGCATCTGGTTGGCCCGCTGCGTGTTCCGGTTGCGGCTCTCCGCCGCCAGCTTGAGCTGCGTGAGCGCCTCGGTCACCCCCCGCCGCGCCTCCTCCAGCTTCTGCTTCGCCTGGAAGAAGGCCACCTCCGTCTTCATCGTCCCCAGCGAGCGCCGCTGCTCCTCCGTCAACCCCGTGAGCAACTCCGCGCGCCGCAGGTAGTACAGCCCCTTCTCCAGCACGGCCGGGTCATCCGACTGCACCTTGGGCTGGGCGAGCGACTCCAGGAGCGGGAAGAGGGCCCGGTCCAGCTCGTCGCGCTCGGTGAACTTGCGCTCCACGAGCATGCTCACGTCCCGGCCCTCCACCCCCAGGGGGGCATAGGCGTCCGCCAGCCGCGCGTCCCCGGGCCGGTAGGGCACCGCCCCCGTGGGCAACAGCCGGCCCTTCATCACCACCAACTGCCCGCTCTCCTGGGCCAGCGAGAAGGTGCGCGCGTTGAGCTGCGACAGCAGGAAGACCACCGCCGCCCCCAGGCCGAGCAGGAGCAGGGTGACGAGGAGCCGCGTGAAGGCGCTCGTGGCCCGGCGGCCGAGGCTCGGCCGGTGCTGGGAGGGACTCATCGGGGAATTCATGGTGCTTGCTCTCCCTTCATCCGGGCAGAGAGGCGACCTCCCGACTCCGGTGCTTTGCTTGGGACAATCCTCCCCGGGGCTATACTCGTCCGCTGGACCTCATGCACCCTACATTCCGCCGCCTGGGCAGCAGTGAGCTGTTGCCCCGGTACATCTTCGCGGAGAGCCTCTTCGCCCGCCGCCGTGTGTTGGAAGTGGACGCGGTCTCCACCACGGGCGGGGAGAGCGCGCGCTTCCTGCTCGAGCGCGGGGCTCGGACCGTGGTGGCCTGCGACGCCGACGTCGCCGCCGTGGAGGCCGCCCACAAGGCCCATGGTGGCCCCTCGCTGCGCTTCCGCGCCAACGTCTTCGACGACCTCGAGCCCGGCAGCTTCGATCTGGTGCTCGTGGCCGACCTCGGCCCCTACGTGCGCGCGCCCACGCTGCTCGCCGAGCTGACGCGGCTGGTGAGCCGGCAGGGCCATCTGGTGGGCGGCTTGCGCAATGGCGCGGGGCTCGCCCTCTGGCAGCTCATGGAGGTGGAGGAGGAGGCGCCGCCCACGTACGGGCAACTGCTCGACGCGCTCTCGCCCCACTTCCCCCACGTGGAGGTGGCCACCCAGTCCCCCGTGCTGGGCTACCAGCTCGCCTTCGAGAAGGGCGATGGGCTCCAGGTCGACGGCACCCTCATCCACGGGAGCGAGGCCGCCTACTTCCTCGTGGTCGCGGGGCATGATCCCGCGCGCATCGTGGACCCCACCTGGGTGCAGCTGCCCCCCGAGCCGCTCGCCTTCACCCGCGGCAAGCTGGATGAAGTGGCCCAGCGCGGCAAGAGCTGGGAGGAGCGCGCCGGCAAGTTCAAGGAGTCCCTCGCCCGGGCGCGCGCGGAGCTGACGGATCGCGAGGCCCAGGTGCTCGCCCTCCAGCCCGCCCTGGAGTCCGCCCGGAGCGACGTGGCCCGCCTCATCGCGCAACTGGAGCAGGCGCGCGGCACCCCCGACTCCGCCCGTGAGCGCGATGAGCTCGCCTCGCGTCTGCGCCGCACGAGCCTGGAGCTCCAGGTGGCCATGGAGCGCCTGTCGGACGCGGACAAGCGCCTCACCCAGCAGCGGCTGGAGGTGGAGTCCGCCGAGCGCGCCCGCAAGGAGTTCGAGGTCCAGGCCCTGGGCGCCCAGGAGGCGATGCGGCTGGAGCGTGCGCGCCTCGAGGAGCTGAACACCACCCTGGAGGAGGCCCGCGGGCGCCTGGCCCAGGCCTACGCCGATCAGCGCGAGCTGCGCGACGAGCTGGCCAGCGTGCGCGTCGAGCGCGAGAAGGATCGGCTCGCGGCCGAGCGCTCGCGTGAGTACTCCGAGGACTCGCGGCGGCAGTTGGAGGCGGCGCGGGAGCGCGAGGTGCGCCTCGCCGAGCAGCACTCGACGGCACTGGCCGCCGTGGAGCTGCTCAAGGCGGACGTGGCCCGGGCCGAGCACGCGCGCGAGGCGGCGGAGAAGTCCCTGCGCATACAGGACGCCGACCTGTCGCGCGTGAGCCGGGAGCTGGAGGCCCATTCCCGGCGGGTCTCGGCCGCGGAGGCGGCACGGCGCGACGCGGAGCTGCGCCTCACCGCGCGCGAGGCCGAGCTGCGAGGCGTGAACACCGAGCTCACCGCGGCACGCGCCGAGGTGCAGCGGCTCAACGCCGAGGGCGAGGAGCACTCCCGCGCCCAGGAACAGCTCCGGGCGGCGGCCGCGCGCCTCGAGCAGGAGCTCGCCGAGGCGCGCTCCCAGTTGTCGTCGCTGGAGCAGGAGCGCGTGCGCGCCGCGGCGGAGCTGGAGGAGACCATCGAGGAGGAGCGCCGGCTCGCCGAGGGGCGGCTGGAGCACGCCGTGGCCCAGGAGCGCGAGCGCACCGAGCAGGCCCTGGCCGAGGCGGCTCAGGAGCGCTCCGAGCGGGAGGACCAGGCGCGCCGGCTCGAAGAGCTGGAGCACCAGCTTCGTCTGGAGGAAGCCGCGCGGCACGACGCCCAGCGCGCCCTCTCCGCTCTGGAGGCCCAACGTCAGCAGTGGGCCGATGAGCGCGGTGCCCTGCGGCGGCGCGTGACGGAGGTCGAGGAGTCCCTCGCGGAGCTGGAGCGCGTGCGGGCCTCGGACATCGAGTCCATCTCCCGGCTCCAGGAGGAGCTCGAGGCGACCCACGGCACCATCGCGGCCGAGCAGCAGGCGCGGGTCCGGGCCGACGAGGAGCGGGAGCGGACGCTCGTGGAGCTCGGGCTGGAGCGCGATGCGCGGCTGCGGTTGAAGGAGTCCCTCGCCCTGGCCCAGTCCGGACTCTCGGCCGAGCAGCAGCGCCTGGCGGAGACCCAGGAGGCGCTCGCCCAGGCCCGCGAGCAGCTCGAGTCGACACGGCAGCGGCACGTCCAGGCGGCGCGCGAAGGGGCCCGGACTCAGGAGGCGCTCGAGGCGGAGCGCCAGCAGCGGACCCAGGTGGAAGAGGCCCTGGCCGAGACCCGGATCGCGCTCGAGGCCGAGCAGCGGGCACGGGGACTCTCCGACGAGTCGCTCGCGCGGCTCCAGGCCGATTGGGAGGCGGAGCGGACCCAGGGCGACGAGGCCCGGGAGTCGATCCTCCAGGTACGCGCGGAACTGGAAGCCGAGCAGCAGCGCGCCGAGCACTCCCTGGAGTCGCTCCGCGCGGAGTTGGAGGCCGAACGCTCCCGGCTCGCCGTGCTCGAGCAGACCCTGGCCTCGGAGCGCGAGGGCCGGGAACAGGCCGAGCAATCGCTGGCGCGGACCGAGGAGACATGGGCCGCCGAGCAACAGCGGCGGGCCGAGGTGGACACGTCGCTGGCGGCCCTCGAGGAGCAGCTCGCCGAGGAGCGGCTGGCGAGGTCCAGTCTCGAGGACTCCCTCGCGCACGCCCAGGAGGAGCTGGACACCGAGCGGGCGAAGCGCGCCGAGACGGACGAGTCGCTCACCGACATGAGCGCGGCCTGGGAAGTGGAACGCGACGGCCGGGCGGCCATCGAGGCCTCGCTGGCACGGGTGCAGGCGGAACTCGAGACCGAGCGGACGAAGCACGCCGAGGTGGCCACGTCGCTCGCCGCCGCCGAGGCCGGACTGGAGTCCGAGCGCGAGGGCCGCGCCCAGGCCGAGGAGTCGTTGGGCATCCTCCAGGAGGAGATGGCGGCCGAGCAGCGGCAGCGCTCCGAGCTGGAGGGCCTGTTCGCCGCGGAGCGTCAGGAGGCGGAGGCGCTCCTGGCCGAGGTGCGCGAGTCACTGGAAGCGGCGCTGGCGTCGGCCCGGGAGGAAGGGGAGGCGCAACGCCTTCGTGTGGAGGCCCTCGAGGCACGCCTGGAGGAGGAGCAGCGCTCGTTGGCCGAGCTGTCCGCCACCGTCCAGGCGCACGAGGCCGACCTGCGCCTGGCACGTGAGAAGCTCGAGGACACCGAGGCCCAGCTCGCCGAGGCCCAGGCGCGTGAAGCCGCCGCCTCCGCCGAGCGCGAGGCCCGCAAGCGCGAGGCCGTGGAGAGCCGGATGGAGCTGGAAGGTCTCCGGGACGAGCTGGAGGCCGCGCGCGCCCGGCTGGTCTCCCTCGAGGCCGCCCAGGCCCAGGCCCGGCAGGACGCGGAGGCCCTCGAGGCGGCTCGCTCGGAGCTCGAGGATCGCGAGGTCCTCGTGGAGAACCTGCGCGAGGAGCTGGACCAGACGCGCGTCCGGCTCGCCTCCGAGAGCGAGCAGCAGGAGTTGCTCACCCTGCAACTCGAGTCCGCGCGGCGCATCGCGGGCAAGGTCACCTCGCTCGAATCCTCACTCCAGGAGGAGCGGGGCCGGCTCGAGGCCTACCGCGCCGAGCTCGAGTCCGTTCGCGCGGAGCTGGAGACGGCCCGGGAGCGCGTGGCCGAGCTGGAGAAACAGAACGACGCCGCGGAGAAGGCCCGCCTCATGTCCGAGCGGGAGCGCCTGGCCTCGGACCTCACCGTGGCCCGGGCGGCTCGCGTGCGCTTGGAAGGCCGGGTCTCGACGTTGGAGGCCGAACTGGCCAGCCTCAAGGCCGGGGCCGCGCGCAAGGAACCAGATTCCGTCCAGCACATCTATGCTCGTGCCCACGCCGAGCTGAACGCGGTAAAAAACGACTTGCTGCGCCGTCCCAAGCCCAGCACCTCGGCGCCCACCGCCTCTCCCTCCAAGCCCGATGAGCCGGGCTGAAGCGACCCCTCCGTATGAGCACCACAGAGTTCTTTCACAAGTACCACGGCCTCGGTAACGACTTCATCGTCCTGGATCGCCGCCAGACGGGCGTGGACGTGGATGCCCAGACCGCCCAGTGGTTGTGCGATCGGCGCCTGGGCATCGGCGCGGACGGAGTGCTCAGCCTGCTGCCCTCGGAGACGGGCATGGCGCGCATGGTGGTGCACAACTCCGATGGCAGCATCGCCGAGATGTGTGGCAACGGCCTGCGCTGCGCCGTGAAGTACCTGGTGGACAACTCGGGCGAGAAGCCCGAGCGCATCGACGTGGAGACGGGCGCGGGCCTGCTCGCGTGCGTGCCCGGTTATGGCGCGGATGGGGTCGCCCAGGTGGAGATCTCCATGGGGCCCGCGCGGCTCGTCGAGCCGAACCTGCCCTCGGGCGCCACCCAGCGGCCCTTCCTCGACGAGCCCGTGCCGGGCCACGCCGGCCTGCGCGGCCATGCCATCAGCATGGGCAACCCGCACCTCGTGCTGCTCGATCAGCCCCTGGAGACCGCCAGCCGTCTGGGCCCCGTGCTCGAGCGCCACCCCGACTTCCCCGAGCGCACCAACGTCGAGTTCGTCCGCGTGGACGCGGATGGCCTCACGGTGGTGGTGTGGGAGCGCGGGTGTGGTCTCACCCAGGCCTGTGGCACCGGCGCCTGCGCGGCGGCCGTGGCGGCGGTCCTGGCGAAGCGACGCCCGGCCGAGGACTGGTCGCGTGTCCGCCTGCCCGGAGGGGACCTGTTCATCTGGGTCGCCACGGATCTGTCGGATATCCGCCTGCGCGGTCCCGCCGCCTTCGTCTTCACCGGCGTTGTCCCGGATGCTCCGGGCCGCTAACCTCCACTCCTTCCACTCCTTTCCCGCCCCGAGTTCCCCCCCGCCGTGGCCGGTCCCATCCTCGTCGTCGACGACGACCCATTCTTCCGGCAGCTCGCCTCCGACATGCTCTCCCGGCGCGGCTACCGCGTCGTCACGGTGGAGAGCGCCGCCCAGGCCCTGGACGAAGTGGGTCGCGCCTCCTACGACCTGGTCATCACCGACGTGGTGATGCCGGGCATGGATGGCCTCACCCTCACCGAGAAGCTGCGCGAGCGCGACCCCGCCCAGGAGATCATCCTCGTGAGCGCGCGCCCGGACATGAAGGGCTCGGCCATGGCGTTGAAGGTGGGGGTGGCCGTCGTCCTCACCAAGCCCGTGGACGAGACGGACCTGCTGCTGGCCACCGAGCGCGCCCTGGAGCGTGCCCAGCTGCGCCACGAGCGCGCCAAGCTCCAGAACGAGAACCTGGAGTTCGCCCGCTACCAGCACCTGCACCAGCGCTGCCTGGAGTTCCTGTCCCAGCCGGACCTCGAGTGGCTCCAGGAGCGCGTGGCCGCCGAGCTCGCCTCGGTGTGCGACGCCCAGAGCGCCGCCCTGTGGATCTCCGATGACCGGGGCCAGCTCGTCCTGCGCGCCTACCGGGGTCTGCTCGACCGGCACTTCCTCGTGGATCGCATCAGCACCGAGGGGCCGCTCGGCCCCTACATGCGCGAGGGCCATCCCTGGGTGGCACACGAGCAGCGCTCGTCCATCCTCTACGTCCCCTTCGTCAACAACGGCGAGCTGCTGGGCCTGGCGCAGTTGTCGGATCCGCTCGCGGGCGAATTCCGCCCCGAGCACCTGCACTACGCGAAGATCCTCGGCGACTCGGCCGCGGTGGGCGTCAAGAACGGCCGCAAGATGCTGGCGCTGCAGCGGCTCGGGCTGCGCGACCGGGACACGGCCGCCTACAACCTCAGCTACTTCACCGACTACGCCTCCAAGGAAATCTACAAGGCGCGGCGCTACGGGCGCATGTTCTCGCTGCTCACTTTCAGCGTGGACAACCTGCCCCTGGTGCGCATGCGCCTGGGCGCCACGGAGGCGAAGCTCGCCGTGCGCGGCATCATCAAGGCGCTCTCGCGCATCGTGCGCGACTCGGACGTCATCGCCAAGGCGAGCGACCAGGAGTTCTACCTGCTGTTGCCGGAGACGGACTTCTTCGGCGCCATGATGTTCGTGCGCCGCGCCCTGGCCGCCGTGCGCGAGGAGCCGGAGGCGCAGGAGGTGGAGGCGCGGCTGCCGCTCGGGCTCGTGGGCGGGGCGAGCACCTTCCCCAAGGACGGCGAGGACTTCGACGAGCTGATGTACCGCTGCCGCCGGCGCATGGACGAGCGCCGCGCGTCCCTGCAGCGCAAGCTCATGCTCGACACGCTGCCCTTCTGGGACGAGGTGGATCTGCTGCTCGGCAACGCCTCCAGCCCCCGGCTGCCCGTGGAGGACAACGCCGAGCCCTCGCGCCGCGGCAAGGTGTCCGATGCGCTCTTCGACGAGCTGCAGGTGGAGATCGCGCGCGAGCTGATGCGGGATCCGGCCTCGCGTGGGCTGTTGTACGTGGGCAGTCCGGAGATCCGCTCCGAGCTGCCCATCGTGCAGGGCCTGGAGTCGGCCTCGCCCGACATGGCCTCGCGCATCTACCTGCTCGGGCGGCGCATGGACCTGGAGTCGCACCGGGCCCTCACGCCCGTCTTCCTGGAGGGGGACGATCGCATGAGCCGGCACGAGTTCATCCTCTGGCTCTCGGAGAACGCCGCCTACGCGCTCATCCAGCGCCGGGGGCTCGGCGCCACCTGGGGCTTCCACTCATCGGACACCGCCGTGGTGGATGGGCTCATCACCCGTCTGCAGGCCGAGTACGATCTGCAGCCGTACTGACCCGGCGAGGAACTCCCCCCATGGCCCAGGTCCGAAAGATCCTCATCGCCGACCCCGACCTCGAGTCCGTGAGGCCGCTCTCGCGCGCCCTGCGTACCAAGGGGTACCAGGTGCACTACGCGCCGGACGGCTCGCGCGCGCTGGAGGTCGCCGTGCTGCGCCACCCGGACCTCATCCTCTTCGATGAGGCGTGCCGGATGCTGGATGCGCGCACCTTCATCAACATCCTGCACACCAACCCGCGCACGGACGACATCCCCGTGGTGGTGTCCACCAGCCAGTTCGAGGCGGACAAGCTGCGCGGCCTGCGCGATGGCTTCCTGCGCAAGCCCTTCAACCTCGACGAGGTGCTCTCACGCATCGAGCACGTCTTCCGCCGCAGCGAGGCCGCCAAGGATCTCAAGAGCGAGGCGCAGGAAATCGAAGGCTCGCTCAGCCAGCTCGGCATTCCGGATCTCATGCAGATCCTCGGGATGAACAAGCGCAGCGGCAAGCTGACGCTGGAGCGGGGCAACGAGCGCGGGGAGATCGTCGTCATGGAGGGTCGCCCGTTCAACGCCCGGGTGGGCCGCGCCGAAGGGGAGAAGGCCCTGTTCCGGCTGCTCGTGTGGACCGAGGGCACGTTCACCTTCGCGCCCGGCAACACGAGCGGCAAGCCCCGCATCCAGCGCCCCATGGACAGCGCCCTCCTGGAGGCCATGCGGCAGGCGGACGAGGTGAACCGGCTGCTGCCCGGACTGCCGCCGCGCCACACCCGGCTGGTGCTCGCGCCGGAAGCGGATCTCACCCAGGATCAGCACCCGGTGACGGCGCAGGTGGTGGACCTGTTGCGCCAGCCCCGGTCGCTGGGCGAGGTGTTGGATCTGGCGCCGGCCACGGACCTGGACGTGGTGGGCGTGCTGCACACGCTCCTGCAGAAGGGCGTGGCCCGGATGACCGACGGTGACTCGGACGAGGGCACCCAGGCGCCGCTCTTGGGGACCGCGGAGCTGCACGCGCTGCGCGGGCGCATCCTCCGGGGCCGGGGCTCCTCGCGCGAGGCCGTGGCGAAGATCTTCGTCTGTGGCAGTGGGCCCGCGGTGGCGCGGCGGCTGCTCACCCAGCTCGCGGACATCGCCGCCGTGGCGGCCGAGCCCCCCGCGGTGCGCAGTGGCTTCGGCACGCTCGGGCGGCTGGCCCTCAACGAGCTGCTGAGCCTGGACTTCTGCGTGCTGCCCCCGGCGGAAGCCGCGCGGCCCCTGTGGCGGCCCTTCAGCGCGGGCGCGGTGGGCGCGCTGCTCTTCGACAACACGGAGGCGGCCGTGAAGCTGGCCCATTTCCTGACCTGGGACATCCGCCTGCCCCTGGTGGTGGTTGGCCAACCCGTCCCTCCGGAACTCCAGGGCGCACCCTCGGGCTCGGCCAGCGTGGGCGAGGATCTCAAGGAGGCCATGCGCAGCCTGCTCGTCCTGGCGCTCAACCCCACGCCCCTGGTGTCTGGAATGCCTCCGCCCCCGCGCCCCAGCGCCTCGACTTCCTCCTCGCCGTAGCGTGTCCGCTCCCGTGCCCGCGATGCCCTCGAGACTCCTCCGCCCGCTCTGGGCCCTCCCCTTGCTGCTGTCGCTCGCCTGCAAGGACTCCGACACGCTCTCCGCCCGAGGCCAGGAACAGCGCTTCCAGGCGAAGATGAACGAGGGCCATGCCCTGCTCAACGAGAACCAGCCCGAGCTGGCCGCGCGCGCCTTCAGCGCGGCCTCCGGCCTGGCGCCCGACCGCACCGAGCCGCTCGTCCAGCTCGCCGAGGCCCAGCGCCGCGCGGGCAACTCGGGCGCGGCCATCCTGGCGCTCAAGCAGGCCATGACGCTCAATCCCTCCGAGGCGCCCGACATCAAGCGCAAGCTGGCCGAGCGCTATGAGCGGGACGGGCTCATCCGCCAGTCCATCACGGTGCTGCTGGAGCTGCGCGACGCCGATCAGCTGCGCGATTCGGAGATCCTCCGGCTCGCCCACCTCCAGACGATGGAGGGCCAGCACGAGGAGGCCTTCAAGACGCTGGAGCGCATCCAGAAGGACCGTCCCGATGACCTGAACGCCAAGGTCGTGGAGGCGGAGATCCTCCTGGCCAAGGGCGAGGAGGTGCTCGCCGCGAAGCTGATGGATCGGCTGCTGGAGGAGCAACCGGAGCTCACGGCCGCGCGGGTGCTGCGCGCGCGCTACTTCCTGCGCAACGGCTACGCGGAGTACGCCGAGCAGGATTTGTCGCGGATTCCCCCCGAGGACGCGCTGTTGCCGGAGTACGTCGCCCTGCGGGTGGGGGTGCTGACGGAGCTGGATCGCCGCGCGGACGCGGAGAAGCTGCTCGCCCAGGCGGTGGAGCAGAACCCGCGCAACGCGGACCTGCTCGCCCGGCTCGCCGAGCTGCGATGGGTAGCGGGCAACAAGGTCGAGGCGCAGCGGCTCGTGGAGCAGGCGCTCAAGGCGCAGTCGGACTCGGCCCGGGCGCTGTACGTCCGGGGCCTCATGCACGAGGGTGCGGGCAACGCCCAGCTCGCGAAGGAGGACTACGGCTTCGCCCTCACGGAGAACTCCCGGTTCGCCCCGGCGCTCTCGCGGCTGTGGCGCTTGCAGGCGCGCGCCGCCCAGGACGACGCGGCGGTCGCCTCCCTGGAGCGGCTGCTGGTGCTGGGCGAGGCCACCCTGGAGGAGAAGGTGGCGCTCGCCGACCTCTACGCACGCACCCGGACGAAGCCCGAGCAGGGCTTGAAGCTCATCGCCGAGGCGCTCAAGCAGGACGCGCGCAATGAGGAGTACCTGGAGATCCAGAAGGCGTTGAAGAGCATCCTGCCCCGGAAGAAGGCCGCGGGGCCGCTCATCATGCGGGGCGGGCGCCGCTAAACCCCTTCAGGGAAGTTGGGGATGGGGCCCGCCGCGTCAGGCCAGGAGCGAGCCGGCCAACGCCAGCATGACCAGCCCGATGGCGCCATCCAGAAGCCTCCAGGCGAGGGGCCGGGCGAAGAGGGGCGCGAGGTACCGCGCGCCAAAGCCCAGGCTGCTGAACCACGCGCAGCTGGCAACCGCGGCCCCGATGCCGAAGAGCGGCGCGCCGTTCCCCCCTTCCCGCGCCGCGACGGAACCCAGGAGCACGACGGTGTCCAGGTAGACGTGGGGGTTGAGGAACGTGAGCGCCAGGGCCGTGCGCAGCGTGGGCCCCGCGCCGGCCTCCCGCCCGCCGGCGGCCTCCATCCCCGTGTGGGCGGGGCGGAGTGCGCGGGCGAGCGACGTCAAGCCGAACCAGGCCACGTAGGCGGCGCCACACCACGTGGTCATCGTGACGAGCCACGGGAGGCTCTCGATGAGCCGCCCCATGCCCGCGACGCCCGCGGCGATGAGGAGCACGTCCCCGGCCACGCAGACGCCCACCACCAGCGGGACGTGCGCGCGCAGCAAGCCCTGCCGCAGGACGAAGGCATTCTGGGCTCCGATGGCCACGATGAGTGAGGCGCCCAGCCCGGCCCCTCGGATGAACGGTGACAGCTCCATGACAACCCTCCGTGCGGTGCGCTCGTCGCGCTCCCACTCGGCAAGGTGTCCGGGGACAGGTATGAAGTGAAGCTAAACATCCTGAACCCGATGAAGGAACGCTAAACCATGCTCGACTACCCTCTGCTGGAGGCGCTGGCGGCCGTCGTGCGCGAAGGGTCCTTCGAGCGTGCCGCCCGGGTGCTCCACGTCACGCCGTCGGCTGTCTCCCAGCGCGTCAAGCTCCTGGAGGAGCGCCTGGGCCAGGTGCTGGTCGTACGGGCGCAGCCCTGCCGCCCCACGGCGACGGGCGCGGTGCTCTGCCGGCACGCCGAGCAGGTCGCGCTGCTCGAGCACGAGCTGCGTGCCCGCCTTCCCGAGGTGGGGACGGCGGCGGGCCCCCTGCCCACGTTGCGCCTGGCGGCGAACGCCGACAGCGTCGCGACCTGGCTCGTGCGCGCCTTGGCGGCCTTCGCCTCGCGCCACGACCTGCTGTTCGATCTGGCCGTGGACGACGAGACCAACACCGCCGAGATGCTGCGGTCGGGCTCGGTGCTCGGCGCCGTGACCTCGCAGAACGAGCCCGTCCAGGGCTGCCGCTCCACGCGCCTGGGAGCGCTCCGCTACCTGGCGACGTGCTCTCCCGACTTCCACCGGCGCCACTTCGCCTCGGGCGTGACGCCCGCGGCCCTCGCCGGCGCACCGTGCCTGCGCTTCGACACCAAGGACGCGCTCCAGCGCACGTTCCTGCGACGGCTGACGCGCGCCCACCTCGAGCCGCCGACCCACTGGGTGCCCAGCTCGCACGGCTTCCTGGAGGCCTGTCGCGAGGGGATGGGTTGGGGGATGAACCCCGAGCCCCTCATCCGCGAGGAGCTGCGCACCGGGAAGCTCGTCGAGCTCGCTGCCGGCCGACACCTGGATGTGGTGCTGTACTGGCAGCAGTGGCGACTGGCGTCCCCGCTCGTGCAGGAGCTGACGCGAACGCTCCAGGAGGCCGCCCGCGCCACCCTGCGCTGAGCGCGGTTCGTACCTTCTACCGGACTACCCTGAAAGAGGTTGAGGGGCGGCGTGGCCGAGCACCACGACGTGGCCGATGACGGGCTGACCCGCCTGCCGGCGCAGCGTGTCCTCGCGCTCCACCACGGGATGCAGGCCCGCCAGATGGGCGCAGTGCCGGACGTAGTCGAGGTGGTGCGCGTAGCGCGCGCTCGGCTGGAGCCGGTAGCCGGGCTCGGTGCTCTTCTCCACGGTGAAGGCGAACAGGCCCTCGGGCGCGAGCCGCCGGGCCACCTGCGCGAAGAGCGGCTCCAGCGCGCCGAAGTAGACCAGCACGTCCACGGCGACGATGAGATCCGGGCGCGCGGAGGAGGCGGCGAGCCGCGCGGTGATTTCTCCGGCATGCAGGGCGTCATACACGCCGCGCTCGCGGGCCTTGTCCAGCATGCCCGTGGACAGATCGATCCCCTCCAGGTTGCGGGCGAGGGGCTTGAGCAGCGGACCGGCGAGCCCCGTGCCGCAGCCCAGGTCCAGCACGTCGAGCCCCCGCCGGGCTCCGAGCGCGGTGAGCACCGCGTCCAGGAGCCGCTCGGGCGCGCGGTAGTCGAGGAAGCCCCGCAGACTGTCATCGAAGGTGGGGGCGTAGAGATCGAACAGCGCGCTCACGTACGCGTCGGCCGAGCGCTCGGGCGGAGGGGAGCCGGTCTCGGCCGCCTCGAGGTAGGAGATGACCGTGTCGCGGGCGTGCTCGGGGACGCGCAGATCCTGGCAGCGCCGCTCCTGGAGCTGGCGGCGCAGGGGGCGTTCCTCGTCGCCGCGGCCCAGCTCGCGCAGCAGGGCGATGAGCGTCTTGAGCGCGTCCTTGTCCTCGGGCTGGTGCTCGAGCTGCTCGCGCAGGGCGGCCTCGGCGGCGAGCGGCTCGCGCCAGGAGCGCAGCACGTGGGCCGCGTAGCCGGGGGGGACGTCCTGGGCCCCTTCGAATCCACAGGCTTCCAGGCGCGCGCGCCAGTCCACGGGGGAGGGCTTCATGGGGGGCTCAGTCCTTGCGGTGCAGGACGAAGACGGCGTGCTGGAGACCGGACTGGTCCGGCTGATACTCGCCGGAGCGGAACGGCGCGCCGACGAGCGCCATCATCGCGTCCATGCTGCCGTTCATGAAGTAGGGCTCGATGCCGGACTGGTTGCCCAGCGCGGCGTGGAACTCGGGCAGCACCTCGAAGCGCAGCTCGAGCGCGCCTCCCTCCAGGAACCGGGTCTGGGCCGACAGGAAGTTGGTCCCGGATTGGAGCCCCCGGGTGATGCGTGACAGCGAGGACTGCCAGCCGAGCATCCGGAAGAGCTGGAGCACGGCGCTGCCCATGGTGGTCCGCCCATAAGCGTCCGTGAGCGCGTAGCCGATGCGGTAGCGCGCCTGATCGATGGGAAGGTCGGGGTGGAGGATCTCCGCGCAGACGCCGACGGTGGCGCGCCAGGTGGGCACCGAATAGGCGACCAGCAGCGGTTGATCCATGTCGACCCCAATGGCCTTGAGGCGCTTGCGGGTGTCCGCGTCGAAGCGCTGCCTGCCAGTGAGCCGGAAGAGGGAATCCACCACCTGACTGAAGATGACGGGTTCTCGTGGGCCCTCGACCGCGTTCATCATGTGCCGCATCCCCCGATGGTCGGGCGTCATCGAGGGCGAGGGTATAGGGGGGCGGGGGTAGCCGCCAGCACGTGTGCTCGACGGGCCCCGCACATCGTCAAGTGGCGGATGGCAGGCCCTCGGCGGTCTCCACCACCTTCTCCAAGGCCTTGATTCCCTTGCGTTGGCCCACGGCCACCACGGTGAGGTTGTCCCGGGCGAAGTAGCGCCGGGCCACGTCGCGCACCTGGGTCGCGCTGGCCGAGTCCACCAGATCCGCGCGCAGGCCGAAGGACTCGGGACGCCGGAACAACTCGGTTCCCGCGAACCACCCGGAAAGCTCTCCCGGCGAATCCTGGGAAAATTCCAGGAGCATGCGATGCCGCCGCTTGGCGCGCGCCAGCTCCTCCTCGGCCACCGGGGACTGGGCCAGCTCGCCGAGGACGCGGAACATCTCGCCCACCACGAGCGAGGCCCGCTCCGGCGCGCTCGCGGCCTCGATCTCGAAGATGCCCGCGTCGTGGAATGCCTCGAGCGAGGCGTGCACGGAGTAAGCGAGGCCCCGCTTCTCGACGATCTCGAAGGGCAGCCGCGAGGACAGCCCGTCATCGAGGAAGCGGCGCAGCAGCTGGAGCGCGGGCCAGTCCGGGTGGTGCTCGGGCACGGTGCGGAAGGACAGGCGGAACTCGGTCTGGGCCTCGTCGTGGGTGACGACGTGCAGGCGCGGACCCCGAGGAGTGGGGGGCGGGGCGATGTCGAGGCTCTCGGGGCCCTGGGGCAGGCGCGCGAAGTGACGCTCCACGAGCGCGAGCACCTCGTCGTGCTTGACCCGGCCGGCGGCGGACACCACGAGGTTGCCGGTGACGTAGTGGCGCGCGAAGTGCTCGAGCACCTGGGCATGGGTGAGGGCGGAGACGGACTCGCGCGTGCCGGCGATCTTGAAGGACAGGGGGTGGTCGGGGAAGAGCAGGCGCTTGGACAGGTTGTCGATGTCGATGTCGCGGCCCTTCTCGTCCACCTCGTCGAGCATCTCCTCGAGGATGATGCTGCGCTCCACCTCCATGTCGGTGAGGCGGGGGCGGGTGAGCATGTCGCCGAGGATGGCGAGGCCCACGTCCAGGTGCGCGGGGTGCAGGGGGGTGTAGTAGTAGCCGTGGTCGCGCGTGGTGACGCCGTTGAGGTTGCCGCCCACCTCCTCCACGGCGGAGTTCATCCGCACGGTGTCGGGCCAGCCCTCGCTGCCGCGGAAGAAGAGGTGCTCGAGGAAGTGGCTGACGCCGTTGCTGAGCACGGACTCGTGGCGGCTGCCGGTGCGCACGTACACGGCGAGCAGCGCGGTGTGCAGGTGCGGGGTCTCGACGGTGACGACGCGCAGGCCGTTGGGCAGCACGTCGCGGTGGTAGGTGAAGCTCATGCGCGGGGAAGCCTGACGAAGAAGGTCGTGCCCCGGCCGGGCTCGCTCTGACACGAGAGCTCCCCGCCGTGGGCCTTGAGGATCTGCTGGCAGACGGCGAGGCCGAGGCCCGTGCCGTCTTCCTTGGTGGTGAAGAAGGGTTCGAAGATGCGGGAGAGCACCGCCTCGGTCATGCCTCGGCCGGTGTCGCGCAGGGCGACCACCACGTCGCGCGTCTGCACCTGGGTGGCGATGGTGAGCCGGCCTCCGTCGAGCATGGCCTCGCGGGCGTTGCGCAGGAGGTTGAGGAACACCTGGCGCAGCTGGCCCTCGTCGGCGAGGGCATGGGGCGGCTCGGGGGACAGCTCGCGCACCACCTCCACCCCGGCGCGCTCCAGCTCCTCGCGGGAGAAGTCGAGCACGCTGGCGATCACCTCGGTGACGTCGGTGGGCTCGAGGCTGGGCTGGGGTGGGCGGGCCATGCGCAGGTACTGCTCGGTGACCTCGGTGAGCCGGTCCACCTCGCGGGTGACGGCGCCGAGGATTTCGCGGGCCTCGCGCGCCTCGTCGGGCGAGTCGAAGGAGGCGTGCTCGAAGGCGTCCTGCATGAGCTCCACGTTGAGGCCGATGGAGGAGAGGGGATTGCGCACCTCGTGGGCGACCTGGGCGGAGATGCGGCCCACGGCGGCGAGCTGTTCGGCGCGCATGAGGGCCTCGGCCTGGGCCTTGAGCTGGGCCTCGCGTGCCTGGAGCGAGCGCGCCATGGCGTCGAACTCGCGGGCGAGCACCGCCACCTCGTCGTCGCCGCGCACGCCGAGCTGGGCGCTGTAGTCGCCGCGGCCGATGCGCGACACGCCCTCGATGAGGGTGCGCACCGGGCGCAGCGTGCGCGCCGACCAGGCGGTGGCGACGAGGCCCACGATGATGGCGAGCACGGACAGGGTGATGATGGCCAGACCCGTGCGGCGCTCGCGATCCTCGGCCCCGTCCACGCGCTCGCGGATGCGGTTGGTGAGGGCGGCGCGCAGGAAGCGGATGTCGCGGCCGATGGCGTTCTCCTGCTGGCGCAGCTCGGTGGCGGCGCGAGTCACCTCGGCGGCGGGGGGCGACTCGCTGGCGAGCACCGTGAAGACGGCCTCCGCCGCCCGGCCGTAGGTGGGGTAGCGATGGGCCAGCTCGCCCAGGCGCGACTCCAGGTCCTGCACGAAGGGCACTTCCCCGGGCGGGGCCAGGGTGCGCACCTCGCGGGCCCGGGCGAGCGCGTCCTTCAGCCGCTCGGACATGAGCGAGGGGACATAGAGCCGGGCGAGCCGGATGAGGGCACGCCGGGTCTCCGCGTTGCCTTCCTCCAACAGCCGCTCGGTGTCCTTCTCCTGATTGGTGTGGAAGGAGTCGAGCGCGGCGGCGTCCTGGGACAATTGGAGGTAGCCCTGACTGACCAGACGGATCTCCAGTTGGTTGCGGTGCAGCTCGGCGACGCTGAACAGGGACACCGCGCCGAAGGTGACGAGCACCACCGCGTAGCCCAGGAAGATGCGGGTGGCGAGCGAGAGCTTCATCGGGAAGAAGGCCGCGTTGACCCTGGCCAGAGGGCATCGCTACGCTCGCGCCGGTCCGAGCGCAAGCCCTCTTTCGTCTGAGCCGGGGCCATCGGATCGCGAAAGGGTACCTCATGGGGCGGAGCAACAACCGGTGGGACTTGGCCGCCGGGAGGAGCGTCGGGCGGGGAAGGGGACGGCGGCTGGGTTGGATGGCGTTGACCGTCGCGGCGTTGGGCGTGCTGGGCGGGTGCGAGACACGTCCTCCCGTGGAACTGCGCACCGAGGCGTGCTCGGGGACTCCGGCCCTGCGGGGGGTCTCCTACCTGCGCTGGCGCGTCACCGGCGAGGGAATGGAGCCCCGGGAGCATTTCACCACCGTGGAGGTGGGCGTGGCGGGCGTCCCCGCCATTCCTCCGGGGAAGGGCCGGGTGGTGGAGGTGCGGGGGTACACGGCCATGCCGCGGCAGGGAGGACGGGTGGTCGCGGTGGGACGCTCGCACCCCTTCGAGGTGGGGGGCGGCGAGGCGCCGGCGGTGACCATCGCCCTGCGCCGGGTGGGGGAGTTCGTGCGGCCGAGGCTGGCCCAGGGCTGCGCGGGGCTGGGCGAGGCGCGCGCGGGACATACGGCGACGCTGCTGGAGGATGGGCGGGTGTTGCTGGCCGGGGGCGTGCGGCTCGGCGCGGACGGGAGGCCCGCCACGGTGTCCGCGGTGGAGATGTTCAATCCGGCCACGGACACCCTGGAGCGCGTGCCCGCGCTGGACTCCGCCCGGGCCTTCCACACGGCGACGCGGCTGCCGGGAGGCAAGGTGCTGCTGGTGGGCGGCGAGGAGGAGACCTCCGGAGGCACGAGGCCCCTGGCGAGCGCCCGGGTGCTGGATGTGACGGCGGGCACGGCGACGCCGGTGGAGGGCCTGCGGGCGCGTGGCCACCACGCGGCGGCGGCGGATGCGAGTGGGCGGGTGCTGGTGGTGGGGGGCGTGGGCGTGAACGGCGAGGTCGTGTCCGAGGCGGAGGGGTATGACGCCGCGACGGGCCGGATCTTCCAGGTGGGCACGCCGGTGCGGCGGGTGGGGATGGGGGTGAGCCCGGTGGGAGACGGGCGGCGCATCGCCGTGGTGGGCGGCTCGGACGGGACGGCGTTGGTGCCGGAGGTGTTGTTCTTCTCGTACCAGGGGGACACCTTCGTCGCGGAGGACACGGGCGAGCGGCTGCGCGAGCCCCGGCGTGACGCGGCGCTCGTGCCCTTTGGCGGGCCTGGGCGGTTGCTGTACGTGGGGGGCCATTCCTCCGCGGGGGCCGCGATGACGGACAGGCTGTTGGCCTCCTCGCAGCTCGTGTCTCCGGACGCGGCCTCGCGTCAGGGCCAGGGCCCCCAGATCTTCGCCCGGAGCGAGCCGTGCGCGGTGGCCCTCCAGGATGGGCGGGTGCTGACGCTGGGCGGATGGGGGAACGCCGACCTGGGCGACCTCGTGAGCGACGCCCATGGGGAGCTGTTCGTGCCCGGAGCGGAGGGGGGAGCGGCGGGGTTGCTCGGGCTGCCCGAGCTGGAGCGCTCGCGGCACCAGCACACGTGCACGGCGCTGGAGGATGGCTCGGTGCTGATCGCGGGCGGGCTGGAGGAGGATGGCGTCCGGCGCACGACGCTGGATGACCTGCTCCTCTACATGCCCGTGCCGCTGGACTGACGGCGGGCGCCCCCTCCCGGATGCAGAGGGGGACACCGGGGTGACGACTACGGCGTGGCCGGCTTCTCTTCAGCGGAGTCGGTCGCGGCGGGCTGTCCGGAGGAGTCACCCGACGCTGGGGTGGCGGCCTCGGGGGCCGGGGCGGCGGCCTGCTGGGCGGCCTGCTGCTGGGCGGCCTCGGCGGCGGCGCGGGCCCGAGCGGCCTCCTCCACCTTCTGATCGCTGGCGGCCATCTCGTCCGGCGTCAGCTCGGTGCGATCGGCCAGGATGCCCGTCTTCTTCTCGAGATCCTTGATGGCCCGGCGCAGCAGATCCCGCTCGAGCAGCGTGCGGTTGAGCCGCTTCTCCAGCGCCTTGAACTTGTCCTTCACCAGATCCAGCTCGCTCTTGCTGGCGGCGAAGATGCGCTGCTGCGAGTCGGCGCGGCCACGCACGCGCTTGAGCTCGCGCTCCAGCTCCGCGGCCCGGCCGCGCTCCTTGTTCGCCGTGGCCTCCAGCCGCTCCATCTTCTCGCGGTCGGCGTCGTTCAGCTCACGGTAGCGGCGGGGCGCCTTCTCGGCGGCGGCCTCGGCCGCGGCGGCGGGCACCACGGTCGTGGACACGGCCACCACCGGCTCATTCGCCTGGGCCGGAGCGGAGATCGGCTGCGAGGGAGCGGTCGTGACGGCAGCGGGCGCGGGAGCGGGCACCGGCGCGGGAGCGGCGTTGCGGCGGCCACCGCGGCCCATCTCCATCTCCGAGCGCAACCGGGCGATCTCCGTCTGGGCATCGGCCAGCTCGCCCCGGACCACCTCGAGCTGCAGGGACGCGTTGCGCTCCACCTCGGCGCGCGCCCGGGTCAGCTCCTTCTCGCCCTTCTCGGCTTCGCGCTGCTCGTAGTTCTTGCGCTTGGCCTGCTTGAGCTGCTCCTTCAGGTCCTGGAGCTGGGCGCGCTGCTCGTCCAGTTCCTTGCGCTTGCGATCCAGGTCCGACTCCAGACGCGCGCGCACCTTGGCATCGGACTCCGCCAGCTCCGCCCTGGGCTTGTTGGCCTGGGGAGCGGCGATGGCCGGGGCGCCCGTGGGGCGGAAGAGCAGCAGGCCGAGCGTGATCAGGAAGCCCGCTGAGACGACGATGAGGAGTGCTACCAGCACGAGGGTGACCTCCGGGGACAATGCAAAAAGCGGCGCAGCCTAGCGTCAGAAGGCGGGACGTCAATAGATGTCGTGGACTGTCCTTCCGGGCATGAACCTGGCGCCACCCCGCTCGCATCCCCCTGGAGGTGGCGGGCGAGGGGGGGGCGGATGACGCGGTGCGGCTCGGGTCGGGAAGGGGGCGGGGGGTTTTGCCGGGGAGCGGAACACGCGATGCTGGAGGACCGCCTCTTCGTGAAGGAACCCCCGCCTCATGGCTCACCTGGAGCTCATTCCCAAGGACAACATCTCCAGCTTCCGCAAGCTCGCCATCGGAAGCTGGAAGACCGCGTACGACCCGACCGTGTACGGGACGATGACGCTGCGGATGGAGAAGGCGTTGGCCTACATCGAGGCCTTCCGCCAGAAGACGGGCATCCGCCTCACCGTCACGCACCTGCTGGCGCGCGCCATGGCCGAGGCCCTGCGTCGCTGCCCCGAGGCCAACGCCATCCTGCGCTTCAACAAGATCTACCTGCGCAAGCGCATCACCATCTCCATGCTGGTGGTGCAGACGGACGGCGGCAAGGTGGACCTCACCTCGGCGAAGATCGACGACGCGGAGCGGAAGACTCTGCGGGAGATCGCCACCGAGATGGAGATCGCGGTGCAGCGGGTGCGCCAGCGCAAGGACACCATGATGGAGAAGGGCAAGGGCACGGTGCAGAAGGTGCCCTACATGCTGCTCAACCTCTTCACCTGGATGATGTCCTTCTTCATGTACACGCTGAACTGGAACATGACGTGGGCGGGCATGCCCTACGACGCGTTCGGCTCGGCCATCCTCACCAACGTGGGCTCGTTGGGCCTGGACACGGCGTACGTGCCGCTCGTGCCCTACAGCCGCGTGCCCATCCTCCTCGCTCCGGGCGCGGTGAAGGACGCCCCCGTGGTGGAGAACGGCCAGGTGGTGGCGGGCAAGGTCATGAACGTGAATGCCACGTTCGACCACCGCTTCATCGACGGCTTCCACGCGAGCATCCTCTCCACCACGCTGCGCGAGATGATGGAGGATCCCTTCAAGCACTTCGATCCGCTCGACGAGGTGCCCGCCGAGGGCACGGTGGCTCCCGCGTCCCAGACGGCCGCGGGGTAGGGCCCCCTCCTGGGGAAGGGGCCCCTCATCCCGGGCCTACGCCCAGGCGCTGTGCCAGGCGCGCGGCGAGCGCGGGGTGAGGGCGCTCATCTCGCGCAGGCGGCGCACCCGCTCGGGGATGGGCGGGTGCGTGGAGAACAACCCCATGATGGCGCCACCGGACAGCGGGTTGACGATGAACAGGTGCGAGGTGGCCGGCGCCCGGTCATAGGGCATCAGCTCCGCGCCGCGCTCCAGCTTCAGCAACGCGTCCGCCAGCGCATCCGGATCTCCACAGAGCTGGGCCCCCGTGGCGTCCGCGCCGTACTCGCGCGAGCGGCTCACCGCGAGCTGCAGCAGGGTGGCGGCGATGGGCGCCACGAGCAGCACGCCCAGGTTGCCGAGCGTGTGGGCGAGCCCGTCCTCGTCATCGTCGCGGCTGAGCAGCGAGCCGCCGAAGAAGAAGAGCATCTGCGCCGCGTAGCTGATGACGCCCGCGAGCGTGGCCGCCACGGTGCCGATGAGCGTGTCGCGGTTCTTCACGTGCGCCAGCTCGTGCGCGAGCACGCCCTCCAGCTCGCGCCGATCCAGGATGTCCATGAGGCCCGCCGTCACCGCCACCGCGGCGTGCTCCGGATTGCGGCCCGTGGCGAACGCATTGGGCGTGCGGGTGGGCAACAGGTAGATCGCCGGCTTGGGCATGCCCGCGCGCGCGGCGAGCCGCTCGACCATGGCGTGCAGCCAGGGCGCCTCGGCGTACGACAGCGGCTGCGCCCCGTGCATGGCCAGGGCGATGCGGTCGCTGAACCAGTACGAGGCGAAGTTCATCACCACGACGAAGAAGCCCGCCACGATGAGCCCCTGGGGACCTCCCAGCCGCTCGCCCACCACGAGCAGGAGCGCGGTGAGTCCGGCCAGCAGCACCGTCGTCTTCAACGCGTTGCCCAGCCGGTGGCGCCATCCGCCACCGCCCATACCTTCCGGGTGCAACGACGTGTTTCGCATCTCACCAGCACGCATGATGTGGCCTCGTCTTTCCTTTCCCTGGACTGAAGGGGTCTCGAAAGAACGTAAACAGGCGACAGGACGCGTCAAATCGGGGGAAAGACGAGAGAGAAGTGAAAACCCACCGGGCCATCGAGCGCTCCGCCGCCCGCTCGCACCTCGCTCCGCCGGGTTCGAGCAACCTCGTGCGGCCCGAGGCTTCAGAGGAGAGACGTACCTTTCCCCTCCTGCCCCGGGGGGCCGTGGCGTGCACGTCGCTTGCGCCTGCCTGCCCGCCTTGGTAGGGATTCGAGGTCCAGGATAGGCTTGGCATGATTGTATTTTTTTCAGACCATGGTTCCAAATGAGGGCAGGCGGCACGTGACGGACGAGGAGGCGACAGCGAAGCGTAAGGACGCCCACCTCGATCTGTGTGCGACCGGGGACGTCGAGCCGTTGGGAAACAGCACGTTGCTGGAGGACGTGCGGTTGGTGCACTGCGCGATGCCAGAACTCTCGGTGGACGAGGTCAACCTCTCCACGGAGTTCCTGGGCAAGACGCTGCGCTACCCTCTGCTCATCACGGGAATGACGGGCGGTACGGAGCGGGCCGGGGTGGTGAACCGGGACCTGGCCCTGCTGGCCGAGCGGCACGGGTTGGCCTTTGGCGTGGGCAGTCAGCGCGCCATGGCGGAGAACCCCCAGGCCGCCGAGTCCTTCCAGGTACGCAAGGTAGCGCCCACGGTGCCGTTGCTCGGCAACATCGGGCTGTACCAGGCCGTGCGCATGGGCGTGGACGGGGTGCGGCGGCTGGCGGACGCCATTGGCGCCGACGGTCTGGCGCTGCACCTCAACGCCGGGCAGGAGCTCACCCAGCCCGAGGGCGACCGGGACTTCCGCGGCGGCTATCAGATCGTGGAGCAGCTCGTGCGGGCCTTTGGTGCGCGGCTGCTGGTGAAGGAGACGGGGTGCGGCATCGGCCCCGACGTGGCGCGCCGGCTGGTGGAGCTGGGCGTGCGCAACCTGGACGTGTCGGGTCTGGGGGGCACGTCCTGGGTGCGCGTGGAGCAGCTGCGCGCCGAGGGCATCCAGGCCCAGGTGGGCGCCGAGTACTCCACCTGGGGCATTCCCACCGCGGCGGCCATCGCCTCGGTGCGCCGCGCCGTGGGCGCCGGGCCCCGGCTGGTGGCCTCGGGCGGACTGCGCACGGGTCTGGACGCGGCCAAGGTGATCGCCCTGGGCGCGGACGTGGCCGGCATGGCCCTGCCCCTGTTCCGGGCGCAGCAGGCCGGTGGCGTGGAGGGGGCCGAGAAGGCTCTCGCCGTCATCCTGTCGTCGCTGCGGCAGGCATTCGTCCTCACGGGCAGCGCGAGCTGTGCGGACCTCCAACGTAAACCCCGAATCATCGGGGGGCAGTTGAAGGACTGGCTCGCGACGCTGTAGGAATCTGTTGGGTTTCGCGCAAATGCCGCGTGGAGAAGAGAGAACGAATGTCTGACATGTTGACGTCCCGGTTGGCGGGTTTCCACAAGCTCTCGATGGTGGCGCGGCACGAGAAGCTCGCCGAGATGCTGAACCTGACCGAGGAGGACTTGGCGCAGCTGCAGGGCATCAGCGCGCTGCAGCCGGGTCTGGCCAACCAGATGATCGAGAACGCGGTGGGCACGTTCTCGCTGCCGCTCGGACTGGGACTCAACCTCCAGGTCAACGGCAAGGACTACCTGGTGCCCATGGCGGTGGAGGAGCCGTCGGTGGTGGCGGCGGTGTCGTTCGCGTCGAAGATCGTCCGCGAGGCGGGCGGCTTCACCGCGGAGACCGACGAGCCCATCATGATCGGCCAGGTGCAGCTCACGCGCTATGGCGATCCCACCGAGGCGACGCAGAAGATCCACGCGGCGCGCGAGGCCATCCTGGCGCTGGCCAACAGCTTCCACCCCTCGATGGTCAAGCGCGGCGGCGGCTGCAAGGACATCGAGGTGCGCGTGCTCCCGGCCCCCGAGGGTCCGCGGGGCGAGCCGCTGCTCGTGGTCCACCTGGTCATCGACACCCAGGACGCCATGGGGGCCAACCTCATCAACACCATGGCCGAGGGCGTGGCGCCGCTCATCGAGCAGCTCACCGGCGGCAAGGTCTACCTGCGCATCCTGTCGAACCTGGCGGACCGGCGGCTGGCGCGCGCCATGTGCCGCATCCCGCTGGAGGCGCTCTCGGACTTCGACATGCCCGGAGCGACGATCGCCGAGGGCATCTACCAGGCCAGCCGCTTCGCCCTGGCGGACCCGTACCGGGCGGCCACGCACAACAAGGGCATCATGAATGGCATCGACTCGGTGGCGATCGCCACCGGTCAGGACTGGCGCGCCATCGAGGCCGGAGCGCATGCCTTCGCGTGCCGGGACGGGCAGTACCGTCCGCTGTCGACGTGGCACGTGGAGGGCGGCCACCTGGTGGGCCGCATCGAGCTGCCCATGGCGTTGGGAACGGTGGGCGGTCCCATCAAGGTCCACCCGGGCGTGCAGATCGCCATGAAGCTGGTGAACTGCTCGTCCGCGCGAGAGCTGTCCATGGTGTTCGCGGCGGTGGGACTGGCGCAGAACTTCGCGGCGGTGCGGGCGCTGGGCTCCATCGGCATCCAGAAGGGGCACATGGCGCTGCATGCGCGGTGCGTGGCGGTGACGGCGGGGGCGCGTGGAGACTGGGTGGAGAAGATCGCCGAGCTGTTGGTGACCGCGGGACACGTGAAGGTGGAGAAGGCGCGCGAGCTGATCGCCTCGCTCTCGGAAGAGGACTTCCGCGCCGCCACGGGCACCGAGGGCTGAAAGACAAATGGACTCGAACAACACATTGGTGGGTTTTGGTGCCGGCAAGGTCATCCTTCTGGGCGAGCACAGCGTGGTGTACGGCTACCCGGCGCTGGCGGGGCCGCTGTCGCGCGGCGTGACGGCCCGGGGTGAGACGTCCAACAAGTGCCAGCTCGTCATCCCCGAGGCCCTGACGCCCGAGCAGCGCAAGGTGCTCAAGGCCGCCTTCGGCCGGGCGATGGCCGCGTGCGACGAGCCGGGAGTCCGGGTGTCGTTCAACACGGACCTGCCCCTGTCCATGGGCCTGGGCAGCTCCGGCGCGCTGTCGGTGGCGTGCGCGCGCGTGCTCTTGCAGGCCGCGGGGCGCAAGGCCTCGGCGATGGACGTGGCCAACGTGGCCTGGGAGATGGAGCAGGAGTTCCACGGCACCCCGTCCGGCGTGGATCACACCACGAGCGCCATGGAGCAGCTCATCCTCTACCGCCGCAAGCCGGGGGCCGAGTCGGGCCGCTCGAAGGTGGTGGAGAGCCCCAAGCCCGTGCGGCTGGTGGTGGTGATGGCTGGCGCGCGCAGCCCCACGAAGACGACGGTGGGCGCGCTGCGTGAGCGCCAGAAGCGCTGGAGCGAGCGCTACCAGCGGGTGTTCCGTGAGATCGGCCTGCTGGCCTCCGAGGGCGCCGAGGCGGTGGAGGAGGGCGATCTCGAGGCGCTGGGCGACGTGATGAACGTCAACCACGGCCTGCTCGCGGCGCTCGGCCTGTCCTCGCCGGGCCTGGACGACATGGTGCACCGGCTGCGCAACATGGGCGCGCTGGGAGCCAAGCTCACGGGCGCGGGGGGCGACGGCGGGGCCGTCATCGGCCTGTTCCACGACACGGCGCCCGCGGTGCACGAGCTCACGCGCCAGGGCTTCCGCTGCTTCGACAGCCAGCTCGCGGGACCGCGGGAAGAGGGCGCGACCCGGGGCGCGGCATGAAGGCGACCGCCCTCGCGCATCCGAACCTGGCGCTGGTGAAGTACTGGGGCAAGCGGGATGACGCGCTCATCCTTCCCCATCAATCGAGTCTGTCCCTGACGCTCTCGCCCCTGTCGGTGCGCACCACGGTGGCCTTCGGCGAGGGCAACGCCGACGCGGTGGAGCTCAACGGCTACGTGGCCAAGGGCAGCGAACGGGACCGGGTCCTGCGCGTGCTGGACACGGTGCGCGCCGAGGCGAAGGAGCGCTCGCTCGGCCCGGCGAGGATGGTGTCGCGCGGGGACTTCCCGGCGTCGGCGGGCCTGGCGAGCAGCGCGGCGGGCTTCGCGGCCCTGGCGGTGGCGGCGCGCGCGGCCGCGGGGCTGCCGGCGGATCCCCGGGCGTCGAGCCTCCTGGCGCGGCTGGGCAGCGGCTCGGCGTGCCGCAGCGTGCAGGGCGGCCTGTGCGAGTGGATGCGCGGTGAGCGCCCGGACGGCTCGGACAGCTACGCGGTGCAGCGCTTCGACGAGAAGCACTGGCCGGAGCTGCGCATGGTGGTGGCCATCGTCAGCCGCGACGAGAAGGAAGTGAAGTCGCGCGACGGCATGAAGAACGCCGTGGAGACGAGCCCCTACTACCCGGCGTGGGTGAAGGACGCCGAGGCCGAGGTGGTGCGCGCGCGCGACTACATCGCCCGGAAGGATCTCCAGGCGCTGGGGGACATGTGCGAGCGCAACGCGTGGCGGATGCATGCCACGTCGCTCGCGGCGGATCCTCCGCTCTGCTACCTCATGCCGGGCACGCTGGCGCTCATCCACTCGTTGCGCGAGCAGCGCAAGAAGGGCGTGCCGGTGTGGTTCACCCTGGATGCGGGCCCCAACCCGTGCATCCTCACGGACGCGGCGCACGAGGTGGCGGCCGAGGCGCTCGCGCGCGCCTGTGGCGCCACCGAGGTGGTGCGGTGCGTGCCGGGCGGGGACGCGCGGCTGCTCACGGAGCACCTGTTCTGATGGAGCGCGCCCTCTCGGCCCCGGGGAAGTTGTTCGTGTCCGGCGAGTACGCCGTGCTGTGGGGAGGCCTGTCGCGCGTGGCGGCGGTGGGCCCCCGCACGGCGGCGCTGGTGCGGCGGCGGGCCGACTCCCAGGTGCACATCTGCCTGGAGGAGGGGACGCTGGCGGGGCGGACGACGCCTCGGGGCGTGAAGTGGGAGCGCGAGGTGCCCCCGGGCTTCTCCTTCGTGGCGCGCACGCTGGACGAGGCGCTGCGGCTGCACGGGCGCGAGTCGGTGGGCTTCGATCTGGCGCTGGCGCCCTCGGCGGTGGGCCCCAACGGGCTCAAGCTGGGCATGGGCGGCAGCGCGTGCGCCACGGTGCTGGCGGCCGACGCGGTGCGCTTCGTCCTGGAGGAGCGCTTCGACGCGCTGAAGCTGGCGCTCGTGACGCACGCGGCGGCCCAGGGCGGCAAGGGCAGCGGCGGCGACGTGGCCACGAGTCACGCGGGCGGTGTGGTGCGCTACCGGCGCTACGAAGTCTCCGGGCTCATCGAGGCGTCGAGCGCCGGGGGCTACCGCGCGGCGGTGGATGCGGCGCCCGCGGTGGACGTGTGGCGGCTGCCCACGCCCCGGGTGTCCCTGGGCTATGCCTTCACGGGCGAGAGCGCGTCCACGCGCGTGCTCATCTCCCAGGTGGAGGCGAAGTGGGGCGAGCAGGGCCGCCGCTCCTTCGTGGAGCGCTCGGACGCGCTGGGCCAGGAAATCGAAGAGGGGCTCGCGGGCGGTGACTTCCGCTCCTTCTCCGAGGCCGTGCGCGAGCAACACGCGCTGCTGCAGGAGTTGGGTCCGCTGGAGACCGAGCCGATGAAGCGGGTGCTGGGTCTGGCCGCGTCCTACGGGTGCGCGGGCAAGCAATCCGGAGCCGGGGGAGGGGATGGGTGCATCCTGTTCGCCCCGGACGCCGAGCAGCGCGCGGCGCTGTTGGAGGGCATCCGCGCGCGGGGCTTCCACACGTTGGAGCTCACCGTGGAGCCCGGTGTGCGCAGCGAGGCCGTGGCGGATTCTCGGTTGCGCGCCTGGCTCGACGCCTGTTCCTGAGCCGAGAGGCCCCCATGCGCCGCTCCCCCATCTGGAGACTCCCCGTGCTGGCCCTGCTGCTGGGGGCTTGCCTCGTCGGGGCGTCCGAGCCCCGCGCGCCCACCCGGCAGGAGCGGGCCCGCTACCCCTGGCTGTCCGCGGACAGTTCCATCCGTCCGCTCTCCGAGGCCCTGCCTCCTCCGGAGGGCTACACGCGCGTCGCGCTCGAGGAGGGCTCCTTCGGCGCCTGGCTGCGGGGTCTGCCGCTGAGGCCGGAGGGCACCCCGGTCCTCGACTTCCAGGGGCGGACCATCCTGCCCGCGAAGAATGACTCCCTCGCCGCGGTGGCCGAGCTGGACGTGGGACGGGCGGATCTCCAGCAGTGCGCGGACTCCCTCATCCGCCTGCACGCCGAGTGGCTCTGGTCCCGTGGCGACAAGGAGCGCATCGCCTACCGCTTCACGAATGGAGACCTCGCCTCCTGGCCGCGCTACGCCCAAGGGGAGCGCGCTCGCGTGTCCGGCTCGAAGGTGACGTGGGAGAAGCGCGGGCCGGTGGATGGCTCGCGCGCCGCGTTCCAGAAGTACCTGGACCTGGTGTTCACCTACGCGGGCACGCTGTCCCTCGCCGCCGGAAAGCGGCGGCCCTCGCGCGAGGACGTGCGCCCGGGAGACTTCTTCGTGCTGGGCGGCAGTCCGGGCCACACGGTGATGGTGCTGGACGTGGCGCGCGATGCCGAGGGCCGGCGCGTGGCGTTGCTCGGCCAGGGCTTCACGCCCGCGCAGGACTTCCACGTGCTGTCCCCGGGCGATGCGGGGCCCTGGTTCTCGCTGGAGGGCGACACGGTGGCGACGCCCTTCTGGGCCCCCTTCCCCTGGTCCTCCCTGCGCCGGTGGTAAGCGGCGCCCACGCCTCGGCCCGGGACAGCTACGCGGACCTCATGTCTGCTTGTTCCAGTCCTTGATGAAGTCGACGAGCTTGCTCGCCCTCATCCTCATCGGCCTTGTCGATTTCATGGCTGACACGGACCAGGAAGACTGAATCGGCACACCTTCCACCCTGTGGCTTCCACGCTGAAGGAATGGGAGGAAGACGAGGGGTGTGCCCGTCCTGCAATGCGAAGCGGGCGCATGTGACGGCGGCGCATCTGGTGGAGCGGGTGCTGCCGCACGTGCCCTACCGGCAGTGGACGCTGTCCTTTCCGCACTGGGAGCGGTGGGTGCTGCTCAAGGATGCGGGGCTGCTCTGCTCCTCCTGACGGAGGCAGAGCCGAACGAAAGTGATACACCCAGGAGGACTGGCGGCACTTGTGGCATCATGGTGAGTGTGAACGACCCCTTCATGTTCATCATGCCCTCCATCCGTGGCCGCATCCTGGTAGTGGACGACCAGCGCATGATGCGCGGCATCACGGCGCTCCTGCTGCGCGCCGAGGGCTACGACGTCATCGAAGCCGGATCCGGGGAGGAGGCACTGGCCATTCTCGCCGAGATCCAGGTGGACCTGATGCTGACGGACTTGAAGATGGAGCCGATGGACGGGCTCACCCTCCTCCAGCGTGCGCTGAAGATGGAACCGCGCCTCCAAGTCATCATCATGACCGCCTTCGGCTCCAGCGAAATCTCGGAGGAGAGCCTGCGTCTGGGTGCGTGCGACTACATCCAGAAGCCCATGAAGCATGGCGAGATGGAGCACAGGGTGGGGCGCGCAGTGGAGCGGAGCCGGCTGCTGTCGCCCAGATAAGACTCCGGGCCAGGTGTCAGACGACTCGTAGGGGACCTGGCCAAGTCCCTGCTCGCCCATGAGGCGAGCCACGCACTTGCGGCTCACGCGCTGCCCCCGAGCACGCAGCTCGGCATGCACGCGGAGGCTCCCCTACGTGCCACGGCTGTCCTGGTGCTCCGCTGTCACGACTTGGGCCAAGGCCCGGTCCTCCTTGTGCCTCTCGCACTCCGGGCGCTCCCTCCAAGCGGAGTAGCCCGAGCGGGCTGAGAGCCGGGCGCAGCAGGGGGGAGCGAAGGCCCGCACACGCCTTCCCGGGGCACGCTTCAGGTGCGCGGACGCGCGTGCCTTCTTGGGCATGCCAGGCTGCTGGGCGGCCTGCGTGAAGCTCCCCAGTTCCGCCACCCGGACGAAGACCTCGAGGGCGTCGAGGCCAGGGCTCATTGTCTCCACCTACCAGACAGTGTGTCCGGAATCCCGTGGCTGACAGGAACTCGCGTGAATCGTTACCTTCCCGAATCGGAACCAAATGCAACGCTTCATGGGGATCGCGGGCTTCATTGAACGGCGCTCCATCATGAACGACATGCAGGAGCTGGGTGCGCAAGGGAAAGACGCTCGACCGCGAGAAGTAACAAGAGAGACGTCATGCCGAGCATCCCCTTTGGGAAACGCATGCGTGCTCGACACGAAATGGAGAGAAGGCAGCCATGGCTGACGATGAGAACAAGACGGCGCCCCTGACAGTCACGCGTCGGACCGCGCTGGGCGCCGGCGCGACGCTGCTGACGCTGTCGCTGGCTTGCGAGCAATCCCTGTCGCCGCAAGCCCCCGTACCTCCGCCTCCGGAGGTTGGCAACCCGCTCGACCTGCGAACAACGGTGAACGGCCATGCGGTGGAGGTCGCGATCGACACGCGCACGTCGCTGCTCGACCTGGTGCGCGAACAGCTGGGGCTGACCGGCACCAAGAAGGGCTGCGACCACGGCCAGTGCGGCGCCTGCACCGTCCACGTCGACGGTCGTCGCGTCGCGTCGTGCCTGACGCTCGCGGCCAAGGTCGAGGGTCGCGAGGTGACGACGATCGAGGGGCTGGCCAACGGCGAGCAGTTGCACCCGATGCAGCAGGCGTTCATCGACCACGACGCGTTGCAGTGCGGCTATTGCACCCCGGGCCAGATCATGGCCGCGGTTGCCTGCGTGCGCGAGGGCAACGCCACGTCGCGCGAGCGCATCCGCGAGTACATGAGCGGCAACATCTGCCGCTGCGGCGCCTACGTTGGCATCGTCGCGGCGATCGAGGACGCCGCGTCCAAGATGGGGAGGGGCTGATGCAACCGTTCACCTATACCCGGCCGACGTCCGCCGCCGAGGCGGTGGCCGCGCACAGCCGCGCTGGCGCGGACGCGCGCTACATCGCGGGTGGCACGTCGCTGTACGACATGATGAAGCTCGACATCGACCGGCCGCGCCACCTGATCGACGTGACCTCGATCCGCGGGCTCGACCGGATCGACACCGGCGGCGACCAGCTTCGGTTCGAGGCGCTGGTGCCGATGAGCGCGGTGGCGGCCAATCCCACGCTGCAGAGCGACTATCCCCTGCTCGCCGAATCGCTGTGGAAGGCCGCCTCGCAGCAGCTGCGCAACATGGCGACGGTGGGGGGCAACCTCCTCCAACGCACGCGCTGCCTGTATTTCCGCAACGGCACCGGCAACCCGTCCTCGGTCGGCACCTTCCCCTGCAACAAGCGCGAGCCTGGCTCCGGCTGCGCGGCGATCGGTGGGATCGACCGCGGCCAGGCGGTGCTCGGCACCAGCGACGCGTGCACCGCGGTCAGCCCGGGCGACTGGCCCGTGGCGCTGGTGGCGATGGACGCCTCCCTCGAGCTGCTCGGTCCGACCGGCTCGCGCACGCTGCCAGTGGCCGACCTCTACCGCCTGCCCGGCACGACCCCGCATCTGGAGTTCACGCTCCAGCCGGGCGAGATGATCATCGCGATCGTCGTGCCCAAGACCCGCGCCGGACGCGCGTCGACCTATCACAAGATCCGCGACCGCGAGAGCTACGCCTTCGCGCTCGCCTCCGCCGCGGTCGCGCTCGAGATGGATGGCGACCGGGTGGGCCGCGCGCGGATCGCCCTGGGCGGGGTGGCGACCAGACCCTGGCGCGCCACCGCCGCCGAGCAGTCGCTCGTCGGCCAGCCACTCACCCCCGAGACCGCGCTCGCCGCGGGCCGCGCGGCGCTCTCCGGCGCGACGCCGGGCCACTACAACCGCTTCAAGATCGAACTCGGCGCGCGCACCGTCGCCGACGCGCTGCTGATCGCCGCTGGGAGGAATGCCTGATGACCACCGTCCCCTTCGCTGATCGCGCCCGCGTCGACGCGCGCGAAAAGGTCATGGGCCGTACCGCCTATGCCGCCGATGTGCCCCTGCCGGGCCTGCTCTACGCGATGACCGTGCCAGCGCGGATCGCCAAGGGCCAGCTCACCGCGCTGTCGCTCGAGGAGGCGGCGCGCGTACCCGGCGTGGTGCGCATCCTGACCGCCGACGACTTCCCACCCCCGCCCCAGGGGGGAGGGCTGCCCCTGCCGCCGACCCTCATCCGTGAGATCGCCTATCGTGGCCAGCCCGTGGCGCTGGTCGTCGCCAAGACGCTGGAGGCCGCGATCGAGGGCGCCGAGGCGGTGCGCGCGACCTATGCCGACCAGACCTTCAGCCCGCTGATCGACAGCACCGGCGCGGCGCACGAGCCGTTCGCGGGTGTGGAGGTCGGCAACGCCCGGCTCGCCATGGAGACCGCCTCGACATCGCACGCCGACACCTACGTGAGCCCGGCGCAGCACCACAACCCGATCGAGATGCTCTCCACCACCGCGCAATGGTCGGGTGGCAGGCTCACCGTGTGGGAAGGGACTCAGTCCTCGGGCCCGGTGAAGACCGTGCTCGCGCTCATGCTTCGGCTGGACCGCTCACTGATCGATGTGAAGAGCCCCTCGGTCGGCGGCAGCTTCGGGCAGAAGGGCGCGTTTCAGCGCCAGACCACGCTCGTCGCGCACGCCGCGATGCTGCTCGGGCGCCCGGTGAAGCTGGTCATGCCGCGCGCGCAGATCTTCCACAACGCGTGCTTCCGGCCGAGGAGCCGCCATCACGTCAAGCTTGGCGCGGACGCGGGCAAGATGGTCGCGGTCCAGTACGACGCCGACCACCAGCAGTCGCGCACGGGCGACTTCCCCCCCTTCTACCACGAGGCGACGGTGCAGATGTACGGCATCGCCAACTATCTCGGCACCGCCAGCAACATCCGCATCGATACGCAGGCTCCGGGCTACATGCGCACGCCGTTCCCTCAGCCCTCCAACTTCTCGTTCGAGAGCGCGGTCGACGAACTCGCTTACAAGCTCGGCGAGGACCCGGTCGCGTTCCGTCTGCGGCATGACGCGACGATCGACCCGCTCAATGGCAAGCCGCTGTCGTCGCGGTTCCTGAACGACTGCATCCGCGAGGGGGCGCGACGCTTCGGCTGGGAGCGGCGGACCGCGGCGCCGGGGTCGATGACGTTGCCCGACGGAACGCAGGTCGGCTGGGGAATCGGCTGCGGCGCCTATAAGTCCATGACGACGCCTTCGCTGGTGACCTTGCGCGTCTACGCCGATGGCAGGACGTGCTACGCCGCCTCGGGCCACGAGATGGGTCAGGGAATCCGCACCGCGATCGCCGCGGTGCTGCTGCGCGAGCTCGACCTGGATCCCGACCGGCTGGAGATCTTGATTGGCGACACCAGTGCCGCGCCGCAGCACCCCACCGCCGGCTCGTCGGGCACGGCGAGCGTCGTCTCCGCTGCCGCCACCGCCGCGGCGAAGATGCGCGAGGCGGCGGACGCGCTGTTCGCGGGTCGCGTGCTCTCCGGCAACCTGCACCAGCGGCTCTTCAAGGTGCGTCGCCCGTACCTGGAGATCGAGGCGTCGCAAGTCGGGCCCGGGCAGGATCCCAGCGTGCTGGACGCGCTCAGGCAGGGCGGCTTCGGGCCGTGGGGACCGCAATATCCGTCGTTCACGGCGTTCAGCTACATCGCCCACTTCGTCGAGGTCCACGTCGAGCCGCGCACGCGGCGGGTGCGTGTGCCGCGGGTCGTCAGCGTCGTCGACTGCGGGCGGGTGGTGAGCCCGAGGACCGCGGTGAGCCAGGTGCTGGGCGGCGTCGTCTGGGCGATTGGCGCGACGCTGCGCGAGGAGACCGAGGTCGACCCGCGCTTTGGCGGCTGGCTGAACTGCGACCTCGCCGACTACGTCGTGCCGGTGAACGCCGACGTGGGCGACATCGACGTCTCCTTCATCGACAAGCCCGACCCGCTGACCAATACGATTGGCGCCAAGGGGCTGGGCGAGGTGGCGATGGCCGGTGCGTCCGGTGCGATCGCCAACGCCATCTACCACGCGACCGGCAAGCGCGTGCGCAAGATGCCGATCCGGCTCGAGGACCTGCTGTAGGCCCCCCAGGCGCCTCCCGCTGGCGGGCGGCTTTGCGCGAGCGCGCGGCGTCCCTCGGAAGAGGGACGCGCCCGAGAGGGTGTCCCGAGAACCAGCGTGCCCACCTTCTTGGACAGGTTGGTGCGCGGATACTGCATGAAGCCGGCAAGCGCGGCACCCCGTGTCCACACCAACAAGTGGAAGTGATTGGAGGCGAAGGTAAAGGCGTACAGAGTCCTTTGACACCGTCTCTGCCCGTGGGGCTTACTGGTTCGGCAACATTCCCAGGCTCCACACGGTGCCGGTGCCGGTGGCCGCCGCGTTGACGCCCTGGGCCGCGTCGGTACGGTTCAGGTAGTCCCCCTTCACCGACTTGAGCTTCACCTTGCCGCTGGCGAACTCAGGAGTCCACGCGTTGCCGGTGGCGCCGGTGGCCGCCGCGGTGATGGGAATGGCCGCGTCGGAACGGTTCAGGTAGTCCCCCTTCCACGACTTGAACAGGTACTTGCCGTCCGCGGCGCACTCGAGGGTCCACTCATTGCCAATCAAGGATTGGTATCTGAAAAGGGTTTTGACTCTGGGACTCACGCTTGCGAGGGCTGTCTCGCTAGGAGACGGGGCCGAGGTGCTCAGCAGGACGTTCGACTTCGACGTGTTCGCCTGCGTGAGGTGTGGAGGCAGGCGGCGAGTGCTGGCGGACGTGAACGAGGCGGGAGGGGTGCGAGCGATTGTGGAGTACCTGGGCCTGGCCCCGGCAGGTGCGAGGCGGGCCCCGGCGCACGGGCCCCTCCAAGCCGCGTGGTGTTGAAGCTCAAGCCGCCAGGGCCAACAGAGCCAGGCGCCTGCCGCGCACCTCCTGGCAGGGCGGCCTGGGCCGGCGTGTACCCCAAGGGGCAACGCGGCTTCTCCACCCGCCTGGCTCACTGCTCGGGCGGGCCCCCGTCAGCGGCCCTCCTCGCCACCTCCGCTCCTGGCCGCCTCCTCTCAACAGGTCTCCTATCCGTCCTATACTTAGACGTTGAACACGCCCGTCCCATTCGAGGAGAAGAGCACCCGCTTCTCGTCCGGGGAGAAGGAGGCGCCGACCACCTCCGACGTCTCGAGCAACTGCTCGATGGTGTACTGCTTCACCGGACGCGCGGCGGGGGCAGCCAGCGCCAGAGCGGGCAGCAGCACCAGCGCGGCGCACGAGTGGAACACGAGAGACCAGGAGGACATGCGGCGTTCCTTCCAGAGGGCGGTGGAGGGCCCTCATACTCCCGACATGAGCCCGCGACGTGGAAAACGATGCGTGCCCTCCGTCCGTCTCCTGTCTCGGGGTTTTCCGTATAGCGGCTCAACGGAAATCACGAATGTGTCGGCAGGTTCCGATTTGCCATATTGCACCCGCCACCAACGCGAGTTCCCTCTGAACAGGAGATAGTCACATGTCTGCTTTAGCCCTCGAAAACGAAACCACGACAGGTGTCACGGCAACCCGCGATCGCCTGGCGAAATACATGATGATCGCCCTCGGCGTCGCCACACTGGGTGCCTTCGCCAACGCAGCCCATGAGTTCAGCGCTCTTCCGCCCGATCGCCTCGTGGTCAACACGTGGCAGATGCTCGGTTTCGTCGTCTTCGCCGGGCTCTTTACCCTCCTCGGCTTCTTTCCGCGCCGCATGACTGGCATTTGGGAGCTCGTCCTCTTTCACAAGCTCGCGGTGACGCTCTTCAATGCCTCCTTCATCGGCACCGTGACCGGTCCCGTGCGGTCCGACAACCCGTTGGTCGTGACCGTCGTCGACGGCGTCCTGGTCGTGGTGACGCTGATGGCCTATGTGCTCACGCGGGGTTGGCGGGCCTGGTCCCACGGGAGATGAAGAGCGCAGCGCATTAGAGGAATGGGGGCAATGTCGAGGGCAGCGGGGGGAGCAGAGAAGCAGAGGAAGGCCGCTGAGGGGAGCCTACGAGCTGTGAGCCATGCCGGTGCACTCGGTGTGGAGCCCCCTTGGGGTACACGCCTGCCTGGTCCGCCCTCCCTGGAGGGGGCGACAGGGGGTGTGGGCCTGATGGCTGTGGCTGCTCGAGCCTCAACACCACGCGGCCTGGGGTGGCCCTCGCGCTAGGGCCAGAAGTGATATGTCAGCAGCGTGTGGTGCACGTCGAGCCGCTCCGCTATGTAGCGGATGGACAAGTTCGGGCTCGGGCCGTTCTCATCGAACTCGTCGAACAGCGCCTCCAGGAGGCGCTGTTTCCCTTCCCCCACCGGTGACTTCACCTTACCTCCGTTGACAGTTTCACCACTGTAGAGTACGTTGCCACCTATCGAATTCACCAGCGTTGAGGACGGTGGCCATGGACTCCGTGGGGAGGTCTCGTGACCGACGCATGGTCCGCCGGTGGCGTCGACGCGGACGGATCGGGCACCGACCCAACAGCGCCACCAGCGTAAACGCCGACATCCTCGGTACAGGAGAGACCGTCGGGATTCTCCGTGTGGGGATGCAGGCGGACATGGTCGCCTGGCAACGAGACCCGCTTCAAGACGCATAGGTGTTCGCCGATCCAGATATGGCCGCCCTCGTTGTGAAGGCAGGCCGCACTGTGAAGAAGGAAGCTCGATGAGCGAGATGTTGCACGGCTGCTTGCCGGACACGGAGTACTTTGAGATCACAGCACAGTCGGGGCACCGTTACGGCGTCTGGGTGACCACACCCCCCGGTTATGCGGACTCCACAGAGCCCCTGCCGCTGATCTACGTGGTAGACGGCAACTGGACCGTTGGCCTCACCGCGCCCCTCATCGTCACCCAGGCAGACCCATATTTGACGATCGCCCCGTACATTCAAGTCAGCATCGGTTACGCCGGTGAGGAGGCCGCGGCCTGGGCACAGCTTCGCAACCGCGATCTGGTTCCGCCGGGGGAGCCTGTCAGCGACGAGATGGTGGCCACGGTCAGGTCGGCTCGCGACACGGGTGCGATGACTCAGGAGCAGGCGGACGCCTACCTCGCGAATCTAGCGGACACTCACGCGGACATCTTCCTCGACTTCCTGACTGCCGAACTCCACCCTCGGTTGCAATCGCAGTTGCGTGTCAGCGAGTCCGGGCATGGCCTCTTCGGCTACTCCTACGGAGGTCTTTTCGCCCTCTATGCATGGCTACGGGCGGCAGCCCCGTTCGCGACCTTTGGTGCGGGCACCCCCGGAGTCGCGAGTGCGGACAGCCAGGTGTTCAAGCTAGTCGAGGCCCTGCCTGAGCGCAGTGTGGACTCAGCGGCTCCACAGTTGCACGTCACGCTGAATGAATCTGAACTTCTAGGGGGAATTCCGATCTATCGAAGAATAGCGCGCAACGTGCTCTCGGTCGTGGAAGAGTTGCACGGCAAGGGACGATCGCAGGATGTTTCGAGCGCGTTGTTACACGAGACACACGTCACCGGGCTGCAGGCATCGTTCCTGAGCTATTTGAAGACATGCCATGCACGCTAGGTGTACTCGGTCAGCAGGTTGGTGACAGTCGGCTGATGGGTGGCTGGCCGCCGCATGCGGTGTGGGGTCGAGCGTAGTTGTAGTGGTCGAGCCAGGGTGCGAGGCGTCGTGTCCGGCTTGGTTGCTGGTGAACGGGTGTGGGCAGGCCCAGTGCTCCTGGAGGGTTCGGCTAAATCGTTCCGCCTTGCCGTTCTGCCAGGGGCAGTGCTCGCGGGTGGTGATGCGCTTCGCGTCGATCGCGGCCGGTGCGGCTTGGAAGGCGAATCCGATGCGCCCGAGGTACGCGCCGCGCCGTGTCTGCCGCTGCGCTGGCGGCTCCACCCGCCCGAGGCTCGGCTGCTGTCCTGGTGGCATGCACCGTGCCCGAGCTTCGGCTGCCCGAAGTGCCCACCATACCCGAGGTTCGCGCCGCGTCCTGGTGCTCCCGCCGCGCCCGAGGTTCGCGCCGTGTCTGCTGCCGCGCCGCTGATGCGCTCCACCCGCCCTTGGCCCCGGCAGGTGCGAGGCGGGCCCCGGCGCACGGGCCCCTCCAAGCCGCGTGGTGTTGAAGCTCAAGCCGCCAGCGCCAACAGAGTCAGGCGCCTGCCGCGCACCTCATGGGAGGGCGGCCTGGGCCGGCGTGTACCCCAAGGGGCAACGCGGCTTCTCCACTCGCCTGGCTCACTGCTCGGGCGGGCCCCCGTCAGCGGCCCTCCTCGCCACCTCCGCTCCAGGCCGCCTCCTCTCAACAGGTCTCCTATCCGTCCTATACTTCGCCGAGGTGTTGCTCCCATCACATCTCGGGTGTCCACGGAACTGGGGCAGACCCAGTTCTCCCGGTACAGACTCTTCACACGTCGGGGCCATTCCGGTAGCCCCGAAGGGCCAAGGCAACGCAAGGGTGAGGAGCGCGTTCAGTTCCGGACTGGGCGGCCAAGCTCTGGTCTAATGGCCTCCCATGTCCTTGCTGCCACTGTCCGACCCACCTCCCGAGATCAACCGAGCAGCCTTCGCAGATGTGCTGTCCGACGACCTCGAGCGGGCGCGTGCTCTGCTCGCGAGCGTCCCGAGAGCGCCGCGCGTGCCCTCGAAGGAGGCCCGGCGCCTGGTGCTCGCCTTCGCGGGCCCCCAGCGCGTCGTGCTCTACAGCAGCCTCTTCTTCCTTCTCGCCGGTGGGCTCGTCTGTGCCTTCTTCCAGTCCCATCGCGCCTTGGGGGACCTGCTGCTGGACCTGCACTCCTTCGAAGTCCTCGGCGTCGTCGACTCGGTCGAGGTGGGGATGCGCAGTCGCAGGCATGCGCCCGTGTACTGCGCGCGCTTCCACTCGGAGGACGGCGCGCTGGTGGGGCGCAGTTGCGAGCGGGGCGGTAGCTTTCAGCCGGGCCAGCGCGTGGTCCTCGAGCGGCGCGGAGGCCAGGTGGCCCGTATCCGTGGCACCACCCTCATCCCCATAGGGCGCGTGGGAGGGCTGGTGCTGTTGTTCCCCCTCGCGGGCGCGGTGGGCCTGTTGCTCGTCGTGTGGACCAACCACCGTGAGTCGCGCGCGGCCCGCGTGGGCATCCCGATTCTCGCGCGGGTGACGTACTTCGGCGACGGAAAGCCGGTGAGCAAAAAGGGGCCGCCGCCCACGGAGCTGCGCTGGAGCTTCATCGCGCGCGGCGAGCGGTATGAGGGCCGTCTCTCCCTGGACAGCGCGTTCGAGTTCGACTTCCTCCCCAGCCGCGACGTCATCGTCGTGCTCTACGACCCGGCGGCTCCGGGCATCAACACCGTCTACGTGCCCTAGCGTGTTCCGGGCGGCGCAACCCCCCCCCGCCCTTGTTCGGAGGGGGCGGAGTGTCCGACACTCCCCCTACATGACTGCCAGCGAAGAACGCCGCTTCCAGGCCTTGGTGCTCGCGCCCGTCCGGCGCGTGCAGCGGCGTCTCAATGCCGTGGCATAGGCCGAGGCCGGCCTTGCCCGGCCGGTTGGCGCAGCCCTTGCGCGTCACGAGCGCGTCCTGCAGCACCCGGACGTTCCTCCAGCTTTCGGATGCCGTCGAGGAGGTGGTGAGCGCGCGGATCTGGGGCGGCATGCACTTCCGCTACTCGGTCAGGACGGCCTGGGCGATCGGCTTGTCGCACAGCTCGCGAATCAGCACCGCCGGGAGGCCATCGAAATCGTCCCGGGAACGAGCTCCTTCATGTAATTGATGAGCGAATGGGTCAACGTGCGCCCGGCCTCCGACGGGGCCACCTGGCGCCGGGTGATGGCGTCCCAGAGTTGCTGGCCCTCGTTCGGGTCGCGGGGCAGCAGGGACGCGTCGATGCCCAGGATATGGCCAATCACCCGCCAGCAATGGAAGAAGGCGTCCTGCTCCGCCGGGGTGAAGTCGAGCCCGAGCTTCGTCAACGTGTGGGGTAGCAGCGCGAACGTCAGGAGCGTGATGGCTTGATCCTCTTGATTGATGGGCGTCCCCCACTCGGGCTGCCACTTCGGGTAGTGGCGCACGTGGTAGCGGATGGTCGCATGCAGCAGCCGGATCTTCTGTGCCGTGCGGACTCCGCGGCCGCCCCGCTCCAATCCGCCCTCGGCCATCACATCCATGAGGAACTGAGACGTCTCGACGATCCGGTAGTTCACGTACTTGTCGATGCGTCCGGTCGACACCAGCACCTGTGCTCCCTTGGCGCACGCGTAGCAACTGGGAAGGGACCAGGTGAAGAGGGCCAACGCCATCTGCATGCCGTTCCCCCAAGCGGGAGCGGAGGAGGAGAGCGTGGCGACCCAGGCAGCGGCCAGCAAGGAGCCGATAAAGGAGAAGACGTCGCGAGTAGACTGGGCCGAGTGGCTCAGGAGGACGTTCGACTTCGGCGTGTTCGCCTGCGTGAGGTGTGGAGGCAGGCGGCGAGTGCTGGCGGACGTGAACGAGGCGGGAGGGGTGCGAGCGATTCTGGAGCACCTGGGACTGGCCACGGCAGGAGCGAGGCTGGCCCCGGCGCACGGGTCCCTCCAAGCCGCGTGGCGTTGAAGCTCAAGCCGCCAGCGCCAAGAGAGCCAGGCCCCTGCCTCGCACCTCATGGGAGGGCGGCCTGGGCCGGCGTGTACCCCAAGGGGCAACGTGGCTTCTCCACCCGCCTGGCGCACTGCTCGGGCGGGCCCCCGTCAGCGGCCCTCCTCGCCACCTCCGCTCCAGGCCGCCTCCTCTCAACAGGTCTCCTATCCGTCCTATACTTTCACCTCCCGCCCGAGACGTGGGGGTAGACTCGCTCCGCCCATTCCGGTGGAGGGACGCACATGAAGGAGTCGAGAAAGGCGGGCTGGGACGCCCTGCGGGCTGACCCGCATGAGCCCCGGCCCGGCACGTCCAAGGCCATCCCGCTCCAGACGGGCACGAAGAAGACCATCACGCTCGAGTTGCCCGTCCTGCGCCTAGTCGTCATCGACGCCAGCGGGGCGCCGTACGCGGACAAGGCGTACACCCTTGAGGTCGAGGGCTCCTCCACGGACAAGAAGACGGGGACCACCCAGGTTGGCACGCCCATCACCCAGAAGATGATGGGAAAGGGGACGGTCCGGCTGAGCCTCAAGCTGCCAGGCGCCGCCGCTCCCGCTGGCAGTCCACCCGCTGCGCCCCCGCCCCCGTCCGCGGCGGGAGCCGCGCCCGCCTACCCGCTTCCGATTCATGCGGGAGACTTCACGGACGATGTGGCGAAGCCCGAGGACGTCACGGTCCGGTGGCAATTGACGGCCATCGTCGGCGATCTGTTCGACCAAGACAAGACGCAAGCCGCGCTGGTGCGACTCCACAACCTGGGCTACCATCTGCCCAAGCCCGATCCGAACGCCCCCGAAACCCAGGCCTCCGTGCGCGCCTTTCAACGGAAATACGGGCTGACCCCCACCGGTGCGCTCGCGGACGTGCAACAGCGGCTCCTGGATGAGCACGACAAGCCTTGAGGTGACCCATGCGCGAACTCACCCTTCAATCCCTGGTAGCACTCTCCTCCGGCGATGACCGTGTGAACCGGCTGCGGCCTGGGAACTTTGGCGTGACGGAGTTCAAACTCGTCACCCGCGGCGGAAAGACATCACAGTCCTTCCGTCCCGCTCCCTTTCCCGCGCCGGTCGGCTCCAACGACTTCTGCTTCGCCCCGGAAAAGGAACAGGTCGAGATCGTCTACACGCTGAGCAACGACTTCAACGTCATCCGGGAGGCGACGCTCGAGCTGTTCACGCGCTTCGATCAGAAGCCCCTCATGAGCTGGAAGCTCACGCCCGAGCAGTTCACCTCGGGCGAGCACCGCATCCCCTGGGACGGCAAGAGCACCGGGCGCACCCCTCAGTTCCCGGACGAGTACATCACCGTCGAGTTCTCTCCCTACAAACTGAAGCTCACGCTCAAGGGAGAGGGCATCCCCGAGTCCCCCACCGCCTGGACCTATTTCCACGTCCTGGTGAAGGACATCACCCTGGAGCTGGGAGACCGCAAGTCGCTCTCGCTCGAGCGGGACAAGCGGCTCTACGACACGTTGGGCGGCCACCTCCCAGCGCCAGGGAGCACCCTCGAGGTGAAGCTCGTGAGCAACCTCTTCAAGACCTCCTCGGCGGAGATGAACAACAACACGGCGTTCACCCAGTACGAGGCCGAGTGGGGCACGGGCCCCCACATCCCCCTCTTCGCCAAGGTCTCCCTCCAGGACTCCCAGGGAGGCAAGGTCGATGCCCCCAAGGCCCTCGGCAATGTCCGCTTCCTCTGGGATTGGGAAGACGTCGCCGAGGACACCACCCGCCATCACCCCAAGGCCAAGACGTACCTGGACCTGGCGCTTGACCATGACAAGGCCACGACAGAACCCAAGGGAGACAACGCCCCCAAGCAGCACGGCGGAAAGCGCGGGAACGCGGCGGCCTTCGTCTTCCCGGCCGAGGCCGGCTATGCCCCCGGAGCGGCCTTGCGTGAGGGCGTCTTCCCCTTCAAGGTCGAAGCCTGTGCGACACGCCAATGGGCCGCCTACAGCCAGGCTTGGCGGCAAGGCGCGCTCGCGGGCAAGACCGGCGTCTTGTTCCAACCCGCGCGCATGGCGGGCGATGCCTACAAGGTCACGGTCCACCTCGCCTTCGAGCGCAAGGCGGACGGGGCGCTCGTGCTGGATATCAAGGACGATGCCCCCCTGCCCGCCGCCATCAAGGCCAGCACCGGGACCCTGGAGATCTGGCGGGAGCTGCACCTCGCCAGGTACGTCAAGAAGAAGAGCACCCTGCCGAGCTTCAACGTCGTCGACTTCCAGGACTACTACGAGAAGGCCTTCATCCGAATGAAAGACAAGTCGGGCGCACGTACCGACATGTCCGCCCAATACAATACACGCATGGCGGCGGCCGTTCGCGCTCAGCCCAACTACGTCCAGGCCGCCATCGACAACACCGTCAATCAGTACGCCATCGGCGACTACGCGGTTCACTTTCGCGTCTACCCTGACTACCTGAACGCGCTGCGCACGCGCTTCTCCTTCACCCCAGCTGCGCTCACCGCTTGGCTCGCGGGTCCGGGAGCCGCTGTCAACACCGCACCCAAGTACCACGCCCTCTGCAAGGCCTGGGCGAAGGACATCGTCACCGCGGCCTGTGACGCGTATCTGGGTGCCGCCGACGGCATCAACATCCTGCAGTTCTCCGGGCTCTACAATCTGGAGACCGCGCCCGGAGGAGAACAGCTCAATGGCTTCGCCCCGGACTTTCCCTCCGGCGGCCGCAAGAAGTGCGCCTTCGTCCAATGTGCGGCGCCCGCCAACTATGCCGGTGGCGGCTTCAATCGGATGGAGCAGACCGTGACCCACGAGATCGGCCACCACCTCTTCCTGCCCCATGCCCCCTTCCCCGCCGGCTCCCTCCCCGGGGGCGCGGTCGCGGACATGCACGACAAGGATTGGAGCAACTGCATGATGAGCTACGACTACTCGGCGGAGCGCAGGTTCTGCGGGCTGTGCCTGCTCCGGCTGCGAGGCTGGGACAAGACCCATCTGAACAAGGATGGATTGCTCAACAAGAAGCCATGACTCCACCCCTTCGCCACCTTCCCCTCGTCCTGGGCCTGCTGCTCGGGGCCAGTCTGGGGTGCAGCCGCCAACAGCGCGCCGAACCGCCTCGCGCGGCAGCGGACCCGCAACGGAGACCCACCGTGCAGCTTCGGCTCCAACTTCCCAAGCGTCAGTTCCTCGTCACCGAGGAGCTCACCCTCCAGGTGACGCTCGTCAATGAAGGCCCCACCGCCGTCGAGTTGCCGGACCCGTTCCACTCCAACAACTGGCAGCCCGTCTATCACCTCACCGGCCCCACCCAGGCGGAGCAAGCCACCTTCACCTTCCGCTCGGCGGTCTCCCCGGACAAGCGGCTCGTCCCCGAAGGCGCGGCGCCCGTGCTGACACGACTCGAGGCCGGTGGGCGGTTGGAATCCGAGGTTCCCCTCCACGACTGGGCACGGCTGTCGAAACCCGGGACGTACCAGCTCACCGCGTCACTGGACTGGCAGGGGCTCTCCGCGCGCTCGGAGCCCATCGACTTCACCCTCGCGCCCCTGTCCGTGGGCATGGCCGCCCTGGGCCTCGAGGAGACCGCCTCGAGCACCGGCCAGGTCTGGGTCCATTGGATCCACCGCGAGGGGGACACGGGCCACCTGTACGAGACGATGTTCGTCGAGTCACGTCCGGACCTGGGAGAAGTCGAACCGCACTCCGTGTCCGACGTCGGAGCGGTCGGTCCACCGACCGTTCAACCCCTGTCCGCCTGGACCAACACCGACCGGATGGAACTCCTCGGCGTCTGGAGGGCCTGGAGCGACGGCGCCACCGTGTTCGCGCTTCCCTCCCAGACGCCCGCGCGGCAGCAGCTCCGCCTCGACGCGCCGCCCGCGCTCATCGTCCGTCCGGCGCTGATGCCTCCCACCGGGGAACTGGACATGTTCGTGATTCCCCCGGGGAAGAACGAAGTGACGCTCGCGCGCTTCCGCCCGTCCGAGGACGCGGCGCCCTCGGGCAGCCGGGTCGGCCACGTGTCTCTGCCCGCGCCCATCCAGTCCGCCCGGGCCGCGCTGGGCTCCCCCGAAAAGGGCAATGTCCGCTACGTCGTGCTCACGACTCAGGAGGAAGGTCAGGGCTTGTCCCTGCACACCCTGCACACGGAGCGCGGCGGCACGCTCGGCGCCACCGTCACCACCGTGCCCATTCCCGGCGCCTGGGCCCTCACGAACTCCGAGCCCGGGCTGTGGATCGACAAGAAGGGCGCGCTCAGCGCCGCTGTGCTCGTCAGCACCGACCCGGCGGGACGCGACGTCGCCCTCGCGGAAGTCCACATCGGGCACGACGGCAAGGCCGAGCGCCCCGCCCTCTTGACGCCGATCGGCAGGCTTCCCGCCGCCGCTCGCGCCGCGGTCGTCCGCTTCTCCGTCTCCCAGCGACGTCCTGGACGGCAAGAGTGGGTCATCCTGCTGGAGAACGGAGAGTTCCTCTCCAGCGGTGCGCCTGATCAGCCCCAGCGTCCCCGCCACCCCCCCGTGCTTCCCCTGGAGGTGGCGCCCCTGTCCCAGGCTACCTATCTGCTCACCCTCTCCGCCTCCGACGGTCCGCAACTCGAACTCCTCCGCTGACGGGCTGCGGGGTAGAGTCCCACCCCCTTTTGCTTGGAGTTCACACCATGAAGCGTCTGTTGCTCGCCGTCGCGGTCCCCGTCCTGCTGCCGGTGTAGCTCGCCGGCTGCGCCAGCACCTCCTCCGCCGCGAAGTCCCCGGAGGCCGAGGCCACAGCGCCCATGGTGTCCAACGGCATGGGCTCCGCGCTCGACGAGGTGCTCGCGGGCTCCTGGCGGGATCAGAAGAATACGGCCCGCGACCCGTACCGCCATCCGAAGGAGACCCTGAGCTTCTTCGGCGTCACCCCCAACCAGACCGTCGTGGAGATCACCCCTGGCGGCGGCTGGTACAGCGAGATCCTCGCGCCCTATCTGCGTGAGGGCGGCCACTATGTCGCCGCCGTGTACGACGAGGCGATCCCCGATCAGCCCAAGTACCGCGCCGAGCAGAACGCGAAGCTGCGCGCGCTGTTCTCCGGCAACGCCGCGGTCTACGGCTCGCCCGAGGTGCGCGCGTTCGATCCCGCGAAGCCCGCCTTCGGCCCCAACGGCTCGGCCGACACCGTGCTCACCTTCCGCAACGCCCACAACTGGGTCGACGCCGGGAGCGCTCCCGCGTACTTCAAGGCGTTCTTCGCCGTGCTCAAGCCGGGCGGCGTGCTCGGCGTGGTCGATCACCGCGCGAAGCCGGGCACCAACCTCGAGATCCAGAAGAAGTCGGGCTACCTCACCGAGGCGCTGGTCATCGAACTCGCCCAGAACGCCGGCTTCCAGCTCGAGGGCAAGAGCGAGGTCAACGCCAACCCGAAGGACACCGCCGATCACCCCAACGGCGTGTGGACGCTGCCCCCCGCCAACCGTCACGACGCCGCAGATGACGAGAAGTACAAGGCCACCGGCGAGAGCGACCGCATGACCCTGCGCTTCGTCAAGCCGCGCAACTGAAAAGGCTTCCCACGGCCGGAGCGCCCCGAGCTCCGGCCGTCGGGTTACCGCAGAAAGGGAGACACCTGCGCGGGCCCGCTGCGGAACGGCCAGCCGCCCGTCGTGCGACGCGCTCGCAGCACGGTGCATCGCAGCCGCTGCGCCGGGTGGTCCCAGTCGATGGCCACGTGCACGGCCACATAGAGCAGGCCGCCCCCCGCGAAGTCGATGAACAGCAGGCCCGCGCGGCTCGGCCATCAGGTTGCCCAACGTATTGAACAGGCCGTTGCCCGCTCAAGCCGCCAGCGCCAACAGAGCCAGGCCCCTGCCGCGCAGCTCATGGGAGGGCGGCCTGGGCCGGCGTGTACCCCAAGGGGCAACGCGGCTTCTCCACCCGCCTGGCGCACTGCTCGGGCGGGCCCCCGTCAGCGGCCCTCCTCGCCACCTGCGCTCCAGGCCGCCTCCTCTCAACAGGGCTCCTGTCCGTCCTATACTTGGGCGCGAGCGGAGAGCGGCCCTGCCGGGTGCTGGAGTTCGTGGAGGGAGAAGCGCTGAGCACCCTACTCGCGGTGACGTCTTCCGCCTCGGGCTGCTCCTCTACGAGTTGCTCGCCGGACGGCCGCTCTTCCTCGATGGCTCCCATCCCCGAGCCATCCACCACATCGGGGCCTTCGTCTTCCCCGCGCGCCGCTCGTCCATCGAGGAGTGGGTGAGGGCGCGGAGCGATTCCCTGATCGACATCGTTCCGCTGACGTCGGGGAGGCGCTTCCAGATGGAGCCCCCACCGGTGCTGTACCCGGTGGAACCGCCTCCGCCTCCGGATGAGGCGCTCGAAGAGGTGCCGGAGGCAGAGATACCCGTGGCGCCCCGCCAGTCGAGGTACGAGGAGGACTTGCAGGCGCGGCTGCTCGACGAGGCCCTGGGGCTGATCGGAGGAAGCGCGGAGGTGGCCCCGCTGCTGGTGAGACTCACTCGTGGCTGTGTGGCGCGGCTGGGAGGAGAGGCCGACGAGGTGATGGAGGCGGTCCTGGCGGCCCGTACACTCGTGCTCGCCGCGCGGATGGAGGAGCCGAGGCGCTTCGTCCTGCCCACGCTCGGGGGCGTGAGAGCGCTCGTGGGAGGGTCTCCGGAGCTGGGCGCGCTCCTCTCGGCGGTGTTGCTCTCGGGACCGGAGGCGGGCCCTCCGGCGGGACGCTCGGTCCTCGCAGGAAATGACCCGTCCCCGTGGACGTACGGAGGACGGAGCATTGACTTCGGAGGGCAGGAGCGCATGGATTGGAAGGTGTTGTTCGTCGCCGGAGTGCTGGGTCTCATGGGGTGCAGGACGCCAGCCAGTTCTGGGAGGGTCACGGACTCAGAACTGCCCACCCTGGCGCTCGTTGGCGGCACGGTCTACCCGTCCCCCGAGGCGACTCCCATCGCGGATGGGGTCGTGCTGATCTCATCGGGACGGATTTCCGCGGTGGGGCCTCGGGCGGAGGTGGAGATTCCAGCGGGGGCGACCGTCCTCGACACCTCGGGCCAGACGCTGTTGGCCGGGTTCTGGAACAGCCATGTCCACTTCACCGAGCCATGGGGACAGGGCGCGGCGACCCTGCCCGCGTCCGAGCTCGAGCAACACCTCCGGGACATGCTGCTGCGCCACGGCTTCGTCCACGTCGTCGATACCGGCTCGTTCCCGGAGGCGACGCTGGCCCTGCGGCGGCGCATCGAGGCCGGCGAGCTGATGGGTCCCAGCATCATCACCGCGGGTGTTCCACTGGCCCCGGTGGATGGCACACCTCGGTACGTTCCGGTGAAGCTGCCGGAGCTCCGGACGCCGGAGCAGGCCAGGGCGATCGTGAAGGAGCAGCTCGGGGGCGGCACGGATGCCATCAAGCTCTTCACCGGCTCCCTCACGGCACACCCACCCTATCCGGTGATGCCGCTCGCCATCGTGCAGGCGGTGACCGAGGAGGCTCATGCGCACGGCAAGCCCGTTTTCGCGCACCCGACGAACGCGGCGGGACTGAGCGCGGCCGTGGAGGGAGGCGTGGACGTGGTGGTGCACACGGCGCCGATGGCCGGTCCGCTATCGGACTCACTCCACGAGGCCATGGTGCGCCGGAAGGTGGCGCTGGTGCCGACGCTCGCCCTGTTCGAGTGGGAGCTGAAACGCGCCAACGAGGATCCCATCGTGCTCGAGCGCTTCACCCAGGCGGGAGCCGAGCAGGTCCGCAACCACGCCCGGCTCGGAGGCCGCATCCTCTTCGGCACGGACGTAGGCTACATGACCGACGACGATCCACGGCGCGAGTACGTGCTGCTGCGGGGAGCGGGGCTCGACCCGCGGGACATCCTGGCGAGCCTGACGACGAACCCCGCGACACAGTTTGGCCAGGAAGCGCGGACTGGTCGGCTCGCGCCGGGACTGGATGCGGATGTGGTGGTCATCGACGGAGACCCGTCCCGGGACATCGAGGCGCTCGCCAACGTGCGCCTGGTGTTGAGGCAGGGGAAGATCGTCTTCCGCCAGGACACGCTCCATCGATGAGTACCGATGCATTACGGGCGACGCGTGGGCTATGTCTCGGCCATGTCCATCTCCTACCCTCCAGGCCTTCGCGAGCTGCCCGAGCCCGAGAGGGTGTCAAAGAACTTGAGCAGGAGCGACACGCGGCGGGAAGGCGAAGGGAGGAAAGCAGGCCAGGAAATCCCCCCGACTCCACCGCGCCGCCGCCTCTCGAAATGCCGCGACGAAGGCCCGATACTGCTCGCGTAGCACCTTCAATGCCTGCCGCGTGGCGGCATGGCCCAACGGCCTCGGGCTCCTCTTGAGGTGCTCGGGCCGGGTATGCGGGTGCTGCGCCTTCACGGCTCGCGCCCCCAGCACAGGCGTGCCCCGGGTTCGAGCCTTGGCTTCCACTTGCTCCACCATCCCCCGTACCGCACGCTGCCTCTGCTCCTCCTTCAGTCTTTCCCAGCACGGCAGTCGCGCCAGCTCCAGTTCCACCGGCTCGGCCCATTCCCGTGCGAAGCGCCCCTCACCCGCCACGTCCTCGCTTCACCGTTTGCTCCAGCGCTTCGTCCAGTTGAACCACTGGAACACTCTGCGCGCCGGCCCCAGCAATTCGTGCTGGGTGGCAGTCCGGGCCACACGGTGATGGTGCTGGACGTGGCGCGCGATGCCGAGGGCCGGCGGGTGGCGTTGCTCGGCCAGGGCTTCACGCCAGCCTGAAGCCGCTACATTCGTCTTCGTCCCGGTCGTGTGGGTGGCTTCCCAGGGAGCGGGGGGCGAGGCCCTGAACGTCAGGGCTTGCGCTGGCGCAGCGCGGCCCGGGCGCTCGTCCAATCCACGAGGCTGTCATTGAGGTCGTCGTCGCCGCGTTGGGCCTCGGGCATATCGCCCGTCTCCACCCGGCGGATGATCTCGGGGAGCGCGTCGTAGAACTCCTTGGAGCGCCACTTCGGGTGCAGGCTCCACAGCCCCGGCGACTGGCCCAGGAAGTCGAGTCGCCGCAGGTCCTCGCGCTCCATGGCCCGGGTGAGGATGTTCTCCGGCTCTCGGTAGGGGGGATTGCCCGCGCGCAGCGCCCGCAGCAGATGGATGGGGGGAGCCAGCTTGCGCTTCAGGGGCACGAGCCGCTCGAGGAGCCTGCGCCGGTCCATCAGGAAGACGCGGGTGCTGAAGCGCCGCATCAGGAATCCGGAGGGCACGGAGGGAGCGGGCTCGATGCCACCGCGCAGGTGGATGCGCAGGCGCCCGTCGGCCGCTGGGGGGCCGGGGTGGGGCGCGCAATAGAGGATCTCCGGCCGCGAGGCCAGCAGCCGCACGGCCTCGGACACCCAGGTGGGCGAGCCGCCTCCCAGGAGGATGTCCGCGTCGAGGTGGAAGACGTGGTCGTGCGCCGCCGCGTGCAGCCCGTACATGTACGAATAGTACGGCCCGCCGCGCGAGTCCTTGAGGGGCACGGGCCTTCCGCCGAAGAAGCGCTCGGCCATGGCGGAGGCGGTGGCGGGCGAGTAGTCCACCTCGCGTACCTTCGCTCGCGGGTAGCGCGCGCACAGCTCCGCGAGCAGGGCTTCCATCCCCGGGCGGCGCTCCTCCCATGCCGCGGCGAAGCGATGGCCCTTGCTGCGGTGCAGGTCCAGCACGAGCAGCACCTCGTCCACGGAGGCCGCGAGCTGCCGCAATTGGTGCGGCAGGATGTGGCGCGCGTGGGGCAGGTCGGTGGGCGCGAGGTTGATCTGAAGCGTGACGGCGCCGTGGTGGGAGTCCATTGTCGAGCGCCCCACTACCACGAAGCGGGCCAGTGCACCGAACGGATGCGTCAGTGCGGCAAGGCGCGCACCAGTACGCGGGCCCAGGCGAGCGTGGCACCTGCGGCAGCGGTCAGGAGTGTGGAGGAAGGCGCCGGGTGCTGGCGTCCCTGATGGGCACCCGACGGTCTGTCGTCCACTGCCGCAAGCGCCTCGTGGAGCTGTCCGGGGTCCTCGGAGAGGGCGAACCCGAGAGCGGAATCTGCGCGAGCCTTCGAGAATGGCCGGAGCACCTCCGGCTTCTTTGTTTCATCGCCTTCCTCATCCAGAACGAAGCCGCCACCGTGAAGGGTCGGCTCAGAACTCACTCACGCTCGGCACCTGGCCGAGGATGAGGTGCTCCCTGGCGCGGATAATGGGATGAAGCCATCGTTCCAGCATGCGCCCGCGCGCGGGTTCGGGGGAGTCATGATTGCAAGCAACCTGCGCCGTTGGCGCTCGGGGTGGTCGCCGGCGACGCGGCAAGCGCTCAACTTGTTCCTCGGCTGCGCTGCTCTCTTCGTGGCCTACTGCGCCCTCGGGAAGCTCAACCAGGCTTTCATCTTCCCCCCTCGGAACGCCATATTCTGGCTGCCCAGCGGCCTGGCTCTTGCCTGGTTTCTCCGCACGCCCCGCTCTCATTGGCCCGCCTACCTGCTTGCCATCTTTGGAGCAGATGTGTGGATCGGCTCATGGCATGGCTTCCCACTCTCCATCATCGTGGCTTGGGCGCTGGTCTCCGCTCTGCTGCCTCTCCTCGGGGCCTGGCTGTTACGCCAGCCGTCGGGCCACCCTTTCGTGTTCAGTCACGCCGAGGACATCATCCGCCTGGCCTTGCTGGCCGCTGGGGTCGGCGCATTCCCATGCGCGCTCATCGCGGCGGCTGCCAACGTCACGTGGTTGGAGGCCGGCTCGTACTGGACGAAAGTGGCCACGTGGTGGACCAGCGACGCCCTTGGGGTGATTCTCCTCACTCCCTTCTTCCTGGTCTGGACGGAGCCCGCGAGCCCTCGCTTCGGTCGCGCTGTCGAAGCCCTGGCCTTGCTCGCGTTGCTGATGACCGTGGGATGGTGGGTGTTCGCCTCCACGCAGCCACGTGAGTTCGACGCGGCGCTTCCTTTTCTCCTTCTCCCCTTGATCGCATGGCCAGCCCTGCGTCTCGGAGCGCGAGGCGCGACGGCTGCCACGGTCATCCTCGATCTGATGGCGACCTGGCACACGGTTCACGAGCGCGGGCCCTTCGCGATGCTGAGCATGACCGTCGGCACACGCATCTTGAACCTGCAGCTCTACATCTCGTTCCTCAACCTGTTCGTGCTGATCCTGGCGGTAGTCGTCGTCAAGGAGCGGCAGGCGCGCGCCGCCGCTCAGCAGGCGGAGCAGCGCGCCAGGTTTCTCGCCGCTGCATCCGAGTCCCTGTCGGCCTCGCTTGACTACGAGGAGAGCCTCTCCGCGCTGCCGCGGCTGTGCGTGCAGTCGCTGGCGGACTGGTGCGTGCTCGACGTCGTCGAGGACAACACGCTTCGGCGCCAGGGTTCCGCGCATCGGGATCCATCAAAGCTGAGACTCCTCGGTGAGCTCGCGGAGCGTTATTCACCCCACAACCGCTCGCCTCAGCCCGCGGCTCAGGTGCTCCGCACGGGCGAGCCTCTCCTGTTGCCTCGGACCACCGACGACGTCATTCGGAACTACAGCGCCGACGATGAGAACGTACGGCTGATCCGGGAACTCGGCACACATACGGCGATGGCCATCCCACTCGCCCTCCGCGGGAAGATGATCGGTGTGCTCACCCTCGCCTCGGCGAACCCTGGCCTTGCATACAGCTCCACCGACATCGTGTTCGTGAGCGAGCTCGGGCGCCGGGCCGCCATCGCCATCGACAACGCGCGCCTCTATCGCGATGCACAGGACGCAAACCGCCTGCGGGACGTCTTCGTGTCCTTGGCCGCGCACGAGCTGCGCACCCCCCTCCTGCCGCTCCGGCTGCGCCTGCAGAGCATCCTGCGCAAGTGCGCTCGGACCACGTCCGCCCTGGACCCGGCCTGGCTCGTCCGGGAACTCACCGCCGCGGAGCATCAGACCCGGCGGCTCGGACAGTTGGTCGATCAGCTCCTCGACGCCTCCAGTCTCAGCTCGGACCAGCCGTTGGAGCTGCACCGCAAGCGAGTGGACCTGTGCACGGTGGTGGAGGGTGTCCTCGAGTCGATGCGGGAGCAGATCGACGCCAGCGGCTGTCAGCTCGTCCGGAAACTGCAAGGTCCAGCCCTGGGGGAGTGGGACCAGCGCCGGCTCGAGCAGGCGGTGCTCCAACTGGTGCACAACGCGCTGAAGTTTGGGCAGAGGAGGCCCGTCGAGGTAAGCGTGGTGCCGGGAGCGACGTCGGTGCGCCTGGTGGTGCGCGACCACGGCCTCGGGATGTCGGAGAGCGAGGTGGCTGGCATCTTCGATCGGTTCTCGCGCGGAGTGTCGGACCGGCATTACGGAGGGCTGGGCATCGGCCTCCATCTCGTGAAACATCACGTGGAGGCACATGGTGGGAAGCTCTCCGTCGAGAGCCAGCCGGATGCGGGCTCCACGTTCACGCTGGAGCTGCCGGCGGCGGTACGCCAATACACTCCGCCTGCCTCCACAGCTCACGCAGGCGAACACGTCGAAGTCGAACGTCTTCCTCGGTAGCTCCGCTCAGTCCACTCGCTCGAGGCAGGGATGGCCGCCAGCTGCCGGTCATCCAACTCTTTGACACCCTCCTCGGGCTTCGGTCAGGCCATCCTTCGCTGCTGGCGAGCCCACGTCTCGAAGCTCATGGGCGAGAGACCGTAGGAGCGCGCGAGCTCGGGCCGTGCCAGCACCGGGGCGACGTTCATGTACGTCATGCCCTGCGCCACGCCGGGATGCAGGCCGGCGGCGACGGCCTCCTCGACCGTGCCCGACTGCACTACGTACTCCTTGCCGTCGAGGCGCGAGAGGATCTCGGCGATCTGGGGAATCGTGAGCAGGTCGCCGGCGAGCTGCAGCGTCACACCTTTGAACCTGACGGGATCGTTGATCGCCGCCGCGGCTGCCTTGCCGATGTCCTCCGGGGCGATGAGCCCGATGGGCCGATCGGTCCTGATCACCGTGACCAGCCGGCGCCCGTCGGCGAAGCCGGCGGGATCGATCATGGGGTGGTCCATGAAGGTGGCGGGCAGGATGATGGTCCAGTGGTCGAAGCCGGCGTTGCGCACGAGTTCGCAGGTAGCGAGCTTGTTCTCCCAGTAGTCCTCGTGGGACTTCCAGCGACCCTCGGCCCAGCCCTCGACGTTACGGTGGTCGCCGACGCCCGACGTCGCGGTGTGCACGAACGTGCCGACGCCTTCGGCCAACGCGGCCTCGACGAGGTTTTTCCCCTGCTCGCGCTCCTTGCTGTAGTCAACGCCGGTCGCGGAGACGATGGGCGACTGCATCGAGAACACCGCCCGTGCCCCGGCGCAGGCGGCGCGCAGTGACCGCGGATCGTCGAGATCCCCGACGACCACCTCGGCGCCGGCTGCCGCGAGGGCCTTCGCGTTCGGCGCGTCCGGGCTGCGCACCATCACCCGCACCGATGTGTTGCCTTCGGCCAGCAGCGCCCATGCGGTGGCGCCGCCTTGTCGCCCCGTGGCGGCGGTTACGAGAACGGGAGCACTGCTGCTCATGCTGGTCTCCTGTAAGTGGGGGGTCACCCCGTTTAGACTTCGGTGGCAAGATACGGAGGACCACCCCGTTTGTCGAGAAGAGGAGCACCGTGGATCGTGTGAAGACGTTGCGAGCGGACGGCCGACGCAACCGGGAGCGGATCGTCGCCGCCGCCGCGGAGCTGGTCGGCAGGGATGGCGCGCGGGCGTCGCTCGAGGAGATCGCGCGGCGGGCGGGGGTGGGCTCCGCGACCCTGCACCGACACTTCCCGTCGCGGCGGGCGCTGTTGGAGGCGGTATTCCGCGTCGGCGTCGCGCAGCTCTGTGAACGGGCAGCCGCGCAGCCGGGCGAGGACCCCAGCGCGGAGCTGGCTGCATGGCTCGAGGAGGTGACGGTTTACACCGCGACCCACCGCGGGCTTGCCGCTGCGCTGCTGGCCGGCCCGGATGGCCTCTCGCCAGAAGAGCTCTGCAGCACCGGCATGCTGCTCGACGTGTTGGAGGTTCTGGTGGCACGAGCCTCGTCCGTGGGCGCGCTTCACGCCGGCGCCACCGCGGAGGACCTGATGCTCTTGGCGAACGCGATCGCCGTCGCCACCGAAGACGATCCGACCACCGCGAGCCGGTTGCTGCGCCTCGCGCTCTCCGGCATACGGTCTGAAAACCGGAACGGTCCCCCTTCTCGGCCGGGTCGGGCTCGGGCGCCGACAAGAAGTAGGCGTTCGCGGTCTCCGTTGTCGACGTAGACCACGCGGCCTGGGGGCTCGCGCGCCGGGGCTCGCCTCGCACCTGCCGGGGGCAGGCCCAGGTGCTCCAGAATCGCTCGCATCCCTCCCGCCTCGTTCACGTCCGCCAGCACTCGCCGCCTGCCCAGGGAAGTTGGTGGAGACACCGCGGCGCGAGGCAGTCACGGCCTTGGACAGGTTGGGCGCTGAAGTCTCTATGTGACGTGTCTGTCCGTGCTCGGAACGGTCCTTGCCATGGGTTGTGGTGGTCCCGAGCAAGTCAGTGGTTCTATCGAGAGTGGTGCGCAGCCCTCGTCCATCGCTCCGGATGCGCCTGCACAGGAGGGGGAAGACACGAGTCCTGGCACCACCCCTTCCGAGGCCGTTGGAGACGCCCACCAGGGAGGGGAGGTCCACCAGCTCAATACATGGACTTCATACTGCACGGCACACGTATATGATCCTCCTGGCCAATCGTCTCTTCCAAACAAGACGGTTTATTGCCAGATGCAAGGAGGGCCTGCATTTGAGTCCGGCTACACCGGGCCTGTCGACGGGGTCATGGGAACTAATAGCTGGAAGGGTTGGCAGGTTCTACTTCGCCAGAGGTATTTCGGAGTCTGAATCGAAGTCCGCTGACACGCCGATCAGCGCCTCGGTGTCGCGGCGGAGGACCCGCGTCGCCTGGTCGACCCCGCCGAGCAGGCCCTTGGGCTCCGCCAGCACGCGGATCGCGTAGCGGTGGAGGGGTGGTCGAGCCGGCGTCGACGCCGCGGTGGCGGAGGCCGCCCGCCTGCTCGAACTGGCCCGCCGTCGCGGCGTGCCGGTGGTCCACGTGGCGCACCCACGCCCGGCGGCCTGTTCGATCCGCGGGGGCCGGGCAGCGCCTTCGTTCCCGCCGTCGCCCCCATCGACGGCGAGGTGGTGGTGACCAAGGGCCTGCCCAACTCCTTTGCTGGCACACCCCTGCACGACCGACTGAAGGCCATCGGCCGGCCGGAGCTGATCATCGTCGGCTTCATGACGCATATGTGCGTGTCGGCCACGGCGCGCGCCGCGCTCGATCTCGGCTACCGCGGCACCGTGGTGGCCGCCGCCATGGCGACCCGCGACCTGCCTGACCCGCTGGGCGGCGTGCTCTCCGCCGCGGAGCTTCAACGCGCGGAGTTGGCGGCGCTAGGGGACCGCTACGCGGTGGCCTGGCGCGGCCGCTGTGCACGCCCCAGCTGCCTGCCGCTCTGCTCAAGCGAGGGCGGCCAGGGCAGGGGTGTGCCCCAAGGGGTTGTACCGTCCCGTGTACCGGCGCGGCGCGCGGCCTTGCTGGCCCCGTCAGCGGCCCTCCTCGGCTCCTGCGCTCCAGCCCTCACCCTCCACCTGGCTTCTCTCCCGCCTATACGCCGAGGGCGCGCTGCATGCGGAGAACCGCTCCGAGGGCGGCGCCCGCTTCGTCATGGGGTTGCCGGCGGCGGGCGAGCCCGTCTCCGCTTCGGCCTCCGCCGCGGCGTGAGGCCCGCGCGGCGCCGGTCCACTCGCGGAACATCTCCTACTCAACATTGAAACCGGCGTGCTGGGGGCGTTGTCGGCCAGGGATATATCTTTGTCTGAGAATCCTGTTTAGTATGTGATTTGAAATTGGACTGCCCACATTGGTCGCGTGTCTCACCTATCTGTTCTCGAGAATTGATAGGCATTTCCGCGGTTTTGGATGCGGATAGGGGACTCGGAAGAGGGGGCAGGTGGGGGGGTGTACACCATGAGTCTCTCAGCCGTGCCCGCGCCGCGTGTCCTGGTCATCGATGACACTCCGTCGATTCACCAGGACTTCCACCGGCTGCTCGCCGAGAGCGAGGGCGGCGCGTCACTCGCGGAGTTGAGGGCCTCGCTCTTCGGCATGCCTCCACCCCGGCCCAAGGGGTATCGCTTCGAGGTGGACTCCGCCTTCCAGGGAGAGGAGGGTCTGCGGCGCGTGAAGGCCGCACTGAAGGAGGGGCGGCCGTACGCCCTGGCCTTCGTCGACGTCCGCATGCCGCCGGGAATGGACGGCGTGGAGACCACCGAGCGCCTCTGGCGGGAGGACCCGGACCTCCAGGTCGTCCTCTGCTCGGCGTACACGGATTACTCCTGGGAGGAGGTGGTGCAGCGGCTGGGCATCAGCCAACGGTTGCTCATCCTCCACAAGCCCTTCAGGAGTATGGAGGTGCGGCAGATGGCCCACGCGCTCGCCGAGAAGTGGGAGCTGCTGCGGCGCGAGCGCAGGCGGTTGGCGGAGCTGGAGCAGGCCAACGCCCAGCTGCGGCGGGAGACGGAGGAGCGCAGGCGGCTGGAGTTCAAGCTCGTCCAGGCCCAGAAGCTGGAAGCGCTGGGGCGGCTCGCCGCCGGGCTGGCGCACGAGGTCAACAACCCCCTCAGCTTCATCATCGCCAACCTCCACCACGTTCGAGGGGAGCTGAAGGCGCTGGCCGCCACCCAACCCCCGCGAGACGTGGAGGAACTCCAGGAGTCCTGCCACGATGCGCTCCAGGGCTGCGAGCGCATCCAACGGCTGGTCCAGGACGTGCGGGGGTTCTCCCGCGGCAGGAGCTTCCCCGACGCGCCGGTGGCGCTGGACACGGTGCTGGAGGATGCCCTCGCCATGGCGAACCTCACCCAGGTGCCGGGGCTCCGGGTCGAGTGGGCGCGGTGTCCGGTGCCGCCCGTTCTCGCCGACGAGCATGGGCTGGGGCAGGTCTTCCTCAACCTCATCATCAACGCCCTCCATGCCGTGGCGAAAGGGCCCGCCGAGCCCCGCATCCGCGTGGCCACGGGCCTGCTCGCGGATGGCCGGGTGTGGGCGGAGGTCCAGGACAATGGCCACGGCATCGCCCCCGAGGACCTGGGCCGCATCTTCGAGCCCTTCTTCACCACCAAGCCGCCGGGCGTGGGCACCGGGCTGGGCCTGTTCATCTGCCACGGCCTCATCACCGGGTTCGGCGGCGAGCTCTCCGTGGAGAGCCAGCCGGGCCAGGGGGCGACCTTCCGCGTCCTGCTGCCAGCGGCCCCCGCCGATGCGCCTTCCAGCGCGGTGGCATGAGCTTCCGGGCGGGCAGCCTCCGTCCCCCCCCGCCCTGGTGTTTGCGGTGGGTCCGTGCGTGGATTCACGCTCCAGCCCGTTGAGCGCGCTCCATGCCGAACTCGATTCCTTCCCGCCCTCGTGCCTCCCTGGCCCGCGCGACGCTCCTCAAGATGGGGATGCGCATCGCGTTGGTCATCGCCCTGAGCACGCTCTTCAGCTACCTGCACCTGTTCAAGACGCTGCGCGACCAGTCCCTCCTTCAGCTGGAGCGGTCGGTCGTCGAGCGCGGCCACCGCGAGGAGTCCATCTTCCTCCTGGCGGAGGACCACCATGCCTTCCTCAAGAAGGCCCTCCAGGAGCGCATCCAGTCCTTGAGCCAGGAGGAGGCGGCCTCCCGCTTCGCGCGCCTGACCGTCCAGCTCCCCGACGGGACGATCCGCAGCCGCCCCGAGGGCTTCGATGGCACGAAGATGCCGGGGTTCATGGTGTTCCGCGGCGTGTCCCCCAACGCGGAACTCCGCCAGCGGCTCGTGGCGGCGTACGACGTGCTCGTCCAGCACGGGCCGCTCCTGCTGACCCGCGTCGCGGACATCTACATCATGATGCCGGAGGGAGCGTTCGTGACCCTGTGGCCGGAGCGCCCCACCTATACTCAGGACACCGAGCCCGACTTTCCGCTCTACACCTTCGATTACTTCACCAACAGCCTTCCCCAGAACAACCCCCAGCGGAGGACGGCCTGGTCCGGCGCCTTCCTGGACTCGGTCTCGAAGGTCTGGATGGTCACGGCCTCCACCCCATTGGATGTGGAGGGCCGTCATGTGGCCACCATCGGCCATGACATCCTCCTGAATGAGCTGATGGCCCGCACCGCCAAAGGCCACCTGCCCGGCTCGTACAACGTCATCTTCCGCGACGATGGTCAGCTCATCACCCATCCCGAGCTGAAGCTGGATGGCACCGAGGCCTACAACATCCGCGACGTCTCGTTGTCCGGGGGCTCCACCCAGTTCGGCTCCCCGGAGCAGCGGGCCCACCTGCGGCACATCTTCGAGCGGGTGATGGCACGCGCGTCCGCCCAGAGCGTGCTGGAGCTGCCGGAACACGGCGAATTCCTCGCCACGATCCGGCTGGGGGGCACGGGCTGGAACTTCGTCACGGTGCTCCCCGAGAAGGAGCTCACCATGCCCGCCCTCCTGGCGGCGCGCTACGTGCTGGTGTTCGGCCTGGCGTCGCTGGTGTTGGAACTGGCCATCATGTCCTGGGTGCTGCGGGAGCAGATCTCCCGCCCCCTGCTGGATTTCACCCACGCCACCGAACGGATCGCCACCGGGAACTTCCAGGTCCAGCTGGACACCCGGCGTCAGGACGAGCTGGGACAGCTGGCCTGGTCCTTCGGCCTCATGGCCGACGAGGTCCAGCGGCGCGAGGAGGCCTTGCGACAGGCCAACGAGGGGCTGGAGCAGCGGGTGGACGAGCGCACCCGGGAGCTCAAGGACGTCCACCGGCAACTGGTGCAGGTGGCACGGCAGGCGGGCCGGGCGGAGGTCGCCACCAGCGTGCTGCACAACGTGGGCAACGTGCTCAACAGCGTCCACACCTCGGCCATGCTGGCCAAGGAGCGGCTGGTGGGCCTCCAGGTGGACGACGTCGGCCACCTGGCCACCCTGCTCGAGGAGCGGCGCGATGACCTCGCCACCTTCCTCACCCAGGACGAGCGCGGCCGGAATGTCATGCCCTTCCTGAGCGGGCTGGGACAGCACCTGCGCAAGGAAACCCATGAGGCCGTGTCGCTGCTCGACGAGGTGGGCCGGTACACCGAGCACATCGGCACCATCGTGAAGCTGCAGCAGAACTACACCCGGACACCCCGGCTCAACGAGCCGGCCCACCTGGTGGAGCTGTTGGAGGATGCCTTGCGCATCAACTCGGCGGGGCTCACCCGTCATGAGGTGCGGGTGGTGCGGCACCTGTCCCCCGTGCCCCAGCTGCTGACCGACAAGCACAAGGTGTTGATGATCCTGGTCAACCTCATCAGTAACTCCAAGTACGCCCTGGATGCGGCGCCCGCGGAGCAGCGGTGCCTGACGCTGCGGGTGGAGGCGCCCACGGCCGACCGCGTCCGCATCGAGGTGAGCGACAACGGGGTGGGCATCGCGCCGGAGCTGCTCACACGCATCTTCCAGCACGGCTTCACCACCCGGGAGGAGGGCCACGGCTTCGGCCTGCACTCCAGTGCGCTGGCGGCCCAGGAACTGGGCGGCACGCTGACGGCGCACAGCGACGGTCCCGGGCGCGGCGCCACCTTCACCCTGGAACTGCCCTGCACACCCCCGGAGGCGGCATGAGTGACAAGCGGCGGATCCTGGTCATCGATGACTCCGCGGCCATCCACCAGGACTTCCGGCGGCTCCTCTGTCCGGAGCGAGGCGGGAGCCCGGAGCAGCTCGCATCGCTGCGGACGGCCCTCTTTGGCGCGCCCCCCGCTCGTGCGCGGCCCGCCGGTCCGGAGTTCGAGGTGGAGTCGGCCTTCCAGGGACAGGAGGGGGTGGCCAGGGTACGGGAGGCCGTGGCGGCGGGTCGCCCCTACGCGTTGGTCTTCCTGGACTACCGGATGCCGCCCGGCGGCAATGGCGTGGAGACGCTGCGGGAGCTGTGGAAGGTGCACCCCTCGCAGCGGGTGGTGCTCTGCTCGGCCTACTCCGACTACTCCTGGGAGGAGATTGTCGAGGAGTTCGGCGAGACCCCGCTGCTCAAGGAGCTGCGTAAGCCCGTCAACGGCCACGAGCTGCGCCAGCTGGCGCTCACCCTCACCGAGCCGTAGGCCGTCCCATGAGCCGGTGGCGCAGTACCCGGTGCAGCTCGCCGAGCAGCGGGGACTGCCCCATCTGCTGCATCACCAGGTCGTGACTCCGAGCGGGGGCGCCAGAATGCAGTGGCCGAGTACGGCTCTACACCAGCTTTGCGGCATGCCCGAGAGGGTTCATGAAGCTGAAGCACGGCCAGAGCGGCAGTCGAATGGTGCTTATGTCGCAGTTGAAGAACCGGCAGCCATTGAGGCGGGCCTCTGAGAAGTCGCAGTCCTCGACCCCACCAGCCTTCTCCCTGTCGAACAGGTCCGCGCGGAAACCGAAGTCGTTTCCGCTGAAGCTGCCCTTGAAACGGCACCCCTTCAGCTTCATCGGTGCCCACGCCACGCCCTTCAACAGGCGGCGCCCGGGGTGGCCTTGTCCGTCCATCCCAGTGCCTGTTCCCCGGTACGTCCCCGCGGGAGCGGGAGCACCCATGGTGGGCCAGCCGGGCGAGCAAATCGCACCCATCGACCGCTCGCCAAACTCGCGAGTACTTCCTCCAACAAGGGAGCCTGGAATCTGGGCCGCGGATGAGACGAAAGCGGTCAAGAAGCCTGTGCCTGTGTCCCCGCCAGACTTTGACGAACTACTGGCTGCTCGGCCGAGTCCCGGCACTCCGTAATGAAAACCGTTGAGAGTGCTGTGTGGTTCTCCGCGAAAATCAAGGCGATTCGCGCCGAGGCAGGGCGTGACGCCGCGAAGTTCGAGGAACTCTGTAAAGAACCGGTGCTTGCGCGCGAAGCTTCAGAGCAATTCCCCGATGACCCACTTTTGTACCAGCAGCTTCAGTCCGCGTTGGAGAACGAGATCATTCTAGCAAGATGCGGCCTCTTCTTGGCCGACTCCGCTTTCTGGGACGAACTCTAGCACGACTGGTAAGCCCAGACGGCTCGCGTCGCCTCGTTCCTTCAGCGGGCATCGTACCTCCCCCAGTCCTTCCCAGCACGGCAGGGGTGCCACCTCCAACTCCACTGACACCTCCTGCGGCGGGGGCTGTCCGTGCCCGCGAGGGTCTTCTCCACGCCAGGAACCATGCACTCAGGCAGGTTGGCTGGGCTTCGATGCCTCGTCCGCTCGCGGAAGATTTTCACCACCTCGCTTCACCATCCGCCTGGAATTCGTGCCGGGCCCAGGTGCGGTGCTTTTGTGAAATTGACTTTGATAATCGATTTCATCTAGGACGTGGCCGTCTTTTCCGTCCCTGGAGACCGCTTCAACCTGGAGGCCTCGAATGCAAAGCAGCACGAGGTGGTGCATGAATGGACTGTTGGGTGTCTGGCTTGGCGTCTTGCTGTTGGCCGGCTGTGGTCGGTCTGGAGGCGCTTCAGGTGAGCAGGGGATGCGCGCCTCTTCACTGGGGGCGGCGCGGGCGCCGGCCCGTATCGCGACGGGAGGTTCTCATTCCCTGTCCGTGCACCAGGATGGCACGGTCTGGGCCGTGGGCGGCAACTCCGTCGGCCAGTTGGGAGATGGGACCACGAGCCTTCGCCGGGTACCGGTGCGGGTGCTGGGCTTGAGCGGGGTGGTGACCGTGGCCGCCGGTGGGGGCCACTCGCTGGCGGTGCACTCCGACGGCACCGTGTGGGCCTGGGGCAACAATTCCTCCGGCCAGTTGGGGGACGGGTCCTTCGACAACCGCGCCGAGCCGGTGCGAGTGCGGGGCTTGAGTGGGGTGGTGGCCGTGGCGGCGGGCGGGTATCACTCGCTGGCGGTGAGCGCCGACGGCACCGTGTGGGCCTGGGGCAACAATTCCTCCGGCCAGTTGGGGGACGGGTCCTTCGACAACCGTGCCGAGCCGGTGCGAGTGCGAGGCTCGAGCGGGGTGGTGGCCGTGGCGGCGGGCGGGGCTCACTCGCTGGCGGTACGCTCCGACGGCATCCTGTGGGCCTGGGGTGACAACCTCTATGGCCAGCTGGGCAACAGGGGCGAGTTCAACTCTTCCGAGCCGGTGCAGGTGCTCCGGGTGACCGGAGGGGTGACCGTGTCCGCTGGCGCCAACCACTCGCTGGCGGTGAGCGCCGATGGCACCGTGTGGGCCTGGGGGGACAACAGCCATGGCCAGCTGGGCATTGCCAGAACCACACCGTTGCTGTCGATTCCAGGGCGGGTCCCGGAAGTGCGCGGGAGCGTGGCCATGGCCGCTGGCGACAACCACTCGCTGGCGGTGCGCGACGACGGCACCGTGTGGGCCTGGGGCTCCAACGGCCATGGCCAGCTCGGCAATGGCTTCATGGTCGACAACTCCGAGCCGGGGCGGGTGCCAGGGCTGGAAGGTGTGGGGGCGGTGGCCGCGGGCAGCAACCACTCGCTGGCGGTGCGCGACGACGGCACCGTGTGGGCCTGGGGCTCCAACGTGGAGGGCCAGCGGGGGGATGGGACCACGGGCCAGCTCTCCGCGCCGACGCGGGTGCCTGGGGTGAGCGGAGTGGTGGGCGTGGCCGCGAACGTCTTCCACTCGCTGGCGGTGAGCGCCGATGGCTCCGCGTGGGCCTGGGGCCACAACAGCCATGGCGAACTGGGGGATGGCTCCACGCGCAACAGCCCGGCTCCCGTGCGGGTGGATGGGCTGAAAGAGGTGGTGGCCGTGGCCGCGGGCAGCAGTCACTCGCTGGCGCTGCTCGCCGATGGCACCGTGTTGGCGTGGGGTGACAACACCTTTGGCCAACTCGGGGATGGCACCCGGGCCAGCCACTCCGTGCCCGCACAGGTGCGAGGGCTGCGAGGGGTGGTGGCCGTGGCCGCGGGCAGCAGTCACTCGCTGGCGCTGCTCGCCGATGGCACCGTGTGGACCTGGGGTTACAACCTGAACGGCCAGTTGGGCGATGGCACCACCACCTACCGCTACGAGCCGGTGGCGGTGAAGGGGCTGGAAGGGGTGGTGGCCGTGGCCGCGGGCGGCAACCACTCGTTGGCGGTGCGCTCCGACGGCACCGCCTGGGCCTGGGGGGAGAACGTCAAGGGCCAACTCGGGGATGGCACCCTGACCAGTCGCCCGGCGCCCGTGGAAGTGAAGGCCGCGGCCAAGGCCGTGGCGGCGGCCCAGGGCCTCTCGTTGGCGGTGGGCTCCGACGGCTTCCCGTGGGCCTGGGGCAACAACTCCTCCGGACAGCTGGGGGATGGTTCCACGACCTCTCGCCCGATGCCGATGCGGGTGCAGGGGGCGGGCGAGGTGGTGGCCGTGGCCGCGGGCAATGGCCACTCGCTGGCGCTGAGCCCCGAGGGGGGCGTGTGGGCCTGGGGCCAGAATGCCCGGGGACAGTTGGGGGAGGGCACCCTGGACAGACGCCTCGCGCCCACGCGGGTGCAGGGCTTGAGCGGGGTGGTGGCCGTGGCCGCGGGTGGTGCCTTCTCGCTGGCGGTGCGCGACGATGGCTCCGTGTGGTCCTGGGGCGACAACGCCTTCGGCCAGCTCGGCAATGCACCGCCCGTGTATGCGACCTTCGTCGTTCGCTCCCTGCTGGAGTGAGCGCGGGGCCTCGGAGGAGCGTGAACGCGCCGTGAGCAGTGCCGATTGGGAAGCGGCGGCTTCCGACGCCGTCGCCTCGGTCGTCGCGGCGCTGTCGGGCTACGGCGTGGCGGAAGACGACACCGACCGCATCCGGTTCGTGCGCGCCGCGCTCCACGGATTCGTGGACCTGGAGCGGAGCGGGGGATTCGCGCTCCCCGCGTCGGTCGACGAGAGCTTCGCGTTCCTGATCGACGCGCTCGACGCGACCCTTCGAGCACTGCACACGAAACGATGACCCCTCGGGTCATCTAGCGGCTCGAGGGACGGAGGGAGGAGGTGCAAAGGGGTCATGGGCGGATACTCGCCCACGATCAGCCTCCCGAGGCGCGCCGTCCCTCCGTGTCCACTCTCGCGTCAAAGTGGGCCCGCGCCCGGCCTACATCGTCGTGATGCTCGATGGTCCAGCGGTACAACGCCAGGAAGGGCTCTCCCAATGTCCGGCCGAGTGGCGTCACCGAGTATTCGACGGCGATCGGCGAGCCGGTGAGCACCCGGCGCGCCACGAGGCCATTGCGCTCCAGCCGCCTCAGCGCATCGGTGAGTGCCTTCTGCGTGACCCCTTTCAATCGTCTCTTCAAGGCGTTGAATCGCGTCGGCTCGTCGAACAGCACGGCCAGGATCAAGACCGACCACTTGTCCGCGATCTGATCGAGGATATAGCGGTTGGGACATTCCAAGTCGAACACCTTCTGGTCATCGTCAATCAAGGTGGTTTCCTTTCGTATACCTAGTTGTCTTCAAGTGCGTCATTGACGCCTGTCATGGGGGCCCTGCTATACGATTTGTATTTGAATGCCGTTTGAAGCGAGGTGAGTTCATGAATTTGTTCGCCCCTTATGACCTGGGTCGCATCCACCTGAACAACCGGATCGTCATGGCGCCAATGACCCGCGCCCGAAATCCTGACAATATCGCCAACGAACAAACCGCGCTCTATTATGCCCAGCGGGCGACGGCGGGGCTGATCGTGGCCGAGGGAACAACGATCTCGCCGGAAGCGCAGGGCTCTATCTCGGTGCCGGGCATCTGGTCTGAGCAACAGGTCGCGGGTTGGTCCAAGGTGACTCGTGCCGTGCACGAGAAGGGTGGCAGGATTTTCTCGCAGTTATGGCATGTCGGGAGGATGTCGCACAAGTCCGTACAGCCGGGCGGGGGCCAGCCCGTCAGCGCCAGTGCTGTCGCGGTCACGACTCACCCGATGAACACCGCCTTTGTCTATCTTGAGGACGGCACCGCGGGCCGGGCCGATCCCACTCCGCCCCGTGCATTGGCCGTGGATGAGGTCGTCAGGGTCGTGGAGGATTTCGCGAATGCCGCGGAACATGCCCGGACCGCGGGCTTCGATGGTATCGAGGTGCACGCGGCGACCGGATATCTGTTCGAACAATTCCTCAACCCTCACGTCAATCTCCGTACCGATCGTTACGGCGGATCGCTCGAGGGGCGGGCGCGCTTCGTGCTCGATGTCGTCGATGCTATCGCCGCTCGGATCGGTGCGGACAGGGTAGGGATCAGGCTGTCGCCACACAGCACGATCTTCGACATGCCGGAGTATCCGGAAAATGGTGAGACCTATCGCTATCTCGCCGAAGAGTTGGGCAAGCGTGGCGCCGCCTATCTGCATCTGCACGACCTCGGCTATCTTCTGAATGACGGTGTCCCTCTTCTTTCCGACGAGCTGATGCGCGACTTGAAGACCGCATTTGGTGGCACCGTCATCCTTGCCGGCGGATTGTCGCGGACTCGCGCGACGGCGCTGATCGAACGCGGGCTCACAGACCTGGCGGCCTTCGGCCAGCCTTACATCGCCAACCCAGATCTGGTTGAGCGTTTCCGGCGTGGCTTCCCACTGGCCACGCCCGACCGCGCGACCTACTACGGCGGTGATGCCCGCGGGTATACGGATTATCCGTTTGCCGGGCCCGACACTCCGTAAGCGGAGTGCTTCAATCTCTTCAACACGAGAGAACTTCGGCGGATACGACGGATTCATCCCGCCGACGGCGGAGGCCGTGAACCCGAACTTCGGCAAGCCCACGGCCTTGGCGGGGCCGCCGCGCAGCTTCCAGTTCCCCAATTGGCCGGGCTGAGGCGGCCCCGGGCGTTTTGTAGGGAAAGGTGTCCAACTGTTTGGGCAGGTCGTTGTACAACGCCGACAAGTTCTTCACCGGCCAGTCCCGCGAGTTCGCGCTCTACAACCGAGCGCTCAGCGCGTCCGAGGTCCTGACGCTGTCCGGCGACAATACCGCCCACGGCCATCCCAGATATTCCGGTTAAGCATTAATTGCTGGATGAAATCAGGATTATCAGGGACAATGACAGCCCGCGCATCAGCGCAGCCTCGCCAGGGGGACTCTGGCGAGCAGGAGAAAGAAAAGAGAACCACGATGAGTTCACCGCGCACGGGCCTTGTCACCCTCTTCGTCATGAACCTGCTTTGCGCCTGCGGAGGTGAGGAAGGCGAAGGCAGCGGTCCGTACAGCATCACCACGGCCGCGAGCAGCGCGCCCACCCTGGATCAGACCAACAACCCGGTGTACGCCGAACTCAACACCTACAAGAGCTGGCTCAGCACCAGCACGAACGCGGCCACCGCGCTCGCGGCCGACACCACCAAGGCCAACAACATCGTCTCCTGGCAGATGCCGCACGGCGGCTTCTACAAGATTCCCTCGTGGTACAGTTCCGCCTGGAACGGCAAGGCGGCACGCTCGGAGTGGCTCGGCGCGAACGGCGTGGAACTGGGCACCATCGACAACGGCGCCACGGTCTCCGAAATCCTCTTCCTCGCCGACGTCTACAAGCGCGGCGGCAAAACCAACCACCGCGACGCCGCCCGCCGGGCGCTCGACTTCCTGCTGACCATGCAGTCCTCCTCGGGCGGCTGGCCGCAGGTCTATCCGGCGCGTACCGGCACGAGCTACTCCAACTACATCACCTTCAACGACAATGCGATGGTGCGGGTGCTGGTGCTGCTCGATCATGCCTCGCGACAGAAGGCGCCGCTCGACGGCGACATCTTCACCGCCGAGCAGCGCGCGAAGCTCGCCACCGCGATCGACAAGGGCGTGAACTACATCCTCAAGGCGCAGATCGTTCAGGGCGGCGTGAAGACCGTGTGGTGTGCCCAGCATGATCCGGCCAGTTACGCCCCGAAGGGAGCCCGGGCCTATGAGCTGCCCTCCAGGAGCGGCAGCGAATCGGTGGGGATCGTCGCCTTCCTGATGACCCGTCCGCAGACCGCCGAGGTCAAGGCCGCCGTCCAGGCCGCGATTGCCTGGTTCAAGAGAAGCACGGTCAAGGTCGCCAACACCGCCTATGTGAAGCGCCCCTCGGGCAACACCGACGACTCCTACAACCCGATCCAGACCCGGTCCGGCAGCACCATGTGGTACCGCTTCTATGATCTGAACCAGGACAAGGGTTTCTTCAGCGACCGCACCGGCGGCAAGTTCTACAACATCATGGACATCGAGGCCGAGCGCCGCTACGGCTACCAGTGGGGCGGCGACTATGGCACCAAGCTGATCAACTACAGCGACTCGGTGGGCTACTGAAGTCGCCTCCCTCCGCCAGATGCACGACAGGCGACTCGGGCGCGGTCGCTGACACAGCGCCTCGCCTGGGCGGAGTCGGACGTCCGGTGCCCTCCCAGCGAGCCTGGATCCTCGCCGGGCGGTTGCGCGGGCGCTTCGCGCTGGTGTTCCCATGCGCTCGATGAGCGTCATGTCCACCCTCTCGGAAGGACGCGGCTCACTCCGCCGCGTTTCGAGGAGGTGGGCCGCCATGAACATGACGCGGGTGCTCGAAACCTCCCCACGGGATTCGCACCACGCGGCCGGTCGGGCCCCTGGCTCGGCGCTGGAGCGTTGAGCATGCCAGCGCCAGCACACGGGGAGGCCCTCACTCTCTTTCTCTGTGGCGACGTGATGACCGGGCGAGGCATCGACCAGGTCCTCCCCCACCCGTGCCCGCCCCATCTGTACGAGTCCTATGTGCGTGACGCCCGGGACTACGTCGCACTGGCCGAGGAGGTGAACGGTCCCATTCCCCGGCCAGTGGGCCTCGACTATATCTGGGGTGATGCGCTCACGGAGCTGGAGCGGCGAGCTCCGGACGTGCGGTTGATCAACCTGGAGACCAGCATCACCACCAGCGAGGAGTGGTGGCCAGACAAGGGCATCCACTATCGAATGAGCCCGGCGCACGCCGCCTGCCTCACGGCCGCCCGCATCGGATGCTGCGCGCTGGCGAACAACCATGTGCTGGATTGGGGGTACGAGGGACTCCGCGAGACGTTGGCGACCTTGAGCCGCGTGGGTATCGCCACCGCGGGAGCGGGCACCCACCTGGAGCAAGCGCGGGCTCCCGCCCTGCTGGACGTCCCAGGCAAGGGCCGGGTCGCCGTGTTCTCGTTCGGGACGAGGAGCAGCGGCATCCCGCCGGAGTGGGCGGCGAGCACGGACAGGCCAGGGGTGGAATTGCTGGAGAATCTGGCTCCCGCCACGGCGCGCGGCATCGGGGCGAGGGTGCGCGCCATCAAGCACACGGGAGCACTCGTCATCGCCTCCATCCACTGGGGGGGCAATTGGGGTTACGAGGTGCCCTCCGCACAGCGGGAGTTCGCCCGGGCCCTCATCGACGAGGCGGGGGTGGATGTTGTCCACGGCCACTCCTCCCACCATCCCCGTGGCATCGAGATCCACCGGGAGCGCCCCATCCTTTATGGCTGTGGAGACTTCCTGAACGACTACGAAGGTATCCGCGACAACGAAGGTTTTCGTGGTGACCTGACCCTGATGTACTTCGTGACGCTGGAGCCCACGAGCGGCCGGCTGCTTTCCTTCCGCATGACGCCCATGCGGGTGCGCCGCTTCCAGGTGTGCCGGGCCTCCTCCGCCGACGCCGGGTGGTTGCAGGGCATCCTGGACCGGGAGGGCCGCCAGTTCGGCACTCGCGTCACCCTGGAAGGAGACGGCTCACTCTGGCTTCACTGGACCTGACCCCCAGCGCGTTCGGCGATCCCCGGCATCGACAATCCCGCGACGATGGCATGGGCGCTGGGGGCTCGGCCTTACGAATCGTCTGACACCCTGGCTGGACACCTTGGCTGGCCTTGGCCGGCTATTGTATCCGCCGCGGTCCAGCGCACGCCTTGATGCGGTCCCTCGCGGCCGTGCCACTGTCCTTGGTATACGAGTAGGGGACCGAGAACACGCTGCCACCGACATCCCGGGAGGTGGACGTCGACTTGCCGGTGTAGACGTTCCCGCTGTCGATCGCGATCGCGCCCGGAGCCTGGAGCCAGTGCGGCTTGCTCGCGTTCTCGAAGTAGTTGCTCTCGACGCGCGCTTGCGCATTCTCCGCGGCGGTGACGCAGAAATAGGACGTGTTGAGCCAGTAATTATTGTAGAGGTGGGCCTGCATCAGCGCGCCACCGAGCTTCGGGTTTCGCCCCGAGCTGTTGTCGTACCAGTTGTGGTGCCAGGTCATCTTGGCGTTGTTGGCGAAGTTCACGAAGCTGTGCTGACCGCCACACTGGTAGGGATTTCTCCCATTGATGTAGGTCCACGAGAGTGTGATGTAATCGGGATGGACGCTGGTCTCGGAGGCCGTGGTGCCAACGTCGAGGTAGCCATCGCTGATGAGCGAGATCGAGCAGTGGTCGATCCACACGTGCTTCGACGAGGTGATGGTGAACCCGTCACCCGCCTCGATGAGACCGGGGTTCACGTCGCGGATGTCGAGATTGCGGAAGATCAAATTCTCCTGGTTCCCAAGGTTGAACGACGCCCCGTAAAGGGTGGCACCGTCGCCCATGCCGATCACCGTCTTGTTCGACTTGACGTTGATGGTGGTCTCGTTGCGCGTCCGGGTGGCCGTCACCTCGTCCGAGTTGCAGGTGCTCGAAACCCGGAACTCCTTGATGGATTTGCCCTGGGAGTCACAGGACGCCTTCTTCTCGCATCCCGACACGGTGCGCGCAGCGGTCCTGAAGTCCAGATCATTCATGATGTGGAGCACGCGTGCCTGGCCATCCTCCAGGTACTGCTTGAGCTGGCTCGCCGTCGTGACCTGGATGGGGGTGGCATTCCCTCCACCCGTGGTGCCACCCGCCTGGGCGGCGAAGCCATCGGGCTTATCGGAGAGGGAGATGGCGCAGGGATCCTCACCACCACCCGCCGTGCCACTGGCCACCAGCTTGAACGTCTGGTTCGTCGACCCACCCCAACCCCACTGATGCAACCCCGTCCCGTTGCTCGTCCCCCCGCCGATGACGTCAATCACCAGGCCGCTGTGACGGGCGGTCAGCTTCACCGTACCACCGCCGGTGTCCTCGACCAGGAACTGCTGGTAGCTCCCGCTCGAACAGGACCACTGCTTGATCAGGGCGCCGTTGCTCGTCGATGCATCCGTGACGTCGAGACACAGGCCGCTGGAGACATTCTTGATGCTGTAGTAGCCGCCCGACTGCGTGATGAATTGGAACCGCTGGGCAACTCCCCCGCTGCAGGCCGAAATCACCGCCTCGGTACCAGCTCCCGTATTACCGCCCTTGGGCTGTACGCACTTGTCGCTTCCCACGCCGACGATGTTGTACGTCTTGCTGGTATCCACGGAGAGCGCCTCGGCGACTTCTCCGACGGCCTCGTCCAACCCGTGCTCAGAGGGCGCCCCCCCGCAGCTCGGAGTGATGGCCCCCACGATGGACAGCAGAAACAAGCAAGGAGCAGCTCCACGCATATAAACACCTCTTTCAATACATGAGCCGAACTGGCGGAGCCCTCTCTATCATAACGTTTCGAACGAGAAAATCATGACTAACCGGTTGATGATACGTTCTCGACAAAACAAAGGAGTTCTGGCCCGTGACACGGCCCCTTGCCCTGCACTGACCTGTGTGGCGCAGCGCGTCGCGACGGCACTGGAAACGCTTGATGGCCAGGAAGACGACGGAAGTAGCGGGCGTCGCGCGCCTGCCGCAACACCCGCTCCAGCTTCCGCCTGTCGTATGCTGTCAGCCCCAGCTCGGCAGGGCTCCTTGCCGGTCACATGCTCCAGACGCTGTGCATGCGGCCGGAATTTGTCTCGGAACTCCTGGCGACCTGCTTAGGGAGCCCAGGGGGACACGATGTTCCAACTCGTGTCCTCTTTGAAGCTGGTGGCCATGTCCCAACCGATCCCGAACCCCGACGCCGTCCACACCTGGGCGGCGGAGTGACGGATGTAGCGTCCGGGGAAGTTGAAGGACTCGAACGAGACACCGGTGCCAGACAGACCCGGCTGGGCACAGAAGGTGGCGTCCTGGTCGAAGATCGCCGAGCCGTCGGGAGCGTCCTTGCGGAGGCGGCTGCCCTGGTGGCGCAGGTACTGGCCGGGGTAGTTGCGCGACTCGAAAGAGTAGCAGCTGGCGTCCGCCAGGCCGGGCACGAGCTTGAAGGTCGCGTCCTGCTTGAGCGTGGTGGAGCTGGCGCCGTCCATCCCCTCGGTGAAGCCCAGGCTGTCGAGGTGGCGCAGGTAGCGGTGGGTGTAGCCCGGCGTCGTCACCTGGAAGGAGCGGTACTCGCCCACGGGGACATTCGCGTCGCTCTTCCACCAGGCCTCTCCCGGGGCCCATGTCGCGTCCTGACGGAAGCCCGTGGTGTTCTCCAAGGCCTCCAACCAGACCTCGCCGACGCGGTGGCGCACATAGAAGCCGGGCTTGTTCTTGGACTCCAGCGACGCGTACAGCGGGGACCCGTCGAGCGCCGGGCGAGCGCAGAAGGTGGCATCCTGATCGAAGAGCGCCGTGCCATCTCGTACATCCCTGCGCAGGCGGCTGCCGTAGTGGCGCAGGTAGCTGCCGGGGAAGTTGCGCGGCTCGAAGGAGTAGCAGCTGGCGTCCGCCAGGCCGGGCACGATCTTGAAGGTCGCGTCCTGCTTGAGCGTCCCGTTGCTGCCGTTGTTCACCACCTCGGTGAAGCCCAGGCTGTCGAGGTGGCGCACGTAGCGGTGGGTGTAGCCCGGCGTCGTCACCTGCAGGGAGCGGTACTGGCCACCAGCGCCCAGAAGTCCCAGGTTGTTGAGCTGACGCGAGGCGGCGATCAGGTTGAGGTGAGCGGTGCGCACCGGGTTGAGGTCCACCTTGAGGACGGCGCGGTCGTAGGTGTACATGCCGTTCACCTCGTTCTCCACGTCCGTGATCTCCGTGTAGACGGCCGCGCTCAGGCCCGGCTTGTTCATCAGGCTCTGCAGTCCCTGGATGAAACCCACATAGCGGGAGGTGAGCGCCGCGCTATCGGCGACCATCTCGTAACCAAAGCCGTTGCCGGGGCTCCACTCGTGGCCGGGGACGCGCAGGCCCAGACCGCCGTACTCACCCAGCACCGCCGCGCGCGAGGTCGACGCGGAAGGTGAAGCCGGGCTTGGGTAGACGTGCCAGTCCGCCAGGTCGCCGTTTCCACCGTCCACGGAGCCGCAGCAGTTGATGCCGCTCATGTTGTTCACCAGGCGGGAGGAATCCCAGCTCTTCACCAGGTCCGCCAGCCGGGCCTGGTCGTACTGACCCCAGCCCTCGTTCTGCACCACCCAGGTGATGAGGGACGGTGAGCTGCGGTGCTCATCCACCATCTCGCGCAGCTCTCTCTCGAACTGGCCGCGCGCGGTGGCGGAGGGCGTTCGGTTGTCCATCAAGGGCATGTCCTGCCAGACGAGCAGGCCGAGCTTGTCGGCCCAGTAGTACCAGCGCTGGGGCTCGACCTTGATGTGCTTGCGGATGAGGTTGTAGCCCAGGTCCTTGTGCTTCTGGATGTCGAACTTGAGTGCCTCGTCGGTGGGCGCGGTGTAGATGCCATCCGGCCAGTAGCCCTGATCCAGGGTGCCCATCTGGAAGACGAACTGGCCATTGAGCACCGGGCGCGGGTAGCCCCCCACGAGCTTGAGGCCCACCGAGCGCATGCCGAAGTAGCTCGTCACCTGATCGACGACGGTGGAGCCGCTCTTGAGGGAGACGCGCAGATCGTAGAGGAAGGGGCTGTCGGGAGACCACGTCTTGGGGTTGGGCACGGGGATGCGGATTTCAGCGCCCACGCCGCCGGTGGCACTGCCCACCTGGGTGGTGCCATCGAAGGCCACGGCCTCGACCGTCTGGCCCGACACGCCGGTGCCCCGCACCGTGAGGCGGAGGGCGGAGCCGGCCAGGTCCGGAGTCATGTCCAGCCGGGTGATGCTGGCCGAGGGCGTGGGCTCCAGCCACACCGTCTGCCAGATGCCCGAGGCGGACGTGTACCAGATGCCGTTCGGGTTCTTGCGCTGCTTGCCCACGGGCTGCCCGCCCTCCTCGGTGGGGTCATACACCCCGACGATGATCTCGTTGGTGCCCCCGTTGAGCTGGGGGGTGATGTCGAAGCTGAAGGAGTCGAAGCCGCCCTGGTGGCTGCCCACCCACTGGCGGTTGACGTAGACGGTGGCCTCCCAGTCCACGGCGCCGAAGTGGAGCTGGACGCGCCGGCCACTCCAGGCCGCGGGGACGGTGAAGGTGCGGCGGTACCACATGCGCTCCTGGTAGCGCTTGATGCCGGAGAGGCCAGACTCGATGGGGAAGGGGACGAGAACGCTTTCAGCGAGGTTCTGGCCGAAGGGAGGCGTCTGGCCCGCGGTGGCGTTACCGAACTGCCACTCGCCATTGAGGTTGAGCCAGTCGGAGCGGACCATCTGCGGACGGGGATAGTCCGGAAGGGCGTTGGTGGTGGAGACCTGGGCGGTCCACGGCGTGGAGAGGGGTGGCGTCTTGGGGGCCCAGGCAGCCTGAGCGCCTTGGAGCGACAGCAGGCCACAGAACAAAGGCAGCAAGCGCAAGGCGGCGCCGCCAGTCCATTGATTGCATTTCATGCGGGGGAATCTCCTGAATTGGATTGAATGAGATGTAATCGGTAGACCAGATGCCAACAAGGAATATTGTCAAAACAGGGATTGATTGAACCTCAATCAGTCTGCAAGGCGCGTACGTGTGGCCGGCTCCTATATGAGTGAATGTATCGAGTCGAAACATTCTTGACAAACTGGGGCGCCGCGGGCATTTGGTATCGGGTCGAAACAAAACGGAGGCACTCCCCCATGAAGTCCCATGTCCTGCTCGTCCCGCTGCTCCTCATCCCCACGCTCGCGCTCGCCCACGGCGATCAGAACCACTCACCGCCCAAGCGAGGCAAGCCCGCCAAGGGCCTTGTCGCGCCCGTCTCCCCGAAGGTGACGGCCTCCTTCGACCTGGTGCGCACCGAGGTGCGGCGCGAGGGCGGCCACATCCTCTTCCGTCAGGAGGTGCGGGAGGAGGCAGGCAAACTCACGCCCACGCCCACCGGGCAACTGGCCGGCAGCGAGGTGTTTTCCTACGTCTGGCCCACCTCCATCGACTCGGGGGCGGTGGGCTTCGACGCCGCGCAGGGCATCCTCGCCTTCGTGCTGACGGCCCACCCGGACTTCGACGACACGCCGCTGGAAGACGAGAACGGGGACGGCAACAAGGGCAACGACGGCAACCTGTGGCACAGCCACTGGGTGGTGCTGGTGAAGGACGCCTCCTGTCCCGGCGGCCTCAAGGTGCGCGACATCCCGGAGGGCACCAGGCCGAAGCTGCCGAAGACGTGGCCCGGCCTGCCCATCCTCATCGACTCCCCAGGCTTCAAGCCCGCGCTGCGGGGACAGGTGGTGGAGGTGCGCATCCCCGAGGAGGCCGCCACCTTCCCCGCGCAGTTCAACTACGACGGTGTCACCGCGGCCCTCAAGGTGAACGCCAACCTGCACGACCCGTTGCTGTGCGTCACGGGCACCTTCGACGTCGCCTCCGGTGACCTGAGCCTTCCCGGCCGCGTGCTGCGCTGACGCAGCAGGCCCCCTCTCTTCCCTTCAGTCCCGGGCACCCGTCGTGCGCCGCTCCCGACCGGAGCTCCCTCAAGCGGGGACGGAGCCTCTTATGCGCTGTTCATGATCGGTTAACATCAACGATTCCGTTATCGGATCATTATCGGAGGCTCATTGAAGCCGCACCTGTCCGCCCTGCTGTTGGCCTGCGCGCCGGCCTGTTCTGCCCGAAGCGCCATCCCGGTGCCCGCCCCCTCGCCCGCCACGGTCCATGCGACCATCACGATGCGCGACCCCGCCGCGCTCGAGGTCAGCTACGAGATTCCGCCGTCCTGCACGGCGCTGACGTTCCGTGACGACGGGGTGCGCCCCAATGCCGGTCGCGATGACGTCGGCCTGCGCAGCGACTGGAGCGCCGCCGACGACTGCACCGGGTTCGATGGGCGGCAACTCCGCCGCAAGAACGCATCCTGCAGCACGCTGCGCCTGCGCGTGCCCGCTACCAGGCGCAACAAGGACCGTACGTATCCGTGGGCCTATCCGGTCGAAAAAGGCTTGTATGTGCACACCAGCTCCTACGCGCTCACCGATGCCTGTGGTGCGGTCGACTGGAAGTTCGTCGTCCCTGGCGGGACAGTCGTGGTCGATGGCGTGACCACGGCGGAAAGCGGCGCACGCACTGCCGCTGCTGGCGGCGGCGATGCGATGCCGACCGTCCTGATCCAGCAAGCCTTCCGGCCCGGTGCGACATCCCGCGTCCATGCCAGCAGCAACTTCTCGCGGCAGACCCTGGCCTATCTGGACGCCACGCTGGACAGCATCGAAGGAGAGCTCAGGAAGGAGTTGCCCGGCCTGCCGTTCAGCATACCCTTCATCGTTGCCTCTCCTTCTGATCCGCACAATTACTGGGGTGACGTAGCCAATCGTACCGTGATGCGCCTGTCCTTCCCGCCCACGCCCGGCCGCGAACAGGAAGAGCTGCTGCATACCTTCGTGGCGCACGAGATGGCCCACCTCACCCAACCCCAGGACTGGAACGACAGCTGGAAAGAGGATGAGGCGACCGTCGGCGAAGGCGGCGCCGAATTCCTGCGCGCGGTGACGGCCGCCCGGCTCGGCTGGCTCGATCACGACGGCTTCAAAGGCGAACTGGAAAAGGCCGTGAACGGCTGCGTCCTCGCAGCCAATGGCAAATCCTGGAAGGCGCTGCCCCGCCGCGGCTGGGGGCGCATGCCCTACGACTGCGGCCTGGCTTTCTACGCGATCGGACTGTCGTCGGACGTCCCGCGGTCGTCCCTGCTGCGGCTGCGCGACTACAACCGCAAAGGAAAGCAGGGCGAGCGCACCGATTTCGCCCGTGAGCTCGAATGCGGCGCCGCGCAGGACTGCCAGCCCCGCTGGCTGCCACGCCTCGCGGGCACCGAAACGCTGGAGAATGTCCTGCGGGACTACGCGCGCCAGCCCGGCTCCCTGCTGCGTGTGACCTCGGAGTGGAGCCCTGCCATGGTCAAGCCGATGGCCTTTCGCCACATCGAACAACTGATGCGCGCCGACTGCAACGGCGCCGTCAGCATGTACCAGGAAGCGGCGGCGGCGCGCATCGCGCCCGGGCCGAAGTGCGGCGTGCTGCGCGCGGACATGGTGGTGGTGCGCGCGGAAGCTCTGCCGCTATTCGAGGACGCCGGCGCCGTCAAGGCCTCGGTCAAGGCCTGCCAGGAAAAAGGTAAGACTGTGCTGGGCCTGCAGGATGGCAGCAGTGCCACCCTCGCATGCGGACAATCGGTCAGCCTGCCGGCACAGTTCTTCGGCGTCGATCCCGAGCGGGCTCAGGCCCTGCTGAAGTAAGTCCCGACGGCACGGGGCGCTCCCTCGAGCGGGGACGGAGGAGGGTCGCAGCCCGCGCTGGATTGCCCCCTTCCAGAGCCTCCAGTGCCACTGTGACGTGCGTGGCGACGCCCTTCTGGGCCCCCTTCCCCTGGTCCTCTCTTCGCCGGTGGTGAGCGGCGCCCACGCTCCGCGCCCGCGCAGGCTGAGACAGGCACGGACAGTTTCGGCCGGTGACGGGGACGCGCGCCCAGCACATCCCTGCTTTCTTGTCAATTCAGTGAAACGCTTATCCCCTGAATCGAACCAGACCGTTATACGGGCTCTCCCGGCAAGGGAAGACAGCGCAAGACGAGCACACGCAGTCGTCGTCCGACACAGTCCATCACAGCCTCGTGATCCGCTGCCGCGGCGGTTCGCCTTCTCGCGTGACGTCAAACATCCTTCCGAAGGAGCATCACCATGGCTGGAGAGTCGACAACCCCCAATGTCCTTCTCGTCCCCATGCACCTGGACGCGCTCTGTCTGTCCAGCCCCACGCCCGTCCGCGAAGCACTCGCGCAGTACACCCGGCTCCCCTTCACCTACAAGAAAGCGGATGGTGACTACGGCCACAGCAATGACCGGGCGAACATCAGCGAGAACATCCTCTCCCAGCCCTTCTCGCCCACCTTCCAGGAACTCGCGCCAGGCATCCACCTGCACTGGGCCCTGCCCGATACGCTGACCCGCAGCACCGGGTCGGATCTCTCGGGACGGCATCGCTTTCCCATCGTCCCCAACCGCTGGCTGGTCCGCCGCCTCCGGGGCGACAGCGTGGAGCGGCAATGGGTCGTCGAGAGTGATTACCTCTACCCCGATCTGACGGGCCTCTCTCTCCAGCAGCAGCCCGTCGCCGCCATCATTCCCTTCCCGCGCACCCGGTTGAAGGAGGGGCCCTACCAGCCCTTCCGGCACATCGGACGTGCGATGCAGGTCACGGACTGGCAGTCCTCCGGGGCCTCGGGCGAGTACCTGCGCCAGCACGAACTCGCGCTCACGGCCATGGGGCCGCTCGAGTGGCATGCGTCTCTGGACCATGTGAAGGCCTCGTTCGCGGCCTTCTACCCGGGGTGCTTCAGCGTGTTCGGCTTCCATGACCCGGACGCCAAGCTGGGAGAGAACCCGTCCGGTGTCAGCTATGACGTCCTCGGCTGGTATGACCGGCCCGACGATGACGTCTTGAAGGACTTCTACCTCCAGCACCAATCCGAGACGGATCGCATCCGGGTCCGCCAGGACTTCGAACAACGCTTCCGGTGGCAGGTGGACCTGGGGCAGGCCGCGCTCCCCCGCCGGACCGTCTGCCACGCGCGGCTCACGTTCCAGGGAGCGACCCGGAACAACCCCGCCGCCAGCCAGAAGACGCTCACCCTGTCGGTGGGTGACACCGGCACCGAGGCCCTCTCCGCCTATCTGGCCCACCAACTGGAGGAGGAGCCCGATACGCGGCGCGACGTCGCGCGGCAACTCGACGCCCTCGAGTTCACGGATCAGCTCGACCAGCTCCAGCTCGACGTGGACGAGAAGTTCCACGAGGCGCGCCACGAGCGGGGCTTCACGGCCCGCGCCGGTGGCACCCTCTGGTCCATCCAACGCGCCAATCCCGCGAGCGACACCGAGGGAGAGGAGGTCACCCTCCCGGACGACGTGGCCCACCTGCTCAGCGAGCTCAACCAGCTCCAGGGCGCGTATGACCGGGCCAACGAAGCCACGGCGTCCATGAGCTCGCGGCTCTTCAACGACTGGCACAAGTTCATCTACGCCACCCATCCCGAGGCGATCGGCGACCAGATGGGCGAGGATCAGCCCACCGACGCCGAGGACCTCTCGGACGCGATGCAGACCCTGCGCGCCAACGGGCTCGCCACCCTCCGCAAGCATCTGCTCGCGACGGGCAAGCTCGGGTGGAAGCAACCCCGGAACACGCAACAGGTGGTGGGAGCGCCCGAGACGCTGCGCTTCGGTCTCGTCAATGCTGGCTCGACGCAATACTTCCGGGAGTACCGGGAGGATCTCGACGCCAATTACATCAAGGATCCCTCCAGCCACTGGGCCAAGGAGTTCAAGAACTTCGGCATCACGCTCTCCTCGAGCGCGACCGTGAAGGTGGTGGCGGAGGGCGGCGAGGAAGGCGAGGGGAGGGTGTGGAACATCACCGACGGGGGGCGGACGTATGTGATTCGAATCGAGAAGGGGTTGATAAGCCTCGATATCCCCCCCTTCGCGGAGCAGCTCGCGGCGCGCTTGCAGCGTGCGATGGATGCGCTCCAGCGGCGCGTCTGGGGACTCACCCCCCCATTCGCCCTCAGGGCCACCCCCGGCCCACGCTACTGGCAGCCCAATGATCCGGTCGTCTTGATGCATGGCGAGGCGCTCTCGCGCGGTGTCCGGCATGGCCGCGACGGCCGGCTCCAGAAGGACGGTCTGCTGGCGTGCCAGCTCCTCGCGGGCGTCTCCGACGAGAGCCTCGACCGCCTGCCGCTGGAGGAAGCGCTCCTGGGCCGCATTCGACAGCTCATCGACGCCTCACCCGCCTCCCAGTCCGGCGAGCGCGCGGGCTTCACCACCTGGACCCAGCAGCCCTGGAACCCCTTCCTGCTGGAGTGGGACGTCCAGTTCTTCCCGCACCCCGTTCCCAAGGTAGATGGCCGTGACGCCTACCCGCCAGACCACATCACCCGCCGCTACGTGCGCGCTCCCGAGGCGGTGGACCTGGCGCGCCGGGAGCCGGACAACACCGATGACGTCGTCACCAACTCGGAGCCCTATCGAGGGTTCAGCATCCTGAGCGCGCACGCGAGCGGGACGCTGAAGCAGCGGATCGCCTCGTACGTGGTCAAGCAGCGGCTGCTCCTGCCGGAGGAGAGTCACCAGAAAGCCCTGTATGGACTCACCGCGGCGCAGGCCGAGCAATACCTCGACACGAACGGCAACGCCCAGGCCCTGCTCTCCGGTTATCAGCCCGAGCCGGGACAGGAGGACGACACGCTCCGCACGGCGCTCAGGGCCTACGTGACGCTCCAGTCCCAGCAAGAGCACATCCTCTCCCAGGCCCTCAATGGCTTCAACGACGCGCTCCTGATGCAAAAGCGCACGCTGCAGCTCGACATCGAGGATCCCATCGGCTTCGACGACCACCGCCTCTTCGCCTCGCAGGTGGCGGGGACGGTCCGCGGCGCCCTGCTCCTGGCGTCCACCCCGAAGCGCGACTTCAATCCGATCCGCGGCGGAGAGCTGCGCATCACCGGCCTGCGCCTGGTGGACACGTTCGGACAGCTCAACGACCTGGACACCCGGCCCGACGAGGGGGGCACGACGATCGTGTCCTCCGAGCTGATGCCCCTGAGGGATCGCGGCGAGAATGACCACCGGGTGCTGCTCGCGCCACGGCTCGCCCAGCCCTCGCGCATCCAGTTCCGCTGGCTGTCGGGCATGCCCCTGGAGGGCGAGGACCAGCCGGAGATGAACGCGCATCCGGCGACGAGCCCCATCTGTGGCTGGCTCATCCCCAACAACTTCGACGGCGGCCTGATGGTGTACGCCACCTCGGGCACCCCGCTGGGGGTCATCAACGCGGCGGGGTATTGGGATCCCTTCCCCGGCACGACCCATCCCGTGGCCGTGGAGGCCATCGAGAACCCCCACCTGCGCAAGGTGATCGACCACCTCACGTCCGCCGGCAGGGCGGGCCAGGACTACACGAAGGCGTTTGGCACGGTGCTCAACGCCGCCCTGGACCAGAGCGACCCGGAGGCGCTCTCCCACAGCCCCTCGCTCTCGCTCCTGATTGGACGCCCCCTGGCCGTGGTCCGGGCGTCGGTGGACCTGGAGCTCCACGGACTGCCGGCGCGTGACAAGCGTTGGCGGGTCTTCAACGAGACCCTCGCGCAATACCAGGACGGGGAGGCGCCCACGCCCATCTCCCAGAGCCCCGAGTCGTGGACGCTGGGCTTCGACCAGGTGGAGCTGCCCATCCGCATCGGCGAGTTCCGCCAGTTCAACGACGGCCTGCTCGGCTACTGGAAGGAGCAGGCGGATGGCCGCTTCGAGAACGGCACGTTCTATGCGCCCCAGAGCGAGCATGAGGGCTTCTCCGGCACCGACCCCGCCGGGCGCTCGATCGTCACCGCCTCGGGAAACAGGGCGGTGGAGATCCCCCAGACGGTGAGCGCACCGGCCCAGATCCTGACCATGCTCGTGGATCCGCGAGGCGAGGTCCACGCGACCAGCAGCATCGTGCCGGCCAAGTCGATCCGGATTCCCCCCGAACAGTACGAAAAGGCGCTCGCCTCGCTCGAGGTGACGTTCACCTCCGCGCCGCTGCTGACGGGCCGGGCCGCCTACGGCAAGGCCGGCGGCGAGCGCGAGGTGAGCGTGCCGGTACCCGAGCAGCCCGGCTTCACCTGGTCCTGGGTATCCCGGCAGCGCGGCCTGTGGGAGGAGACGCGGGCGCTGACTCCGGCGGAGACGCGCGCCCGGATGCCGGACGCCCTGCAACTCGCCGAGGGCTGGCTGAAGCTCTCGCGTGAAACACCTCCTGGAGGCTCCAACAACCATGGCGCATGACACGAACAAACCGCTCCAGCTCACGTTGAGCGTGGCGGAGATCAACCAGGTCCTGGAGGCGCTCGGAAGGCAGCCCTACGCGCGCGTCTTCCAGCTCATTGGCCGCATCCAGCAACAGGCCGCGGCCCAGATCTCGGCCTCCGAGACGACGGCCCCCGCTGGACCCGCTCACACCTAGAGGAAGCCCATCATGGCCCAGGCCTTCGCGTTCCAATTCAACCTTCCCCTCCCGGACTCGAGCGACACGCTCACCAACGTCCTGTTCATCAACGAGTCTCCCGCGGAGAGCGACACCCTCGAGGTCGAATCCAAGCCCCATTCTGGCGTCACCATGATGCTCAAGAACGTGAGCGACAAGGTGGTGAGCAGCTCCAACCACCACTTCAAGCTCACCTTCCGTCCCGACACGCTCGTGCGGCCCGAGGAGCTCCTCCTCGACGCCTCTCATGACGGACAGTGGGGACTGCTCTGTGAGGTCGAGAAGCGTGTCCCGACCTCGGCTGACGAATACGCGCTGGGCGACGTCTATCTGTATGTCCTCTACAAGGGCGCAGCGCCGCTGGAGGTGAAGCCCAGCACTCCCCTGGCGCTGACCTTGAAGAAGGTGGGTGCGGTCGCCGGAAAGGGCACGCGGCCCACGCTCGCCCAGCTCACCCTGCACCGATACGAGACCTACGTGACGCTCAGCGGACCAGATGACGAGTACAACCGCACCGAGAACTCCGACCTCGGCCTCATCAACATGAGCATGGGCGGCGCGTCGGCTCCTTCCCTGGAGGCGGAGTTCAGCAGCTCCAACCTCGTTCTGAATGATGGACATACCGACAACCACCTGGTGCTGCGCATCGTCAACACGGGCCTGGTCCCCATCCTCCTGACGCCCGGCACGGGCGGGGAGTCGGTGAGCCGTTTCACCCTCCGCTTCGAGTCCAGCGAGGACACCTCGGACCTCTGGGCCCTGGGGACGTCCTCCCAGGTGTCCAGCATCTTCATCCCGGGCAAGTCGGACCACACTGGAACGGACCCGGACTGGCCCGGCCACGCCCTCTGGAACGTGGAGGGGCCCAATCAGCTGGGGGAATGGACGCTCACGCCCAAGTCCGGCAACACCACCCTGGACAAGGGGATGGCGATCGAGGTGCCCATCTCGAAGGTCAAGACGGGCCACGCCACGGGCCGCTCGGCGCTGCTCGTCCGCTACGGTGGGCTGACCGGCTACAGCGACGGTGAGCGCGTGGCGTTCATCCAGAAGCAGCCCTTGAAGTTCGCGGACCAGAAGGTCGGCATCGGCACCGGCAGCCCGACCGAGAAGCTGACGGTGGAGACCGCTGAGGATGCGTATGGCATCACCCACTCGGATGGAACGGTCAAACTGTCCACACGGCTGCGTGGGACCTCCAGCACCCGAGCGGCCGGGTTTGGAACCCAGACGAACCATGACCTCTTGTTCTACACGAACGACAGCGTCTCATCCCCCGCGATGACGCTGAAGACCAATGGCAGGGTGGGCATCGGCACGGAGGCGCCAACCTTTCGCCTCCAGGTGAAGACGGGAACGGGCGTTCACGGGCTCAGCCATACCGATGGCACCCGGATATTCACCACCTACGTGGGCGAAAAGGGAGTTTCGCTCGGCACCCTGACGAATCACAACCTTCACCTCTTCACGACCGGCCGCGGCGATTCTCCCCAACTGACGCTGACGACCGGTGGCAACGTGGGTATTGGCACGGAAGCACCCGATTTTCCCCTCCAGGTGAAGACGGGCACGGGCGAGCACGGTCTCAGCCATACCGATGGCACCCGGACGCTCACCACCTATGTGAACGACAATGGCGGATGGTTCGGCACCAAGTCGAATCATGACCTCCATTTCTTCGCCAACAACAAGACCCAGCCTCAGCTGACGCTGAAGACCAGTGGCAACGTGGGCATTGGCACGTATACACCCGATCATCCCCTCCAGGTGAAGACGGGAGCGGGTGCGCACGGGCTCAGCCATACCGACGGCACCCGGACGCTCTCCACCTATGTGAGCGACAAGGGCGGATGGTTCGGCACCAAGTCGAATCATGACCTCCATTTCTTCACGAGCAACCACACCACGACGCCTGAGCTGACCCTGAAGACCGACGGTAGGCTCCTGCTCAAGGGGGAGGCGCCATTCCAGTGCAAAACCATCACCGTGGACAGAGGCTCCGCCAGCGGAAACACCGGCTTCTCCAAAGACGAGTGGGTGGTCTTCGTCGCTGGATTCTATCTCAATGCCGATGATGACAGCGCTGACAAGGATATCTCCTTCAACTGCTACCCCAAGGTGAGCGGCACCACCTGGCACATCTTCGCTGACGTGGAGCGGGTAGGTGACGACTGGCGTGTCCATGTCATCGCCATCCGGCGCGCCCTCATCACCGGCAACTATTCCTATTGAGATGAGATGCAAACCCGCCGGAACACGGACCGGCGCGTGAACACCTTGAGCAGGGCGAGGATGGCCATGGCATTGCTGGATGACTTGCTGACCAATGAAGGGATTGCCGCCCTGCTCGGTGACGGCCTCGAGTTCGAGCTCGAGACGGCCGATGGCGGCAAGGTCCTCGTCTTGAAGGGCGAGCTCGCCGAGGGAGGAGGAGACACCTCGCCCCTCGTCGTCACCGCGGAGCTGGATGGCATCCGGCTGACGGAGCTGGATGCCCTGACCCAGCTCGTGGGCGGCGTGAGCCTGGACATCATCCCCGCCCAGGTCCCCCTGGCCAACGTCATCGCCCTCCAGGGGTTCGAGCTCATCCTCGAGCAGAATCCCACCCGCCGGGTCAGCTCGGTCACCCTGGAGCTCCAATCCGCCGAGCCCTGGCAGATCATCGACGGGCAGTTCGCCCTGGAGGAGCTGTTCTTCTCCATCACGGTGAAGTCGCCGTCGGATCCCCTGACCCGGCAGGTGTCCTGCGAGGCCCGGAGCACACTCAAGCTCGACGATGAGGTCCTGCTGGAGGCCGGGGTGGCGCTGCCCTCCATGAATGTCGCCGTTGCCCTGCCCGAGGGACAGACGGCGCCGCTCTCGTCGCTGCTCGCGGGCGTCCTGCCGGAGAGCGGCGACCCGTCCACGTTCACTCTCACGGGGCTCGAGGCCGTCATCCAACCCCGTGAGCAGAGCTATTCCTTCGCGGCGGAGATCGCGCAGGAGTGGGAAGTGGTGCCGGGGCTCGTGACCCTGACCGGACTCGGCCTCGACATGTCGAAGGAGGGGGTCAACCGGCCCGAGGTGGAGATCCACGGCTCCTTCGCGCTCGCGGACAAGGAGTTCGTGGTCTCGGCCAGCCGCTCGGGGGGAGGCACCTCCACCAATCCCACCGCGACCCATTGGGTCTTCGAGGGCGGGCTGGCGGAGGAGGAGCAGGTGGAGATCGGCGCCCTCGTCGGGGACCTGACCGGCAAGCTGGGCATCCCCATGCCACGGTTCATCGAGGAGCTGGTCCTCGAGGACCTCTCGGTCACGCTCGACAACACCACGAAGAATCTCTCCGTCCGCAGTGAGTGGGCGTCCACGGGGAAGCTCGCCATCGACTCGCGTCCCAACCTGCCAGCGCCGCTCGGCAAGACGCTGCTCGCGGGCTTCTCCAACCCCGAGGGCGAGAGCACGAGCCTGCGGAAGATGGTCGAGGGCATCTCGTCCGACTTCGCCGCGCTCATTCCCGATGGGCTCACCCTCCAGGTGAACCACGCGCTCTTCGCCTCGTGGCAGCAGCCCCCCACGTCCCTGACGGCCAGGCGGCTCTTTGGCGTGGAGGTCGGCGCGGGCCTGGACCTGTCGCAGCTTCCCCTGGTGGGTCAGAACTTCACGCCAGAAGACGGGGTGAAACTGACCTACCGGATCATGGTGGCCTCCGCCGCGCTCACCCAGCCCGAGGTGAACGCCCTCATTCCCCTGTTCGAGGCCCAGGGCGTGCCCTTGGGCAAGGAAGTGCTCCCCCAGGGGGTGACGCTGCGGGGAGAGCTCCAGATCGGCGACCTCACGCTGCCCATCAACGTCCCGGTCCAGGTGAGCGACAACGGTCAGATCGTCGAGGGTCCCGGAACCCGGAGCGGCATGGAGCCCCAGTGGTTCTCGCTCCAGAAGGCCGTGGGCCCGGTGAGTCTGGAGCGCGTGGGGGTGAAGTTCGACGCGGGCGAGCTGTGGCTGCTGCTCGACGCGTCCCTGGCCCTGGGGCCGCTGTCCCTGGGCCTGTCCGGACTGTCCGTGAGCGCGCCGGTGACGATGAGCTCGCCGCCCCGCTTCCACCTCGATGGACTGGCGCTCGACTACCGCACGCCCAATCTGGAGATTGGCGGCACCCTCCTGCGCCGCGAGATGGAAGTGGAGGGTGAGAAGGTCGAGAGCTACGACGGCCTGGCGCTGCTCAAGGCGAAGATGGGTGGCCGGGCCATCTCGCTCAGCGCGATTGGCGGCTACGCGCAGTTCAAGGGCGAGCCCTCGCTGTTCCTCTATGCCGTGCTGGGCGTTCCCCTGGGCGGGCCGCCCTTCTTCTTCGTGGAGGGGCTGTCCGCGGGCTTTGGCGTCAACCGGGCGCTGACGATTCCCACGGTGGACAAGATCAAGGACTTCCCCCTGGTCCGGGAGGCGCTCAGCGGGCAGAACGACATCGGTGACGCGAACAGCCGGGCGGCGCTCCTCCAGGAGAAGGTCGCCCTGCTGTCCACCTATCTCACGCCCAGCGTGGGAGATGGCTTCCTGGCCGTGGGAGTGAAGTTCACCTCGTTCAAGCTGCTGTCGGGGTTCGCCCTGCTCACGGTCAAGCTGGGCGAGCGCTTCGAGGTGCACGTGCTCGGGCTCGCCAACCTGAGCATTCCCTTCGGGGCGGCCAACACGGGCGTGGACCCCATCGCGCAGATCGAGCTGGCCTTGAAGGCCTCCTTCATCCCCGAGGAGGGTTTCCTGGGCGTCATCGCCCAGCTCACGCCGTCCTCCTACATCCTGTCCAAGGACTGCAAGCTCACGGGAGGCTATGCCTTCTACACGTGGTTGGCGGGGCCGCACGCGGGCGACTTCGTCATCACCGCCGGAGGCTACCACCCCCGCTTCCCCGTCCCCGACCACTACCCGCTGGTGCCGCGACTGGGATTCAACTGGCGCCTGGGCGACGTGGCCATCATCAAGGGAGGCGGCTACTTCGCGCTCTGTGCGCACGCGGTGATGGCGGGCGGCTCGCTGGAGGTCAGCTTCGAGTCGGGGGATGCGCACGCCACCTTCCGTGCTGGCGCCGACTTCCTGATCAGCTGGAAGCCCTACCATTACGACATCGAACTCCGGGTGAGCATCAGCGCCGGCTTCGGCTTCCTCGGAGATGTCGACGTGTCGGCCGCCCTGCGGCTGTGGGGACCGGATTTCGGCGGCTACGCGGAGATCGACGTCACCCTGTTCTCCTTCACCATCGAGTTCGGAGACCAGGGCAGCGTCCATCCCAAGGCCATTGGTTGGGAGGATTTCCAGAGTGGATTCCTGCCTCCGGCGGAGGAGATCTGCACCCTGGGGGTGACGAACGGGCTGCTGCGGCGGCTGCAGAAGGGGGAGGAGGAGCTCTGGGTGGTCAACCCCAAGGACTTCGCGCTCACCACGGATGCCTTCGTCCCCACGAAGAAGGCCGTTCAGGGGGAGGGGAGGCAGGAGATCGTCATGGGGAGCACCCAGGGAGCCTTCGGCATCCGCCCCATGGCGGTGACGCCAGACGATCTCGAGACGGAGCAATGGATCCGGCTCACGAAGCTCACGGACGATGGAGAGCTGGACGTGACGGACTGGTTCACGTTCACGCCGATGACGCGCAAGGTCCCCTCCGCGGTGTGGGGCACGGCCAAGACGGCCTCCGAGGATCGGGTGCTTCCGCCCTCCGCGGACGAGCCGCGCTTCGTGGAAGGCGTGGTGACAGGCTTCGACGTCCAGATCAAGGCACAGCCCGCACCCGGCCATACCGAGAACATCCGCACGGAGGTGCTGCGCTACGACACGACCCCCATCCCAGACGCCTTCCAGTGGGAGCCCATCGCCGAGTTCCAGCCCATCAGCGCAGACGACGTGGCGCGCCGTGAGCGGCTGCGCGAGACGGTGGGACGGAATGACCTCCGCGATCAGCTCCTGAAGGGACTGGGATTCGATCCCGAGCGGGACGTGTCGCTCGATCCGGAATCACTCGCACGAACCTTCGTCGTGGCTCCCCAGGTCCAGTGAGCCGCCCATCCCCTCGAGGAATCCGATCATGACTGGAAAGACCCGCACCGACACCGCCCCGCTCGTCGAGTTCATCCAGTATCACCAGCCCCCGCTCGACAGCGGCACCTACCGCGTGGACCTGACGCAGTCGCTCCAGACGCTCCAGAGCGACAAGGTCTCCACGCCAGCCACCTGGGAGCGCAGCCTCACCTTCGTGGTCACGGGAGAGCGCTTCACCGCGCTCGCACCGAGCGATGTGGCCGGCGTCTTCCCGCCCGAGGGAAGCCTGGGCGACCACCTGAATGTCCTGCCCCACATCACGCTGACCCGCAGCACGCTGCCCTGGGAGCGCTCGCCCGACAACGAGGATCCGAACCTCCCGTGGCTCGCCCTCCTGCTGTTCCGGGAGTCGGATTTCACCTCGCCCGAGGACAAGCCCGTCGAGCGCATCCTCCCGCTGCGGGAGCTGACGTCGGCACCTGGGGCCACGTTCCCCCCCTTCGAGGAGGAGGTGGGGCAGGACCCGGACGACAGCGTGAGCGTGATCGAGGTGAAGCGGCGGCTGCTCGAGGCGGTGCTGCCCAAGAAGAGCGAGCTGGGTTATCTGGCCCACGTGCGCCAGCTCAAGGGCATGAAGAAAGAAGACCCGTCGGCCAGCACCAATACCCATGCGACCGTGCTCTGCAATCGTCTGCCTCAAGAGGGTGGAACCAGCACGGTCTATCTGGTCTCCGTGGAGGGTCGCTACCATCAAGACTCCGAGGAGTTCGATTTCGGAGGTGCTGGCGAAGAGGCGCTGATCCGCCTCGTGAGCCTGAAGCGGTGGAGCTTCTCGTGTCTGGATCCGGACCAGAGCTTCACCGCGCTGCTCTCGAAGGTGAAGCGGGAGCCGAGCACGCTCAGGCTGACCGAGGAGGTCGAGACCGAAGCGGCTCCGTATCTCGCCAGGGGATGCGTTCCCCTGCCGCATGCCCTTCGCCAGGGAGACAAGACGGTCTCGTGGTACCACGGCCCCCTGAGCCCCGGCGACGTGCAGGAGCCGGTGGCATTGCCCGCCCTGGCCGCGGACGAGCTGCTGCGCTACGAGGCGCGGACCGGCATGTTCGATGTCTCCTATGCTTCGGCCTGGGAGCTCGGGCGCCGGCTGACACTGCGGAATCAGGCGGTCTCCCTCGCGCTCTACCAATGGAAGCGCACGGGCCGGCTCGCGCAGCGCCAGGAGGAGCAGCGGCTGCGGACGCGGAGCGTGTCCCGCATGCCCTTCCGGAGCGTGCGCACCCCGCCCGGGCCACCCGAGGTGGTGAGGAAGTGGTTCGAGGACCTGCGCGACCTGCGCGGCGTGCCCTTCGAATACCTGGTGCCCGACGCGCGGCTCCTCCCCGCCGAGTCCCTGCGGTTCTTCCGGATGGACTGGCGCTGGATGAAGTGCCTGCTGGATGGCGCCAACAGCATTGGCCGGGTGACCGAGGCGGACAGGCGTCTGGAGCTGCGGCGGAGGAGCGCCAGCCCCCTGGAGGAGGCGGACCGGTTGATCACGGGCTTCCTGCTGCGCTCGTCCGTGGTCTCCGGCTGGAAGGATCTGCTCGTGGATGGCTATGACGTCCTCATCGAGGACAACACCTTCCAGCCTCCGGAGTCGATGTTGAACCTCGCGCGGATGGAGCGGCTGAACGACAACGTGCTCCTGTGTCTCTTCGAAGGCGACGTGAAGACGGTGGACATCCACCTCCAGCCGGAGGCGATGCATTTTGGAGTGGATGCGCCCGTCGACGAGGCGCCGAGGTTCCGCAAGACGCCGCGTGACCGGGAGACGGGGAGTGAAATCCTGGAGCGCCAGTTCCCCGTCCCCTGGAAGAAGGACGAGGCGCTCGGCGTCATCCACATGGGTGAACTCGCCCAGAAGCTGCAGAACGTCCAGAGCCGCTCCGAGTACACGTCCGCGCCCCTGGCCCTGCAGATGATCGAGGGGGTGCAGAAGGTACGCTTCTCACAAGTGACCCCGTAGCCCCCGCCCCTTCTTGAGGGCGACACCCTGGCGACGCCCTTCTGGGCCCCCTTCCCCTGGTCCTCCCCGCGCTGGTGGTAGTAGAGGAGGGGCATGCGCAATCGCATGCCCCTCGTCCTTCCGCTGTCCCACACGGTGCTCTTGTCGATGGCCGTGGCCCTCGCGGGTTGCTCGGAGAAGAAGGAGGCGGAGACCTCCGCGTCCGGAAACACCGCCACCGCCCAGGCGCCGCGGCCTCCGGAGGAACTCTTCGCCAGCTTGAAATGCCGCGGCTGCCACGGCGAGGGCGCCATGTTCGCCCCCGCTCTCGTCAACGCGCGGAGCAAGCCCGACGAGACGGTCGCCATGTGGATCCTCGACGCCCAGAAGGTCCGGCCCGGAACGGGCATGCCCAGCTACGCGGACCTCATGTCCACCCAGGAGGCCCTCTCGCTGGCGCGCTGGATCAAGGCGGGCAACCCCGCGGCCTCGGCGGCGACTCCCTGAGGGCCGCGGAGGCCGTGCATTGCTTTCCGCGAAGCCAGGACTGATCCTGCGAGTGGGTGAGAAGCCCCATGCGCATCACGGCCGGCGAGTCCATTCGATGAAGACCACTTCTTTTCGCGTCCCCCTCATGCTCGTGGGCGTCCTGTCCGCGGGCTTTGTCTTCCACGCCTCCGCCGCGGAGCCCGAGCCCCAGAAGGCCGCTCCCTCCAAGAAGCCCAAGGCCGAGAAGCCCAAGGCCGAGGCGGCCAACAAGGAGTCGCCTCCCTCCTCGTTGGGCAAGCCGGACTATCTGCCCGAGCAGGCCCGGTCCCTGCTGCGCCAGAAGATGGAGCGCCATGGGCAGGACGCGCGCGACCTCATGTATGGCGTGACGTTGCTCCAGTACGACGTCGCGCGCGCCGCGGCCAAACACATCTCCGCCGAGCCCCGGATCATCCGGCCCCTGCCCGGCGGTGAGGCGGATCTCAACGCGCTCCTGCCCGAGCGTTTCTTCGTGCTCCAGGACGAGGCCCGCCTGCGCGCTCGCGCCGTGAGCGAGGCCGCGGAGAAGCGGGACGACCAGGCGCTCGCGGAGAGCTACGGGCGCCTCGTGGAGACGTGCGTGGCGTGTCACTCGACGTATCTCAACCACCGATGAGCCGGAACGGAGGGGTGATGCGTACCGTGTTCCTGTTGGCCCTGTTGTGTGTCGGCGTGGGCTGTGCCCGCGTCCCCACCCGGCCCGTGCGCTACGTGGTGGACGGCGCGCGGGCTCCCACCTTCCGCATCGCCCAGGGCAAGGGCACCGCGCTCCTGCTGCTCAACGAGGAGACCGGCGCCCGTGCCGCCTCGATGGGCGTGTTGGAGCTCCAGGGGGGAAGCACGGTGCCCGAGCACGTCCACGTGGACAGTGTGGAGATGATCTACGTGGAGGAGGGCGGGGCGGAGATGACCATCGAGGGGCAGGCGATGTCCGTGCGTCAGGGCGACGCCGTCTACATCCCCGCGGGCCTGCGCCACTCGGTCCGGGTGGCCGAGAGCACGCCGCGCTTCCGCTCCGTGCAGGTGTACGTGGGCCCGGGCCCGGAGGCGCGCTTCCGCCAGGGCGAGCCCGTGACGCCCGCTGTCTCTCCGTAGCGCCCTATTCCGGAGGGGGTCCCCGGTGGGAGCGCTCGGGGTGGCAGGCGCGTTGTTGATCGGGGCCGGTGTGGCACTGGCCCTGGAGCTCCCTGTCGTGGAGCGTCACCGTGCAGGCCTCGCCCTCCTGGAGGCCCGAGCAGGCGGCGAGGGCCTCGGGAGGAGGACCGGGAGGACGCGCCGGCCGGCAGGCGAGGGTCTCTCCATGGTGCGACTCGCAGGTGCCCTCGAGCTGGCGATCCGGGAAGTCGATGGTGCAGGTGGCGCCCTGGCTCTTGGAGGCGCAGGCCTGGAGGGCCTCGGGGGGCGGGCCTCGCCGATGCGGGGGCTGTGCGAGCACCGACGTGGAGACCAGCGATGCCGCCACGGTGAGCACGGCGTGAAGAGGGATGAACCGACGCATGGGCTACCTCCTGGGGTGAGGATTCGACGTTCACCAGTGTCGGCGCCGCATGTTTCCGGGTGATTTCTCTCCCGTTGCGAATCTTGTTCTTTCGACTTCCGGGAGTTGAGAAAGGTTGGCCTTCCATGGACCTGGGAGGAGAGGGCGTGTCGCGGAGTGAATGGCAGGCGAGCGTCCGGCGTCTGGGCGCGCACCATGAATGGTCTTCGCGCACTTCTCGTTGGTTGGATGCTCACGGCGGCGGGTTGCACTTTCATTCACTCTTCCGACCCCGACCCCGAGCCTTCGGAAACTCCGAGCCGGCCTCCCCATCGGCCTCGGCCCCCGCCGCGCGGTCCCCGGCCTCCTCCTCCCCCGTCCCATCCGCATGAGCCGCCTCGGGGCTCCATGAACTTCCACGTCCCTCCGGATCGTGTTCCGCGAGAGGGCCTGTGCCGCATCTGGTACCGGCCGCTGCCTCCGGATCGCCAGCCGGCGACCATGTCGTGCGGCCACGCGCATCGGACCGCGAGTCGCCATGGGGGCCTGGTGATCTGGGCTTCCTCGCCGCGCTCGTTCCAGACGGGTGAAGTGGCGGCGACCGAGTACGGGCCGGTGTCCTTCGATGGCGTTCCGCCCGATCGTCTACCGCCTCCGGGCTCCTGCCGCGTCTGGCTGGACGGAGTGCCTCCCGATCGTCAGCCCCCGCCCATGTCCTGCCAGGACGCCTCCGCCTACCAGCGGCGCCACGGGGGCCGGGTGCTGTTCATGCCCGCCTCTGACCTCTGAGCATCAGCATGGAAACCAGGGCACGGCCTCGCGTCTGACTTGCCTCAAGCGGGAATCGAGGATGGTTTTCAAGAAATCATGACGAGGTAGCTGCCATCAAGCAGCCCTATCTCCCTCCGCCTCTCGATGGACAACTACACCGCCATGCGCCACCCTTCCATGGCGTGCATTCTTCTCTGTCTGTGTTGCGAGTTGATGTGTGTTTGTGGGTTGCGGTGGCGAATGTCGAATCGTGGACAAAAGCTCCCCATCGGCACTTGTTCATCGACCACGTTCTCCAAGAACATCTTCCCGGGGTTGAGTGACGGCAGAGACCGATCGACGCAACGGAACCGAGATGAGAGCAGTGGGGGACGAAGGATCACATGGCCGAGCCTCATACGAAAAGCAAGGTCGTAGCGGAGAGCGCATCCACGACAACTCCCACATCCAATACCGAGCGCAAAGTTGTTCCTATCAAGAAATACGATTGTGATCGGCTATCCCTTGATGAAATCAAGAAAATCGTCAAGGAGCACAACAAATCCAAACAGCCGGATGAATTCATCATCTGTCAGATCTACAAGGAGAGTGATTTTTATCCTTGTGCGAAGAGTTCTGAGTCTACTGCCTCTGGGTTCATGGGGTTGACCGTCACTGCGGTGATGGACGTTATTGGGCAGAACAAGGGGGAAACGAAGGAGCAATGGAGGGCACGTGCGAGGACCCTTCACAGTGGGCTGACCAAGGAACAGAATATCGAGTACGCAACCAAATACCTCCAGATGCGGATTGATCGGGCTGGAGACCTCGAAAAGGGAGTGAATGGTTACGGCACTGGAGCCGGGTATTCGACCAATATCAATGCTTGTGCCGAATGCATGAGGAGGTCTGGTGTTGGAGTCGCCTGTCTGGAGAAGATCCGGAAGTGGTAGGACTTGCGAGGAGCTGCATGGACACGCTGAAGAAGAACAGGCTCATGGTCTCCTTGCTCGTGGTGCTTGCCTCGATGGGAGTGGCCGAGCCGGTGGCTGCGGCGACTTTGGTGCGGCTCCAGGGTCTGTTGAAGCCGGGGGAGGAACTGCTGGGCTATCTGGAAGGGTGCGGTGAGCGAGGGTACGGCGCCTTGTTGGCAAGCAGTGTTGAGGCGGCCTCCCCGGGGGATTCCTCGCGGTTGGTGGTGTGGTCTTCCGAACAGGGGGAGCAGTCAATCTCCCTGGACGAGAACTTCGAGCAGCTTGTGTGCCACGGAGACTTCCTGGTGGCTTCGGGGGAGAGTGGTTCCGCTCTCAACGTCCTCATCATGGATCTCCGGGGGGCACAGCCCATGGTGTCGCTGCGAGAGCGCTCCCAGCAGCCGCCCGTATTCCTGCGCCGGGGAGATGATGTGCTGGTCGCGCTCGTCAAACAGATGCGGATGCCCGCCGGGAAGAAGTTCCTGCTTCCCTCGGATGGCGATGTCTACAAGTTCGAGCCGGCAAATGGTCGATTCCGGCTCCTCGCGCACTCGCGCTGGTCCAAGCTTGAGCAGTATGGGTCCTGTAAATAGAGGGAGACCGTCGATATGCCTGCTGCCGGCCGTGTTGGCGATAGATCACATGTCCCTGCGGACTCACACGGATGCCCCTCTTGCCCGCACTCGGCAGTGGGGCCTGCCGTGTCGGGCTCACCAGACGTGTTGATTAACTTCAAACCCGCGTTGCGAGTGGGAGATACGGGCAACCATTCCTCCTGCTGTGGCCCCAACACCTGGCAAGCTGCTACCGGTGCGTCCAGTGTCATCATCAACAGCAAGCCGGCGCACCGTCAGGGTGATGCGGTCGCTCATTGCGGTGGGCATGGACAACTGATTGAAGGCAGCCCGGACGTCATTATTGGCAATGATGTATACCAAGCCACCTCCATGGGGATGCTCTATGACGAGGCATTCATCCTGGTGGATGAGAAGAACGGCACCCCTCTGCCAAATCGGCGCTACCGCATCACCCGAGAGAATGGCGCGGTGCTCGAAGGCGTCACGGATACCAGGGGCCACACCGAGTTGGTGCAGAGTACGTACCAAGAAAAGTTGCGTATTGAGATCCTGGACCCGGAAATCGATTACAACACATTGGAGGACGAGCTGGAGACCTTCCAGCTCAAGGTTGTGGATTCGAATGGCAAGCCCCTGGCGGGTCATCCGGTGACTGTCCTCCATGAGGGACGGAGAATCAATGTGACACTGGATGAGCAGGGAATCGCGTGGCTGGAAGGACTCGATCCAGGTCTGCCCTGTGAAGTCCTGGTCGACAATCATGGATGTTTGGCAACCCATGGGGCGGCGGAGATGCCGAACAATCCAGAGTCCCTACCGGACTACATGCCAGGTTCGTGTGGTCCAGATGATTCCCACGGTTGTTGAGAGTCGCTCGCGCTAGGAGGAAACATGGCTGGAAACGCTGGCGTGGCGCAAGGGACTAATCCCACTACCGCGGTAGTCGTCGCCAAGGGGACGGTCACGGTCGTGGCCTTCCCGTTGAATTATTGGGAGTACTCGGGACTTCAACTCTATTTCAAGAGCAAGAAGGACAACAGCATCGACAATACGGCGAGCAAGAAATATAAGCAGGCCGCTACCGCTCCTCATGATTACGTGGTGCAACTCCAGAAGGACCTGATCGCGCTGAACTACCTTCCGGCCAAGGATGACTACCGGGATGGTTACTTCGGGCCCGAGACCCAGCGAGCTGTCGCCCGCTTTCAGCGGCACGCCGCGAGGCCCTATCGGATGCCTCAACCAGACATTGGCACGGGGGAGTGCTTTGCTGGAGGCGAGACCGGTGTTTGTGACTTCGCTACAGCCCAGGAAATCCGCAAATGGATCTCGAAGAACTGGACGCTTCCCCTGGCCAGATTCCCACTTCGGGCGATTTCGGTTGTAGGGGTCGTTACAGGCGGCAAGCTGCGAGAGGATGCAGCCGCAGCGTGGGGGGAGATCGTCACGCTCGCCCAGGCACAGGGCGCCACACTCGAAGGCCCTTATGGAGACACCACTCGTGTGCTTCAGCGGATGACCAAGTCGGGCACGAGCCGGTACAGCTTCCATTATTGTGGCCGCGCTGTGGACATCAATCAGGCCCTCGGCGGAGGCAACGGACAACGCTATTTCATCGTCAAGGAGGCTTCCGGCCAACAGATGTACTGGCGGATCTACTGCAAGACAGCCAATTCGAGTGGAGCCCACATCAAGGCGCTCACCAAGGGGCAGGTCAAGTACTACAGTTTCTTCAATGGGAAGGACATAGACATTCCGGCTGGGAACTACGTGGACTTGACGACGTTGATCGAGTCTTCGGGCAAGTTCGAGCGCATCAAGGCCCAATCGGGCTGGGAAAAGGACTACAACAAGACCGAGTGGTGGCATTTCCAATACATCGTCGCCAAGCAGGCCACGTTCTTGGATGAGATGGAACTCATCGGGTACTCGGAGCAGCAACTCCGCATTGCCGGGTGGAGCAATGATGCGATGCTGGATCACCCACCGGGATGAAGGGTCTCCTCGTGCTCTTACGGAACGTGCGCTATCTGCTGTTGTTTCTCTCGGTCGCTCGCGCGGATCCATCTCCAGCGCTGACTGTCCAACTCGAGTGCCTTGATGCCTGGAAGGGCGGCAACCTCCAGGAGCAGGGCGGCGGCCCCATGGGGGCTCAGTGGAACACAGAGGCGGTGGTGTGCGAGGCTCGCATTGAGGGGACTCCTGGCGATGCTGTGCGGAGTGTGCACATGATGCTCCAGGTAGGACAAGGCAACGAGATGCTCATGGTGGGAGAACTCTACGTTCCCGCCCATCCCCAGCGGACATTGGCCATGGCGGATGCGCAGTCCCAAGCCAAATCAATCCAGGCGGCAGCCAGTCCCATACGCACCTTCTTCATCCCAGATCCTCTTCTCGCACGAACGCTGCGCAAGAAGTCGCGTCAACCAGGGACCGGAGCAGAGGTCTACATCGTACACTTTGTGCTGACCGCGCGAGGGCTCGATGGCAAAGGGCGAGTTGTTGCCAGGGCCCGGGATGAAGTGAAGTCGGAGTTCGCCTTCGGTGAGTAACAAGTGCAAAGAGTTCGTCATTGCTCGACGCGGCATTGACGCCTCGAAGGGTCTGGGTCGCCACCGTTGGGTGGTGGAGCGGACCCTGGCGTGGTTGCGGCCTAGAACATGTGGCCGAAGTTGATGTACACGCGGTGGCGCAGCGTCTCCGGGGACATGGCCCAGTCGAAGCGTACCACGGCCGCGCGCCGGGCCACGCGCAGGCCCGCGCCCACGCCCGGATGCAACATCCACCAGGGGCCGTCCGTCACGCCCGGGTGCCACACGCGCCCCACGTCCACGAAGGCCACGCCGCCCGTGTAGACCGGCGCGCCGAACAGGTTGAAGTCGAAGGCGCGCACGCGCAGCTCCGTGTTGGAGAACGCCTTGACGTTGCCCGCGAACCGGTTGCGCTCGATGCCACGCACGCTGCTCATTCCGCCAATGCCTTCCGAGACGCTCACCCCGCCCGTGTTCACCCACTCGAAGAAGGGCACCTCCCCGAACAGCGCGTCCAGCGTCAGCCGCTGGGCGAGCACCACCCTCGAGCCGAACTGCCAGAAGCGCTTCTCGCTCAGCGTGATGCCCCCGTACTGGTAGCGGCTGCCCGTGGCGGTGCCCGACACGCGCACGCTCAGCTCCTCCACGCCGCCACGCACCGGATCCGACTCGTTGTCGCGCGTGTCCCACATCACTCCCGCGGACACCTGCCCGGTGGGCCCGCCCTCGATGCCCACGGGCTTGAGCTCACTGAGCATCGAGGACTCGAAGGTCGACACCTGGGTGTAGCGCCACGCGTAGCCCACGTACGTCTGCAAGGGGTGGCTCTCGCCGAGGGGCCGACCGCGCAGGCGCATCCACGCGCCGGGCGAGCCCTTCTTGTAGTTGAAGCGCTCCTGGTTCTCGTTGCCGCGGAAGTCCTGCGCGGACACGTTGCCCGCCCCGTAGAAGGGGCTGAGCAGCTCGCGCCGGTACTCCAGGCGCAGCTCCAGGCGCATGGGCCCGATGAGCCGCGGCCCGTCGTAGCGCAGGTAATGGTTCTGCTGTCCCCGGCTGGTGAACATCGCCTGGATGGCGATGGCATGCCGGTAGGGCACATAGCCTGGCGAGTACAGATAGGCGCCCGCCACGCCACCATAGGTGAAGCCCAGGTCGGAGTTGTAGCTCACCAGGGGCACCACGATGGCGTCCGCGCCCTTCTCCTTCTGGACGGGCGCCTCGAGGGCGGAAGTGGTCGCGGGAGAGGGGGCCGTGGCCAGCGTTGTCAGCAGCAGCGCGGTCGAAAGCATGCCGACTCAAGGTGCCATGCCCAGGGTGATGGGGACTATGACCCGCTGAACACGGCCCGCCTGTCTGGCCGCTCTGCGGCGGAGCATCCAAAGCGCCCCGGTTCGCACGGCTGGCGGCTCCCTTCGTGCACATCTTCCCGGCCGGGGAGGGGAAACGAAACCGTGAACGAAGTCATCAACCCGCAATTGCAGACGTGGGCCCGCGAGTACGTGCGCCAGGTCGGCTCGAAAATGAGCCCCTTGTCCGCTTCACGTCAACGCAAGCTGCTGATCGTCCATCTGGATGGTGTGCCCAAGGCGCACCTGGAGGACGCCGTCCGTACCGGACAGATGCCGTTCTTCTCCAAGCTCGTCACCTCGGGCGCCTACGCCATGGACGATGCGTTCTGGGGCTCGCCCGCCTCCACGCCCTTCTTCCAGGCGGGGCTGCTCTACGGCATCCGCCATCCCAACCTGCCGGCCTACAGCTGGTTCGACCGGGAGCTGGGGCGCAAGGTGCAGATGAACACCCCGGTGGACGCGCTCGCCATGGAATCGCGGCTGGGGCGCAGCGCGGGCTCGAGCCTGCTGTCCGAGGGCGGCCATGCCTACTTCGCGCTCTTCCGCGCCGAGGCGCGCAACCGGCTGTGCATGACCACGGTGGCCAGCTACAAGACGATGCTGCGCAGCATCAAGTACGAGTTCGAGGGGGTGCTGGCGGGGCGCACGCGCAAGCCCTTGTCCTACCTGCGCTCGTTCGGCAAGGACGCGTGGAACTCGTTCCGCGAGGTGTACCGGTGGGCGCGGATGCAGCGCGACTGGCGCCACGAGCAGGGCTACCTCGTCAGCCGGGTCTTCCTGCAGCGGCTCGGGTGGAGCTTCGCCCACACCAAGGCCATGGTGGACATGATCCGGGGTGTGCCCTCCATCTACCTCGTCTATGGCAACTACGACGAGGTGGCCCACCGCCGCGGTCCCCGCTCGGAGCAGGCGCTCACGGAGCTGCGGCGCGTGGATTCCTACCTCGCCGAGCTCTACGCCGTGTCCAAGGCGGTGGAGCCCGGCTACGACATCGTCTTCCTCACGGACCACGGCCACGTGGACAGCGACGCCATCGAGCGGCGCACCGGGCAGCGCCTGGAGAAGCTCCTGCTGGAAGGGGCGCCCCTGCCGCTGTCCGAGGACGTGCGCCGGGGGCTGCTCGACGGCCGTGCGCTGCCCGAGCACGTGTCCCTGAACGCGCCCGAGGAGCCGGTGGTGGTCGAGTCCGGCAACTTCTCGCACGTGTACCTGACGCGGCGGCGCGAGCCGCTGGAGGCCGCGCAGCTCGTGGCGCGCTTCCCGGAGGTGCTCGGCCGGGCCATGCGCCATCCGGATCTGGGCATCGTGGCGGTGCGCCGCCGGGACAAGGCGGTGGCCATCATCGGGGGCCAGGTGTACGAGGCGCATCAGATCGACAGCGCGCCCCTGTCCTCGGAGTTCTCGCGCCGCGCCGTGGCGGACTACCTGCGCGAGCTGCCCCACATGCCCACCGCGGGCGATCTGGTGCTCTTCGGCCAGGCGGTCTCCAAGGGCGGCACGGTGGGCTTCGCCTGGGAGTTCGGCTCGCACGGGGGGCTCACGCGCACGGAGACCAACAGCGTCATCTGCTGGCCGCGTGAGCTGCCGGTGGATCTGTCCGCGATGAGCCACTGCACCCAACTGCATGATCGGCTGTCGAGCGTCTACCGCGAGGGGCGCCGATCGCTGGTGGAGGTCGCGGCGTCATGAAGAAAGGGGCGGGGGGCCGCACGTTGCTCAAGGTGCTGGCGGTGGTGGTGGGCGCGGTGCTGTCCGTGTTCCTCATCTCCAGCGCCTTCTTCCGGTGGAACTTCGGACCGGGCCCCCTGCTCATTCCGCGCTTCCCGCTGGAGGATTTCATCGAGGATCTGCCCGGGCACCTGCCCTGGCTCATCCCCTTCCTCCTGCTGTCCGCGTCCATCATCCCCCTGCGGGCCGTGCAGTGGCAGACGACGCTGAGCAAGCCCGTGCCCCTGCGCGAGCGCTACCACCTGGTGGCCATCGGCGCCTTCACCCACAACGCGCTGCCCGGGAAGCTGGGCGAGTTCATCCGCTGCTTCCTCCTGTCGCGCACCCAGCGCATTCCCTTCCTCCAGGCCCTGGGCTCGGTGGCGGTGTGCAAGCTGCTGGAGTTCGCGGCGCTCATGGGGCTGGTGGCCCTGTCCTTCCTGGGGCCCTTCGGGGAGAAGATGGCGGAGTTCTCCGGGCCGCTGCGCATCGCCGTGGGGGCGTGCGTGGGGCTGGTGGTGCTGGTGGTGCTGCTGGCCCACTACGCGCTGCCGCTCGCCCGGGCGCTGGGCAGGCGCAACCGGCTGCCCCGGGTGCGCCACCTCCTGGGGCATGTGTCCGAGGGCCTGGGCACCGCGCGCAGCTTCCGGGGCATGGCCCGCACGCTGTTGTTCTCCGTGGGGCCCGTCCTGGCGCCCGCGCTGGCCTATGGGCTGGCCCTGAGGGGCCTGGGCATCTCCGGGGGGCTCTTCGCCGGCACCATCGTCCTGGCGGCCATCGCCCTGGGCCAGAGCCTGCCGGGCGTGCCGGCCGGCATGGGCATCTACTACTTCGTCACGAGCTGGGCGGCGCGCAGCCTGGGGGCCTCGGCCGAGGACGCCGCGGCCTTCGCGGCGCTCACCCACCTGGGCACGCTGCTCAGCCAGGTGTCCCTGGGGGCCATCTCCGTGCGCGTGCGCGGCATCCGCATCAAGGACCTGCGCCGAGGCGGCAGCCTGGCGCGCGAGGCGGCGGGCCACATGGCCCACGAGGCCGTGGAGCCGGCGCACAGCCCCGCGTGAGGGGGCTGAAAAAGAAAAAGGCCCCGACTTTTCAGTCGGGGCCTTCTTCAGTGCCCAGGAGAGGACTCGAACCTCCATGCCCTTGCAGGCGCTAGACCCTGAATCTAGTGTGTCTACCAATTCCACCACCTGGGCAGGTGGCTGCTGCTGCATCGCTGCGGCGTCTCGGCGGTGCGTTGCGTCGACGGGGGCGGTGTATAGATGCCTGAACCGTCCCCGTCAAGCAGTTGTTTCAACCTACTTCTTCAGGGGCCATTTTCCCTCGGACTCGAGGCGGCGGCGCACGATGGGGTTCTCGTCCATATAGGCCGAGAGCGACTCCTCGGTGATCTCCACGTGCACGTCGGTCTGGCCGACCTCGCTCTGGCAGGACAGGCGGGAGTAGGGGCGCACGTCGAACCCCATGTCCAGCCGGTCCATCTCCTCGTCCCGCTGCTCGGAGAGCGACTCGAGGCCCTTGCGCACCCAGACGTGGCAGGTGGAGCAGGCGCAGACGCCGCCGCAGGAGTGGCCCACCTGGGCGCCGGCCTTCTCGGCGGCGTCCAGCAGCGTGGTTCCCGGCGACACCTCCACGGTGACGTCGTCCAGGGGGCTCTTGAAGTGGACCTTGGGCACGTCAGAACTCCTCGACCGAATGGCCCGCGACGACCCGCGTCACGGCCTGGTTCATGATGCGCTCGACGAAGGGCTTGCAGGCCTCGTCCAGGGCGTGGATGGCGTCCTTGAGGGCCTGGGAGTCCTTGCCCTGGGCCAGCTCGCGCACCCGGGCCATGGCGGCCTCGATGGTGGGGCGCTCGCCCTCGTCCACGAGGCTCGCGTGCTGCCCGAACTGCCGCTCCACCTCGGTGAGCACGCGCTCGGCCTCCACGCGCTGCTCGCGCAACTGGCGCACCTGCACGTCCTCCTCCGCGTTGTCGATGGAGTCGAGCAGCATCTGCTCGATCTCCTCGTCGGTGAGGCCGTGGCTGGGCTTGACGGTGATGGACTGGGTGGCGCCGGTGCTCTGCTCCTTGGCGCTCACCGAGAGGATGCCGTCCGCGTCCACCTGGAAGCGCACCTCCACCCGGGCCAGGCCGGCCGTCATGGGGGGAATTCCACTCAGGGTGAAGCGCGCGAGGCTGCGACAGTCCTCCACCAGCTCGCGCTCGCCCTGGAGCACGTGGATGTCCAGGCCCGTCTGCCCGTCCTTGAAGGTGGTGAAGACCTGGCCCGCGCCGATGGGGATGGGGGAGTTGCGCGGGATGAGCTTCTCCACGAGCCCGCCCATCGTCTCCAGCCCGAGCGACAGGGGGATGACGTCGAGCAGCAGCACCTCGTCCTGGCGGTCCACGTTGGTGAGCAGGTCCGCCTGGATGGCGGCGCCGAGCGCCACCACCTGATCCGGATCGATGTCGCCCAGGGGCTCGCGGCCGAAGATCTCGGCGACGAAGCGGCGCACGGCGGGCACCCGGGTGGAGCCGCCCACGAGGATGACGCCGTCGAGCTCCGAGGCCGTCACGCCCGCGTCCTTGAGGGCCCGGCGGCACACCGCGCCCGTCTTCTGCAGGAGCGGGCGAATCCACTCCTCCACGTCGGCCCGGCGCACCGTCTGCTGGTGCGCGCCCACGGTGAGGAGCGTCTCGGGGCTGTCGGTGAGGGCTTCCTTGGCCTTGCGCGAAGCGGCCAGCACCTCGGCCACCAGGGAGGGGGAGGGAGTGGCCTGACCGAGCGCCTCCAGCACGCGCTGGGCGATGGCCCGGTCGAAGTCGTCCCCGCCGAGCGCCGAGTCGCCGCCGGTGGACTTCACCTCGAAGACGCCGTCCACGAGCTTGAGGATGGAGATGTCGAAGGTGCCGCCGCCCAGGTCGTACACCGCGAAGGTGCCCTGGCTGCCCTTGTCGAGCCCGTAGGCGAGCGCCGCGGCGGTGGGCTCGTTGAGCAGGCGCAGCACCTCCAGGCCCGCGAGCCGGCCGGCGTCCTTGGTGGCCTGACGCTGGGCGTCATCGAAGTAGGCGGGCACGGTGATGACGGCCTGCTCCACGCGGCCGGAGAAGTGCGACTCGGCGCGGCGCTTGAGGGCGCGGAGGATTTCCCCGGACACCTCGATGGGGGTGACGGGCTGGCCGCCGGCCACCTCGAAGCGCACCACCTTGCCGCCGGAGGCGAACCGGTAGGCGCCCAGCTTGCGCGTCTCCGGATCGTCCGGGCCGCGGCCCATGAAGCGCTTCACGGAGACGATGGTGTCCGTGGGGTGCTCGGCGGCGAGTCCCCGGGCGCGCGCGCCCACCACCACGCCCCCGTCCCGTCCGTAGTGCACCACCGAGGGCAGCAGGTTGCTGTCGCCCTCGTCCGCCACCAGGCAGCGGGGCTTGCCCTGGATGACGCCCGCCACGAGCGAGTTCGTGGTGCCCAGGTCGATCCCCACCGCGTGCCCCTTGGGCTTGAGCGGGTCATGAATCTGCAGGAAGCCGTTCTTGCTCACGCCAGCATCTCCTCCTCGAACGCGTCCACCTGCTCGAGGAAGCGCGTGAAGTACCGCACCCGTCCCAGGGCGTGCGACGCCTTTTTCAGTACCGCCTCGTCCACGGGCCCCTTCTCGAGCACGCGCAACGACTCCACCGCCTCCTGGAGGGCCGCGGAGCGCTTGCCCTCCACGTCCCGGGCCATCGCCTGGACGCGCGCCTGGTCCTTCGTCTCCATGGCCCCGTCGAGCGCCTCGCGCAGCTCCATCACCTCCTCGAGGAACTCCAGGGGCATGTTCTTCTGGGCGGCGGTGTCCTCGCGGTCCAGGTCCACCCCGTGGAGCGAGAGCAGGTAGAAGGCGCGCCGGGTGGCGTCCTTGAGCGTCTTGTAGGCCTCGTTGAGCGCGGTGGTGTGCTCCAGCGACAGTCGGCGCTCGCGCGCCTCGGCCTGGGCGAAGCGGTCCGGGTGCAGCCGCAGGGACAGCTCCCGGTACTGCCGCTCCAGGGCGGCCAGCTCCACGTCCGGGCTGGGGGGCAGGCCGAAGATGGCGAAGTGGGTGGTGCCGGCGATCCGGCCCGCGATCTTCCCGCAGGCGCCGCAGAACGGGCTGCCCTCCGACGCCTTGTCACAGTTCCAGCACTTCACCGGGTGTTTCCTCTCGACGGAAAGAAACGACGAGGGCCCGGCGATTGGCGGCCGGGCCCCCAGGATTGCGTGGTGGGTGTCGCGTGCGTCAGACGGAGAAGCTCTCTCCGCAACCGCATGCGCCCTTCACGTTCGGGTTGTTGAGCTTGAACCCGGAGGCCATCAGCGTGGACTCGTACACGATCTCCGTGCCGATGAGGTACAGGTAGCTCTTGGGGTCCACGAAGACCCGCACGCCCTCGCGCTCGAAGATCTTGTCCTTCTCGCGCGGCTTCTCCGACCACTCCATCACGTACGCCAGTCCCGAGCACCCGCCGCCACGCACCGCGATGCGCAGCCCCGCGTCGGGCGTCTGCCGCTCCGCGAGCAACTTGCGCAACTGCTCCACCGCGCTGTCATGCAGCGTGATGCCCCGTGCCGGTTTGGCCGCCGGGGTCACAGGCGCCGTCTTCTGGCCCGTCTGCTCTGTCGCCTGCTCGTTCATCACGCGCCTCCTGACTGCTCTTTCGGTTGTCCGCTCAGGCCGGCTGCTGCCGGCGCGCGTCGCGCTTCTTCTTGAAGTCGTCGATGGCGGCCTTGATGGCGTCCTCGGCCAGCACCGAGCAGTGGATCTTCACCGGCGGCAACGCCAGCTCGCGCGCCACGTCCTTGTTGGAGATGGTCAGCGCCTCGTCCACCGTCTTGCCCTTCACCCACTCGCTCACCAGCGAGCTGGAGGCGATGGCCGAGCCACAGCCGAACGTCTTGAAGCGGGCGTCCTCGATGATGCCCTCGTCGGTGATCTTCAGCTGCAGGCGCATCACGTCGCCGCACGCGGGAGCACCCACCAGACCGGTGCCGACGTTGGGATCCGCCTTGTCGAGCGAGCCGACGTTGCGGGGGTTCTCGTAGTGGTCGATGACTTTGTCGCTGTAGGCCATGGGGAACTCCGGGGGGATTGGGGTGGGGGGAGGGCGCGGACTAGTGCGCCGTCCACTCGATGCTCTTGAGGTCGATGCCTTCCTTGGCCATCTCGTACAGCGGGCTCATCTCGCGCAGACGGTTCACCTTGTCCACCATGAGCTTGATGACGAAGTCGACCTCTTCCTCGGTGTTGAAGCGGCCGATGCCGAAGCGGATGGAGCTGTGCGCCATGTCCTCTTCCACGCCGCACGCGCGCAGCACGTAGGAGGGCTCCAGCGAGGCCGACGTGCACGCCGAGCCCGAGGACACCGCCACGTCCTTGATGGCCATCATCAGCGCCTCGCCCTCCACGTAGGCGAAGGAGATGTTGAGGTTGCCCGGCAGCCGGTGCTCCTGCGAGCCGTTCACCGTCACCATGTCCAGCTGCTCGACGATGCCCTTGCGCAGCCGCTCGCGCAGGCGCGTGAGGCGCGCGGCCTCCTCGACCAGCTCCTCGCGGGCGATCTTCGCCGCGTGGCCAAAGCCCACGATGGACGCCACGTTCAGCGTGCCCGAGCGCATGCCGCGCTCATGGCCGCCACCATCGATGAGCGGCGCGATGCGCACGCGCGGCTTGCGGCGCACGTAGAGCGCGCCCACGCCCTTGGGGCCGTACATCTTGTGCGCGGAGATGGAGACCAGGTCCACCTGCGCCTCCTCCACGTGGAAGGGCACCTTGCCGATGCCCTGCACTGCGTCGCAGTGGAACAGGATGCCCCGGGCGCGGCACATCCGGCCGATCTCCGCGATGGGCTGCACGGTGCCGATCTCGTTGTTGGCGAGCATGATGGACACGAGGATCGTCTTGTCCGTCATGGCCGCCTCGAGCTTCTTGAGGTCGACCCGCCCGTCCTTCTCCACGTCCAGGTACGTCACGCGCGCGCCACCCGTGGGCAGCTCCGCCCACTGGCGGTACACCGCGTCGTTGTCCAGGTCGTGCTTGATGGCGAGCGTGGCCAGCTCGTCGCGGCTCACCGGCGCGCCCGTGAGCTGCATGAGCCGCAGCGTCTTGAGCTCGTCCAGCCGCTCCTGGCGCACGCGCTCCAGGCGCTTGCACGTGTCGAGCACCGCCTTGTGCTCGGTCTTCAGGGTGATGATGTGGTCACCCTTCTCCTTGTAGAACTCGACCACGCCCTTGATGGCGAGGTTGTCCGACTCGGTGGCGCCCGAGGTGAAGACGATCTCCTTGTCGGACGCGCCGATGAGCGCCGCCACCTGCTTGCGCGCCTCCTCTACCGCCGCCTCCGCCTTCCATCCAAAGGCGTGGTTGCGCGACGCGGCATTGCCGAAGTCCTCGCGCAGGTAGGGCAGCATCGCCTCCAGCACGCGCGGATCCATCGGCGTGGTGGCGTGGTTGTCCATGTAGATGGGCAGCTTCAGCATCTCGGTCGCCTTCCAGGCAGCAGCGGTCGTTCTCGAACCCCAGGGGCGGGGGTAACCCCGTGAGGTCCTTGGTGCTCCTACATCGGCGCACCTAAAGTGGACTGGATTGGTCAAATATAAAAAGGACCCCCCCTCGGTCAAGACGACATGAGGGGCGTGCCTCCAACCCCGTCTCAACCGCGAATCGGAGGGATTCAGTCCACTACGAGGACCGTGGGCTGGGAGGGAGCGATCCATTCCGGGGCACCTGGGCCGGGATGGCGCACCCCGTCCTCGCAACCAGGCCATTTCAGGGCATTCGGGGGCTGGCCGGGAGGCTGCAATCGGGGAAGTCCGCGAGAGACGGGGAGGATGCGGATGGCCACGAACGAGAAGCGAGCGGTGAGGGTGAACGCGGCGGGCGCACTGGCGGTGCGGGTGGGGGGAGGCATGGAGCCGCCCCCGCCGCCCCGGGACGAGGAGTGGGCGCGGGACACGGAGGGGTGGCGGGCGGGCAAGCCGGCGGAGGATCCGGAGAAGATGAAGAAATGGGGGCTCATCACCGCGCGGCCGAGCGAGTTCCTCATCCACATGCGCCGGGGCAGGGTGAGGGAGGTGAGTGGGCAGGGGGCGTCGTGCTTCAAGCTGCCGGGGGACTCGGTGGCGATCGTGCCCACGAGCGTGCAGCGGCTGCGCTTCACGGCGGATCAGGTGACGAGCGAGAAGGTGGGGGTGCAGGTGACGGGGCTGGCGGTGTACCGCATCGTCGAGCCGCTGGTGGCCTTCCGGATGCTCAACTTCTCCTTTCCGGAGCGGGCGCAGGAGAAGCTGCGCGAGCTGCTCACGGAGATGTTCGTGGGCGCGGTGCGGCGGCTGGTGGCGAACCTGTCGGTGGAGGAGTGCCTGACGCGGCGCAAGGAGGGGATCGCCACGGAGCTGATGCGGGAGATTTCCCCGGTGGTGTCGGGGCGGGGGCGGCCGGAGGATCGGACGGACACGGGGTGGGGGGTGGTGCTGGACACGATTGAGATTCAAGACGTGCGGGTGCTGTCGGAGACGGTGTTCGCGAACATGCAGGCGCGCTTCCGGCAGGAGCAGGAGCGGGTGGCGCGCGAGGCGGAGCTGTCCAAGGAGCGCTTCATCCGGCGGGAGGAGGCGGAGGCGGAGCGGCAGATCGCCCTCACGCGGCTGGTGACGGAGGAGGAGGTGCGGCACAAGCGGCGGGCGGCGGAGGAGCAGGCGCAGCTCGAGTCGCTGGCGGTGGAGGCGCGGGTGGCGGAGGCGCGGGTGGCGCAGGAGCACGGGGCGCGGCAGGCGCAGGTGACGCTGGAGCGCGAGACGGCGCTGGCGAAGCTGAACGCGGAGCTGGAGGTGCGCGAGCGCGAGGCGCGGGCGGAGGAGGCGCGGGAGCTGGCGCGGCTGGAGTCCGAGCGGCGCATGGCGGAGGCTCGGCTGGAGAACGCGCGGGCGCTGGCGGCAGCACAGGCCCAGGCGGAGCTGGAGCGGTTGAAGCTCGAGGCGGAGGCGCAGGCGGCGCGGCACGCGGCGGAGCTGGCGAAGCTGCGACAGGAGGAGGAGCGGGCGCGGACGGAGGCGAAGGCGGCGGAGGCCCGGTGCGCCATCGCCGAGGCGGAGCTGGCGCGGGCGGAACTGGAGGCGCGGCAGGCGAGGATCGCCCAGGAGCCGGAGCTGGCGCGGTCGAGGGCGCAGCGCGAGATCGAGAACACGCTGTCGCCCGAGTCCATCCAATTGGAGCTGGCGCGGCAACTGCCGAAGGTGGCGGCGGCCTTCCAGCAGAAGATGGGCGAGGTGCACGTCACGGCGGTGGATGGAGCCAACCCGTTTGGCTACATCGCCGCGGCGGTGGAGGGCGTCATGGGCCTGGCGCGCTCGGCGGGCTTGCAAGTGCCTTCGAAGCGGGAGTCGTAGCGCGAGCCTTATTGAACCGCGCGGCTTGCTCTCTGCCCTCGTGCGCGCTTGAGCAATCCGGTGGGCTTGACGGGCACACCTGCGTTTCCGTGTGATTGCGGCGCGAAGGCTTTCTGCCTCGTCATTCCCGGAGGTGGGCCGTGTCCACCCGTCTTGCTGGCTCGCGCCCATCGAGTGCGCGGCTGCGCCCCTTGCTGCGCGGCTGCTTTCTCCTCGTCCTCTTGCTCCAGGCTGCTTGTGTCACGGGCACTCCACGGGGCCGCGACCGCGACAACTCGTTCACGTCCCCACCGACGACCACGGCAAGTTTGGCCGTCACGGCGGAGCCTGGCCTCGAGTCCGCCACCGTGTACGACGCGGACTTCCTGGAGCCCGGCACTGCCGTCACCCGGCCGGTGCGCATTTCCCGGGCCGAGTTCCAGCAGTCCTTCCTGCGCCTCTCCCGTGACGTGCGACTGAGAGCGAAGACGCCACAAGCGGCCGCTCGGGAGTTGCTCCACCTCTTGCCGCCACCCGAGGGCGTCGAGACGGTGGACAGCACGGGAGACTGGCTGCTGGAGGTGTACCGTGACCAGGCCTACACCCTGGTGCCGGAGCGCCAGGAGGGCCCGGTGGTCCTCACCTCCGCGGCGGATGAAGCCCTGAGGGCCAGGTACCTCCAGTGGTGTGTACCGCGAGGAGGCGGCGATTGCCTGGGCCTTCTGGACGACGGGCCCTATCTGCGCACGGACGACAGGCGGGCGTTCGCCCTGGCCCTGGCTTTCGGCCATGTCCTCGACGAGACGCGCCAGACCCTGGCGCGCGAGCTGCTGGACGTACGGATGCTCGTCTCCACGGTCGTCTGGACGGCGACCCTCTACTGCATGATGTGGGTAGTGCCTGAGCCAACGACCAAGGCCTTGGCCGCCGGCATGACCCTCCTCTTGATGGGTTACCTGGGCCTGGAGACGATGTACGGGCTGATGGACGGCTGGGCCCGCCTGGCCGACACGGCGCACCACGCCAGCACCTTCGAGGAACTGCGCGCGGCGGGCGAGGAGTTTGGCCGGGTGCTGGGCGAGGACGCGGCACGGGCGATGATTCTGGCGGTGGCCACGCTCAGTGGGCACACGTTGAAGCAGGTGTTGCCACGGGTGAAGTCTCTGCCGGGCTTCAAGCTCGCGGGGAAGCAGTGGAAGGCACAGGGCGGCGCCGCCGTCATGAGCCGGGTGGAGGTTGAAGAGACGGCGCTCGCGACGGAGGAGTCCCTGGCCCAGGCCATTGTGGCGGTGGAGACGGTGGCCACCTCTCCACAGGGCCCCCTCGCCGTGGTGATGTTCAAGAAGGGGACGGGCAGTGGGACGGCGAAGGCTCCTGGGGGCCGCTCCGCGCGAACCGTCATTCGCCACCGGGGTGGCAACCGGCAGGTGGAACTCAGCGACGGCCAGCGTTGGCATCTGCCACGCGGCAAGTCGGCCGCGGACCTTCCCGCCCAGGACAAGGTGGGGGACATGCTCCAGGAGGCCGTCACCCAGGCCGCGAACGAGTGGGGGCCGCATAGGCTCAGCCAGAACGAGCGAAGAGCCATCGACGAGGCCTTGAAGAACGGTGAGTATTGGCTGGCGCGGCTGCTAGAGCGTGAGGCCCGAGGGCGCTTCGTGCATGCCAGGGTGGAAACGCAGTTCCGAGCGCGCCTTCAGTTCAATCCCCATGGGGTCGATGTGGTTGACCCCTCTTCGGGTGGCTATAAGTACGAGATTCTCTCCGGAACGGAGTCGAACATGGCACGGCACGGCAGGCGTATGGCGGGCGAGTTCTTCCGGATGCTCACCTTCTGAAAGGGGCGGCCATGGGGTTGCTCACGAATGTCCTCATCGAAAACAAGGAGATGACGAACGAGCGGCTCGAGTTGATGGACAAGGACTCGCTCTATTTCCTTGGTCCGAATCTGACGTTGCGCCACTGCACCGTCGTCCTGAAGGTGCCTGCCAGGCGCCTGCACATCCTCGGAGCTCGCTTCATTGATTGCACCTTTGAGGTGAAGCAGGAACTCAAGAACCATCAAAGTTGGGTGAGTGCATATCTGAAGGGATGTCGCTTCAGGGGGCGGCTGACTGGATGCGATTTCGGGCACTGGCCTGAATACAGTAGCCAGTCGTGGTATGCGTCCGGTTCCATCGAGGATTGCGACTTCACCGAGGCCCAGATGGACTCCTGCCGCATCATGGGCTCCGACCCTGCCACCCTTCGCTTTCCCAAGTGGCCCTGCTTCACCATCCTGGACCCCATTGGCCATGCCGCCGAACTCCGCAGCGTCAAGTGGCCGGGCCGGTATGGTGCTGTCGTCGTGGACGAGCTTCACACTCAACCGGCTCGCACCATGGCGGTGATCGAACACGCCCCCACCATCGCGAAGAAGTTGGGCGCAACCCTAGAAGAACTCCGGGCCGTCATCGAGAAGTTCGACTGCATCGTCTATTGACGGAGCTGTGCCGAGTGTGAGCGGGGCCCTGCATGGGCTGCTTCAGTCTCATGTCAAAAAGAGCGGAAACGACCCCCAAGAACTGGCGCCTGATTCGAGGATGGTTGGAAGACGCGCGTCGCTCAGGAGAAAATCAGGGGAAGGCCACGTGTCCTATCGAGACGCGTCGACTCCCGCTGTCATCCCAGATGTCGAGGGTATAGACCTCCCGGGCCTCGCTCTCCGTCAACTCCGTCTCCATCATGACCCAGTGCCTGGATGTTCCAGGGGGAAGGGGCTTGGCTGTCCAGACGCTCAACTCCTTCGCCTTCTGGCCGGCTCTGCCCAACGCCGCACCCGTGGGCATCCAGGCTGTCATCCCGTGATTGCGCAACTCCACTGCTACCGCCAATCGCAGCAAGGGCTGCCCTGCTTGTTTTCGTGAGGTCGCGGATAGATAGCTGAAGATCCGTCCCCAGGAGATTACCTTCCCCGTGGGGCAGATATTCTCCTTTGAGAGTTCTTTGGCCTTCACGCCGGTCACAGCCAGCGCGATTACCCCCTCGGCAAGCAGCCCGGTGAGGTCTGGACCATGACGCTTGGTTCGTGGCTCTTCTGGGCAGTTCTTCACGTCGGCGAGAGGGTGGACTACCGACACCTGTTTCGCGGCCCAGGAGGGATGGGCAACCAACTCGAAAGTCGCGCTCGTGGGGGTCGAGTCATCCGCGAAGCGCACCTGCACCGAAAAGCGCTCACCGGCCTGCATGTCCGTTGGTGGAATGAACGTGACGCTGCGGTTTCCGACGGCCACATCCACGAAACGCTCTCGCTGTTGCACCTCCACACTCCTTGCGAGCAGAGGTGAATCGAAGAGGAACAGCGTGCCGGACCCTGGATGGATGCATACCTTCGCTGTTCTGCTTCCAGGCTCGGCGGACAGTTCGACACCAAAGGATTCCCCCATGCAGTCCAGGAGTGGTGGGGGCGCTGTGTCGCTGGCGTCCGTGCTCAACACGAGCGCGAGGAGGGACGCAAGAGGCAAGGAGGGCATCGGGCTTACTCGAAGCGCTTTACGGCCATGACCCGCTCGAGCGAGTGGATCAGGACGTTGTCCGGCGTACTCCCCTTCTCCAAACGCGAGCCGCGCAACTGGTCCGAGCCTTCCCAGAGTTCCAGGCACACAGGGTAGCTTTCGCCCGTGGGCAGGATGACCCGGGTGAAGCGGCCATAGACGCGTCCCGGCACCAGATAAAGCCGACCCAAGACAAGGGTTTTGTCCACCAGTCCCTCATGATCTCCCCACACGGAAAGGGTGATCTCTCCCTCTCGCACGGTGAGCGGCCCCCCGTATTCCCGGCTGACTATGGTGCCGTAATCAGTACCAATCTCCAGGCCCAACCTGCCGGTCATTGCCTCGACAGCGCCTGGCGGGCACTCCTCGGGCGGGGGCGGACGCTTGGGCGCCACTTGCTGCTGCGCGCCGACACAGGCCTGCAACGCCGCTCCCACGAGGCCCGCGCACGCACCGCGAGCGGCGACCTTCGCCTTCTGCTTCCTGTCATCCGAGATTCGGTCTGTCTTCTGCTTGTTCACGGGGGAGTCGTCCTGGGTCGATGCCGCGGAAGGGGCGGCGGCCGCGGGGGGTATTCCCGCGCTCCCGTCAGCTTCCGGTGGGAGCCTCGAGGACGCCACTTCCCGTCTGGAAGCCATCTCTTGCGTGGGGCGGGGTCCAGACGACGTTGAACGTAGGGCCGCCCAACCGGCCACCACACCGCCCAGGACCACGCCCCCCCAGAGCACGCTCCGGCGAAGCGCCTTCCAGCTCGGCCAGGGCGGGAGCCCCTTGCTCCTCTGACGTGGGCGCGGCCTGTCCTGCAAGGGAACCCTCCAGGTGTCATCTGCCTGCGCCCGTAGGGTCTCCAGCGCTTCGCACAGGGCCACGGCGCTCGGGTAGCGGTCCTCGGGGCTCTTTTCCAGCAGCTTGAGGCACACGGCGCTCAGGGCCCTGGGCACGCGCGGGTTGACGAGGTGCGGGGGCAGGGGCGGCGTTTCGATGATGGCCCGAATGGAGTCCTCGTCTTCCGTCACCCCGAAGGGATGACGCCACGTGAGCAGCCAGTAGAGCACCACCCCGAGGGCGTACAGGTCATCGGCGGGACCCGCCCGGTAGCGCGCTCCCTTGTCCTGGGCGTGTTCGAGCCGGAAGCGCCATGCCTCGGGGCTGCGGTACTCGAGCGTGCCCGGCGGGAACATGCCGTGGGTGATGGTGGGCGCTCGTGCGTAGTGGCCCGCTCCGAAGTCCACCAGCACCGCTTCGCCATCGCCCTCTCTCACCAGGATGTTGGCCTCCTTGACGTCCCGGTGCACCACCTGGGCATGGTGCGCCACAGCCAGGCCTCGGCCCACACCCAGGATCTTCCCGGCGGCCGTCCATGCGTCGGGATGGTGCTCCCAGGCCCACTCGTCCAGGGGTTTTCCCGGGATGTACGCCAGCCGCAGCCACAGGTACTCGCGCCGCCCCTCGGGCCAGTAGCCCGACCCTCCCAATGAGACGAGATTGAGGTGCTGTAGCCGCAAGAGGATGGCGAACTCTCGTTGTCCCCACGCCTCCGCGCTTCCCACGGGAATGAACTTCACGGCGCACAACCGTCCCGAGTTCGTCTGCCTGGCCAGGTACACGGTTCCGTAGCCACCGGCCCCCAGGAAGGATTGCACCACCATCCCCTCGATCTCGGTGCCCGGGCGCAGATCGGGCAGGCGCCGCGGCTTCACGACTCACTCCCGGCGGATGGATGGCTTGCTGGGGACACGTGGGGATGACCTCCTGGGACGCCCACTTATCAGGTCATGCCCTCGGAGGGGAGCGTCATCCCGAGCCACCGGGCTCTCGCTCCATGCCGAACTCCTCTGCGCGGCTCGCTTGCCCCGCATTGTGGGATGATGAGGTTATGTCCCACGCCCCAGCTCCTGTCTTCGGTGGAAGGACTCCCCATGCTGGTCTCTGGCTCGAGGACTTCAGCCTGGTGGCGACATCCGGCGGAGCGCTCCTCGCGGGGGGAGGTGCGTGGCATCCCGAGGGCGACGGATTCACGTGCCGCCCCACCGATGGCGCGGCGTTCTGGGAGGCCTCGACGCGCGCCTGGCATCTTCTTCCGCCCCTGCCCCGGCCGAGGCAGGGCCATGCCTCGGTGGGTCTGCCGGATGGACGTGTTCTGCTCGTAGGCGGGCGGGACGGCACGGAACTGGAGTTGCGCACCACGCTCTTCTGGGAGCCCGAGACGCGGCGCTTCCACGAGGGACCTCCGCTGCTCTCGGCCCGCGCACAGCCCTTCGCCGTGAGCCTCGCGGATGGCACGGTGCTGGTGCTCGGCTCCGACTTCGATGACGACCTGAATCGAGGAACGCGGGCCGAGGTGCTGTGGCCCGGAGCGAGCGCCTGGGAATCCGCGGGGCAGACCGTGCGCCTGTTCCACCCCGGTCCCGTGTGCGTGAGCGGCGAGCGCGTGGTCATCGCGGGAGGCCGGGACAATGGCTTCGGCTTCGCCATCATCGACGGACAGCACCTCGCGCCTCCGTTGAACCAGATGACCGAGATCTGGGAGCGTGGCGGTCGCTCCTGGAGGATGACGAGCCCCCTGACATGTGCTCGCGAGGAGGCCCGAGGGGTGACGCTCTCGGACGGGCGCATCCTCGTCGTGGGCGGATGGGGCGAGGGGAGCGCCCTGGCCACCGCGGAGGTGTGGGAGCCCCGGACGGGCGAGTGGAGCGCCACGGGCTCGCTCCCGGTTCCTCGCTCGGGCTTCGCGCTGACGGCATTGCCCGGTGGGGGCGCGGCGGTCTCGGGCGGGAGCCTGAACTACGCGGACCCCACGGAGACGGTGGAACTCTGGGATCCAGTTCGAGGCACGTGGGCGCCGGGGCCCTCGCTCACCGGGCCCCGGGCGGGACACCACCTCGTGGAGGTGGTGCCCGGAACCTTCCTGGTCGTGGGTGCCGTCCGGGATGCCCAGGGGGAACTGTCGACCACCTGGGAAGTCTGGCGGTCCGGGGCGTAGCCCGAGGGGTTACTGCTGGTGGATCCGGATCAGGTTGAGCTTGTTGTTGGCGGCGCCCGGCGCGCTACGCACGGTGAGGCGGCCGTCCGTCACCGCCACGACGCCGCTGCCGTGGACGAAGCCGTAGCCGCTCGGGATGCCGCTGAGCACCACCGAGTCCTCCACCTGGATGCGGTACGCGCTGTTGAGCGTGGACGGGTCTCCCGCCATCAGCTCCACCTGGTACACGCCGTTGGGCACCGCGATCTCCCAGACGCGGTCACCGCCCCGCTGCATGAGCGCGTGCCGCTGCCCGAGGATGTCGACGTCGTAGCTCACGTCCACCATGTTGGTCGTGTTGTCCACGTTCCACCCATAGGTGAAGCCGTGGGCCCGGCTTCCGTACGCGAGGCCGTTGTCGCTGAGAATGCCGTAGATCTCGATGGGTGAGGACGAGGCCGGCTGGAAGTTGATCTCCACGCCGAACTTCCGCGTCACCTCCACGAAGGCCAGCTTGTTGTTCACGGCGAAGCTGTCGTTGCGGATCGTCAGATTGCCGTCGGCCACGTCGACGGTGCGCACGGCCTCGACGAAGTGCTGCGCCTCGGTGGGCGTGCCCTTGAGCACGTGGCCGTAGTACTCCACGCTGAAGAGGTAGTCGCTGTCGATGAAGCTGGGATCTCCCGCCACCAACCGCACCTGGTAGTAGCCGTTGGGCACGGCCAGGTTCCAGGTGAAGTCGCCACCGTTCTGTGTGCGAATCACCGTGTCATATGCCTGGGACGGCGTGGTGGCGTCATCGCGGTCGCGCGTGTTGGCCGTGTTGTCCCCGCTCCACCCATACGTGTAGCCGTTGCCACGGCTGCCGTACACCTGGCCCGAGTCCACGACGAAGCCCGCCGGCACGGGCGCGGTGGCGGGCTGGAAGTTCACCCGCAGGTTGAAGGGCGCGAACGGCGAAAAGGGGACGGACTGCGCCGCGGCCGGAGTGCCGAGCAGCGACAGCCCTCCGAGCACCGTCAGGCACAGCGGAGCCGACAAAAGCGTCTTCATGATGTGACCTCGGGATGGGACCGGACCATGGGGGGCCGCGGAAGCCCTCCCGTTAACACAGACACCTGGTCCTCCCGCAAGTCGATACTTGAAAATATCGAGTAAAATCGGATAATCCAGAATTCGCTTCTCCCCGACTCCGGTTTCAACCAGAAGGAAGCACGCATGCCCCACACGTCGAGAACCCGGCGCCTCTCGCCCCTCCCCACGCCGTTGTTGTTGCTGCTCTTGAGTCTGCTCCCCGGGTTGATTCCCATGGCGAGCGCGGCCACGGGGGATGGCTCTCCGAGCGATCCGAACATCGTGTATGTCGGACGTTGGGACAAAGGCAACGCGAGCGTCTATCGCAGCAACTGGTCGGGCGCCTACTTCCGGGTCGACTTCACCGGCACGAGCGTGAAGCTGCGGCTGGCCGCGGCCGCCCACGTCTATGTCAGCATCGACGGTGGCGCCGAGGCCAGCTACCCCGGTGCCGTCGGGACGATCAACCTGACACCCACCGCACTGGCCTCGGGACGTCACACCCTGCGGGTCGCTACCCGGGAGCAGGACCTCATGCAGTTCCAGGGACTGGTGCTCGACAGCGGCGCGAGCACCCTGGCTCCCGTCCCCCGCGCGAAGCGGATCGAGTTCATCGGAGACTCCATCACCGCGGGGTGCTGTGCGTTGAGCCAGGGCGCGTTGAGTGACTACGCCTGGCTGGTGGGCGAGTTCCTCAACGCGGAACACACCCGCATCGCCTATTCCGGCATCTGCTTGCAGGATGCCTTCTCCTGTCACTCTCCCAACGGCATCGGGATGAGCCGGCAATACTTCAAACTCCAGACGGTGGAATACCCCTCCTCCCCCGACTGGAACTTCAGCCAGTATCAGCCCGACGCGGTGGTGATCAATCTCGGCACCAATGACCAGAACTTCGGGGTCTCCGATGCCGCGTTCCAGAGCACCTACATCACGTTCCTCCAGAATGTCCGGGCCCGTCATCCCAATGCCTTCATCTTCGTGCTGCGCACCTTCGGTGGCTTCAAGGTCGTGCCCACCCAGGCGGCGGTGAACGCCCGGATCGCCGCGGGCGATACGAAGCTGTACTACGTGGACACGACGGGCTGGGTGTCGGTGGGCACCTCGGATTACTCCGACGGGCTGCACCCCTCCGACAGCGGCCACCTGAAGATCGCCCGCTTCCTGGCGCCGTTCATCTCCAAGACCGCCCGCTGGGAGCGCCCCTTCGCGGATGACTTCAATGACGGCAACGCCACGGGCTGGCAGACCCATGGGGGAGCTTGGTCCGTCGTCAATGGACAGCTCTCCGTCGGGGCCGATGCGGGCGCCAAGGCCCTCGCGTTCGGTACCCTGTTCTCCAACTTCACGTACGACGCCGACATCACTCCCGGCTCGTCCGGCAACCCCGGGCTCCTGTTCCGCGCCAGCCGCCCGGCCACGGGGGTGGATGCCTACCAGGGCTATTTCGCTGGCATCGATGGCAACCAGGTGGTCCTGGGCAAGGCGAACGGTGCGTGGACGACGCTCGCGGTCGCGGCCCTGCCGTCCATGACTGGCACGTCCCGTCACCTGCGCGTCGTGGCCGTGGGCTCTTCCCTCAAGGTCTATGTCGACGACCTCGCGACTCCCAAGCTCTCCGTGACGGATGGCTCCTATGTGTCCGGTGCCATCGGCGTCCGGACCTACCAGGCCCAGGCGAGGTTCGACAACCTGTCGGTTCGCGCCTTCTCCCGGTTCGAGTCCCAGTTCCAGGGCTCCTTCGTGCGGCATCAGAACTCCCGGGGGCGCATCGACCACATCCTCTTCCCGGCGGAAGACGCGGAGTGGAGGGTCGTTCCTGGACTGGCGAACGCCTCGGCCCTGTCGCTGGAGTCCGTCAACTTCCCGGGCTACTTCCTGCGGCATCGCAACGGCGAGGTGTGGCTGGACCGCGACGACGGCTCCAGCCTGTTCAAGGCGGATGCGACCTGGTGGAGGCGGGCGGGACTGGCCAACAGCGCGCTGCTCTCCTTCGAGTCCTTCAACTTCCCAGGCTACTACCTGCGGCACCGCGACGGTCTGCTCTACCTGAATGGGATTTCCACGAGCACGGACCGGAGCGACGCCACCTTCCGCGAGTGAGGGTGGAGCGGTCCTTCCACCCCCACGGGCACGTCCCGTGCCCGCCTCCTACTGCCCGCGTCCGGGGTAGGGGCGGGCCTGCTTGATGTACAGCGTGGGGGGCTGGCCGGGGTTCGCGTCGTCGTCGAACTTGAACTCCACGTCCATGGCGTACCACCCCGTGTTGCCCGCCGCTGGCCCATACGCCGGGGAGAAGCGCTTGTGGATGGCATCCAGCGCCACGCCCAGCTGGTGCACCTGCGTGGCCGTCAGCACCGTGCTTCCACTCGGGACGAGGTTCGAGTGCGCGAAGTACGTCACCGGCTGGTTGGGCTGGCTGAAGAAGGAGAGGAACTGGTCACTCGTCACGCCGACCGGGGGTGACACCACCTCCGCGTCTCCTCCGTACTGCACGTTCACGTAGAAGGCCGGATCCAACCCCGTGGCGTCGAACGGGTTGCTCGTCACCGCGACGCCGTTGGCCTCCTCGTCGGGGAAGTTGTGGTGCACCAGCAGCGCCATGCCCACCGACTTGTGGTCGATGCCGTAGTAGGTGCGCTCCTCGAAGGTGCGCAGCGCCCAGGCGCTCGCGTACGTCTTGCGGATGGCGCTCAGCACGTCCTCCCAGCCCTCGGCGGGGTCTCCCGTGTGCGAGTCGTAGCAGCCCGCGCACGGAAACCCATCCAGGTCCTCGCTGTTGGTGCTCGTGCGGAAGCGCATGGATTGCCCCGGATGGTCCTGGTCGAGCTTCGCCTTGAGCCGTGCCTGGAAGTCCGCGTCGAGCGGCGCCTGCTTCATCGCCGTGCGCAGAGCGCCGAGCTTCGCGTCGCGCACGGCGGGATCCGTGGCGAAGCTTGGATCCGCCACCATGGCGTCGATCTGCTCATAGAAGCCGTTCTGCCTCATGAACTGGTCATAGAAGTAGATGGGGATGGCGAAGGCCTCGAGCAGGGGGACGGACGGTGTCCTGGCCAGGATGGAGTAGTGCGCCGCCTTGCCGCCGAAGGCCTGGACGGACTTCTTGATGTCGTCGCGCAGCGAGCCCGTCTCGGGCGTCACGTCCTCGATGTCCACCAGCTCCTTCACCGTCAGGTCCAACGCGGGCAGCGTCACGGGGACGGGCTTGTGCGCGTCCCAGAAGGACTGGGCCTCGGCCTCGCTCACCTCGTGCACCGACCACGCGGTAGCGCCCACGGTGAGCCGCACCAGCTTGCCCTCGAGCGCGCGCAGCGTGGCGTTCGTCATGGCTTCGCGCAGGCCCATGTTGGGCGTGTGGCGGTTGGCGGACAGCACGTTCACATGGGACAGCGGCGTCTGGAACTCCTGGGTGATGAGGCCCTGGACGACGGAGATGTCATTGGGCGCCTCGTCGAGCACGGCGAGGTCCTGGTAGGACAGGTACTCGTCCTCCAGGTCCGCCGCCTTGACGAAGCGCAGCCGGCCGATGCCCGAGGCGAGCGTCAGCGGCTGATAGTCGATGGCGGCGTAGATGTCGTCCGTGCTCTTGATGGGGATGTCCGAGGGCAGCCTCTTGGCTTCCACCTCCACCGCGGCCGAGGTCGGGTGGAAGACCAGCTCCGCGCCGAAGAAGGCCGAGCCCTTCACCTTCTGGAACAGCGTGGTGATCATCGCCGCCGAGGCGGTGTCATAGGGCGACAGCTCGAGTGCCCACAGCTTGGGGCCCTCGTAGTACGTCACCGTGCCCAGGATGAAGCGGCGCTCGGGGCTGTAGTACTCGGAGGCATTGAACGACGCGAGCGCGGGGACGATGGGCAGCCCATTGCCGGACAGGTGCGTCGAGGCGAACTGGTAGTGGATTTGATACCGGGTGCTGTTCTGGAAGTAGAGCGCGTTGTCTCCCGCCGTATCCAGCACCACCTTGACCGAGCGCGCGCCGGGCAGGGTCGAGTCGATGGGTTCCGAGGCGAGCGCCTGGAAGTCCGTCTCGCAGCCCACCTGCTCGAGGAACTCGGGCGCCTCGGTGGTACTGGGGGCCTGGCACGTCCACTCGATGGTGGGCGTGGAGGGGCTGTCGCTCTTGCCGCACGCGGCCAGGAGCAGACCGCCCAGGAGCGCCATGCCCCACGGGCACTTCGCGGTGTGAGTCCTCGACATTCGTCCTCCGGATTGACGCGTCATGAGTTTCTCAGCCACAGGTGAGGTCCGGCTGGCAGGTCTTGCCGGAGGGACAATCCGAGTTGTCGTTGCACGAGGTGATGCCGGGAACGACGACCGCGCGCTCGACCTCGGAGGAGACGAGCAGATCCACCCGGCCGGGGGCGATCGTCACCGAGCCCACCGACCGTCGCGTCACGAGGATGGTGGGGTAGCCCGCCACCCCGAGATCGAGCAGTTGCGTGACGAGCTCGGCCGGCACTTGGAGCGAGCCGGTGTCCGCGGTGTCACATTCGATCATCCCCTTGGTCCCACCGTGGTGGCTGATGTCCAGCTTGACGTGGAGGGTGGAGACCTCCGCCTGGCCCGCGGGCGTCCAGTGCAAGGCCAGGGGTTGGCCTCGCTGCAGGGTGAGGCCGCCATCGAGCAACTGGAGTGGTGTGATGCCGCGCCCCTTGAGGGTGAACGCCGGGAAGTACGCGCCCGCCGCCGTGAGGACGAGCTCGTCCCCCTCCGAGAAGGCGGGGTAGGGCAGCGAGACGCTCGCCGGGGGTTGATAGCTGTTGGCGATGGGGCTCATCGAGAACCCGGTGGCCCCCGAGGCCGTGCGCAGCCCCTGGACCTGGATGGTGCCCACGGCGCGCGCGGTGGGATAGGCCTGACACTTGTCATCGTCGACACAGACGGCGCTGCCACCGCAGGGCGTGCCGCAGAAGGGGACGCGCGGTGTCGTCAGCTTGCAGTCCCCGCCCTGGGCGGCCTGTTGCCAGATGATCTGGGAGGGGGAGGGGCCGTCGTAGATCTTGCCCACCACCGTGGTGTACCCCGGCGTCTCGGACTGGCCGTTCGAGGCGGCGACCGGCGGCACCAGGAGGACCTGGAAGGTACCCACGAGCACGTTGGGGTCTCCCGCCGGCGTGGAGTCCGGCGGCGTGTCCTCGGGGGGAGTGTCCTCCTGGGTACCACAGCCCCCCAGGAAGAGCCCGACCGTGGCGGCCAGGGCTCGGAGTACGGGAGGCGCGGTCAATCCACGCGGCGTGCCGCGGAACGGGGGACGGCGGAGGCGGATCCACATGGACGGACAGCCTGTGACGAAATTGTTACGTGATTCTTAAGGACGTTTTTTCGTGCGTTACCGTTGGCCAGAACCCGTTGACTCATGGCATTTCCGCCAATTGTTCAGGTGTGACGGGCCGCTTAGCGTGGAGGCATTGGAAGGGTTTTCAGTGAAAGGAAAGCCATGCCGTTCACGGAGTTGTTGATCGAAAAAACCCGGGGATTGAGCGTCTTGCATTACGTGGCGCCGCTCCTGATCGGGCTGCTGTACATCTGCCTCTGTTCCTTGCTCAGGGAGCCCGCCCGACAGAAGTTCAAGGCCGTGATGATCGCGGGCGCGGGCGCCGCGTACCTCAGCGGCGGCTTCGGCGTCTGGGAGTTCGCCTTCACCACGATCATCACGTACTGCGCGTACCGGGGGCTCGAGGACTACCGTTTCATCGGTGCCGGTTGGCTGTTGCATACCTGCTGGGATTTCGCCCACCACCTCTACGGCAATCCGATCATCCCGTTCGACGCCACGTCGTCATTCGGCTGTGCCCTGTGCGATCCGGTGATCGCGCTGTGGTGCTTCGCGGGCGCGCCCTCCGTGTTCGAGTGGCTTCGTCGAACCACGGGCGCCGCGCGGGTCCCCGGGGCCGGTCAGGGCTGAGGGGTCCGTCCCGGGTTCTTCCGCGCGGCGACGAAGGGGTGCCGACCGGCTCGACGGCACCCCTCTTCCCTTCCGCTCACCCCGCGCAGGGCAGGATGCGGAGGATCTTGATCCTGGTCGCGCTGCTGCCCGGTGCGGCGAAGGCCACGCTGCCGTCCGGGAAGGCCACGAAGTCCTGGTAGCGGTTGCCCTTCACATCGACCTGCAGCGCCGGGCCATTCGCGGCACCGGTCGCGCGATCCAGCGCCTGGACGTAGAGCTTGCGGCTGGTATCGCTCCGGACCAGGTCTCCCGTCCGCGTCGAGGTCTCCCAGGCCGCCAGGAGCTGGCTCTGGCCATAGGCGGCCAGATGGGGGGCGCGGTTGTTGAGCCCCGCATCACTCGCCAGGACGAGGTCCTTGTCGGGGGCTCCGTCCACGAAGTGCAGCAGGTGCACGTCCGCGAGCCCGTTGGCATTGGGCGTCTGGCCGGACCGGATGTTGCTCGTGGTGAGCCAGTAACCCCCGCCCGTGGCCGTCACCATGTTGCCCAGGTTCGAGTAGGCGAGATCGACGGGCTGGATGGTCTTGTAGGTGGGGGCGAAGGCGATCCGGTTGTTGTTGTCGGTCTTGCAGATGGAGACGAACTTGCGGGCCGTGGGATCCCAGATGAGCCGCTCATAACCGCTGTGGCTGCAACCCCAATCGAAGCCGCCGGACTGGAGCTTTCCGTCGGTGCCGACGACCTTCATCCGGTCGCCCTGGTGGATGTTGATGCAGCCATTCTGCGAGACGCTGATCGCGGCGCCGAAGTACCCCGCGTAGCGCGTGCCGTCGAACGCGATGCGCCCGTGGTGGGCATACCACCAGATCATGTAGACGCTGGGGCCCGTGGGTCCGGTGGAGTAGGGCGGCAGGGTCTCGCTGGAGCTCGTCAGCACGGTGGCCCACGTCTCGGTGGTGCCGTCGAAGCGCACCATGTACATGTCGTAGCAGGGCACGGGCGGGTTGGGAGGGCTGCCACAGAGGTTGGTCGGTGCGCCGCAGTTGAGTGTGCCTCCTCCCTTCGCATTCCGTGTCAGCAACAGCGTGCCACCGGTGTTGTCGGCGTACAGGTCGGCGAAATCATTCGCCGGCAGGCCGAAGGACGTTCCCACCGGGCGATCGCTCGCATCGAGCTGGGTGATGTGCACCTTGCCGTCATTGCCCATCCAGGCCAGACGTGAACCGCCGGAGGGAATGGGGGAGATGACGAGGGGCTTGAGGGCGACCTCGTCCTCGTTGCTCACGACCGTCGCGCCGACATCGACCTCGGTGATCCGCACGCGATCCTGGGTGATGTTGCAACTGGCGACGGCGTCGACGGCGGGGCTGCTGGGAGCCGGGACCTGCGGCGCCGACGAGGTGTCGCCGCCCTGGGCGGCGGGCGTGGGCGTGTCGCCAGCGCAGGCGATGGGACCGAGCCAACTGCACGCCAGAACCAACGAACCGATGAGTTTGTTCTTCATGGACACCGTCCGGGAGAGGGTTGTTACCGGCGCGTCAATAACATCATCGCCACGGACACGGTGAGGACGGAATGGGTGCCTGCTCCCTCGGTTCCTCTCATGAAATGAGACTGGAACAACTCTCGATGACAGGGCGACACCGCTGAACTGTCGTTGCTCGTATAACATTATGGCCAGGGTGTGCCTGGCCTGGCCTCATGCTCCTGGAGCTGGGAATCGGGCAGCGCCGCGCGTGCCTCGGGTTTCCCCCGCGAAGAGCAGACGCTCCCGGCTCTTGAACGAGCCGGGGGAATAGTACGCCCGGGTCCAGGCATCATCGGGCGAGAGGTTCCGCCGGGGCGAGGGTCGGTTCGCCACGGAGGAGCGGAAGAAGAAGTGATTGAAGAGCCGCATGAACTCGCCGAGGTAGATGTCGGCCACGCGCGTGTCGCCGCGGACGACGAGCATGTTCTCGTCATTGTCGCGCGTCGAGGCATCACTGAAGTTCGCCGAGCCGGTGATGACCAGGGGGGCTGGACCGAGTGGATCGATGAGCAGGTACTTGGTGTGGATGTACTTCACGTGTCCGTTGAGTCCCGGCACCGTGCGCTCGCGCACCCAGCGCTCCAGGACGTCCCCCTGGAGCACGGAGCCCACGGCGATGCGGTTGTCCCGGTCGCGCCGCAGCAGCTCCATCTGGTCATCCTCCCGGTCCAGCAGGACGTAGCGCGGAAAGTCCACGTCCTCGGCGAGCACTTCCTCCAGGAGATCGTTGACGCCAAAGGCCGCGGTGAGGAAGACGCCGCTCCGGGCCTCGCGCATCCGGTCCCGGTACCACTTCAAGGCGTCCAGCGACGCGCGTGGGCTGAACAGGGGCGTGCAGCCGCGAGGAGGCGGGACGCGCGGCACGGGCGTGGCCTGCTCCGTCCACCGGCGCAGCGTGCGTGCCTCCGGGTCGTCCGCGAGCTGCTCCCAGTAGCGCAGGAAGGCGGTGGCCATGGCCGGATCACGCACCACATGCGCCACGTTGGAATGGCCGTAGAGACCTCCCGGGGTGAGGTTGGTGGAGCCGGTGAGGACGGCCACCGGCTCGCCTCGGTGGAGCAGGACAATGAACTTGTTGTGGGCGATGGAGTGGGCGTTGCTCTCCCTCGGGATGGTGAGCGACTGGAGCTCCGCCGCCGCGATGGCCGTCAGGTTGCGGTCGCGCGGATTTCCATGCGGTTCCTCGTCGGCTCCAGGCCGCTGGTTGCGTTTGGCGTCGAAGACGATGCGCACGTCGGCGCCCCGGGCCTTCGCGTGGGCGAAGGCCTGGAGGATGGAGGGAGCGGTGAACTCGTAGACGGAGGCCCGGAGGCTCCAGCTCGAGTTCTTCGCCTGGGCGATGAAGTGCAACACCGCCTCGACGAGCCCCCGGGACAGCCAGGTGTAGGCCTGGCCGCCCGGGACGTCGTCCGGATGCCGGTTGCCGAAGCGCACCGCGTACGCCTGGGAGCCGGCGATTCCGCGGTTGAAGTACACCGAGTGCGTGCCGTCGTGCTCGGTCTCCGTGGTCACCTGGACCTCGACCTCCTGGCTCTCCTCCAGGTGCTTGGGGCGGCCGCGCAGGGCGACGACGCGGTACGTGTAGCGGTGGTCCGGTTTGGCCGTGAAGTCGCTCCACAGGAAGCCTTGCAGTGGATGCATGCGCAGGGAGACGGAGTCACCCGCCGCCAGGCGGGGCTCCGTGTCCTCGAAGGTCCGGAAGCCCCGCAGCCAGTGGCGCTCGTTCTCCGTGTGATCGGTCCGCTCGATGGCGAAGCCCAGGAGCCTCGCGAGGTTGCGCTCCCGCAGGTTGATGCCGAGCAGCACCACGTGCGTGCCCGCGGTGGCGTGGACGGAGAGGGGACCTGCTCGTTGCTTGCTCCGCATGGCGTGCTCCCGGATTCAGAAGACGAGGGACCAACCCGGCCGGCGGGCCTGCTCGCGCGAGTACGAGACGCCGTGGACCTTCAACCCCCGCTCGTTCAGCAGGGTGATGAGGCCGCCCTGGTTGGACAGCTCCATCGGCTTGCCCACCCGCACCACCCGGGTTTCGCCCGGGGCGAGTTCCCCGTCGAGCGGATGCTTGCGCTTGTGCGCGTCGGCGAGCGCCCAGCCCTCGAGGGAGAGGGGGTGCGCGGAGGCGTTGAGGAGCGTCACGGTTTCCCGCTCGGGCGAGCGGGTGTCGTTGACGAGGGCCGCGACGATGCGCACCAGCCCATCTGGCTGCTCGGCGGTGGGCTCGGGAGCGGGGGCGGGCCCGGAGCCCGTGCCGGTCTCCACGGCCGGCTCGGTGGGAGCCGCGGTGAGCGCATGGCCCGTCCGGTCGTCGGTGTGCCACGCCTGCGACTGGAACTTGAGGAAGACGGCCACCCACTGCCGTTGTGCTGGGAAGTGAAAGAGCAGCCCACCATCCTGCCAGGTCCCATCCTGGGCGGCGAAGTCGGCGTGGTTGCCCTGGTTCATGTGGATGTCGTGGATGCCATTGCCAGGGCTGAAGCCAAAGTACTTGTCCCGTTTGTTCTCGGGGCCCCAGCGCTCACCGAAGGCGTAGAGGAACGCCTCCTCCTCCACCATGGCGCGCTGGCAGAAGTGGTCGAGCTTCTCGTTCAAGTCATTGTCCGGGCCGGGGACCTCGTGCGGCAGGGGCCGCATCCGCCAGGGCTCGAAGAGGTTGCCGCGGATGTAGTCGAGCGCCAGTCCGCCCGGGGTGCTGTCGAGCGGGGTGAAGCCGAGGGGCAGCTCCCCCAGGCGCTCGAGCTGGGGATGTTGGAAGTGCTCGTCGATGAAGTATTCCAACTCGGAGGGGAAGAGCTTCGAGCGGACGTTGATGGCGATGCGGTAGTCCCGCTGCTCGTCGACGAGGTGCACCTGGTAATGCGGGCTGGGACCCGCTCCGAGGCGGCGTCCCACGGCCATTCCCTTCAAGACTCCATATCGCTTCAAGGACATGTGCGATCCGCTCCCGTGCGCCAGGGGTGGGGCTCCCCCGGAGCCCCGCACCTGCTCGCGGTGATGGAGTGGACGCGGGCTGGATGTGACGGTCGCGCCTGGGCTGCTCTTGCCTCACCTCACCCAGGACAGCTCGAAGCGAGTGGAGGCCTCGAGGCCGTCCCAGATGGCCTGGAGCACCTGCTGGGGGGGCTGGGCCAGGTCCACATAGCCCTCGAGCTTGTACCTGCGGATGGCGGGGTCCTTGACGAGCTTGCCATCCGCGCCGCGCTTGAGCTTGGGGAAGCCCAGGCCCTCGACGAAGAGGCTCTCGGCCAGCAGGTTGGTCATCCACTCGTAGGTTTCGTCGTCGTCGCACTTCACCTGGAGCTGACCATCGGTACTGATGCTGATTTCGATGGGAGGCCCTTCCGGGTAGTCCTCACCCGCTTTGGGGATCGCGCGGAGAATGGGGGTCATGCCCGCGATGTTACTCGGAGCAGGGGGAAATCAGTAGTTCGGAGTCCTGAGGGGAAGCGTGGCCGCGGCCTCGTCGTAAAGCTCCCCGATCTCGGCCTCACTCCGGGAGATCGCCTTGTACGTGCCGGCTTTGTTGTGGAGCGCCGCCCTGGCTCTGTACGCCTTGTCGGGATCCCGCTCCTCGTTCCGCTGGTCATGCAGCGTCTGCTGCAGGGACTCGTAGGGAATCACGTCCACCGAATGACGAGAGCCGAGCATCCGGTGGAGTTGCCCCCGCGCATGTTCGAGGTTGTCGACCGGAACGAAGACCCGATGGAGGTTCTCCTCGAATTTGACCGGTTCCTTGACGGCCACTTCTCCAATACGGGGAGAGATCCGATCCATCCGCAACATCCTGGCGCCGTTGCTCGTGCCGAACTCGAACATCATCGGGTAGGGCTCGGTGTTCCTCGGACGCTGGGGCATCGTGTCACGCAGGGCCTTCTCCGTCTCCAGTTGCCGCAGACGGTTGCTCACCTGCTCCAGGCCCAGGGTCGATCTGCTGTTGTCCTGATGGTAGAAGCTTCCGTTGATGTCCCAGTTCCTGATGATGTGGCGAGCCTGTTTGATCTCCGCGTGAAGCTGTTGGTTGGTGTGGAGGTGCGGGCTGAAATGGGACGAGTCCTGGGTCAGCTCGAAGTACGCCATGGCCCTGCCCAGTCCCAGGTCCCCCTGGCCGCAGTGGATTCCCCCCTTCTCCTTGGGGACGAAGATGTCGCCCTCGCCCGTCACGCGCTCGATGTCGTAGTCCTTGAGCATCGTGGCCGGAACCAGACCCCCTGCCTTCCCCAGCCCCTCCCACGCCTTCGAGGAGGTGGAGTGGAAGAGCTTGCCGTCGTGGGGAGTGAAGCCGCTCAACTGCTCCACGCCCATGTCGATCTTCGCGCCGCGGACCTGGTGCGAGTTGCTGGTATGGGTTGCCGCGGTGCTCTTGGGGGCGACCAGGACGGGAGGCGCGGAGTGGGCGTGGAGCGGTCCCTCCTGGAAGTTGTCGTGGGGCGACGGAGAGACGTGGGGCGACGGGGAGGCGGGCGACGGGGAGACGTGGGGCGATGGGGAGGTGGGCGACTGGGGACTCACCTCGTGAGCGGGGACGTACCTGACGCCGGGAATCGAGGAATTGAGGGGCTGGGGCCTCACCTCGCGAGCGGGGACGTACCTGACGCCGGGAATCGAGGAGCTGGGGATGTCGAGGGGCTGGGGCCTCACCTCGCGAGCGGGGACGTACCTGACGCCGGGAATCGGGGGGAACCGGGTGGGGGGCGGCATGGTCATGACCTCGAAACAGGAGGGCCCCGTCGTCGGCGGGGTATCAGGCGCGAGGGTACCATCCCTTCCCGGAGGGGTGGAGGCCCGGCCTGGTGACAGCCGTCACCAGGGCGGTGATTCCAGCCGCCGGCGAACTCAGTTCACCCAGGACAGCTCGAAGCGGTCGGAGGCCTCGAGGCCGTCGCAAATGGCCTGCAACACCTGCTGGGGAGGCTGGGCCAGGTCCACGTAGCCCTCGAGCTTGTACCTGCGGATGGCGGGGTCCTTGGAGAGCTTGCCATCCGCGCCGCGCTTGAGCTTGGGGAAGCCCAGGCCCTCGACGAAGAGGCTCTCGGCCAGCAGGGTGGTCATCCACTCATAGGTTTCGTCGTCGTCGCACTTCACCTGGAGCTGGCCGTCGGCGGTGATGCTGATTTCGGAGGCAATCCCCTGGGGGTAGTCCTCGCCCGCCTTGGGAACTGCACGCAGAATGATCGTCATGGCTGTGAGGTTCCTGGGAAAAAGGGGGCTGGGGACTCAGTAGTACCCCTTGAGGGGCAGGCTGGCCGCGGCCTGGTCGTAAAGACCCGCGATCGCGGATTCCGCTTGCGTGATTCCCTTGAACGTCATTTCCTTGTTCTGGAGCGACGTGGCCGCCTTGCTCGCCTTCTCGCGATCCCGCCCCTCGTCCCGCTGGTAGCGCAGGGTCTGCATCAGCGACTCCATGGGAATCACCTCCACCGAGTGACCGCGGCCGAGCATCTGGTCGAGTTGCTTCTTCGCATGCTCCATGTTGTTGACCGGAACGAAGACCCGTTTGAGGTGATCCTTGAACATGACCGGCCGGTCGACCATCACTTCTCCGGACCCATCGTTGAAGCGGTGATCCAGATTCACCTTCTTCTCGCCCCTATCCCCCATCACGAGGTCGAACATCATCGGATAGGGCTGGGTGTTCCTCGCCCGGTGGGGCAGCGCATCACGCAGTTCCTTCTCCGTCTCCAGTTGGCGCAGACGGCTCTGGGCCTGCTTCAGGTCCACGGTGAGGTTGCTGTTACGGAAGCTTTCCCCTCGTGGCAGGTTCCAGTTCTTGACGATGTGGCGAGTCTTGCTCAGCTCCTCATGGAGCTCTTTGCCGCCGTACAGGTGCGGGCTGAAGTTGGTCGACTTCTGGTTCAGCTCGAAGTAGCCCAGGGCCCTGCCCAGCCCCAGGGAGCCCTGGCCGAAGTAGACGGAACTCTTCTCTCCCGGGACGTTCACGTCGCCCTCGCCCGTCACGCGCTTGACGCCGTAGTTCCTGAGCATCGTGGGCGGAACCAGGCCCCCTGTCTTCCCCAGCCCCTCCCATGCCTTCGAGGAGGTGGAGTGGAAGAGCTTGCCGCCGTGGGAGGTGTAGTGGCGCAGCTGCTGCACGCCCGCGTCGATCTTCGCCTTGCGCTCTCCCGGCGAGTTGTTGGTGTGGATCACCTCGGGGCGCTTGGGGGCCGCCGCGCCGGGCTGGTGGCCATGGAAGTTGTCCCGGGGCGGGGGCATGGGTGCCGCGGGGGGCGGGTAGTGCGCGGGCTGGGGCGCATTCGCCCAATGATTGGGGGGAAGCGCGCCGGGATAGTCGTTGGGCTCCGGGGCATGGGGCCGATGCGCGGGGGCGGGATAGGCGCCGGGAGGCGGCGGAGGGAACCGGACCTGGTTGGGCATGATCACGACCTCGAAGCAGGAGTGGGGAGCGCTACGGATTCAGAGGTGGCAGTCGGGCACACGGACACGAGCCGTGTTCCCCTCGGCCTTCGGTGGGGTATTGAGCAATGGCCGTGCCAGCCTCCCTCGAGGAGCAAGGGCCCGGATTTACTGGGAAGGGTTCCTACGGTGTCCCGATTTCCCCTTCTTCCCTGGTGACAGCAGTCACCAGGGTGGTGACTCGAGCCGCTGGCGGGCTCAGTTCACCCAGGACAGCTCGAAGCGGTCGGAGGCCTCGAGGCCGTCGCAAATGGCCTGCAACACCTGCTGGGGAGGCTGGGCCAGGTCCACGTAGCCCTCGAGCTTGTACCTGCGGATGGCGGGGTCCTTGGAGAGCTTGCCATCCGCGCCGCGCTTGAGCTTGGGGCCCTCGACGAAGAGGCTCTCGGCCAGCAGGGTGGTCATCCACTCGTAGGTTTCGTCGTCGTCGCACTTCACCTGGAGCTGGCCGTCGGCGGTGATGCTGATTTCGGAGGCAATCCCCTGGGGGTAGTCCTCGCCGGCCTTGGGAACTGCACGCAGAATGGTCGTCATGGCTGGGATGTTCCTGGGAAGAAGGGGACTGGGGAATCAGCGCCGGCTGGGGAGGCTGGCCGCGGCCTGGTCGTAGAGCTCCGCGATCCGGGCCTCCCGGATCTCGGTGTTGTAGGTGCTCTCGTTCCTGTTATCGATCGTCGCTTTTGCCTTGTTCGCCTTCTTGGGATCCCGTCCCTCGGTCCGCCGATAATTCAGCGTCTGCGTCAGCGACTCCATGGGAACCACCTCCACCGAGTGACCGCGACCGAGAATCCGGTCCATTTGCTTCTGCGCATGCTCGAGGTTGTCGACCGAAACGAAGACCCGCTTGAGGTGATCCCTGAACATGACGGGTCTCGGGACGACCACTTCTCCGACCATGCTCTTGCGACCCGTCCCCGTCACCTTCTCCGGCGTTATCACTTCACGGCCGTTGTCCGCATTGAACTCGAACATCACCGGGTAGGGCTGGGCGTTCCTCGGCCGGTGGGGCATCGAATCACGCAGTTCCTTCTCGGTCTCCAGCTGCCGCAGGTGGCTCCGGGCCTGCTCCAGGGACAGCTTCGCGATGTAGTCATGCGACTGGAAGTTCCTGTCGCCGACATCCCAGTTCCTGACGATGTAGCGGGTCTTGGCGAGCTTGTCGTTCAGCTGCTGGTTGCTGTACAGGTGCGGGCTCATGGCGACCGAGGTCTTGTACAGATCGAAGAACGACATGGCGGTCCCCAGGCCCTCGGAGCCCTGGCCGAAATAGACGGCCGGCTTCTCCTTGGGGATGATGGTGTCCCCCTGTCCCGCCGCGCGCTTGATGTTGTAGTTCTTGAGCATCGTGGCGGGAACCAGGCCCCCCGCCTGGCCCAGTCCCTCCCACGACTTCGAGGAGGTGGAGTGGAAGAGCTTGCCGGCGTGGGGCTCGAAGTGACGCAGCCCGTCCACGCCCGCTTTGATCTTCGCCTTGGCTTCTTCCGGCGAGTTGCTGGTGTGGGTCACCTCCGGGCGCCTGGGGGCGGCCGGGGCGGCGGGCTGTCTGGCACGGAAGTCGTCCTGGGCCGCCGGGTGCATGGGCGGGGGCCGGTTCGTATTCGCCCAATGATTGGGGGGATAGGGATAGTCGTCGGGCTCCTGGGCATGATGGGGCCGATGCGCGGGCCCGGCGTGGCCGCCGGGATAGCCGGGATAGTCGTCGGGCTCCTGGGCATAGGGCCGATGCGCGGGGTAGGCGCCGGGAGGAGCGGGGGGATACCGGACCTGGTTGGGCATGGTCACGACCTCGAAGCAGGAGTGGGGAGCGCTACGGATTCAGAGGTGGCAGTCGGGCACACGGACACGAGCCGTGTTCCCCTCGGCCTTCGGTGGGGTATTGAGCAATGGCCGTGCCAGCGCTCCCCGTGGGATAAGGTCCCGAATTTCCTCGGGACGATTTCGGGAGATACCCAGTTTACTCCTTTTCCCCTGATGACTCCAGTCACCAGGGTGTGACTCGAGCCACCACCCCCCGAGACCCGGCAGGGGGAGGATCACGGGTCCCGGTGCCAGATGTCACCGCAGTGCGGCGAGCAGCTTGCCCCCAAGCGCGGCGGCCACGGCGTCTTCCGCGAGTCCCGCCACCGCGTTGGGCACGCCCAGCCGGCGCGTCATGAACCGACGCAGTGCGTAGAAGGTGAAGGACGAGGCCACCGCCGCCGCGGCGCCGAGCACCGCGTGGAGCGGGGTGAGCTGGCGTCGTGGCGCCACGGCGGCCCCGGCCAGCGCGCCCGAGAGGGCCCGGCCCACCAGCGCGGGCGGGGAGATGCGCGCGGGCATCCACGGCGTCTTGTCGGCGGCCACCTCGCCCGCGGACAGCGCCGCGAGCGCGCGCGACACGAGGGGCGAGGCGAGCAGTCCCAGACTTCCCGAGGGCGCGGTCCGGGGCTCGCGGGAGAAGTGGAAGCCGAGCAGGGCCGGGGCGCTGAAGCTGCGCATGCCGGCGAGCACTCCGAGGCCCAGGGTGTTCCACCCGTTGCCCCGTTGGTCCCGCTCCATTTCGTGCTCCACCCCCATCAGCCGACGGCTGAGGCCCCGCTGCGAGGCGAACTGCACGGGCAGCCGCCCCACCCGGAGGTTCGCCTCCTGCAGGGCATGGGCGTCCGGGTGCTGTTCCAGGTAGCCGCCGCGCAGCAGCTCCCTCAAGCGCATGTGGGCCAGGTGGTGCCAGGCGCGCTGGTAGCGGCGGCCCACCAGCTCGAAGCCCACGTAGCTCCACCAGTTGGGGAACTGTCCCTCGCGCCACGCGGCGCGGATGTGGAAGCGCAGCTCGCCCGTGCGGTGATCCTTGCTGAGCTGGAACCACTCACGCCCCGCCTCGACGTGCCCCTGCAGCGTGTCGATGCTGAAGCCGTAGACGGTGCGCTCGTCATCCACCTCGGAGCGCACGGCGCGCACACGCACCGGACAGAGGTAGCGCAGGCCCACCAGGGGCCGCAGCTCGAGCATCATCGGCCGGCCCAGCAGCGGCATGGCGTCGCTGAAGTGTCCGTGCACGATGCGCGGGTCGGAGAAGCCCATGCGCGCCACGGCTTCCTTGAGCTTGTGGAACGCGTCTCCCTCCTTCGGCGGGCCCGGAGCGTCACAGCCGATGATGGCCTGGGATTCCACCTGGCTCCAGCCGTTGTCGAGCGTCATGTCCTTCTCTTGCACCTCGAAGTTGAGGGGCAGGGTGGATGCGCGCGCGAGCCGCTCCATCACTTCCTTGTCCGACCAGCCCGACATCAAGCGCCACTCGACGTTCGTCATGTCTCGTCTCCCCGTGCGAGATAGGTGGGGCCCTGGACGTCGTCCTCTTCCTCGTGCTCCTTTTCCATCACGGTCGTGTCCGCGTGGATGAAGCCGATGATTCCCTCACCCACGGTGAGGGCGACGTTGTTCACGAAGTCCGTCCAGGTGTTCGTCTGCATGGCCTCGCCGCCGGTGTAGAACCCCAGGTAGATGATTGGCGAGCCGGAGCGTGCCCGGCTTCGAATGTGGAAGATGACGTCGCCCCGCTCATTCCGGTAGGCGCCAAACGTGATGCGTCCCGCCTCGGGGTGGCCGGGCAGGGTGCCCAGGGTGAAGCTCTGGCGATCCTGGTGGATGACGCGCACGTGGCACCGGCCCGCGCCCCGGATGCGCACCTCCATCTCCTCTCCCAGTTTCAGGGGCCCGTCGGGGTCTCCCGTCCGCTCGAAGACACACAGCTCCTTGGGGGCGAACTCGCCGAAGTGCAAGGCCACCCACTCCATCACTTCCGTGGGCGAACTCGCGCAGCGATCGATGAGTCCCCAGTAGTCGCGCTGCAGCAGGGGACCCGCTCCATCCGCCGCGAATAACAACCCCTCGTGTACCTGCTCGCTCGCTTGCATGCCCCTCCCCTCCACCCCTCGCCCTCCGGGAGGGAGGACTTAATATGGTACGCAGCGCCAGGGGCGCACGGAGCCACACCGGCTTCGTCACATGGGGGAGGCGGGATGCGGCAGGACACGAATCCGGCGAGTCATCGGTCGATGAAGGAATACCGGGCGGCGGCGGTCATGCGGGCCGAGCACGCGGAGAACTCCCTCACCCGGCTCCTGGAGCAACAGGCGGCGAAGATCCCCTCGGATGTCTTTCTGTTCGCCAGCCTGTGCTCGATGGCCTTTTCGCTGGGCGCGGAGCTGACGGGGCACGAGCGCGCTGCCCGCTTCACCAGCATGTGGGTGGGGCCCCTGCTCATCATGGGCGTCTACACGAAGATGGTGAAGACGTTCGGCGCGCGCTGAATTCTCCGCTAGCGTCCGGGGCGTGACGCCTACTTCGTCCCGGTCTCGCAAGGTGGCCCTGCTCAGCGCGCTGTACTTCGTGCAGGGGCTGCCCTTCGGTTTCCAGACCACCGCGCTGCCGGTGTACCTGCGCACGCAGGGTGTGTCGCTGATGGTCATCGGCAGTCTGGGCCTGCTGTCGCTGCCGTGGATGGGCAAGGCCCTGTGGGCGCCGCTGGTGGACCGGTATGGCTCGGAGCGCGTGGGGCGGCGCAAGTCGTGGATATTGCCCATGCAGTTGGGGCTCGCGGCGACCTGCGCCCTGGCGGCCTTCGTGCCGGTGCCCGACGCGCTCAAGGCCCTGTTGGGGCTCGTCTTCCTGATGAACCTGTTCGCGGCCACGCAGGACATCGCGGTGGACGGGTTCGCGGTGGACCTGCTGGAGCCCCATGAGCTGGGCTGGGGCAACTCGGCCCAGGTGGTGGGCTACAAGCTGGGGATGCTCACCGGAGGCGGGCTGCTGGTGTGGATGAGCGGCTCGCTCGGCTGGCGGGGCATCTTCCTGGTGATGTCCGCCTTGTCCCTGGGCGTGTTCGGACTGGTGGCCCTGACGCGTGAGCCCCGGCGCGCGGAGGGGGTGGGCGGGGGGGAACGCCCGTCGTGGCACGAGGTGCGCGAGCGGCTCGCCGCCGCATGGCGCCTGCCGGGCACGGGCTGGGTGCTGCTCTTCATCGCCACCTACAAGCTGGGCGAGACCCTGGTGGACGTGCTCTTCAAGCCCTTCCTCGTGGACATGGGCTTCACGCCCGCGCAGATCGGCCAGTGGGTAGGCACCTGGGGCATGGTGGCGTCGTTGCTCGGCTCGGCGGCGGGGGGCTGGCTGGCGGCCCGGATGCCCCTGCTGGGCGCGCTGGCGCTCGCCTCGTGCCTGCGTGTCATCCCGCTCGGGGGTGAGTGGTGGCTGGCGCTGCATCCCCCCTCGGCCCAAGGCGTCATCGCCGTCACCGTGGCGGAGCACTTCTTCGGGGGCGTGCTCACCACGGCCGTCTTCGCGTTCATGATGTCGCGGGTGGATCGGCGCATTGGCGCCACGCACTACACGCTGCTCGCGAGCGTGGAGGTGCTGGGCAAGTCCCCCGGGGGGCCGCTCGCGGGGCTGCTCGCGACCCGGTTCGGGTGGAGCTATGCCCAGGTCTTCCTGTTGGGCACGGTCCTCTCCGTGGCCTTCGTGGCGCTGCTCTGGCCCCTGCGCCGGGGCGAGCAGGCCACCCGCTCCGTGTCCACGTCACCCTGAGCCGGGGCGAAGTCCGGCGGTGTGCCCCCCGGGGGCGCGTCACTGGCCCGGCAGGCCGGAAGAGGCCTGGGAGTCCACCTGGCTCCCGGACTCCTCCTGGCACTCAGCGGAGAATCCGCCGCATCGTCGGTGGGTACACCACCTTCGGTGGTTTGCCTGGCACGAGGCTCCTGAGCTTCAGCGGCCTGCCGGGTGGCGGCGACGCACTCGCCAATCCGAAGAGGAAGCTGTAATCGGAGGCCCACTCCGAGTCCCCGGCGATACTCGCGTTCTTGTGACAATTGATGCAGTTGCTCGCCTCTTCCGGCGAGCCCGTCTGGATGTACGTCTCCATCGTCGTGTTGGCGATGGGGACGTTGAGGGGCGGAGTCGCACCGGTGAAGGGCAGCGGGGTCTTGACGGGCGTCGTGGGATTCGGACCTGGCGCCGTGGACCAGAGCGTGTTCACCAGGATGTAGTTCTTCCAGACGGAGTCCGGGTAGTTCTGGGCGATCGCGGCCTGGACGGTCTGGTTGGCGGTCCGCGCGGCCGGATCGATGGGTGTCAGCCGGGTCACCTGGATGGGCACGGGAGCGGGGCAACCCTCGCCGAGCCAGTAGGGGGGTGACACGTTCGGCGTGCAGTCCACCGTGACCGAGGTGCTGCCATCCACCGAGCAGGACTTGTCCAGCTCGATCGTCCGCGGCCTGCACTGGGGATCGTAGAAGTTCCAGCTCGTCGTCCCGGGGTCCGCGCCGTGATCGGGCGCGTTGTTCACATGCTCGAAGGTCGCCCATATCCAGGTGGGCTGGGAGACCGTCTTGTGGACGATGTGAAAGCCCACCAGTGCCACCGTGGTGGCCCGGCACTTCTGGGTCGTCGGCTCCACCACCACCGCCGGGGAGAGCTTGTATGCGTTCCACCGGCCGTCCGCGGGATTGGGTACCTCCATCCACGCCGCCTTCAGCTCGAGAGAACCAATCGTATTCGCCTGCCGGGAGCCCATCGGGTTCACCAGGGGGCGACCCGTGCCCCCGTCCACCAGGGCCTGTTGGTTGGCCGCGTTGTAGAGCCCCTCGTCCACGATGTACGCGTATTCTGGCTGGCTGACCCGGACGTCATACCAGACGTTGGTGCCATGGGCGGCCCCCAGCCACGAGGGGAGCGCGAGCGGGAACGCCTGATTGCCGCTCCCCGAGGTGAACTGGGTCTCGAACTTCGAGACCACGTTCAGCGCCAACATGGATCTGGCCTGTTGGGAGCTGACGTTCGCCTCGGCCAGACAGTCCTCTGAAATACTCGGCGGTGTGCCCCAGGGAGGGGGCGTCCCCCCCTCTGGTGGGAAGAGCTGCTGCTTGCTCATGAACGTCTGCCATTGAACCGATCCGAGATCGCCGGGCGTGCCGAAGAAGGCGTCCGCCGTTCCACCCATGGCGGCGGACGGCCAGTTCAGGGAGATGAACTCCGCCCAGGCGAAGCAGTTCGCGTCGAGCTGACTGGAGACACGGCTCATGTCTGGCGGGATGCCAGGGCCGAAATGGATGTTCTGGGTGCCGCTGCACGAGAACCACGGGGCGCGTTTACCGGTCGAGGGAGCCTTGATCTCCGGGGGCGCCTTCGGCGGCGCCTTCTGGGCCTCGGTGCCCGCCTGTGGTTCCTGGTTGGAGGGACGGTTGACGCAAGCTCCGAGCACGAGGAGCCCCGGGAGAGCCAGACGCCCGAGTGAAACGGGAAGTGAGGACATGAATGTGTTCCTTCCTGGCCAGCGGTGGCGTTCACACGGGGTGGGTGAAGTCCGTGAGGCTGATTGTCCACTGAGGGTTCAGGGTGCTCTGCCTCCGTTTCTCATTGGGAAAATCGATGGGATTGGACGGAGTAACGAATGGCTTCGCCATGTGGGGCTCCTGTGGTGTGGGGACCGGGGTTCGTCAGCGGGTACGAACACCCAGGCAGCGTCCCGCCACCGATACCACCAGCACGGGCCCACACACACAATCCATGGCAATCAATGTCGCGAAAACCACACGCTCCGGCCGGGCACGAACAGCCAGACGCGTTGTCTGGACATTGCACTGCCCTCCAGCAGGAGCAGGTTCGCACACCGGGGCACGCGCTCTCCATGAGCCGCGACCGCCGGGGAGGTTGCGTCCGCGCGCTCGCGGCGGCTTGTCCGGATGAGATCTGTTCGTCAGGGTCCGCAGCAACGCCCCCGGGGCCGCAGCGCGAGCGCCTGGATTCGCCCCCACCCGCACCGGCGCGCCGCAGGGGCTGTACGTCAGCGCATTGCTCAGGCGGCTGGTCGGCACCTGGGCGATGCGGTCCGGGTCCCACTCGCCCTTCGGCTCGGGCTCCACGTCCCGCTCCACGTGCCGCCCTTGCTTCGCTCAGGCGTCGCGGTGCACGGTGTCGGGAGAGAAGGCCGGCAGGCAGATGGCGATGTACTCGGCGCCCTCGGCCTCGGGGGTGCTGTAGCGCACCCACTCTCCCGCCTCGGTCACCACCGCCTGTCCGGCGCGCACCTCGAGCACGCCGCCGCGGTGCTCCACGCGCAGCAGGCCGCGCAGCACCACCGTCATCTCCTGGAACTCGGGGGTCTGTCCGGGCTCGAGCCAGCCGCCCGGGCTGCGCATGTGGGCGACGCTGAGCCCGGCCTGCCGCGTGTTCACCCGCCCGATGTACTCGTCGATGAGCTTGGGCTTGTTGCCCGCGGAGGTGACACGGGTGGGCGCGGCGATGAGGGTCGGCATGGGCTGTGCTCCTGGCAAAGGGAAGGAGGACAGTCTAGCGGCCCAGATTCGAGCCAGGGAAATACACCGGACCACGCCAGCGCGAAGTCTACTCCTGGCACGCCTCATCGAAGGGCCGGCGCGGAACTCACTCGCCGAGCAGCACGTCCCGCAGGAGCGCGAACGTCGCCGCCGGATCCTGCAGATGCATGTCGTGGTGCAGGTGGGGCAGCCTGCGCACATCCCACCCGAACCCCGTCAGTGCCGTGGCGAGCGCCTCTGGCAACACGGCCTTGCTGTCCGCGGAGAGCACGACGGTGGAGGGCACGAGGGGCCTGGCGGCGACCACCGGGTGGAAGGCGATGTCCCGGAAGACGCTCGTCGCCATCCGCTTGTCGAAGCGCGCGGTCGCGTCCGCGAGGAGGCGCCGCGTGCGCTCCGGGTAGCCCTTGCGCGCCGCCGCGTTCGAGCGCGCGGTGATGAGGGCGGCGACACCGAGTGTCAAGGCCGGAGCCGCCCAGAACAGCCGGCCCCGGAGTCCGGAGGTCGGCAGGCCCAGCTGGAAGCCCGGATCCAGGTACACCGCGTGGCCGGGCCGCAACCGCTCCACCGCGGCCGCGAGCACCGCGCCTCCGAGCGAGTGGCCCACGACGACGTCGAGGTCGGGCGGGAGGGTCTCGACGAGATCGTCGGCGAACTCGGCGAGCCCCCACGAGTCCGGCCGCGGACTGCGGCCATGGCCCCGCAGGTCGGGCGCGAAGACCGTCACCTCGCCCGCCGCGCGGAGCTGCTCGATGAAGGGCTCCCAGGTGGACGAGTCGACACCGAGTCCATGTACCAGTCCGATGCGGCGGGGGCCGTTGCCCACGAGCGTTGTCTCGAGTCTCACGGGGCGAACATACCCACCCGCACGGCGCCGCGGCAAAAACATCCCGGGTGCTCGCGCCGTGCTCCAGGAGGGCCTTGGTGCCGCGCTGGCGGGCACTCGGGTTGTCCGCATTCGCCGGAGGTGAGAACATCAGGCGAACAACGGAGGCGACGGCGTTGCCCGAGTTCGCCACCTCTCCCGGGATGGAACCGATGGCGGCAAATCCTATCCGCGACTGGCACGCATACATGGCCGCGCCAACGCGCGAGGCACTCGACGCGTTGCTCGCCGACCACGTCGTCTTCCAGAGCCCCGCGGTACACACGCCGCAGGAGGGCAAGGCGGTGACGATGAAGTATCTCACCGCCGCCACGGAGGTGCTCGGCGGCCCCGCCTTCCGCTACGTCAGCGAGTGGCGCGGCGAGCGCTCCGCGGTGCTGGAGTTCGAGTGCGCGCTCGACGGTGGCATTCAGGTCAACGGTGTCGACATCGTCGAATGGGACGAGAGCGGTCGCATCACCCGGTTCAAGGTCATGATCCGGCCGCTGAAGGCGCTCAACGCGGTGGTGTCCGCCATGGGCGCGGCGCTGGCGAGGCTCGGCTGAGGCTCCGTGCCCGTGCGGCAGGGAGTGAAAGGAGCGGACGGCGCGACGTTCTTGGGCCGGGCCGCAGCGCGGGACGGAAAGCGCTGGACATGAAACACCAGATTCTCGCCTTGCTCCTGACCGGATGCGCCACCGGCGGCGCTGGGTTCTCCCACCTGCATCAGACCGCCAGGCTTCCCTCTCCTGCGCCGGCTCCCGTCCCCCAATTCCCCCATCCCGGATACACCCCGCCAGGCGCTGGTGCATCGGCGCTCGGACAGCCGTGGCAACCACCTGACGCACCGGTGGATCGTTCACCGAACCGGCGGATTCTTCCTCCAACGCCAGGGCCGGGTCTCTGGGCTGCGGATGAGGTGGAAGCGGTCAAGCGGCCAAAATACGACGAGATGCCCGCCATGATCGCGGGTGTCCGACTTCCTTCACCGAAGGATGAGAGCACAGAGGCCACGCGCCGTTGCGCTGAAACCATGAACAACGCTCTTTGGGGAGTGCGACTTCACGAAGCCATGGCCCGACTTCATCCGGACGTTCGAGCATGTGTCGCTGCCCGCTTGTTTGAGTATTGCGCCATCCGTCGAGCATTCAATCTACACAAAAAACTCATGGCGGCGGGTGCCGAATCTTCCCGCGCTTTGGAACGACGCGAGGCGGCTGTAGGCGTTGCCGTCTTGTTTGCTCGGCGCACCTGCAACGAGCAGACATATCCACGCGAGGCGGCGGATATGTACAACAAAGCAGCCGATGAGTGGGCCAAACAGAACCGTATGGCGAAGGAAGAACCATGAATGAACCCCCTGATCCTCGCTCATCGATGACTCCCGAGGAAGAGGAAGCTTTCGACAGATGGGACGCCTACGTAGGATGCAAGGTCGATCTCTACTGTACGAAAGCGTGGGCGGAACGCCGGGACTTCAACGACCTTTCCGCTGAACTCATGCACCTCGGCTCCCCAGCGCCAGATTCCGGGCACGAGTTCTGGCGAATCAAGTGGTCGTCAGGTGATGATGCACGGGAAGACGAACTGTTCGCGTGGGCGCAGCGCAAAGCACTTGAGTTGAAGCCAAGCGTCGCGGGTTTGGACTGGGTGTCCCTGGCAACACAGCTCTATGAAGGAGACGTGGCGGAGGAAGCTCGTCGCTTGTTTCCGGATCCAGACTTGCCCGATGAACCACACGTGGGCCCCGGGTTGGTGTTCTTCCACCTGCTGGGGTTGATTTCGTAGCCTCAAGCTGCAACCGCGGCTCCTCTCGGATGGCTTATGCCGAAGGGCAGCCCAAATGCGCTGGCCTCCGAGGCGAAGGTCGAGGAGTTCGCCCGGGGGCCGCGCTCGGTGGCGGGCAACCTCTATTGGATGCGGCGGGAATCGAACCCGCCGCTGGAAGCCTCGGGTGAGAGCGAACCAGAAAGGGTGGGGAGGACCGCTTGGAGGCTCTCCTACCGCGGCGTCCCTCCCGTCACCTTGGCGCCCACGCCCTTGCTCACGAGGTACTTGAGTGCCCGCTCCAGCACCTCGTCCTGGCCCTTCTGGACGCTCGCGAGGGAGGGCCGCACGAAGACCTGGGGCTTGAGCCCCACGCGCTGCAACTGACGGCCGTCCACGTGCCGCACGTCGTCGCCGGAGAAGAGCAGCGCGATGCCGCCCGGCAGCACCATGTTGGTGACATCGCCGTCGGCGCCCGCGCTGGGCGTGCCGATGAAGGTGGTGTTGTTGGCCGCCTCGAGGAACAGGCCCGTGTACTCGGCCTGGCTGATGGTCCGCTCGTCGATGAGCATCACCGTGCGGCCGACATAGGGGGTGACGTCGGCCTGGGGCAGGGGCTGGAAGTACTTGTAGCGTCCGCCCAACTCCTCCGACGAGACGATGTTGCGCTCGATGATCGCCCCGTGGGGCGCCTTGCGCGCGTTGAGGTACGGCGCGAGCGCCCAGGCGGTGCCGTTGGGGTAGCCGCGCATGTCGAACACGAGCGCCTTCGTGCTCTTCATCTTCTCGAACAGGGTGGCCACGTCGGTGGGCCGCAGGCGCGTCAGGTCCACGTAGCCCACGCCGTTGCCCAGCATGCGCCAGGCATCTCCCGTGGGCGGCTTCTGCAACGACTCCATGCTCCGGGTGAAGCGCACCTGCTTGCGCTGTCCCGCGGCGTCGCGCACGCCCACCGTGGCCTGGGTGCCCTCGGCTCCCGACAGGGCACGCGCCAGCAGGCGGTGGCGCAGGTGCGTGGGCGTCGAGGCCGTGACGTAGGGCTTGAGCGCGTCCATCCGCTCCGCCAGGGGCTTGCCCTCGTACGTCTCGATGACCTGCCCCGGCGCGAGCCCCGGGGCGGCCGCCTCGTCCCACACCCGGGTCACCACCGCCTTGCCCTCCAGCTCCATCGTCTCGAAGGGGGCCAGCACGCCGGCGATGCCGCGCTTTTCCAACTCGGGATGGCCGTGCAGGGTGGTGTGTCCGTCCTTGAGCCACGTGCTCATCTCCGCCACCGCGAGCGCGTACTCGGCGGCGTCCTTGGCCTTGGAGAAGCGGGGCAGGAACGTGGAGAGGGCCTTGTCCCAGTCCTGATCCATCAGGTGTTTGTAGGGGTAGAAGAACTCGATGATGTTCCACATCCGGAAGAGCGCGAGCAGGCGATGGGGCTTGTCCGGGTAGGGCATGTCCGCGTACGCCAGGTCCGCCTGCCACCGGCCCGGGGGAAGATCCGCCTCACGCACCTTGGGCGCCTTGCCGCGCACCGGCTTGCGCGCCAGCTCGAGCGCCTTGAGCAGCGCCTCGTCCTTGCCCGAGCGCGAGCGCTTGGGCAGCACGGCGTCCGCGCGCAGGGGCACGCCCAGCTCGCTCAAGCGCACCACCGCCGTCAACCCGGCGCCCAGGTCCACCCGCGTGCGCTGCACGCTCGAGCCATCGTCCAGGCGGCCCTCGGTGACGAGCTGCGCCAGGCCCTGGGCCTTCATGGTGAGCACGCGCGCGTCCACGGAGGACTGATCATCCAGAAGGAAGAGCAGGGGCAGGGCCTTGCCGGGGGCCTGGGGCGAGATGCGCTCTCCCGTCGAGGAGAGGAAGGACGTGGCGAAGTCGCCGCTCGAGGAGATCGTCTGTGGGCGGTAGCCCGAGTGGTACACGGCGCGGGGCCCGGGCACCTGCAGCTCCTGGGTGAGCAGCAGCGGCAGCACCTCGCCCAGCGCCTGGCGCATGGACTCGGAGGCGCGCGGATCCAATCCCCGGGCGCGCAGGTCGAGGATGACCGCCTTGGCTCGGGAGAGCTCCTCGCGCAACGGGGCGGTCGGCTGCATCACGCCCATGTTGACCACGAGCACGTCCTTGCCCTCCCACCGGCGCGGCTCGCGCGTGCGGGCCGGGTCGGCCGGTGTGCTTTCCTGCCGCTCGTCGGGGCGGAGGATCCGCGTGGCGGGATCGTTGAGCGTCTCCAGCATGTCCTGGACGGCCGCGGCGTAGGCGGCGCGGTCCTTGGCGGCCTCGACGCGGGGCAGCGCCGTTATCAGGGCGGCGTCCCAGTCGATGGATTTGTAGGCCAGGGAGGGGTGGCGGTACTTCACCTGGCCCCACAAGCGGGCCAGACGGTTCAGCCGCTCCTCGGGGGAGGGAAGCTCGGGGGCGTTGGGGGTCGGCGCCGCCGAGGCCGTCCAGGCGATGAGCCCGGCGGCCAGGATGAATCGGGTAAGCAGGGTGCGCAGCATGTGCCTTCCTGGAGGATGGAGACCATCCGGCACCGGCAGGCTAGCTCACCCCCGTGGATTCCCCGAAGGGCGGAGTGCGTCCGGGCCCAGACTCTCCGCTTGATCGCCGCCCCCGCCGCCGCGCGGAGGGGGGCCCCCGGGTGTGAAGCCGTTCACTTTCCGGGAGTGAACGGCTTCACAGACGAGGGCAGGCAGGCGTGGGATGGTGCGTCGCGGAACAGGGAAGGGGGTTTCGGGTTGCGAGGGGGATCGCGACCTGGAGTCACCGACCCCGGGAGGTGGGCGCCTCGTCTTGGTCTCACCTCCCTGTTCCCGCGAGCCGGGGGGCACGCGGGGTTTCTCCGTGGCCCGTTCCTCGATGCCGAGAGGTATCGGGGGGCGGGCCTCGGTTTTTCCGGGGGGCCTACGGCCTCCAGGTGATGTGGAAGGTGGCCTCGTCGGCCTCGCCCTGGGTCAGCAGCGTCACGGACACCTCCCGGGCGCCCGTTCTCGTCAGGGCCTCGGTCAGCAGGCCCCGGTAGAAGTTCGGGTGGCGGGCGTGGTTGAACCCCAGCTCGTAGTGGCTCGGCCCCACCTTGCGCAGCGTCGTCTCGGTGAAGTTGTTGGCGCTGCGGAAGTTGCGGCTCATCCGCTCGAGCGAGCGGTGGGGACCGATGACCCGCGTCACCGCGGCCACCGCCTTGCCCATCGCCGTCTGCTGGTAGGCGCGCATGAAGGCCCGGCCCAGCTCGAAGCCGGCTTCCTCCCGCGGCAACCGGGGCCAGAGCTCGGCCACGATGAAGTTGAGCACCTCGGTGTACTTTTCCACCGGATAGGCTGGCTGGAGCTGGCGGGGATCGACGCCCAACGCGCGAAGCCCGGTGAGGTGCTCGGCCGTGAGGGGCTGGCCCAGCACGCGCAGCAGGGCCTCCATCGTGTAGTCGTAGACCAACTTCTCCGTCACGGCGCTCACCCTACACCAGGCGGGCGCCGCGAACGGGCTTCCCGCTCAATCCTCCTCGGAGAGCCGGCCCCGGGCGGCCAACACCCGGTCGATCATCAGCTCGTGCAGCGCGTAGAGGGGGCGGGCCACCTCTTCCCCCTCCAGCACGGAGAGTGCTCCGGCGATCGCCTCCACCGTGGACATGCCATAGGGGTGGGGGGGGCGGCGCAGGCGCCGGGTGTCCGCGGCGGGCGGGGGCAGGGCCAGTCCCGGCATGCGGCTCAACCCCAGGCGCTGGTACATGCGCCGGGCCTGGGCCCAGTTGCCGTCGAGTACCAGCAGCCGCTCGGGTGGAGGCGAGCCGGGCGGCGGCGGCGGGGCGTCCGGGAAGACGATCCACGTGCCCGGCGCGTCGAGCACCGACAGCGCGAAGGGCTGGCCCGGCGCTCCGTAGGGCAGGATGTGGCAGCGGGGCAGGGCGAGCGCCGCCAGGCGCGCCGTGTTGGTGGACTTGTGGGCTTCCTTGTGGTGGCGGATGACGAGCACCCCGGTGCGGGTGTCCACCCGCGGCACCTCGGCGCACAGACACAGGGCACACGGCAGGTAGCAGCCCGGACAGCGGCCGGCGAGGTCCGCCGGGGTACTGGACCTCATCGGCTCTGGCGGTAGCGCTGCATGAAGGCGCGAGCCTCGCGCAGCTTCGTCTCCACGAAACGGTCCTCCGCGTCCACCTCCTCGTCGGCGTCCAGGGCGAGCTGGAAGAGGGCCGAGAGGTGGGCGGGGTTGATGTCCAACCACTCCGCGGTGCGATCCAACACGTTGCGGCGCTGGCCGCTGAACGTCTCGGGGTTCTCCTCGGGCATGCACCGGCAGATGCGCGCCGAGTCGCTGCCCACGTCCACGTAGAGCCCGAGCACCTCGGTGTCCAGCTCGGTGGAGATGGCGGCGGCCGCCTCGGTGACGTGGGCGGCGAGGGCGTGCGCGGCGGAGCGCTCGGTCATGGAGCGCACGAGGTAGACGCGCCAGCCGGCCTCGCCCAGCGTGCCCGCGGCCTCGAGCGGCGCGAGCTCGGCGGGCGGGGCGGAGATGCGCGTGAGCACCCGGCGCACGGGTGCCTCGATGTGCTCGAGCTGGGCGCTCGAGGTCGGGCAGAAGAAGACGACGCGATACTCACGGCTGTCGATGGAAGGTTCCATACGGGTACTGCTTCCGTGGGGGCAAGACGGACTGGCGTGGAAGGAAGGGAAAAGAGGACCATTCCCCCGGCCCCGAGCGCAAGCGGGGATTTGGGACGGCTTCCATTTATGTGCATCCCCCGCTCGGCGCCACCTCGACGGACGGGGCGGGAGCACGGGGTGCCCGGGCCACCCAGACGCCGGTGCCCAGGACGATGAGGCCCCCCACGAGCCCGGAGGGACCGAGCGGTTCGGCGAATACCGCCCAGCCCACCAGGGCGGCTGTCAGCGGCTCCAGGTAGGTGAGGGCCGAGCCGGCGGCGGCGGGCACGCCCTTGAGCCCGGCGGAGAAGACGGAGTTGCCCACGATGCCACACAGGATGGCGCCTGCCCCCACCCACAGCAGGCGCCCATCCAGGGCGGGGGGAAGGGCGTCGCGCCCGAAGACGAGCAGGAGCACGAGCGCCGACAGGGGGGCGTGCAGCGAGTTGATGGCCAGGGGCGAGAAGGCGCGCGAGGCCTCCTTGATGGAGAGCACGTTGGCCGCGAAGAAGAGGGCGCTGGCGCCGCCGAGCAGGGCTGTCTGGGGGTCGGCGAGGCCGCCGCGGGGCGTGCCCAGCAGGAGCGCGAGGCCCAGCAGGGTGAGGGGGGCGCCGAGCAGGGCCCGGGGGGAGCGGCGCTCGCGCAACACCCACGGGGCGGCGAGCGCGATGAGCAGGGGGGCGAGGTAGTGGGTGAGCACGGCGACGGCGACGGGGCCGCGCTGCACGGCGGCGAAGAAGAGGGCGGCGTTGGCGGCGTCGCACAGCGCGAGCACCCCGAGCGCGAGCGTGGCGCGCCGGTCGCGCCAGGCCCCGCGGCTCAGCACGAAGGGGGCCGGCAGCGACATGAACACCAGCGAGAGGAAGGCGCTCTGGGTGCCGGACAGGCCCGCGGGCCGCAGGAAGAGGGACCAACAGCCCCAGAGGGCAGCTCCCACCGCGACCATGAGGAAGGACTTCACGTGGACTCCTGGAAGGGCCGGGCGCGCGGGCCCGGGGGCCGGCAGCCTACCCGAGGACCTGGAGCGGCGCGGGGGATGCCGGAGGGCGGGCGGGAGCGCTCGCCCGGGAGCCCGGCGGAGGGGCGTCAGCCGATGCGGCCGATGACGGCGCCCCGCTCGTAGACGGTGATGGGGCCGTCCTCGGAGACGTTGAGGGCCACGCCGCGGAAGCTCGCGCGCCAGGCGGCGAGCGCCCGGGCTCCGGGCATGCTGGGCTCGCGCACCCCCAGGCGGGCGATCTCCTTGGGACTGGAGATCATGCAGGCGATGTCGAGGATGCTGCCGTCCGCGTCGAGCACGACGGCGCCGTCGGTGGTGGCCGCGGCGGTGATGACCTGGCGCTGTGCCCAGACGGCGATGTTCTGCCCGCGCAGGGAGCGGCGCAGGTGGGAGTTGGCGGCGAGCGGGTGGCCATGGTCGGGGATGAAGTCGGTGAGATCCTCGCGCGATTCGAGCAGGCAGAAGAGGGCGCCGGTGCGCTCGAAGGCCAGATCGATGGCGGCGCGGAGCACGCCGGTGACGACGTCCTCGCGAAAGCGCATGGAGATGCGCTCGTGCAGGGCCGCGTAGTCCAGCACGCGCCAGTGGCCGTGGGTCTTCTGGAAGACGGAGCCCTTGCCACTGAGGATGAAGAGATCTCCCTGGGGCGAGGCCACGAGCGCGACGTCATGGGGCGAGTGGGACAGCACGGCCTGCACGGGCAGGAGCGTCTCGTGGGGGGCGTAGCGCAGCGCGGCCTCCTGGCGATCCATCTCCGCGAGCGAGATGAAGCCGATGATGCTGCCGGAGTGCATGCTGCCGAGCAGGGCGACGCGGCGGCCGTCCACGACGGTGCGGATCCACTTCTCGCGCAGCAGCGCGTTCTCGATGGAGATGCCGCCCGGCAGGGGGATGAACTTGTTCTGCAGCTTCTGCACGAGCTTGGGCGCCTTGCGCGCGACGATGAGGCAGTGGCGCACGGCGCGGCCCTCGTAGGTGAGGGCCATGGAGTCCTCCACGGCGCGGATCCAACTGGACATCTGCTGGGGCCGGTAGTTGAGGAAGCGCGCGACGGCGCGGCGCAGACGGGTCTGCTCGAGCGAGGCCCAGTGCTCGTTGAGGGGCAGGGCGGCGGAGACGCGGTTCAGGTCGTCGTTGAAGACGCGGCAGAAGGAGCGGGCGAAGTGGCTGTCGCTGGTGCGCACCGGGCGCCGCAGGTCGATGAGCAGGCCGGCCTGGGGGGTGGGCTGATCATCGAAGTAGAGCAGGGCGCCCAGCCGCGTCTCGTCGAGCGGAATCACCTTGGGCTTGAGGGCCGCGCGGGTGCCCAGCGCCTCGACATGGGCGGCGAGCTCGTCCGCCGACAGGGTGGACGTGATGCTGCCGGGGAAGATGTCCTTGAAGGCGGTGGCCAGCGAGGCGAGTGCATCGAAGATGGCCAGGGGCCTGCGCGTTCGCATCGGGGGGCATCCTATACGGAAGGAATGCGGCCCCCGCCTAGATCCTCGTCGCTGGTTTCGTGGCGGAAATTTCCTTTGGCCGCCCCTGGGGCGAGCACCCGCGTCAACCGCAGGTGCCGCAGTCCTGCTTGCAGGACGTGCCCGCGTTGTTGCTGGCGCACGTCTCCGGGAACTGGCAGCGCCCATCCCCACAGGTGTAGATGTCCTGGGTGCGCAGCCGGGTGCTGAGCGCGTGGTAGGTGACACCACCGCGGGTGCAGCGCGTGAAGTAGGTCCCCGTGGCGTCGTGCTGGCAGACCTCATGGCAGCTGCCGACGTGCACGAGCGGCGCGCACTCCTGCTTTCCCATCAGCGCGCACGCGCGCAGGCTCGCTCGGTTGCCGCCCAGCATGCCCTGGTCGTTGCCGACGAACAGGCCCTCTCCGGTGAAGAGGTTGCCGAAGAAGCAGGCCTCGCGCAGGGGGTAGCCCGCCAGCTCCCCGCTCGTCGTGGGGATGCGAACCCCCTTGGCGCTGGTGCCCTGCACCGACAGGAGGACCGAGCGCCCATACTTGTTGGTGAGGGCCGCCAGGCACGCGCTGACGACCTGCTGCTCCTCCAGGGTCGCCGCGGCGCCGTTGGCCCAGCCCGGTGCCAGCCCCAGGCCGCCGGGCCACTCGTACCGGGTGGAGCCCAGCGTATAGCCGCGCGTCTGTCCCTCGGGCACGGCGCAGCGCACCAGGTACTTCATGAAGAGGTTGGACTCGGAGGGGTGCAGCCGGAACCAGGAGGCGAACAGGGGACTGGACAGGCCGTTGAAGGCGAGTCCGTTGAAGGCGAGCCCATTGAAGGCCAGGCCGTTGAAGGCGAGCCCGTTGAAGGCGAGTCCATTGGGGGTCAGGCCGTTGTCGTCCTCGATGGCCTGGGTCACCTGGCCGGGTGCCGCCTCGGAGGGGGCGGCGGCCTCCTCGACCGGGCCACAACCCATGGCGAGGGCCACCCACAGCATTGCGCGCGGCACGAGCGTCTTCATGGTGTTCTCCTGGTCTGGCCGGCGCCGTACCTCTGGGGGAGGTCGGCGGCGGTGTGGGTTGCCGGGAAAATTTCGCCATTTCCGCGAGACTGGGAAGCGTGTGAATGAAGGTTTCCCGTGAGACTGTCGTCCAGGAACGGTCGCTTCGTGCTCCAGGTGACAACCCCCCGGGTGGATGTGGCGCCTACCCCTTGTGGTTCACTCAGGCCTGGACGCCGCTCCACTCCAGGCCGAAGCGGGCGAGGTATTTGCGCAGCCGGTCCGCGTCGTTGACGCTCTTCTTCTGTGCCCGGGAGCAGGCGAAGAGCATGCGCCCCGCGTCGGACAGGGAGCGGGCCTCGCGGCACACGGCGAGCACCTCCTCGAGCTGGGCCCGGTCGAAGCGGTCCAGGGCCTCGGCCTTGTCCTCCCCGAGCACCCGCGTCACCAGATCCTCCGCCGCGACGGGCCGGGCGGTGGACGGGGTGGGGAGCCACGCGGCGCGCAGCCGCTCCAGCTCCTCGTCCACGCCCTCGCGGGTGATGCGGCCGCCGGGGGCGAGCGTGGCCATGCGCAGCACGGCGGCATTGAGGTCGCGGAAGTTGCCGCTCCAGCGCGCCTCGGCGGAGGTGGCGAAGCGCAGGAAGTGGGCCTGGGCCTCCTTGTTCATCGTCACGCGCGTGCCGAGCGCCTGCGAGGCCTGATCCATCTCATAGAGGAGGTTGGGGAGGATGTCCTCGGGCCGCTCGCGCAAGGCGGGCAGCCGGAAGGTCCACAGGTTGATGCGCGCGAGCAGATCCTCCCGGAAGCGTCCGCGCTCCACCTCGGCGAGCAGATCCCGGTTGGTGCCCGCGAGCAGCTGGAAGTCGCTCTCCACCTCCTTGTCCGAGCCCACCGGCAGGAAGCGCTTGTCCTCGAGCGCGCGCAGGAGCATGGCCTGCTCGTCCGCGCCCAGCTCGCCGATTTCGTCGAGGAAGAGCACGCCCGCGTTCGCCTGGCGCAAGAGCCCCGGCCGGTCCGCCACCGCGCCGGTGAATGCCCCCTTCACGTGGCCGAAGAGGGCGGACATGGCCCCGTCGCCGCGCAGGGTGGCGCAGTTGACGTCCACGAAGGGGCCGCTCACGTGCCGCCGCGCCTTCTTGAGCTGGTAGATGCGCCGGGCGAGCTGGGACTTGCCCGCGCCGGTAGGACCCATGAGCAACAGGGGCGCGCGTGAGCTCGTGGCCACCTGTTCGATGCGCTCGATGAGCCGGTTGAAGGCCGCGTTGCGCGTGTCGATGCCCGCCTTGAGGAAGGACAGGCCCTCGCGCTGCTCCTGCTGGAAGCGGCTCGCCAGGGTGTCGTACTTCGACAAGTCCAGGTCGATGAGGGTGTGCGTCCCCGGCCCGCCATGGTCCCGGCCGGAGGCCGGAGGCGAGGTCTGCACCAGCCGCGCGGGGATGTGCCGGCTCTCCACCAGGAGGAACAGGCTGATCTGCGTGATGTGGGTGCCCGTGGTGATGTGCACGAGGTAGTCCTCCTGCTCGGGCTGGAAGGGGTATGTGCGGGCGTAGTCGAGCAGCGCGCCGTAGGTCTCCTCCAGGTCCCACGGGTTGCGGATGCCCACGGCGGTGGGGCGCACCTGGGTCTCGGGGGAGACCTGCTGGATGTCCTGCTCCACCGTGCGAGCCAGCTCCTCCTGGCCGGGGGGATGGAGCAGCTCGAAGCGGTGCACCAGCAGATCCTCCTGCTGACAGAGCCCCACGGAGGGACGCCACTTGTCCCACCTCCGGGGCCCCCGGCCCGCGTCCAGGTTGGTCCCCAGCACCCCGAACACCACCGTCTCGCGGATTCGCGTCTTCGCCATGAGGATAGGGTTCTTATCCCAGGGGATAGGAAAGGGCCGGGGGATTCGCCGCTCCCCTGGGAAGGAGGGTTGGCACGCGGCCTGCTCTACCCCTCCGCGTGACCCGGGACGGACCGGGCAGACGATTCGAGGAACCAGACCATGCGGACCGAGCGCGACTACGAGGTGCTGACGAACGAGGCGGGTGGGGTGCCCATCAAGGCGTGGACGGTGGGGGTGCCGTTCGAGGACGAGGCGAAGAAGCAGCTGCGGGCGATGGCGGCCCTGCCCTTCGTCCACAAGTGGGTGGCGGCGATGCCGGACGTGCACCGCGGCTTCGGCGCGACGGTGGGCAGCGTGGTGGCGACGGCGGGCGCGGTGATTCCGGCCGCGGTGGGCGTGGACATCGGCTGCGGGATGATCGCCGTGCGCACCACGCTGCGCGCGGAGCAGTTGCCGGACTCGCTTGGCGGGGTGCGCTCGGCCATCGAGCGCGCGGTGCCGCACGGCCGCACCGACAACGGGGGCCGCAATGACCGGGGCACGTGGAAGGACGCGCCCTCGGCGCACCGCGAGGCCTGGGGCCGCCTGAAGCCCGGCTATGACGCCATCCTGGAGAAGCACCCGCGCCTGGGCCGGGGCCCGGACCTGGGTCACCTCGGGACGCTGGGGACGGGAAACCACTTCATCGAGGTGTGCCTGGATGAGGCGGACCACGTCTGGGTGATGCTGCACAGCGGCTCGCGCGGGGTGGGCAACCGCATCGGCAGCCACTTCATCGAGCTGGCCAAGGAGGACATGCGCCGCTTCTTCATCCAGTTGCCGGAGGCGGACCTGGCGTACCTGCCCGAGGGAACGGAGCACTTCGAGGACTACCTGCGCGCGGTGGGCTGGGCGCAGGAGTACGCGGCGACCAACCGCGAGCTGATGCTTCGCTCGACCGTGGAGGCGTTGCAGGCGAGCGGGGAGCTGCCGGAGTTCTCGCTCACGCAGGCGGCGGTGAACTGCCACCACAACTACGTGTCGCGGGAGCACCACTACGGCAAGAACGTGCTGGTGACGCGCAAGGGGGCGGTGCGGGCGCGCGAGGGGGACCTGGGCATCATCCCCGGCAGCATGGGGGCGCGCTCGTACATCGTGCGCGGGAAGGGGAACGCGGAGTCCTTCCACTCGTGCAGCCACGGCGCGGGCCGGGTGATGTCGCGTGAAGCGGCCAAGCGGCGCTTCACACTGGAGGACCACGCGCGGGCGACGGAGGGCATCGAGTGCCGCAAGGACGCGGACGTCATCGACGAGACGCCCGGGGCCTACAAGCCCATCGACGAGGTGATGCGGGCGCAGGCGAGCCTGGTCGACGTCGTCCACACGCTGCGGCAGGTGGTGTGCGTGAAGGGGTGAGCGGGAAGCACGGACCCTGGACCCGGGAGGACGCCATGAGGGGATAGAGACATCGAGACGCCCGCTTCCCTTCCGGTCAGTAGGATGGGGGAGCGGGCGTCGCTACGTGCGGGCAGAGGGAGTACAGGGAGGGAGTTGAGATGATTCGCATTGATGGTTCGAAGGGAGAGGGCGGCGGACAGGTGCTGCGCACGTCGTTGGCGCTGGCGCTGGTGACGGGGACGCCCTTCCAGATGGTGAATATCCGCGCGGGGCGCTCCAAGCCGGGGCTGTTGCGCCAGCACCTCACGTCGGTGAAGGCGGCGGCGGCGGTGGGGGGCGCGGAGGTGGAGGGGGCGGAGCTGCACTCGCAGGAGCTGACGTTCCGGCCTCGGAGCGTGAAGCCCGGGGACTACCACTTCGCGGTGGGCACGGCGGGCAGCGCCACGTTGGTGTTGCAGACGGTGTTGCCGGCGCTCTTGAGCGCGAGTGGGCCGTCCACGCTGGTGTTGGAGGGAGGGACGCACAACCCGGCGGCGCCGCCGTTCGACTTCCTGGCCAAGGCGTACCTGCCGCTGGTGCGGCGGATGGGGCCACAGGTGGAGGCCACGCTGGAGCGGCCCGGGTTCTTCCCCGCCGGGGGAGGCAAGTTCCACGTGAGCGTGCAGCCGGCGCCACTCGTGCCCTTGCACCTGCTGGAGCGGGGAAACGTGGTGCGGCGGCGGGCCACGGCGATGTTCTCCCAGGTTCCCTTCGACGTGGCGAAGCGGGAACTGGAGACAGTGGGGCGCAGGCTCGGCTGGAGCGAGGAGGAGCGGCGGGTGGAGGAACTGAAGCGCGCGCCCGGGCCGGGAAACGCGTTGTCCCTGGAGGTGGAGAGCGAGCACGTCACCGAGGTGTTCACCAGCTTCGGGGAGCGGGGCGTGCCCGCGGAGACCGTTGCCTCGACCGTGTCGGAGGAGGCGCGGGTCTACCTGGAGGCTGGAGTCCCCGTGGGGCAGCACCTGTGTGATCAGCTCATGTTGCTGCTGGCCCTGGCGCGTGGGGGCTCGTTCCGGACCCTGCCGCTGGATGGACATGCGCGCACCCAGCTCGAGACGTTCGCCCACTTCCTGGACGTGAAGCTCTCGGTGAAGGAGCTGTCCGCCTCGGTGTTCGAGGTGGGCGTGGATCGGGCGTCCGTCTGAGCGAGTGCTGGCCTCTGCGCCGGGGCCTGCATCGCAGGCCGAGTGGGTCGTTCCAAGTGCTCCAAAATAGCGCGCACCCCACCGGGTGTTGTCAGGTACGCCAGCACCTAGCGCCTGCATTTGCAGTCCACTAGCAGGACGGCTAGGGCTGACGTGATCCCCAAGGGGGCTTCACGGTGAGTGCACCAGCATGGCGCACTTCTCTTGGGCTCCCGTCAACAGTCTTCCGCCTGCCTCTCTGCTCCCCCTACCTTCAACATTGCCCCACTTCTCCTGTACGAGCTTGAGATATATTGGAGACGCCAGTCTGGAGCCAAAACTGCGGGTTGCATTAGTCCTAGGAAATTTATGAGATGTTGGTCTAGTAGGGCATGCTCGGACTCTTATGACCCACCACCATTACCACTATTGCTGCGTGGAAAGACTAAACGGGACGACGGCACCAACGACCAGTTACTCTGCGGAATCACCACACGTGAAACCATTGAAAGAAAGTGTTTGTCGCATCAACTTTGAGAGAGCACCGGCACGGGCTCGGGTGCTTTCGTGCTGAACTTTCAGGTCAAGGTCCATTTCCCAGAGATGGATCGCCGTGTCATTGACGTGCAATGCCCGCGTTGTGAACTGGAGACACCGGTGCGGTTGGGCGAAATCCGTCGCTGCGAAATCATCATCTGCCGTGGCTGCCACGCGAACGTATACCTAGAAGACTACCTTGGTGGTATGCATCGAATGCGAGCCCACCTGAAGCGCATTTTCGGTCAGCTAGGTAAGTAAAGGAGGATCCTTGGACCCGACTCTCATTCAGCGCAGTCGCTATGTACTGAAGGCGCGTGTACGCCGTGCACAGACCTGCCCTGAGCAGCTCTTTTTCTCGGCCTGTAAGCATCTCGTCGACTGGCTAACACTACTGCGTCAGGGTCCCGAAAGG